>JBBSQB010000008.1:0-115944 GCA_038258245.1 Chthoniobacterales bacterium
CGGCCCCCACAAAAAAAAGACACCCTGGCCATAACCCAGCAAGTCGGGGGGCAGCAACCCACCCCCACCCACCACCCCCCCCCCCCCCACCCCCACCCCCCGAGCCCCAGGTCGCCCCCGGCCCCCCCGCGCCGATAGGCCGCGTCCTCCTGCAGCGCGATCATCGAAGGCGCCGCCGGCGCCACCACCAGCCCGCCATGCGCCGACACCCAATCGACCGCCTCCTCCACCGTCCCGTCGAAGAAGTCGATTCCGAGCACGCGCCGCGTCGCGAAAGTTTTCCCCCTGGCGCGCACACTCGATTCATCCACGTCGCGAACTAAGAAGGAAAGTGATGAGTGACAAGTGAAGAGTGACGAGGACTCGCTTGTTGAATCAGGCGGACCCAGGAATAGGGACGAAGGAAAAACCCGTTTCTTCGCGACGGGCAGAGCACAGGCTAAACGGCGAAAATCAAACGCCCGCAATACGCATTTGGCGGGTCATCTCGAAGTCCAGCGCCTGTTCGAAGCTGACCAGCTCACGAAGGAGTGAATTGTAGCGGGAGTAAGCGTCGCCGCCTTGCGATCTCAGAAGTCGGTAGAGTTGAACTTCAGCGTGAGCGCCGTCTTCCTTTTCCGGGAGCAGCGGAAGTCCTGCGCGGGCCAGTCGCTGGCTGCCAATCTGCACCAGCCAGGCGGCAGGAGTGCGCCGGCCAGCTTGCACGTCAGTCAGCCCTTGCTGGATAAGTGCGGCGCCAGGAAGGTGGGCGAAGGCGTCAGCGGTTTTCATGCAGGAAATTGAGAACAGCCGCGCGAAATGATCGTGGGTCGATGCCTGGATAACGGAGCAGCTCCGGCTCGATTCGGCCATACATCTCCAGTAGTTGCTTAGGCTCCACGAGGCCTGTTCTGATCAGGGCCCGGACATCGAGCAGGTCGCGGTCATGTCCGCGCTGCAATTTTGAGAGCGCCTGGCCGTAAGGATCGTAGTGAAAGAAATCGACCGCGCCATGGCGGGCGATAAAAACGGAGCGATCCTCCCAACCGGGAATGGCGGGAATGAAATCGTCCGGGCTGGCCAACTCGACGTTCGCGTCCAATTCATCTTTCAGCGTTGCGATGGCTTCGAAAAGTCCCGCGGGCTCCGGGTCGGGCTTGAGATCAATATCGATGGTGCTTTTGCGCCATCCGTGAAGGACTGCGGTGGCTCCTCCGGTAAAATAAATGCGACCCGGGCCGGTCACTCTATCCCCGAGCGCGACCATAAAGCGCTGAACTGTTTCCTTATTGGTCTCGGATCGCATCTGGAGAAAAGGAAGCAGAATGCCCGGGAACTAAAAGCTGAAACGCTGAAATCCCGAACGTTATGAAGAGTGAAGCACGCAAAGCGAATCCGGCGCGTCTCGCTGCACTCATCACTCTTCACTCACCACTTTTCTTCTTTCCCGGCTGGCGCGTAAGCGCAGGCTGAGCGTCTCGGCTTCTTCGAGCCATTCCAGTTTTTCGCGGAAGGTGCTCTTGAGACCCAGCAGCAAGGTGTGGAGCTCCGCGCCTTCAAATGTGCACCATTGCCAGCCGGGGTGCGCGTAAAGCTCTTCTTTCGTCATCGGTAAGGATCCAGTTTCCGCTGGGCCTCAATATCGAGCAAATCTTTTGGCCGTCCCGCACCCTGCTTCATTTCGAGGAGCGCGTCGTATGCCAGCACCGGCGCCTTCGTATCTCCCATGACTGATTGCCAGGCCGCTCGGTCATATTCCTTTTTGAAATCGAAGGGTTCGTAAATGAACACATCCAGCGGCGTCCGCCGATGAGCATCGCTCCAAAATTTCAGCACCTTGGAGACCCAGAAATCTCTGTGTGCTCTGTGATCTCGGTGGTGAGATTCCTGCCTCTGTGCGCCTTCTCGCGGCGCTCATCGGCAAGCTGGAAAGCTTGCCCTACAAAGGAGGACGGTGGCTCGGGCTAGCTGCGGCGGCGGGCCATGTGGGACATGGCTATGGTGAGAGCAGCGGTGCCGAGGGTTTTTACGAGCGTGGGATGTTGGGCGTAAAATTCGCTGAGCTTTTCGATGACGCTGGGATCGTGTTGCTCGGCATGGGCGGCGGCTTGCTCCACCATCTCGGGCGTAACCTGGGCGGCGGCTTCTGGGGTGATGGGGGCGCTATTCCCAGCGCCGGTGGGGAGGTTGATGCCGGCGGATTGCGCGAGCTGACCCAGTATGCCGGCGGCGGCTCCGCTGGACATGAGGGTGTTGAGGAGGCTGGCGCGCTGGTTGTTGTTCGAGTTGCCGAAGAGCTGGCTGATCATCTGGGGGATGGGCGGGGTTTGATCGGAGTGAAACATGGCGGCGAGGCCGCTGGCGAGATCGGAGGCGGGAGCAGCTTGCGCCACTTGTTGGAAATGGTTGTCGACGTCACCGGACGGGGCGGCCGGCTGGCCGGTGGTGGTGGCGTAGTTTTGCAAGACGTTGGCGATTTCGTTCATCCAGCTCATGGGATCAACGTTCGCCTGCCACGCCGAGTTGTCGAGGAGGATTAGGGGAAGCGACTGGCGGCGCGAAAGCGGCCGCGGCTAATTTTTGGCGGGCGGTATTTTGGTGACATGGCCGGCGGCGATACGCCAGAGGCCATTGTCTTTGATGAAGGTGTCGGTAAAGAGGAACTCGGCGTCGAAGGCTTTGCCGCCGGATACTCCTTTGGCGCGGGTGATGCCGGTGACGATGGCAGTGTCGCCGTGGACGCGCACTTTCATGTCGCGGTTGGCGAAGATCTCGTATTGCGGGTCGCGCTTCTTTGCTTCAGCGAGGTCGTCGGCGCGGGTGCTCATTTGGCCGCGGGAGTTGATCAGGGTGTAATCTTCCATCACTCCGCGCGCGATGCCGGCGGCGTCGCTCTTCTGGTAGGCCTGGCAGAGGTCGTGTTCGGCCTGGAGAACGGCTTGTTCGGCATCACGATTCTGCGCGAGGAGAAAGGGCGTGGTCAGCAGAAGGATAATGATGGCAGAGAATGTTTTCATAATCAGGGCAGCGAGGTGCCGGAATTCGCTTTGACCAGGCCGACGTCGGGAGCGTTGATCGCTCCATCGACCGTCACATCCGCTCGAAAGTTGGTCGCATCGGCGGCGTGGCCCGAGACTGATTTGGTGAGGGAGATATCGAGAGTATTGGTGGCAGCGTCTCCAGTCGCGTCGCCGACGAGCACGCCCATGGAGATGGGCACATCGCCGAGATGCAGGCCGTCGTTCACGCTGCGGAGGGTGAGCGTAATAGCCTGCGCGTTGGCCACGCCAGAAAGGTTCACCGTCACCTGCGATCCGCTGACGCTGAAATTATCCACGCTGCCGGTGCCGGAGGTGATCGCGGCGCTGCTGACAGAGACAGGGGCGGCGAAGTTAACGACGACCTGATGGGTGGGACCGCGGCGGCATTCGATGCCGAGGTTGCCAGTGAGTGGCAGCGAAATGTCGAAGGTGCCAGCCATACCGTGCGTCTTGCGGGAGACGGCGCTTTGGGCCACCGGAGCGATCGGGGCAACATGCACGTAGTAGACGTCTTCCTCGGAATTCAGGGTGGCGGTGTAGGCGACATGGCCGCCGGCGTTATCGGAGACGATGGTGATGTAGTCGCCCATCTTGTTCTGGTTAGGGTAACCGAGGAAGGGGTTGAACAAGTTGCTGACCGCGACGTTAGGCGCCCAGGTGTTCCCGCCATCGAAGCTATAGGAATAGAAGAGTTGTGAGTCGGTGTTATTGGCGGCGTTGCGCGAATCGAGCCAAACCACGTCGATGCGGCCATTGGGCGCGACGGCGAGCGTGCCGAGCCCATGCCATTTATTGTGATTCACGGGATCGTCGTTAATACGGACCGGGCTGCTGAAGGTCTGGCCGCTGTCGATGCTGCGCACGAACATGACGTCCGTGCCGGTGGTGGAGCCGGTGGGCTGCACGCTGGCCAGCATATAGACGTGGTTGTTCAAGCTGGTGCCGGAGCGATCGACCGCGAGGAAGACCTGGCCAGCGAGGCCTTCAGGATTAATGATGTCGCTATAGTCAATGTCGCCGCCAAGGTTCACGGCGGTGCTTTGATCGAAGGTAGGTGTCACGGCCGCAGTCCGGGCGTTACTCGAGCGGATGCACCAGACCTGTCCGGTATTGAGGTTGACGCCGCCCAGGAAGAGAAGGCCGTTGGAATCGACGTCGGGCGTGCCCCACGCGGGAGTGTGCGGGATGTTAATGGGGTTGAGCCAGGTAAAGCCGCCATCGATGGAGCGGGTAAACTGGCGGCCACCGTAATTGTTCCCGCTTGTGCTCCAATATTGGTATTGGAAGCCGTGCCCGGTGCTGCTGGTCTTATCGATGGTGAACCATTGTTTATCGCCGCCTTTGGCCGGGGCGAGGTTGGTCCAGTTTTGGCCGCCATTGAGCGAGCGCCACATGTCGTCGTAAAACGTTTCGAGGAGGCTGAGGTAAAAGAAGCCGCCGGCATCGTCGAACGAGAGCACCGGGTCGCTGCGGAAGACGTTGCTCTCGAGCACGCCGGGAAATGTCCACGACACACCGCCGTCGCTGCTGAACCCATAGCCCGATTGCCGAAAGTTTGACGACACGCTGTCGAACTGCCGCCAGCCGATGGCCATCTTGCTGGGATTCGTCGGGTCGACGCAGATGGACGGCTCGTTCGCGGCATCGCCGGTGATGTTTTGGCCGCTGGCGCTGACGTTTACTTGATAGCTGGTGAAGGCGTCGAATCGCGAAATCTTCCTTGGCGAAACGCCGGTCCGCCAGACCAGCGCAGGAGAGTCGCCTTTCGTTTCGAGTTCTTCCTGCGGAAGTGCTTTATGCTGAATCTTCTGGCCCGCGGCGAGCGACAGAGCGGACAATGAAAGCAAACAGATCAACAAACCCTTTTTCAACATAGAACATCCCTCGATTAAACCTTGGATGATGTATTAAATGGAGGACCGACAGTCCAACCAATTCCCCGCCGGCAAGATGACAAATCGGCAACGTGCGCCGCATTTAGAATGCGCCGTGCATGTCGCACATCGACAAAATTCGTTGCCGCAGGAACTGCGGTCTCTAAAGTGATCGCCTTATGCCGTATCAAGACATCACTCCGCCCGCAGGCGACAAAATTTCGATTTCTCAGGGAAAATTGACGGTGCCGGATCGGCCGGTGATTCCGTTCATCCGCGGCGACGGCACTGGGCCGGATATCTGGGCGGCGAGCGTGCGAGTGATGGATGCGGCGGTCGAGAAGGCGTACACGGGGCAGAAGAAGATTTCGTGGTTTGAGGTGTTCGCGGGTCAGACTGCCAAGGATAAATTCGATAATTGGCTGCCCGACGATACGGTCGCGGCATTTCGCGAATATCTGGTCGGCATCAAAGGGCCCCTAACGACTCCAGTCGGCGGCGGCATCAGCTCGCTTAACGTCGCGCTGCGCCAGATGCTCGACCTCTTCGTTTGTCTGCGGCCGGTGCAGTATTTCAAAGGCGTCCCCTCGCCCGTGAAGCATCCCGAGAAGGTGAACATGATCATCTTCCGCGAAAACACGGAGGACATTTACGCCGGCATTGAATGGGCGGCGGGAACGCCAGAAGCGACGAAGGTGCTCGGCTTTCTCGAGAAGGAATTCCCCAAGCAATTCGCCAAGGTTCGTTTCGGCACGAAGGAGAAGGCCGCCAGTTTTTGGAAGGAAGTGGGCGCCCCGGAAAAGGACGACGTCATGGTCGGCGTGGGCATCAAACCGGTCAGTCGCTCGGGCAGCGTACGCCTGATTCACAGCGCGATCAGCTACGCGATCAAGAATCAGCGCAAGAGTGTGACGCTCGTGCACAAGGGGAACATCATGAAGTTCACCGAAGGAGCGTTTCGCGATTGGGGTTACGAGATTGCGAAGAGCTATTTCGGCGCGGAGGAAATCGACGGCGGCCCATGGTGCAAGATTCCGATGGGCAAACCGGGCGGCGGCATTGTCATCAAGGACGCGATTGCCGACATCACCTTGCAACAGGTGCTGACGCGGCCGGAAGATTTCGACGTGATCGCGACGCTGAATTTGAATGGCGATTATCTGAGCGACGCGCTCGCGGCACAGGTCGGCGGAATTGGCATCGCGCCGGGTGGGAATATTAATTACATCACCGGTCACGCCATTTTCGAAGCGACGCACGGGACGGCGCCGAAGTATGCGAATCAGGACAAAGTGAATCCGGGCAGCGTGATTCTGTCGGCCGAAATGATGTTCCGCTACATGGGCTGGACGGAAGCGGCCGATCTGATCGTGAAGGGATTAAACGGCGCGATCGCGAGCAAGCGCGTGACGTATGATTTTGCGCGCCTGATGGAAGGCGCCACGGAGATCAAGTGTTCGGCATTCGGCGATAATGTGATCGAGAATATGTGAGATCGGCGCCTCGCCGGCGCGATCGAATTTGTAGGGCAGGCATTCCTGCCTGCCACCGAACAGGGAAGGCAAGCGGAAGCTCTTGCCCTACACAAACTCAGGCCGCTTTTTTTGCGCGCGACTTCGCGGACTTCCTGCCGGAGGATTTTTTCCCACCTTGCGATTTGGCGAGGCTCTCCTGCAACACCGCAACCAGATCGATCACTTCGCTCGAGGTTTTCTTCGCCTTTGGCTTCTCTTCAATCTCCTTGCCGCAGGACTCGACTTTCTTCTCGATCACGTCCATGAGCGCTTCGCGATAATCGTCGTGATACTTTTCGGGATCCCACTTCGCGCTCATGCTGTCGATGAGTGCCTGCGCCATATCCATCTCGCGCTTCCCCGGCTCGAGCTTCTTCGGGACGTTCATCTTATCGGTCTCCGCCAATTCTTCGGCGAAGTGCATGAGCTCGAGAATGAGAATGTCGCCTTCCGACTTCACGCCGGCGAGATATTGCCGCGTTTTGATGACGACTTTGGCGATGCCAACCTTCTTGCTCTTTTCGAGCGCATTGCGCAAAAGGACATACGCTTTGTCGCCACCCTTTTGCGGTTCGAGATAATAGGGTTTGTAGAAAAACATCGGATCGATGTCTTCGACGTCGACGAAATCCTGGATGTCGACGGTCTGGGTCGCTTCCAGGTCAACGCGCTGAAAATCCTCGGCCTTGAGGACAACGAATTTCCCTTTTTCGTATTCGTATCCTTTTACGATTTCGCCCCACGGAACTTCCTTGCCGTCGGTTTCGGCGACCCGCTTGTAGTTCACCGGGCTGAGATCCTTTTCGCGCAACAGTCGAAACTTCAATTCCTCGCGTCGCGTCGCCGGATAAAGAGCGATCGGGATATTGACCAAACCGAAGCTGATACTGCCCTTCCAGATTGCGCGCATAACGAAAAGACTTCGCGGCTCACGCCGATTATGGACGGAGTTTTCGAGAGCGAAAATGGAAGTCCGGAGACCGGAAAGCGTTGATGATTTAAGAACCAGGAGGCAGAACGACGCACAACGCTCATACGTGGGACGATGGAACAGCTGACCTTATTTCTCGTTGTTGAATTGTAGGGCAGGCATTCCTGCCTGCCACCACCCGAAGGAAGGCAAGCGGGAACGCTTGCCCTACAAGTTTAAGCAGCCGCTTCGAGCTGCGAGCGGGTGATGCCGCGCAATTCGAAAAGACGGATGAGCGTCTCTTCGATGAGGTTGTTCGGGCAGGAGGCGCCGGCGGTGATGCCGACGTTGAGCGGGCCGGAGGGCAGCCAATCTTTTGCGATCACTTCCTGTTTCGTGTGCAGATCGTAATGGCGAATTTCTTTGTCGGAGAGGAGACGGGAAGCGTTCAGCACGAAATAGGTCGATAATTTTTCTTCACCCATTTCGGCGAGATGGGAAGTGTTCGAGCTGTTGTAACCGCCGACCACGAGGAGCAAATCCATCTTCACGTTGAGCAGCTCGCGCAACGCATCCTGCCGTTCCTGGGTGGCGCCGCAGATGGTGTCGAAGAAGCGGAAATTTTGCGCGGCCATTTCGGCGCCATCGCGGTCGACGATGGCCTGGCGGATGCGGCGCTGCACTTCCTCGGTCTCGCCGCGCAGCATGGTGGTCTGATTGGCTACGCCGACCGTTTTGAGATGCAGATCGGGATCAAAGCCGGGCGAATGTGCGTTGCGGAATTTATCGAGGAACGCCTGTTTCTCGCCGCCGTTCCGAATGTAATCGCAAACGTAATCGGTCTCGGCCAGGGTGAGGACGACGAGGTAATGTCCTTTGCCGTCGCCGAGGGCGCGCGAGCTGGTCGCCTTGGTTTCCTCGTGCTCGGCTTTGCCGTGAATGATGGAGGTGGCCGATTCGCTCGCGTATTTGCGCACGCGCTTCCACACGCTCATCACATCGCCGCAAGTCGTGTCGACGATCTGGCAACCGCGCTCCTTGATCTGCTGCAAGGTGGAAAGTTCGGTCCCGAAAGCCGGCACGATGACGACGTCGTCGGGCTGCAAGTCTTCGATGTTGGCCTGCTTGTTTTCGCCGAGCAGATTCTTGATGCCTAACGAGGAGATCTGCTCGTTGACTTCGGGGTTGTGAATGATCTCGCCGACGATAAAGAGCCGGCGATCCTTGAACACTTTGCGCGCGGCATAGGCGAGATCGATGGCGCGCTCGACGCCGTAACAAAAGCCAAACTGTTTGGCCAGCCGCACAGTCACGTCGCTTACCTGTATAATGCCGCCAGTTTGCCGCACCTTTTCGACGATGTCGCTGCGGTAGTGCGCTTCGACTTGCTCTTGCACGGCCGTCATCACGTCGGGCGTGCGAAGGTTGACGCGTTCGCGTGCGGTCGTGCCGCTGGAAATCAGGTTCGTGCTCAAAATATCAGGCGGTCTCAGACCGCCGCGCCTCTATTCTAGAAGCGGTCCGCTCGGCTCTTGAAAGGCCGCGTTGGTGATCATGAAACTCGGGGCGGGATCGGGCGTCTTGGAGTCGTCCACGCGCCGAACTTTGGGGCCGATGGTTTCATCTTCGGGCTGCGTGTTGGCGATATTGACCGGGGTGCCATTTTTGACGAGGGCGAAGAATTTGGGAGCGGCCTCGCCTTTCATGCGCAGGCAACCATGCGAACGCGGTTGCAGATGGACGAAGCCCTGATGGAATCCATAAGCCGGAGCGAATTCGCACCAGTAACCCATCGGATAACCAACGTAACGTCCCGAGACGTTGCTGCCGGCTTCGGCCGGAACGACGCGATCGCCCTGCACGCGGAAGCCATAGGAGCCGGAGCGTTTCTTTTCGATTTTGCTGTAAATGGTGAAGTTGCCTTTGGGCGTCGGCTTGTTCGGAATGCCGACGGTGGTCGCGACGGCCATGAGGCAGCGATCGCCTTCCATCACGTAGATGTTCTGTTTCGAGAGCGAGACCTTCACTTTCACTTTCGAAGGATCGTGCGGACGCAGCGCGGTGACATGATAGGCGCCGCCGCTCGACATGGGAGCAGTCGAACAACTGGTGAGCAGAAGAGCGGACGCGGCGAAGCCGAGTAAAACCAACCGGGAGATAATTCGCATAAGGCTCCTACTGCAAAGCGCATGCCACCTTCTTTGTCAACCGGACGGGACCCGCGCCGCCCCGGTCAGCGGCTCATTTTACCGCGGTCAGTGGAGCCGGTTCGTTGCGCGCAATGAGGGCATCGAACTCTTCGGAATCGTTCGAGTAAAATGGGTAAGGTCGCAGCGTGGGCGTCGGGCGGTAACGCCATTGCTTGTACATCCAAAGCCACGGCGCCGGATCGCGGCGGATCACTTCTTCGAAACGATCCCAGCAGAGTTGCGTGATTTCCGTCTCGGTCGCGCCCGGCGGAATCTCCAATTTCCGCTGCACGACCAGCCGGCAACGCCCGCCCGGCAGCGGCTGGCCGTAGACCGGCACGATCGGCGCGCCCGTTTTCAAGTGCAGCCAGGCATGCGCGAAGGTCACGCAATACTTCATGCCGAAGCATTCAATGGCCACGCTCGGCTGCATGGGACGCAACGTGAGGTCGCTGAGAAACCCGGCGTGCTCCCCGCGTTTGAGCGCCTTGAACATGCGAATGATCCCACGTTCACGCCCGACCATGGTGTGACCGGAATGCGTGCGGAGCGCGGCGATGATCGGGTCGAGCCCGGAATTTTTCAGCTCCTGCGCGACGATCACCATGGGCACGCCAGAAAACCCGAGCCCTTTCGCGGCCCATTCGAAATTGCCGTAATGGATCGTGGGAATGATGCAGCTCGTGCCCGGCGGAATGTCGGCAAACGCTTCCTCCAGGCCCTCCACTTCGAGCCAGCGATGGAAATTGGCGGGCGTTATCCGCGGCGTCCAGAGCAGATCAATCAGGGTGCGCGTGATGTTTTGGTAGGAACGATCGGTGATGCTCTGGCGTTCGCGCAGCGTGAATCTCTCGCCGAAAGCCACCTCCAGATTATTCAACGCCACCGCGCGCCCGGCTCGATCGAGATGAGCGAAGAGATAGCCCGCCAGATTCGCGAAGTAATAACAGAAACGCCGGCCGAAAAGCGGCACGATCGCAGCGGCCAGGCTCAACCCGGCTCTCTCCCATTTGTATCGCGTTTTTCGCCAGGGCCTGTCCACCGTTGCAGTGTAATCAGCTTCGCGGTCCCGGCGAATCCAGCTCCGCCCGGGCGCGATCGAGCCGACGCTCAAAAGCCGGGCCGATCTGCGCGTAAAAAGGATACTTCTTTTTCGTGCCCGGCAGATCGTAGCGCCAATGTTTGTAACGCCAGATCCACGGCGCCGGATTTTGCCTAACGACCGGCTCGAGCCGGTCCCAGCAGCGCTGCGTGATTTCGGCCAGGGAAGCGCCTTCCGGAATTTCGACCGGCCGCTCGACATGCAGCCGGTAGCGGCCCGCGCCTAACGACTCACAATAGCCGGGCACAATCGGCGCGCCCGTTTTTTGATGCAGCCAGGCGTGCGCGAAAGTCACCGCTTTCTTCAAACCAAACGTCTCGATGGCCACGCAAGGCTCCCGCGGTTTCAAAGTAAGATCGATGAGAACAGCGACATGTTTGCCGCGGCGCAGCGCCTTGTACATGCGGATGAGGCCGCCCGCGCGGGGCGCCGTTTCCGTGCAGCCATGCGTCCGCAGTCGGTTAAAAATCGGATCCAGCAGCGGGTTCTTAAATTCCTGCGCAAGGAGCAAGCTGGGCAGCCCATGCCAGCCGAGCGTCTGCGCCGCCCATTCGAAGTTGCTGTAGTGAAAGGTGACGAAGATCACGCTGCGACCTGGGACGATTTCCGCGAGGACCGACTCCAGATCGTGGGCGTCGTACCACTGCTGGGAGTTTTCCGGCGTCATCCGCTCGGACCAAAGCAGGTCGATCATGGTGCGCAGAAAATGGCGGTAGGATTCGCGCGCGATGCGCCGGCGTTTCCACCAGGAAAATGCGTCGCCGAAGGCTGCTTTTAAATTGGCGTGCGCGACGCGGCGTCCGGCGAAATCGAAAGTGGCCAGGAGCGAACCGGCGCGGCCGCCGAGGCGATGACATTGTTCGCGGGTGAGGCCGTGCACATAACGCTGCGCCGCCGCCAGCGCAGCCCGCTCGAGGCGATAACGAATTTTTTTTACGAACGAAGCCATGACGAATCTGCAGAGGTTATGACCGCGACCGCCGCTCTGCGCAAGGAGCCGGCGCCTCCAGAGCTTCCCTCGCGTTGACTTGCGAAGGTTTGATTTTACGTTCTGCGCACGAGCGCGCGCGCGCTCCATGATTGTGAAAAGCGTCCTTTTCGTTTGCACCGGAAACATCTGCCGCAGCCCGATGGCGGAAGGTCTCTTCCGTCGTATGCTCGGCCGCCGGGACGATATCGAAGTGGCTTCGGCGGGCGTAAATGCCGTGCGCGGCCAGCCACCCAGCCTGCACGCCGTCACCGTTTTGGAACGTGAGAATACCGACATTCGCGCACTGCGCAGTCAACCGCTGACGGCGGCACTGGTCGAACGCGCCACGCACATCTTCGCGATGACCGGCGCGCACCTGGAGACGATCCACCTTCTCTTCCCGGGGAGCGCGGAGAAGTGTTATTTGCTGCGTGAATTTGAAGAACCGGGCGCAACCGTCTGGCGCGATGTGCCCGACCCGATCGGTATGACCCGCGACACCTATCTGGAATGCGCGCGCACCATTAAAAACGCTTTACCGGCCGTGCTCGCCTTCGTAGAACAAGGCGAACTGGCCGCGCCGCTGAGTTCGCGCGGAAGCGCACCATCTTACTCCATGTCCGACCGTCCCACTTCTCCGTCCACGCCCGGCCAGCCTGCTTCTTACACCTCGACCCAACATCTGCGCAAAACCGATCCGGAAGTGTTCGATGCGGTCCTCGCGGAGGAAAAGCGGCAGCGCGAAAACATCGAACTGATCGCTTCGGAAAACTTCACCAGCCGCGCCGTCATGGAAGCGCAAGGATCCTGCCTAACGAATAAATACGCGGAAGGTTATCCGGGGAAACGCTGGTATGGCGGCTGTGAGAATGTCGACGTCGTCGAGCAACTGGCCATCGACCGCGCGAAACGCATTTTCGGTTGCGAGCACGTCAACGTGCAGCCGCACAGCGGCGCCCAGGCGAACATGGCGGTTTACTTCTCGGTCTTGAAACCGGGCGACAAAATTCTCGCCATGAATCTCGCGCACGGCGGCCACCTCACCCACGGACATCCGGCGAATTTCTCCGGCAAATTCTACGAAGTGGCGCAATACGGCGTGAGCGCCGAGACCGAACAAATCGATTACGACGCGCTCGCCAAACAAGCCGCAGAAGTGAAGCCGGCCATGATCACCGCAGGCGCTTCCGCTTATCCGCGCATCATCGATTTTCCGCGCTTGCGTCAGATTGCCGATTCCGTGGACGCGCTTTTGTTCGTCGACATGGCGCACATCGCCGGCCTCGTCGCCGGCGGCCAGCATCCCAGCCCGATCCCGCACGCGCATTTCGTTACCACCACCACCCACAAAAGTTTGCGCGGCCCGCGCGGCGGCATCGTCATGTGCCAGGAAAAGTTCGCGAAGCCGATCGACGGCACCGTTTTCCCCGGCGTGCAGGGCGGCCCGCTCATGCACGTCATCGCGGCCAAAGCGGTTTGCTTCCACGAAGCATTGCAGCCGCAGTTTCGCGATTACCAACGCCAGGTCGTCATCAATGCCAAAGCGCTTGCCGCCGGTTTGGCTAATCACGGTTACCGCATCGTTTCCGGCGGCACCGACAACCATCTCATGCTCGTCGATTTGCGTCCGCAGGAGGGACTCAACGGCAAAATCGCCCAGGAATCGCTCGACCACGCCGGCATCACCGTGAACAAAAACGGCATTCCGTTCGATACCTATCCCATCTTCAAACCGGGCGGCATGCGCGTCGGCACGCCGGCGGTGACCACGCGCGGCATGAAGGAAGAAGAGATGCTCGAGATTGCCGATTTGATCAACGAAGCGCTGGCCGGCCGCGACGATGAAGCCACGCTCGAGCGTGTCCGTGGAAAAGTTCGCGAGCTCACGCGCAATTTCCCGCTGCCGGATTAAGCGGCGCCGTCGTTCGGAATCGAGCGACGATTGGGAAGACCACGAGAATGGGTTCCCGCGTTTCGCATAGGGAAACGGCTACAGATCCACGCAGGACACGTGCTCGCTGTAGATCACGGCCAGTTGCGCCGAGTCGGCTCGCGATGGTAGTTGCTGCCAGTCCGCGCCATGAACGAATCGCCCGATCAACTCCATCCTAATCCGTTGCGCGAAGGCCTGGCGACGCGCTCCGCACCGCAATCCTGCACGCTCGTAATCTTCGGCGCGACCGGCGATCTCACCCATCGCAAACTCATTCCCGCGCTCTACAATATCGTGGCCGATGGCGAAGCGCCCCCTGCCCTCACCGTCGTCGGTTTCGCGCGCCGCCCGAAGACGGACAAAAGCTTCCGCGACGAACTCGCCAAATCCGTGCGCAAACATTCGCGGCAAAAATTGCAGCCGCGCATTTGGAAGGAATTCGCGCAATCGATCTTCTATCATCGCAGCGAGTTCAATAACGCGGCGGGTTACAAAAGCCTGGCCGCGCGTTTGAAGAAAATCGATGCCGCGCGCGGCACGCAGGGAAATCACCTTTTCTATTTCGCCGCCGCGCCCGATCAGTTCGCGCCGATCCTCAAACATTTGAAGGCGGCCGGATTGAACAAGGCGGCGGACGGAAGCTGGGCGCGCGTCATTGTCGAGAAACCATTCGGCAGCGATCTCGCTTCGGCGCGACGATTGAATCGCATCGTGCGCAGCTCGTTTGCGGAGGATCAGACCTACCGCATCGATCATTTTCTCGGCAAGGAAACGGCGCAAAACATTCTCGTGCTCCGTTTCGCGAACGCGATCTTCGAGCCGATCTGGAACGCGCGCTACATCGATCACGTTCAGATCACCGCGGCTGAAACGCTCGGCGTGGAAGGCCGCGCCGGTTATTACGAAAACGCCGGGGCCTTGCGCGACATGGTGCAGAATCATTTGCTGCAACTGCTCTGTCTCGTCGCGATGGAGCCGCCGACCGATCTCAGCGCGGACAGCATTCGTGACGAGAAAGTAAAAGTGGTGCGCGCGCTACGGCGCTTCGATGCGGAGGAGATCGCGTCCGAAGTGGTGCGCGGCCAATACGACGACGGCACGATCAACGGCGAACCGGTCGTCGCTTATCGCAAAGAGCCGAAGGTCGATCCGAATTCGCGCACCGAAACCTATGTCGCGCTGCGTTTGCTGCTCGATAATTGGCGTTGGGCTAACGTGCCCTTTTATGTGCGCGTCGGGAAACGGCTGCCGAAATCGGCCACCGAAATCTCCGTGCATTTCAAGCGCGCGCCGCTCGTCCTTTTCAACAAGGAAGCGCCGACGATCGATCAGAACGTTCTCGTCATTCGCATCCAGCCGGATGAAGGAATTTCGCTGCGCATGCAGGCGAAGATTCCGGGGAACAATCTGCGCATTGAGCCGGTGAAGATGGATTTTCGGTACGGCACTTCCTTCGGCAAAGCGAGCCCGGAAGCGTATGAGCGATTGCTGCTCGATGCGATGAGCGGCGATGCCACTCTTTTCGCGCGGCGCGACGAGGTCGAGCAGGCCTGGGCGTTGATCGACACCATCGAAGAAGCGTGGGCGAAGCAGAAGGAAACGCCGCCCTACGAATATCCATCGGGCTCGTGGGGCCCGGAGGCAGCTGACGATCTGCTCGCGCGCGACGGACGCGCCTGGCGGAGGTTTTAATGAAGAAACGCGAAGCGGCCAATTCTTTCTCCGCCGGTCTGCCGGTGGCAGTGAGCGACATTGATCGCGAGCTGAAAAAACTCTGGCAAGAGACAAACGGCACGGCCACGCGCGCGTCGCTC
Source organism: Chthoniobacterales bacterium (assembly GCA_038258245.1). Lineage (GTDB taxonomy): Bacteria > Verrucomicrobiota > Verrucomicrobiia > Chthoniobacterales > UBA10450 > JBBSQB01. The sequence goes on from JBBSQB010000008.1 coordinate 15,327, forward strand.
ATCAACCTGGCGGTTTACAGTGAGGAGAGCGATTCGCTCGCGCGCAACACGGAGATTGTTTCGCAAATCACCGAGGAGAATTCCTGTCGCGCGCTCGTCATTGCCGCGAATCGCGCTGCCAAAAAGAACCATGTGGCGGCGTGGATCAGCGCGCATTGCCACGTGGGCTCCGCCAGGACGAAGCAAGTTTGCTCGGAGCAAATTTCTTTCGCGCTCGAAGGACCGTGCGCGCGCTCGTTGCCGAACATCGTCTTCTCCCATCTCGATTCCGATCTGCCGTTTTATCTTTGGTGGCAGGGCGAATTCCACGATCCGATGGAGGAGCAGCTTTGGAGCTGGGTCGACCGGCTCATCTACGACAGCCAGCTTTGGACGGATGTGAACGGCCAGATGCGTTTGGTGGAGGAAGCGCAGGCCGACGCCCGGCAGCGCGTCGTCCTTTGCGATTTGAACTGGACACGCTTGCGCCCCTGGCGGCTGGCGCTCGCGCAATTTTTCGATCATCCGGCCGAGCAGGATTACCTCAACGAAATTGAAGAAGTTGAAATTGCTTTTGCGCCCGGCAGCCGCAACGCCGCGCTCCTCCTCGCGGGATGGCTGGCCGCGCAGTTGGGCTGGATGCCGGCTGATCGCAGCGATGACGTTTTGAGTTTCGAAAGCGCTTCTTGCTGCCGCATCCAGGTGCAGTTGCGCGAGAAGGCGGGCGCGGGTTTAAGCGGCTGCCGTTTGCTTTGCGGCCGCACGGAATTTTCGGTGTCGCGCCGCAAAGCGAATCCCTTGCTCGCCTGCCGTTCGCGCCATGGCCGCCGCCGGCGCGACTGGCAATTGCTGCCCATTGGCCCCGACGAGCCGGCGGAATTGCTCGGCGAGGAATTGCGCCATGGCGGCTCGCACCGCGTCTATCTCCGCGCCCTCCAGACGGTGCGGGATTTATTCTGATTTCTTCGCGGCCGTAACACAGGCTTCCAGCCTGTCGGGTCGGGCGGGCTTCCAGCCTGTCGTTAACCGATATGCAGGCAGGATGCCTGCATGACGGACAGCCAGGATGGCTGTATTACGGCTGCGCGCGAAAGAGGGCGAGCAAGGCACGCGCACTTTTCTCAATCGCGAATTTTTCTTTCGCGCGCGCCAGACCATTTTCGCCGAGGTGGCGCGCGCGCGCCGGGTCGTCGAGCAAATGCTCGATCGCCGCGGCCACGGCCGATGGGTCGTTAGGCGAAACGAGTTCGCCGGTCACGTCCGCTTCTACCATTTCGGGAACGCCGGCCAATTGCGTCGAGATGACCGGCAAGCCGGCCGCCATCGCCTCCATGATAACAGTGGGGAGGTTATCGGTGCCGCCGGACGCTTCGACTGCGCACGGCAGAACAAACAGGGTCGCCTCGGCGAGGCGCGCAACGATCTCCGTCTGCGACCTCGGGCCGGCCAGAGTAACCTCGCTGCTGAGACCGCCGTGCTCGATCTGTTGCTGCAAGGATTCCTGCAACGGCCCTTCGCCAATAATTTCGCAACGGAAATCCTGCCCTCGTTCTTTCAGCAACCGACAAGCTTCGAGCAGATCGGGAAATCCTTTTTTCTCGATCAAGCGCCCGATGGAAAGAAGCAACGGTGGCGACGCGGAAAGATCGGACTGCGCGAAGAGAGAAAGATCGAGGCCGTTGAAGACGCGATGGACGCGGCCGGCGCTGGCGGGATGGCGCTGCTGCAAAAAACGCGCAGCGTAATCGCTTTCCGTGACGATGAAGCTGGCCGCCTCGACCAGTTGATCCAGCCCAATGGCAAAAGGCCGCTCGACAAAGATGTCGTTCGCGTGCGCGGTGAAGCTGAAGGGAAGATCGAAGAATTTTCGCAGCCAAAAGGCGGTGCGCGCAGCCATCCCGGCGAAGTGTGCATGAATCCACTCCACTCCATCTTCCTGCAAACGCGATCCAAGCCACGCTGCCTGATAGAGCCGCAGGAAATCCGTTTGCCGCGCCCAATCCGTGATCGCGACAACAGCTCGTTCGGGCAATTCTCGCTGGCGGACGGCGCGATCGATCTCCTTCGTCAGCTCCGCTTCCTCCGGCAGGTAGACGACGCGCTGCAGGACGTCGTCGTCCCAAATTTGCTCCGGTTCGCCGGTCGGACGGCGCAAAGCATAGAGAGAGAGAGGCGCATTTTGCCGGAGCAACTCTCGCACTTCGCGATAACAGAAGGTTTGCGTAAAAGCTGGAAAGCGTTCGAAGAGATAGGCAATCCGCTTCATCGGCAAAGCATTAAGGGCAAATGAAAGCGTTGCCAACCGCACGTGCCGCGGTCGCTTGCAATCTTCCGTCGATTTTTGCGCAGCTCTGCATGAGTTCTGCTTTAGATTGGCCATGCCTCAAGGGTTTTTCGGCTTCTGCACGAAACTTCTGCCCATCGAATTGAAGGCCATGGGACAGCTCTCCCAGGTTCTCCATCTCGATGAAAATGAGGTGGTTTTCTCGCCGGACGAACCGGGTGACGCGCTCTACATCATCAATCGCGGCGTCGTCGAAGTGCGTCTGCCGCAAGCGCCGGACAATATCCCCGGCACCTATCTGCGCAGAGGCGACGTGCTCGGCGCGCTCGAAGCGCTCCGCGATACGCCTCGCACCTACATCGCGCGCACCACCGAGCAGGTCAGTCTGCAATGCATTCGCGCCCGCGATTTCGACGAATTGGCCCGGCGGGTTCCGCTTTTCTTCCGCTACATCTGCACGCATTTAGCCAACCGCCTCTCGGCCACCAACGCGCTCGTCCAATCCGACAATCACGGTCTCGAACTGCACGGCTCGCTCGCCAATTTCGACCTGATCACCATTTACCAAACCATCACCAACGCCCGCCAGACGGGCGAACTGGTCATTTCGAACGAGAAAGATAGACGCACCGGCATCTTCTTCTTCCGCGACGGCCGGCCGCTCTTCGGAGAATTCCAGCACCTCAAAGGAATCGAGGCGTTCTGGCAGCTCTTCCTGAACGATAATCTGAAGGGGAATTTCAAGTTCACCTCGGCCAGCGAGCCGAAGAATTCCGATCCGAAAAGCGCGATCGAGGAATTTCAGGGCGACATGCTCATCACCGCGCTGCAGGCCGGCGATGAATTTCAGGCCTTGCGCGACTCGTTGCCCAGCGAGGCGGCCAAATTGCGCCGCCAGACTTTGAATTTCACCTGGCCGGCCACGGCCGACCCTGCTCTGCGTCCGCTCGCCGAGGAAATCTGGCAGGCCGCTTACACGACGCCGCTCGCCATCGCTGCCCTTTACCCGAGCGTCTCCTACTGCCAGTTCAAAATTTACCGGGCTGTCGAAGAAATGATTCAGGCCGGGCTCTTCCAACTGGAGGAACTGGAACCGGAGCCGGTCGACGAGATGGAAATGGAATCGGCCACTTCATGAGACTGATCGCTCTGGCGCTCGCGGCTCTCCTTGGCCTAACGAGTTGCTCAATGTTCACCCGCCAGGGGCGCTACGAACGTTACGTTCGCAAATCGAGTCTCGGTTTGCATCGCCGCCAGGCGAAAATTCACTTCCGCACCGACACCATGCCGCGCTCGGCGCGCCTGGAACCATCGGATTGGCGCGCCGAAGCTTCTGTTTCCTCACCCGAATCGGTGACCGCGGCCGGCCAGCCCGCTTCGCCCTAACGACCGCACCGTTTTCTTACACGGGCTCCCGCTCGACGGGAATCGGTTTCCCCTGCTCGTCGATCGCCACATACGTAAAGACGCCGTGGGTCACGCGAATCCGCTCGCCGCGCATGAAGCGATGCGCCCAAACCTCGACCGGGATCACCATCGAAGTGCGGCCGACTCTTTCCACCCACGCGTAACAATCGACCGTGTCGCCCACCCAGACCGGATGGAGGAACGACATTCCTTCCATCGCCACTGTGGTCACGCGCGACTTCGCCGTCTTGGCCGCGAGAATGCCGCTGCCTAAATCCATTTGCGACATCAGCCAGCCACCGAAGATGTCGCCGTTAGGATTCGTATCCTTCGGCATCGCGATCGTGCGAATGACCAGCTCGCCTTTCGGCTCGGTGTTCTCTTCCATGCGTCGAGAGCATAACAGAAACACTTCATCCTGCTCCTGCTCCTGCTCCTGCTCCTGCTCCTGCTCCTGCTCCTGCTCCTGCTCCTGCTCCTGCTCCTGCTCCTGCTCCTGCTCCTGCTCCTGCTCCTGCTCTTAATCTTAATCCTGAGCCTGAAGATTAAGATTAGGATCAAGATTAAGAGCAGGATTGAGACGAAGATTAAAGAATCAGCATGCAATCGCCGTAGCTGAAAAACCGGTAGCGTTCGCGCACCGCTTCGGCGTAGGCATGCAGAACAAATTCCCGGCCCGCAAACGCGCTGACCAGCATGAGCAACGTCGAATGCGGCAAATGAAAGTTCGTGAGCAAACAATCGACCGCGCGAAATCGATGAGGCGGGTAAATGAAAATATCCGTCTCCCCTGTTTGCGGAATCAGTTTCCCCTCCTCTCGCTGCGCCGCTTCCAGAACGCGCACACTCGTCGTCCCGACAGCCAGAATCCGTTCCGCTGCGTTGATGGCCTGCGCGGCCCCTTCCGAAACAACGAACTTCTCCGCGTGCATCCGATGCGACTTCACATCTTCGTTCTGCACCGGGCGAAAAGTTCCCGTCCCGACATGCAACGTCACGAAGGTGTGCGGCAGCGCGGCCAGAATCTCCGGCGTAAAATGCAGCCCGGCCGTCGGTGCCGCCAGCGCGCCCGGAATTTCGGCAAAGACCGTTTGGTAACGCGCTTCATCTTCGTAATCGCTTTGCCGATTCATATACGGCGGTAACGGCAACAGCCCGCCCGCGTGCGGATCGATCGCCTCGGCGAACGCGATAACCCGCTCCCCTTCCGGCTCGATCGCCTCCACTCGTCCCGTCACGCCGCTAATCCTGATCTCCGCGCCGACCCGCATCTTGCGCCCCGGCCTAACGAGACATTTCCAACGACGATCTCCGAGTTGCTCGAGAAAGAGCAGCTCGATCGCCCGATCGTCCGCAAAGCGCCGGGCCGCCAGCACTCGCGTGTTGTTGAGCACGAGCAAATCACCCGGCGCAATGAATTCAGGCAGTTCGCGAAAATGCCGATGCTCGATGCACTCCTCAGCCCGATGCAACACCATCATGCGCGCATCTTCGCGGCGCTCGAGCGGCCGCGAAGCGATCAACTCCGCCGGCAACGGATAATCGTAATCGGAAAGTCGCGCGCTCATGCCGGGATGATCAAAGGAATTGCGGCAATAGGCAAAACTTCCGAAGATGCGAGCGATGACTCAATTTCGTCCCGCGCTCGACAGCGTACTCGTTTCGCTCGATAAAATGCGGTCGAACGGCGGGCGTTTGCCGCGCGCTTCACGGGACGTGCTGGTGCAATTGCGGCGCGCGGCGCCGGCGACGAGTTCGACTTCCCAAAGCAAAGCCGAACGTCTCGCACCGTTGCGCGAACAAGTGAGCGTTTGCGTGAAATGCCCGCACCTCGCCGCGTTCCGCACGCAAACCGTTTTCGGCGTCGGCAATCTCGATGCGGAGTTGATGTTCATCGGCGAAGCACCGGGCGCCGATGAAGATCGCGTCGGCGAACCATTTGTCGGCCGCGCCGGTCAGCTCCTCACCAAAATCATCGAGACGATGGGATTCCAGCGCAGCGAAGTTTACATCGCGAACGTCTTGAAATGCCGGCCCGACATGCCGCCGGGCGTGGCCGGCAATCGTCCGCCGACGTTGCCCGAGATGCAGACCTGCCTTCCCTATCTCGCCACGCAAATCGAAGTGATCCAGCCCAAGGTGCTCGTCGCGCTTGGCGCTACTGCCGTGGAAGGTCTACTCGGCACGCGCGGCGTGATGCGCGAGTTGCGCGGCAAGTGGCACGAGCACGCCAGCACACCGCTCATGATCACCTATCACCCGTCCTACTTGCTTCGTAATCAGTCGCCCACCGAAAAACGAAAAGTCTGGGAAGACATGTTGCAGGTGCTTGAGCGCCTCGGCCGTCCAATCAGCGAAAAGCAACGCCGCTATTTTTCGTGACCGCGAACGCTCAGTTTGCGGGAAAATGAATTTGGAGGCCAGGAAACCAGGAAGATCAGCCTAATTCAGGCAAGAAATCCTACTCGTGCTCGTGCTCGTCCGGAACGGATTAACCACAGAGGTCGCAGAGACCGCAGAGGCGCTGCGCGCAGCTTCAGGTTAGGGGAGCGCACGCGACTCGCGTGCTGGTTTCGGCGACTCGCCGAAACCGCTGGGTGGCTCACGGAAGTGATTTAAGTGCGCTTTGCTCTTCGTTCGCGCAGAGAAAGTTCACGCTGGCGGGTCGCCCGCGCCAGCACGCGAGGCGCGTGCGCTCCCCGGAGTCGCCGGCGCGTGGCTTGTCCAACGCCGCGCCCTCGCGTGCTGGACGACTCCGAATGCTTTCGCGAGTCGCGAACTTTTCCAGTGCAGTGAAAACTGTGAGACCGAAACCGAAGAGATGAGTTTTGGCACCTGAGCCCGTCGTCACAATTCCCCTCCTGCCTCTCGACAAAAGTATCCCACTCGACCGCTTAAAGCGGTCGAGTTCCAAAGCGGCCTTCTAATTCAAGTGTGACAAGGCGCTGGTTATGCCTCCACCCGTTACGCCTCCACCCGTTACGCCTCCCGCGCTGAATTATTTGCGCAGCCGCGCGAACATTTTTCGCAGCGTGCGCGGCGAGGCCAGGGATGCGGTGGCGCGAAGAAGAATGGAGCGCACTTCGCCGCGCGACGCTTTCACGCGCGTCTCCAAATTCTCCGTCCCGGCCACTCGCAGCAGAGCGAGCGTGCGCGCGCCGATCAACGCCGGCAGCCCGGTCGCCAGGCGGACGCGCGTGGCAGTGAGCGCGCACGCGTAATTTATTCCCGCAGCGATGCCGGCTTCCGCTTCCTGCCGCCAGCGTTCGAAGATGGGGTGAAGGCGCGCCGATCGCCGGACCATGTCGTTAGGCGCGATGCCGTGTTGCTGCAGCTCTTCTTCCGGCAAATAGCAGCGTCCGTTGCGCAGGTCGGTCCCAAGATCGCGCAGAATATTGATGAGCTGCAACCCTTTGCCGTAACGGACGCCGAGCTCGATCATTTCATTTTCCGGTCGATCAGCCACCCGCGGCAAATGGCGAAAACAAATACGCGTCCAGAATTCTCCGACGCAGCCGCCCACGAGCTAAGTGTATTCGTCGAGTTCGTCGGCCGTCGCCAAGGCGGTGACCTGGCTGGGATCGCGGAAGCGTGCGACGTCGAGCAACTGGCCGCGATTGATTTTTTCGAGCACGCTCTGAATATCGGCGCGGTCGTTTTGCGGCGTTTCTCGAAGCCACTGCAGAACCACAGGCAAGGCATCAATGAGCGCGCCTTCCGCCTCATCCCGTTGCCACGGCCTCACCGCGCCTCGTAAGGATTCCACCTCGTTAGGCGAACCATGACCTTGGATGGCGGCCGCCAGCACGCCCAGTTGTTCCTGGCGCGTCTCCGCTGGAATTTCCGCGGTATCGGCGATGGTGTCGGTGGCGCGCGCGAGAAGGTAGGCAAGCGCAATCGGATCGCGCAACGCGACGGGCAAAACGCGGATGGAAAGATAAAACGAACGCGAAACCGAGCGCAGCAGCGGAGCGCGCAACACGGCAATCGAGACCGAGTCCGCGCCTTTCATCGGCCGATCTTTCGCACTTTGATCTGTTTGGGATCGGAATTGCCCAGGCCGAGCTCGGTCGCCGCCTGCAAATAGGAGGCCTTCGCGCCGATCGGCGGGATGTAGGCATTTTTTCGCCAGGTCTCGATTTGACGTAACGCAATGGTGTCGATCGCGACCGGATCACGGCTCGCCATTAACGTCCCGTAGTGGAGCGCGAAGTTCGGTTCCGCTTCCGGTCCGCCCGCGTATTCGGCGACCAGCCCATCCATGATGTTGAGCACCACTTTTTTCGAGATGAGCGGGTTGCTGTAAATCTCCGCGATGCTGGCCGCGCCAAAAGAATCGGAATCGCCGAAGCGCCGCCAGTTGTCGATATTCGGAATGGTCATGTTGTAGAGGCAACCGGCGAGTCCGCTCGTTCCATGGCTGCTCATGACCGGGACGTTAATCACCTTGGTCACATCGCTCACCAGGATCCGGCAAAAATGGCTAACGTCGCTCAGGTTCGATTTGTCGGAGAGGAGCGGCAGCCCCTTATCCCCTTTGTATTCGAGATCGCCCCACACTAACTGGCCCATGACCGGCGCGCTGAATGACGTTTTCGTGTCGAAGCCGTGAATGGGGTCGATCGAGAGCAACCGGTAGCCGATCACGTCCGGCCGATAACCGGCTTCCTCGATACCGCCCAGCTCACGATCCCACACGACAATGCTGGAGCGCGGATGACCCGCCGCGACCAGGCCGTCGACGATCGCATCGACGATCGCGCGATGGGTGGTGAAAAGTTCCCCGCCCGCCGCCGAAATCTTGATTCCGATCTTGTCGTTAGGCGAAACGAGCGAGCCCCAGGCACGCGCCAGATCAGGCTGGCGCGTCACGGCGAGGACGAGGCGATTGACCATCGCTCGCACGCGCGGTACGTCGGTCTGATAATGATAGATCGCGGACGGATCGGTGATTTTGTAAACGACCGACGGCGTGGGAGCAGGCGGCGGCGTAGCCGCGACGGACGGAGCGGGCGCAGGTTTTTGCCCGGAGGCCGCGGCGACGAATCCAAAAAAAGCGAGAGCGACAATTCGATTCAGCAAGATATTAAGCGGTGGCAACGGACTGTATGATCAAAGCGGAGGCGCACAACCGGGCGGCCCTCCCCGCGGTGCGCCACATCTATGTGCATATCCCGTTCTGCGCGCGCCTCTGCCCGTATTGCGCGTTTTACAAAGAGCGAGCCGATCCCGCAGTAACGGACCGCTTCTGCGAAGCGATTTTGCACGAGCTGAGAGACTGCCGCGAGCGACTGGCCGTTCAACCGAAAACCGTTTTCTTCGGGGGCGGCACGCCGACCGCGCTCAGTATCGCGCAACTCGATCGGCTCCTGCGTGGATTCGCGATGCTCGATTTGTCCGCGATGCGCGAATGGACGGTCGAAGCGAATCCCGGCAGCGTGTCGCTGCGGAAAGCGGAATTGCTGAGCGCGCTCGGCGTCAATCGGATCAGCCTCGGCGTGCAATCGTGGGACGATTCCCTGCTCCAGGTGCTCGGCCGCGAGCATAACGCGGCGCAGGCGGAGGAATCGTTTCGCATTTTGCGCCAGGCCGGCTTCGCAAACGTAAGCATCGATCTCATGTTCGGTTTGCCCGGACAATCGCTGGCCGATTGGGAACGCGCGCTCGCCCAAACGATCTCGTTAGGCCCGGATCATATCTCGACCTATTGCCTGACTTTCGAAGAAGACACCGAGTTCTTCCGCCGTCAGCAACGTGGCGAACTCAAATCCGATCCGGATGCCGACGCCGAATTTTTCCACAGCTCCATGCGACTGCTCGCCGCCGCGGGCTACGAGCAATACGAGATATCGAATTATGCGAAGCCCGGTTTCGCTTCGGCGCACAATCGCAGTTATTGGGCCGGCGAAAATTATCTCGGCCTCGGGCCGAGTGCGTTTTCGACAATCGATCTGCAACGCTGGCAGAATGTTTGTGACTACCGCGCTTACACGGACCGCGTTCTTGCGGGCGAGTCGGTCGTTGGCTCGACCGAAGATCTGAATGCGCAGATGAAGCGCGGCGAACAGATCGCGCTTTCGCTCCGCACGAACGAAGGCGTGCCCATTGCCTGGCTGGAGAACTGGCCTAACGAGCGAAACGAATTCATCGCGCTCGGCCTCTTACGGGAAGCGGGCGAGCGCGCCGCACTGACCGAAGCAGGGCGCATGGTGGCCGATTCCGTGGCGGAAGCGTTCGTTTGATCGGACGCGTTTCGACCAGGCGCGGGCATGCAGAAGCATGCCCCTCCGAAACGGATCACGCGCTCCTTCGCCTGAGATCATTCCCCGGAGGGACGCGCTTCCGCGCGTCCGCCGCCTGGGTCGGACGCTTGCTTAATTGGCGAAGACGTTCGTGTTCGCCAAAACAACGCTTGCCGCCCACGGCGGAAGGCGTTTCGCAGATACGTCCTAAAGTTTTTGGACGCGCTACACCGCACCGTAACGGCGTTGTCGTTTTCCGAATTCCTCGACCGCTTCGAAGAGATCCTTCTTGGTGAAATCAGGCCAAAGTTTCGGCGTGACGTACATCTCAGTGTAGGAAAGCTGCCAGAGCAGGAAATTGGAAAGCCGCATCTCGCCCGACGTGCGGATGAGCAAATCCGGGTCGGGATAATAGCGGGTGTAAAGATGTTTGCTGAACATCTCGACATCGATCATTCCCTTGTCGATGTGGCCTGATTCGATTTGGCGAAACAAACTCTTTATGCCGTCGATAATCTCGAGCCGCGCGCCGTAGCTGAGCGCGAGGATCAGGGTGAGACCGCTGTTTCCAGAAGTGCGCTCGATCGATTCATGCAGTTGTTTCTGGCAACCCGGCGGCAAATCCGTCAAACGCCCGATCGCCTGCAATTTCACGTTCCGCTCCACCATTTCAGCCGTCTTCTCTTTCAGAAATTTTTCGAGCAAACGCATGAGAGCGAACACTTCGCTCTTCGGGCGCTGCCAGTTTTCGGCTGAAAAGGCGTAAAGGGTGAGGAACTCAATCTTCAATTCGCCGCAGCCTTCGACGCATTCGCGCACCGCTTCCGACCCTTTCTCGTGGCCTTTGATGCGCGGCAATCCGCGCTTCCGCGCCCAACGCCCATTCCCATCCATGATGATGGCCACATGGCGTGGAACGGACTTGGCGTGCGCGGCGGGCATGGCTTAAAGCATGATCGTCTGACCGCGCGCCGGGCCCACGCTCGCGATCTTCAATTTTGCGCCCGTTAATTTTGCGATCTCTCGCATGTAATTCCTTGCTGTAGAAGGTAGATCGGAAAGTTTTCGTGCATTTTGCGTTGATCGTTTCCAGCCGGGCATCTCGCGGTAGATCGGCTCGCAATTTTCCAGTTGATCGGCGTCGCACGGCGGGACGGAAAGACGTTTGCCGTTGAGCCGGTAGGCGACGCAAATCCGGATCGGATCGACCGAGTCCAGCCCATCAAGATTTGTAATGGCCAGCTCGTCGATGCCGTTGATCATGGCCGCGTAACGCGAGGCCACCGCATCGAACCAACCGCAGCGGCGCGCCCGCCCCGTCGTGGCACCAAACTCGCGCCCCATCTTGTGAAGCATGTCGGCAAAGGCGGCGTCCTCGGTCGGGAGCGCGCCCTCGCCCACGCGCGTCGTGTAAGCCTTCATCACGCCCATGACCAAATCCATGCGATGCGGCGGAACGCCCGAGCCGGTGCAGGCGCCGCCGGCCGTGGTGTTCGACGATGTGACATACGGATAGGTGCCGTGGTCGATGTCGAGAAAAGTTCCCTGCGCGCCCTCGAACAAAATTTCTTTGCCGCGCTGCAAGGCCTCGTGGAGAAAAACGACCGTGTTGCTGACAAACGGCGCCAGTTTTCGGCCCGCGGCCAGATAGGCATCGTTCACTTCACGGAACTTGATCGCCTTGGCCCCGAGCGCTCGCAGAATGCTGTTGTTCTCGCGGATTTTCGCTTCCAACTTTTTCGAGAATAAACGCGGCTGCATCAGGTCGGACATGCGCAACCCGGTGCGCGCGGCCTTGTCGCCGTAGGCCGGACCGATCCCGCGTTTGGTCGTGCCGATTTTCGCGCGCCCTTTTCGATGCTCACGCTGTTCGTCGAGCATCCGGTGATAGGGCAGGACGAGATGCGCGCAATTGCTGATGAGTAAATTTTTGCCAATCACGATCCCCATTTTGCGCAGTCCTTCGATTTCGCCGACGAGCGCGATCGGATCGATGACCACGCCGTTGCCGATGACGCAGGTTTTGCTCCGGCGCAGGATGCCGGAGGGAATGAGATGAAGCACGTATTTGGTGCCGCGATGAATGACGGTGTGCCCGGCATTGTTGCCGCCCTGGCTGCGCACGACGATATCGGCGTCCGAGGTGAGAACGTCGATGATCTTGCCTTTGCCTTCGTCGCCCCATTGGGCGCCAATCAAAATTGTGTTCGCCATGTGATGCTGAGAGATGGGCAACAAATTATCCCGACGCATCCGTTGGACGGACACATGCGGGACTGCTCCGCACGATAGAAGGCAGGCGGAACGCTGCAAGGATTTTTGGGGCCGCACAGATCTTCATTAAATTGAAAAAGAATTGTTGCCTTGTTTTGCGCGAGGCCACTATTCTTTCGCCCATGCGCACCATCCTTCTTATCATCCTGATCCTTCTTCTCATCGGTTCGTTGCCGACCTGGGGTTACATGCCGCAAGGCTGGGGATATTTCCCGGGCGGCGGTTTGCTTCTGCTCGTCATCCTCGTGCTCGTCTTGATGCGAGCCTGACGGTTCGCTATACCCGCAATGGTAGGGACGGACCGCCGGGCCGTCCGCGGGGTTTCGTATTGCTAAATCAAGCAGGCGCGGCGCGCCCCGTGGTCGCGCCCTACCACAATGGGCCGCGCCCTCTACGCGGGCCGTTGCTGCACTTGCACCACGGGCAACGGAAACCGCAGCCGCATTTCATCATCGAGATAAACTTCGACGTGATAAAGCCCGAACTGCTGGAACTGCACGCCCCCGAAATAATGGACGTTCGTGGCGTGGCCTTCCATTTCCTTGAGCTCGAACTGAATCTCCGCCTGCACAATCGTCTGCTGCTCGTCCACGCCGACAATGCGTGAGCGTTGTTTAAAACTGCCGAGACCGCCGCACCACCGCGTCCAAATGCACAGGCGCATATAATTGATCGGCACCTGCGGGGTGGGGATCACGTTGAGCACGCCGACGAGCGTGTGCATACCGTTGAATTCGCAACGCACATCTTCGCAGAGCACGCAGCTCTGCAAATCGGGCAGGATCGCTTCGTTGGCCATGGGGGAACTATCGCCCGGCTCGGGCGATGAGCACAAGGAGGAGAATCCCGAGCACGATCCGGTAAATGGCGAAGGGCGCAAAACCGCGCGCCCGCACCCAGCGCATAAACCAGGCGACCACGCCCAGCGCGACGATAAACGAAACGACGAAGCCGATCGCCAGGATGAGCCATTGATCGCCACTCACGTGCAACGGCGCGATCGCCGCTTCGGTTGTCGTCGCATGATGCGGCATCACCGTTTTGAGCAAATCGTAACCGGTCGCCACCACCATCGTCGGCATGGAGAGGAAGAAGGAAAACTCCAGCGCGGCCGGGCGCGACAAGCCCGCCACCTGCCCACCGGCGATCGTGCACATCGAGCGCGACGTTCCGGGAAAGACCGCTGAGAGAATTTGCACCGCGCCGATCCAAATCGCCTGCGGCATGTTCATCTGTTCCATGTGCGTCACGCGCGGCCGGGTGAAGAGCGCATCGACCGCCCACATCACGATGCCGCCGATGAGAAGCGCCCACGCCATCACGGAAAGATTTTCCAGGTTCTCCCCGATCTGCTTTTTCAAAAGGTAGGCCGGTATCGCCGTCACCACGAAAGCGATGAGCGTGAGACTGAGCGGATGCGTGAACACGGTGCGATCGCCATTTTCGCCTCGCGGAAAAGTGCTCAGGAACTTCAAAATGCGCGCCCGGAAATAAACCGGCAGCGCGAGAATGGCGCCGAGCTGTATCACGATCGTGTACATCTTCCAAAACGCGTCGTGCAGATCGAGTTGCAGAAACGATTCCGCGATGCGCAAATGCGCCGTCGAGCTGACCGGCAAAAATTCCGTCAGCCCTTCGATGATGCCGAGCAAAACGGAAAGCAGGTATGGAGTCACAATGAAGCAGGGCTCGCTGGTGGACAGTGGCGCGGAGACTAGAGCGCGTCCGTGCCGAGTTCGCCAGTGCGGATGCGCACGGCGCGTTCCACCTCGGAGACAAAGACCTTTCCGTCGCCGATCTTGCCGGTCTTGGCCGCGCGCAAAATGACTTCCACGGCTTTTTGTGCACGATCATCGGCGATGACGATCTCGAATTTTACCTTGGGCAAAAAATCGACCGTGTACTCGCTGCCGCGATAAATTTCGCTATGCCCTTTTTGCCGGCCGAAGCCTTTCACTTCGCTCAGCGTCATGCCTTCGACCCCGATCTCGCCGAGCGCTTCCTTCACGTTCTCGACTTTGAACGGTTTGACGACGGCTTCGATCTTTTTCACGACCATATTAGAACCCGCTCCGCGAAGCGCAGGCAACCGAAAACTTTGACGAAAGCGGAAAGCTTATCGAAAGCGGAGAGTGGAAACCGGAGACCGGAAAGAAACGGCAGGCGTCGCCTTCCTTGGTAGGGACGGACCGCCGGGCCGTCCGCGGGAAAGACTCTCGTGATTTTGAGTGGCCTCACCCCGGCGCGCCAGGCGGCCTGCTCGCGACTTTTCGGAGGCGCGCCCTACCACGAAAGCGGAAAGCTTATCGAAAGCGGAGAGTGGAAACCGGAGACCGGATTCTTCCTCTCCGGTTTCCGGTCTCCGGTCTCCGCTCTCCCCCTTCGAGAACCCCGCCGTGCCATCGAGAAGTCAACCACTGCGGAGCTCTGGAAAGCTGCCTTAAAGCTTTCGCCGCGGGAACCCTCGGCTAGGCTCGGGATGACCGATTGGAAGATTCTTCCTCTCCGGTTTCCGGTTTCCGCTCTCCCCCTTCGATAATCGCCAGCTCCGCTTCCACCATGTCGCGGACGAGTTGCGCAAAGTCGCCGCTCGGCTTCCAACCCAGCACTCGCTCGATCTTCTTCGCCGAGCCAACCAATTGCATTGGCTCCGTATGACGCTCGAGCGACGGACTGCTGCGCACATATTTTTCCCAAGGCAGATCGACCACCGCGAACGCCGCCTCGACAAAGTCGCGCACCGAATGCGTCACGCCCGTCGCCACAATGTAATCATCCGGCTGGTCGTGTTGCAGCATCTTCCACATCGCCACGACGTAATCCTGCGCGCGTCCCCAATCGCGCCGGCCATCCATGTTGCCCAGCACCAATTCGTCATCGAGCTGCCGCGCAATTCGCGCCGCGCCCCGCGCAATTTTGCGCGTGACGAAATTCTCACCACGCCGCGGCGATTCGTGATTGTAGAGAATGCCGTTGCAAACGAAGAGCCCGTAGGATTCCCGGTAGATTTGCGCGAGCTGCGTCGCGAAAGCCTTCGCGCAACCATAAGGGCTCGACGGCTGCACCGGAGTCTCCTCCGTTTGCGGCGACTCTCGCGCGCGCCCGAAAATTTCCGAGCTCGAGGCGTGGTAAATCTTCACCGGTTGCGGTTGATCGCGCGCAATTTCGAGCAAACGCAGCGTCGCCATTCCCACTTCCTCACAGGTCGATTCCGGAATTTCAAAACTGAGACCGACATGGCTCTGGCCGGCCAGATGATAAATTTCGCCCGGCTGCACCTTGGCGAAAATCCGGCGCAGCGTCGTGCCGTCGGTCAGGTCGCCGTAATGGAGAAAGAGCCGCTTCTCGTGGATCGACTCATCGCGGCGCAGATGCTCGATGCGCGAGCGCCGCAGATTGCTCGTTCGCCTAACGACTCCGTGAACAGTGTAGCCTTTGCTCAATAAGAGCTCGGCCAGATACGAACCATCCTGGCCGGTGATTCCCGTGAGGAGCGCGATTTTTTCTGTCGCCATGCGGCCCTCATGTCGACCGAACCGCCCTCCGAAACAAGGCGGGAAATTTTCCTTCATGGTAGCGCAAGCTTCCAGCTTGCGGAGCCTCTCAGACGCAAGCTGGAAGCTCGCGCTACCTTCCTTCATTTGTGCGAGCGCCCGATAATTGCTACAATCGCCCTCGCATGTCCCACCAAGCCACCGAGCTCATCATCGAAGCCGGCCACACCGAACGGAATTATTGGCGCGACCTTTTTCGCTATCGCGAACTCTTCTACTTCCTCGCCTGGCGCGACGTGCTCGTGCGCTACAAGCAAACGGTCATCGGCGTTCTTTGGGCCGTGTTGCGGCCGCTGCTCACCATGGTGGTTTTCACCTTCGTCTTCAGCCGTGTCGCGAAACTGCCCGCCGAAGGCATTCCCTATCCGGTGATGGTTTTCGCCGCCATGCTGCCGTGGCAACTCTTCGCCACCTCGCTCACTGAAGGCAGCGGCAGCCTCATCAACAATTCGAATCTCATCTCGAAAGTTTACTTCCCGCGCCTCATCGTTCCAGCAAGCTCGGTCATCGTTTCTTTCGTCGATTTCGCCATCTCCATGGTCTTGCTCGCCGGCATCATGATCATCTACCACGTCAGTTGGGGCTGGCCGCTTCTCGTTCTCCCGGTTTTCACACTCATCGCGCTCCTTGCTTCCTGCGGCGCGGGCATCTGGTTGGCCGCGCTTAACGTGAAATACCGCGACTTTCGCTACGTCGTGCCGTTCATCGTGCAATTCGGCCTTTACATCTCGCCGGTCGGTTTCAGCAGCAGCGTTATCCCCGAGAAATTCCGGCTTCTCTACGCCGCGAACCCGATGGTCGGCGTGATCGACGGCTTCCGCTGGTCCATCTCCAACGGCGCCACGGCGTTTCCATGGCAAAGCCTCGAAGCCTCAGCCGTCATTATCGCGTTTCTCCTCGCGTCCGGGATTTGGTACTTCCGCAAAACGGAGCGCACGTTCGCCGACGTTATCTAGCGGGCGGCGGTTGCTTGTCATCCCCGCACCCAGGACCTAAGGATGAGAGTGAAATTCCAACGACCGCGTTTGCGTCTGCTCGCCTTTGCTCTTATCGCGTTCGGCCTCCCGGATGTCCGCGCGACCGAGTGGATCGTGGATCAAAAAAATCCAGCCGCCGATGATAAGAACGCGGGCAATGCGGCTCACCCATTCCAATCCATCTCCGCCGCGGTGGCTAAAGCGAAAGCTGGCGACAAGATCAGCGTGCACGGCGGCGCCTATCGCGAAGTCGTGACCATCAAAACTTCAGGAACGGCCGACGCGCCCATCGTTCTCCAGGCAGCTCCGGGTGAAATCCCGGTTATCAAAGGCTCCGACGTCATCCGGAATTGGAGCCGCGACACCGGCGGCGTTTGGAAAGCAAAAATCCCCGACCCTCCCCGCGTCGCGGACGCAGTTAAAGGCGCCATCGCGTGGCACACCAAAGACATCCGCCAGGTCTTCACCCGTGACGGCGTCCTCTTCGAAGGCGAACGGCTCCTTCGGGTCAGGCAACGCGATAAGATGATTGAAGGTTCATTTTTCTGCGACCCGAAGGCCGGAGCGCTTTATGTCTGGCTGCCGGATTCGGCTTCGCCTAACGAGCATCCGCCCGAAGCGGCCGTGCGCGGCGCCTGGCTCTATGTCGACGCCAGCCACATCGTCGTGCGCGGCTTGCAAATGCGGCACGCCAGCACCACCGCCATAGCCAACTGGCCCGCCGTCAATTTGAAAGGCAACGACATCACGCTCGAAGATTGCCAGATCACCTGGGGCGATTTCGTCGGCCTGAGCGTGAACGGATCCCACATCCGCGTCCGCAATTCCCTCTTCGCCTGCCACGGAGACTCCGGGCTCGGCGGCACGGGCGAACACAACACCATCGAAGGCTGCCGCGTGGTCTACAACAACGTCGACCGTTACAATCCCGAATGGCACGCCGGTGGCGCCAAGTTCATCCCAAATTTCCGGCACAGCATCGTTCGCCATAACGAATTTGCGCACAACGCCGGCACCGGCCTGTGGTTCGACAGCGGCTGCGACGATAACGTCATCGACGGGAATCTTTCGCACGACAACGAAGGGCCGGGAATCATGGTCGAAATCTCGACCGGGAACATCGTCTCGAACAACATTTGCTACAGCAACCGAAACCATCTCTCCGGCCCCTACCGGGACGAGAAAGGAGTGCTGACCGAACAGAACGCGAGCGAAAATCGAATCGCGCCCTCGCGCTTTCTTAAAATCTACGACGCGGGAGACGGGCGCGGCATCTACATCTCCTCAGCTCCCGGAACGAAGGTTTTGCACAACACCGTTTATCTGAACGAAGCCGAAGGCATTTGTGTGGAAAGCCCGCCCCGGCTGGAAGGCGCAATCGAATACCGCACCCGCGATTACACCGTTGCCAACAACATCAGCGTCTTCAACAAAGGTTCGCAGCTCACTCTGCGTGGCTTGGAAGGAACCGAAAAAATTCCCCATCTCTCCGATCACAACCTCCTCTTCGCGACCGGTGCCGTCCTCGCCAAATATGGCTGGGAAGGCCCGCGCGCGCTCACCATGGCCGATTGGCAAAAAGCGAGCGATCAGGACGCCCATTCACTCGACGCGGACCCGCGCTTCGCCCTCGCGGCCATGGACGATTTCCGACTTTTACCCAACAGCCCTGCTCTGCGGTCCGGCAAGTATTTTGCAGAAGCAAATCGTGACTTCTTCGGGCGCGCTCGCCATCAGGAAAAACCGGCTATTGGCGCCTGCGAGGAACCCGGTGCGAACTATCCGCAGCCGGTCTGGCAATCCCTTTCTGAAGTGATCCATTCGACTGAGCGATGAGCCCAAAAGATCAGACCGAATGTTCCAGCATTGCGAAACAATCAGGAACAGTTGCTGCATGTGAACCGGGTGTGAGCCCAGGGAACATCACGATTGCGATTACAGTTTATAATCGTCGCAAATATTTAGACAGAGCCATTCGAAGCGCACTGGCACAACGAAGGGGCGACGCGGGCCCGAAGGTGATAATCGTCGAAGATTGTGGTCCAGATCCTAAGCTGCGTGAAGAGATTGAGCGCGCATTCGGAGGCCAGATTGGCTATCATCGAAATACACGCCGTCGCGGTTTGTTTGATAACTGGAACGCTTGTCTGGAGTCATGCACCACGGAATGGATTTGCATTTTGCATGATGACGATTTTCTCGAACCTAATTTTGCCGACGCGATGATTGAACTGGCCGAGGCCGCGCCGGGGCGGGCGCTCTATTATGGCGCCTGTCATGTTGTCGATGAGGAGGGAAAGCGAATCGAGGAGAGAACATATCCTGGCCAATTCGAATGGCATGAGCTCGCTATGGAGGAATGGGCGCGTTACGATCCGGTCTGTTTTCCTGGACAATTATTTAACGTCGCCTGCGCGCGGGCTCTCGGAGGTTTCCGCGCCAGCTCCCGCTACTGTGCCGATTGGGAGATGTGGTTTAGACTGGCCGCGGCGTATGGGGCCACTGCCACCAACCGAGTTGTCGCGAATTATCGCGAGCATCGTGCGGTTGGTCGCGGGACCACCGACGTGGATATTTCCGGGCGGAAATATGCGCTCGTCAACGCACAACGGAAACGTCACATGGCCTGGTTGCGAAAGCGGCAGCCCGCGGCGCGCTTTGATCGAAGAGCGCTCCAGGAGAGAGAACCGATGCCGGTAAGATTCCTGCTTGGGAACGCCCATGGTTTTACTCCCCTTATGCAACGCTACAATGCGGGCCTATTGCTCTGTTCGCGTTCGCCTCATCTCCTTCATCTTGCCTTTCGAACCCTAACGGCATTGCTCACATGGAGAATTCTCCGCCCTTTATCAAAGCTCTTTCAATGGATTACGCGCAACGCGAGCCGAGTAAATGCAACAGCTTGAAACGATGAATCAAAGCATAGCCGACCTTTCTACAAAACCAGATGTCTATTTCGCTCAGACTCGTCCTGAGATGGTCCCGTTTGTCCCCATCAGTGCGAAGCGTGTTCTGGATATCGGATGCGGCGAGGGCGGCTTCGGTCGTGCCTTGAAGGAACAAAGGAACGCCGAGGTCTGGGGGATCGAACTGGTTGCATCCGCGGCGGAAATCGCTCGAGAAAGGCTCGATCGCGTGTTGACCGGCGAAGTGCTGTCTCTCATTCAGGAGTTACCGGACGGACATTTCGATTGCATCACGTGCAACGACGTGCTCGAACATTTGGTGGACCCGTTTCAGGTCCTGGTGCAGATCAAACGACTCCTGGCGCCGGGCGGCTCAGTTGTCTGCTCAATTCCAAACATCCGCTACTTCCGCTATTTTTTTAACTTTGTCGTCAAAGGAGAGTGGCGTTACGAGGAGGCTGGGATCATGGATAAGACCCATCTTCGCTTTTTCACGAAGAAAAGCATTCGTGAGATGTTCGAGTCGTTGGGTTATCGCGTCTTGTGCCTCAAAGGGATTACGCCTACATCATCGTGGCGGGTCGCTCTCTTTAGTTTTTGCACCTTCGGTCATTTCGAAGATACCAAGTACCTGCAGTTCGCCTGTGTGGCGCAGCCACGGGCTTAGGCGGCCGGGGCGCGCTCGATTTTCTACTCGTTCGAACCTTGATGTCCCTTTTCAGCCGGCCTCTTTTGCCAACTTTGCTACGAAAGACGGCCGGATCCGCGGCCGCCTGGGGTTTACTGGCCACGGCGATCCGAGTGCTCAGCGGTCTGGCCGTTCTCCCGTTAATGGTCCGGCTGCTACCCAGCGACCAGATCGGCCTTTGGTATGTCTTCCTGAGTTTGCAGGGCCTCGCGGCTCTTTTCGATCTCGGTTTCGCTCCAGCCGCCACCCGGGCGACCGGCTATCTCTGGGCGGGCGCTTCCGAGCTCAAACATTTCGGTCTGTCGACGATCTCCACCACTGGAGATTCCTCCGGACCCAATTACAAGCTTTTGAACGAGCTGATTGCCACGATGCGACTGTTCTATCGTCTCTTTGGAGCAGTGACCGCCATCATCATGTTGCTCGGGGGAGGAGCCTGGATTTGGCACAAGACGGCTAACCTCCCGGACGCGAATGGACTCCGCGCCTGCTACGCCGTATTCGTGATCGGCGCTTTCCTCAATGCCACCGGTGATCTGTGGCCCGCCTTGCTTTCGGGGATCAACGGCGTCCGCCGGGCTCAGCAACTCCTGCTCGGCTCGGTTTTGATCAACGCTACGGCCGTCATTGTCGGTCTTTCGAATCACTTCGGGCTCTGGGCCTTGGTCGCCGGCAGTCTCGGATCGGGCCTCTTCCTTCGCATTGCTGGCCGGTTTTCGTTTCTTCAGATGCTTGGGTCGCAATACCAAAAGGCTGCGGTGCGCCTACAACTAATCCAACGACTCTGGCCCACGGCATGGCGAAGCGGACTCGTTAGTCTGGGCGGTTATCTCGTCCTTTCTTTCAACACCCTCATCTGTAGCGCGTTTCTCAGCCTTGAGATTACCGGGTCCTACGGTCTGTCCATGAACATCCTTGCGATCCTGGCTTCGGCTGCGGCCCTTTGCACGCAAATCAAAATGCCGCTCGTGAATCAGCTCCGTGTCCGCCATCACATCGACCAAATCGTAAAGTTGTGGATTGGGCGAACTCGTTTGTCCATTGTCGCCTACATACTGGGTGGAGCAGCCTTGCTCCTCTTCGGCGGATTCGGCCTCGATCGAATAGGAGCAAACACGAAGTTTCTTCCTCCTGGGGAGCTGGCTTTGGCTTTGCTCATTATCGGGTTGGAGATGCATCATTCGCTTTATGGGGCTCTCGTAATTTCGGAAAATCAGAATCCTTTCGTGAAACCAGCGCTTCTCTCGGGAGTAGCAACGATCCTCCTGAGTCTGTTTCTCACCGCACGGATTGGCGTATGGGGAATGCTGCTGGCCCAGGGAGGCGTTCAAGCGTCGTTTAATAATTGGTGGACGGTCTGTCGTGGAATCCGGGGGCTGGGGCTGTCAACCGCTGCCTATTGGCGGATGTATTTTCAGTTCCCTTTACGACTCTAGATGCCCGAAGAACCGGGCAAGGAAAATGCACCCAACGCGAGTTGCTTCGCGGCATCTGCAAATCTATCGCGAAGTGCTCGCTATGCCGGCGTAGATGTCAATTAACCGCAGAGCTACGTCCTCCCAAGTTTTGGGCTTGGGCGGCAACGCTAGATTCGAACTCTCCGCGTAAAACTGTTTCAGAACTCGAATGTTCTCTGGCGCTCTTTTCGAAGAAAAATAGGAAGCCCTTTCTTGAAAACGCTCTCGCGACCAAGGTTGGTCTGGCACGAGCAAAGGCAAGCCGCAGGCGGCCGCCTCGTCGGCCACAAGAGACCAGTTCTCGAATGTCGAGAATAGGACAAAGCCCTTGGCGCCGCGATACAACCGGATCATTTCCTGTCGATCGAAGACATGATCCTGATAGAGGATGACTTTGCCATCGATAAGACGACGAAATTGTTTCCAATACGGATCGCCAGCGTCATAGGGCTTTCCGACAAACAAGATGGGAACGTTTGCCGCAATGGCCAGGTTGGCGAGTTCAACCGTTCGCTTTTGCTTTGAAACAGTGCCGACAGATATAAGATATTTGCCGGTGGCGGACGACCTCGGCTCTGAAAAAAAGGCCTGCTCACAGCCCAAGGGAACGACTCGAATGCGCTTCTCTGGGACGCCGTAAACGACGCGCAGTATCCGTTTTTCGGCTTCAAGGCCGACAATAATGCACTCGCTCGAAAGAAATGACCGCCAGGAAAGTTGATCCTTAATGCTTCGACCAAACGGCAATCCAAGAATAAATCGAGTCACGACACCTTGAGCCAGGATTTTTGGGGTCGATCGATTGCAAGTTTCGCTCAGCAGTACCGTATTCACGATCGGCAACCCTTTGCGCACGGCAAACGTCTGGTACTTTGTTGGCGGCGCGCCAAAAAAGTGGATTACATCACCACCCTGACGGTCACTCCACCAACAAAGATTCTCGACCTCGACCCCGGAATTCTGGAGCGCCGCCTTGGTCTGTTCGATCTGCGTTTGAAAACCTCCATGCGCCAGCATAAAGGGGAGGTGGTGGTCAAACAGGATCTTCATGTTGATCGGGCGCAAAGATGGCAAGGCCAATGCTCATCCCTTTTGCATCGAGCGATCGTATACCGAAACGATCGCGACTCAACCGTTGAGGTTATTGTAGCGGCGCAGCTTGGAAAACTGAAAATGCCATGATCATTCCCGACAATTGGGATGAATTTGGCGTCTTCTCCGAATCCGACCCGCCTTTTGGTGGCTCTCACCACTCCGGTGCATCGGCCTTTGATCAGTGGCCTCGCGGGGAACAAGCGAAACTCTGTCAGAGTTCGTAGGCGGATATCCTGGGCCATGCGCGTCGCTCTTCTCACCACTGATAATCGCGAGCACGAGCGCACCTACGAGAAAGCTTCGCCGCGATTTGGCCCCGCCGTTGAGTCGGTGCTCGATGGGCTCTCGCGCCGAAATGACCTGGAGATCCATGTCATTGCGTGCACCCAGCGGCCGATGAACGCTCCGGGAAAGCTATCCGAAAATACATGGTTCCATCTTTTGGATGTCCCGAAAATCGGCTGGCTGCGCACCGGCTATCAAGGTTGCGTCCGCGCCATTCGGAAGAGATTGCAAATTATCCAGCCCGATCTTGTCCACGGTCAGGGGACAGAACGCGAATGCGCCCTGAGCGCGGCTCTTTCTGGTTATCCCAATGTCGTCACCATTCACGGCAACATGGGACAGGTGGCGAAATCGGTTCACGCGCGCATTGGCAGCTATCTTTGGTGCGCCGCCCGGCTGGAAGCTTTTGCGCTACGGCGGACCGGCGGCGTTTTCTGCAATTCCGCCTACACAGAGCGAATGGTGCAACATTTCAATGAACAAACCTGGCGCGTCGCGAACGCTTTGCGCCGTTCGTTTTTCGATGTCCCTCTCCCCGACCGCAGCTCCTCCAAGCCCATTATTCTCACGATCGGTGTGGTCGCTCCGTTCAAGCGACAAGTCGAACTGCTGGCCATTGCCGATCAACTCCACCAGCGGGGCAACCACTTTGAATGGCAATTCGTGGGCGCGGCAAACGAGCGCACTCCTTACGCCCGCCAGTTCTTCACCGCGATGGAAAAAGCGGAGGGTTCAGGATATGCGCGGCACGTCCCGCCCATGCATTCGGAGGATTTGATCAAGCTTTACGACCAAGCTGACGCGCTGGTGCATGCGCCGAGTGAAGAGGCCTTCGGGCTCGTCGTGGCCGAAGGATTGGCTCGCAATCTGAAATTCTTTGGCCTCGAGATTGGCGGCGTACCGGACATTGCGGCGGGAGTGGAGACCGCCGAATTATTCGCCCCGGATCAAACCGATGCGATGGCGGATGCGATCGAGCGATGGCTGGGGGGCGGATTTCCTCGGCCCAAAAATGCGGCAAGCGAGATGCGTTCGCGCTATCATCCGGATGTAATTGCTCAACGGCACCTGGAGATTTATCGCGACCATCGTGTGCGCGTCCGTGCGGTGGCGTCTCAAACGTAGGCTAAGCTATTCGCAATGAACAACGCTCCTCTCTACAGAATATTCCGCGTCATTTCGCCCCATTTCCGACGCCGCCGCATGAAATGGCTCCTGTCGTATCTTGATCCCAAAAGCGGCGCCAGGGTGCTCGACGTGGGCGGATATCCTTACACGTGGCGTGACCTCCCAGTTGCACTCAACGTAACGACGCTCAATCTCGAGAAAGTGCCCGATGAACCTTGCGCGCGAACCATGGTGGGGAACGGCTGCAAAATGGATTTTCCTGCCAGCAGCTTCGACATTTTATTTTCCAACAGCGTCATCGAGCACGTGGGAAGCGCTGACAAACAGAAGGAATTCGCCGCGGAGTGCCGGCGTGTCGGGAGAAGTTTGTGGGTGCAAACTCCCGCCCGCTCGTTCTTCATGGAACCCCATCTGATCACGCCCTTCATCCATTTTGCGTCCCTGCGCTGGCAGCGCAGGCTATTGCGGAATTTCACGACTTGGGGACTGCTTTCACGGCCCTCGCGCTCCGAGGTTGACGATTTTCTTGCGGAGGTTCGCCTTCTCAATCGTCGAGAGATGGAAGAATTATTCCCGGACTGCACCATCGTGACGGAAAGATTTCTCGGGATGCCGAAAAGTTATATCGCCATCCGTACTTGCTAGATTCTGTTCAGAATTATTTTGCCTGCGGATTGGCGGTGAAGCCTGCCGGATCTACGACATCTTAAGCCAATATCCCGCGATGAGAAGATCACTCGAAGGACTTAAGTTCGTAATGCTGGGCACCAGGTGCGAATTTTCCCAACGGCCCGACGTAGCGGTTTTTGAGCGGCTTCGAAAGCGACGAACTCGTATTTTTCCGCCAACCGGGTCAATCCGGAGATGTTGGAAATCCTTTGACGATGCGCGCTCCGTCTCGGAGCCAACGGAGCCGGCGGAATTTCGCTTTTTCCGAGTAGTGTCTTTGCGAAGTGTCCGAGTGTCTCCTGCCGCTGAAAGATTCCCGGAGCTGCCTTGGAAATCCGCATGATCCTTCCACGCCCACGATTCGGTGCCTTGGAAGAAAGGAGCCCGCAGGGCTGGCAGCAGACTTGCTCGTGCAACGATTTCGATTGAAATTCGGCCCGCTGCGCATCTGCCCTGATACCTCGCCATGCTTGATAATATTGCCTTCTCCGCGCGCCTGAAAGGCATATTCCTCGGCGGAATCGGCCTTCTTCTCGCGGTCGTCGCCGGCGGGCTGATCGGGAGCGCGGATTATCAGCCTTTGATTTTCGCGGTCCTGATAGCCGGCGGAATCGCCTTTGTCATCTGGTCCGGACGTTTTTTTTGGGTCGTGGCAGTCGCTTCCTCGTTTCTGGCGGGCACATTTCCCATTCTGGGTGGTTCGTTCAATACCTTCCAGCTTCTGATGGCAGTCGGGCTTGTGAAATTTTTCATCGAGGATGTGGTGATGCGCCGGGCCCGCGCGCCGAGAATGCGGCGATTCGACCTTTTAATGGTGGTGGGGTTCATGGGGGTCCTTGTTCTCCATGCCTTTCATGATCGGCTCGGAATGCGGTTCCTTGGCTCAACGGTTTGGGGCGGCCGCAATTATATAAATGTCTTTGTCGGTTTCTTTGCCTACTTCGCGCTGCAAATCATTCCGGCGCGCGGCCGTCTCTGGGATAAACTTCCTTATTTGGTTTTGGCGGTTACCAGTTTCGACTTGCTGATCGCTATCATTACCGCCGTCGCTCCCTCGACCATTTACGCCATCTACCCTTTTTACTCGGCGGTTTCCGTCTCGGGCACCACGGAATTGCTTACCGGCCAGGAAGACATCACCGGCCGGATCGGCAACCTGGGCAACTTCGGGGTAGCCCTGGTCACCATCATTCTAGCGCGGGTCACCCTGCCGCGGCTTTTAACTCTGCAGCACCTTGGCCGACTTCTCCTGTCGGCGTTCGGGTTCCTGATGGTCCTCGCTTCGGGGTTCCGGTCTTCGGTCGCCGCTCTCTGTTTTACCTACATGGCGGCGGCCATCCGGGACTTGCGCTTTCGTGCCTTGGCTCTGCTGCCGATCGTGGCCTGCGTTTTGTTTGGTCTTTCCTATGTCAATTCCGAGATTGTGCGATTGCCAAAACAAGCGCAGCGAGCCTTGACTTTCGTGCCCGGGGATTGGGACACAGAGATGAGGCAGAGTGCCGATGCTTCGAATGATTTTCGCCAGCATGTGTGGACCACATTCCTGGAGGATTATTTTCCGCAACATCCCTGGATTGGACGCGGTTTCGGCTTTCGCTCCGAATGGATCGCAAAGTCCGTTTTTTTGGATCAAGCCGTCGATTATCAGCAGTGGGTAGAAGTCGGTAACATTCACAACGGTTTTCTCGCGAGCCTCGATGCCTTGGGAATCATCGGCACGATTTTCTTTATTATTTGGAATGTTCGGCTCCTGTTCCAGACGTTCCAGGTCTCCTTCGCAATGAAGGAAGAAGGCGGTTTTGCCCTCCGCTTTATTGCTTTGCAACTCGCGGTGGCGATTCTGGCCTTTTGGGTGGGCGCGATGACCGTCGGGACCTATCTTCCATCGGTGTTTGCGTTCGCGGGCGTTTTCCTGGGACTTCGGCGCCGGATCGAGATGGAAGGGCTGACGGAATCGCTGGCAGACCCGCGTCCAACTGCGCAGCCAGTGTCCGCAGTGGTCGCAACGACCTGACCCGTCTGCGGTGGTTGCGCAACGCTGAGCCTGGCCCGCCCTTCCCTCGGCGACTTCGATAAACCGATATGACCATCGACACTGGAAATATCTTCAGACAAACTCCTTCTTCTTTCGCGACATGATCTCAGTAATCACCCCCAGTTTTAACCAGAGCGATTGGTTACGGTTGGCCGTCGCCTCGGTGGCCGATCAGGAAGGTATCGAGCACGAACACATCGTGCAGGACGCGCTCTCCACCGATGGCACACGCGACTGGCTCGCCAACGATTCGCGGGTGCAGGCGTCTTTTGAAAAAGATGCCGGCATGTACGATGCGATCAATCGGGGGCTGCGGCGGACGACGGGTGAAATCTGTGCCTATCTCAATTGCGATGAGCAATATTTGCCAGGCGCGTTGCGCACCATTGAAAACGCTTTTCAACAGGATCCTACGGCAGACCTGATATTTGCTGGATCCATCGTGGTGGACGCTCAGGGCGCTTACATCTGCAGCCGTCCGGCTCTGCAGCCTTCCTTCCAGCAACTCGCAGCGGGAAACATGTATAATCTTACCTCTTCCATATTCTTTCGCGCGCGAGTCTTCAGGGAGCACGATTTGTTTTTCGATCCAAACTATCGCGTGATTGGGGATTTGGAGTGGATGCTGCGGGTCGTCGAAGCTGGGTTGCGCATTATCACGGTGCCTGCCTTCACCTCTGTCTTCGCAGATTTGGGAACAAACCTCGCGCTCAGCCCGAGTAGCGCCGCCGAAAAAAGAAAACTTCGAAAGAGGCGCCCGGGGATTCCCTTGGGAGTAGCAAAGATCCTCCATCGCTTGCAGCGCTGGCGTGCCGGTCACTATCGTTTGCCTCCCTTCGATTATGCTATCTACACGGCGGCCCAGCCTGATCATCGGAAATCCCTTCATGTGCAAAAACCAACGGGGGTTTGGCATAATCGGCTTTAGTGACCCCGGCCGTGATTTCTCGATTCGCGTTCCGGCGTTTCTGTCGGTTGATTTTCTCGGCTTCATGATGCGATATAGGGCTGGTCGTGAGCCGCTCTCCGAAACGCATTCTGTTTGTTCTGAATAGTGCCGATATTTACGGAGCCAGCCGATGCTTGGTCCGATTCTGCAATACCTTGGATCGATCCCTCTTCACCCCAGTGGTGCTGCTGCCAGAAGACGGACCTCTCCTCTCCATGCTTCGTGATGCATTGGTCGAAGAAATTGTCTTTAGTCCCGTCAGCATCGTCACACGGGGCGCTCTTCGATCCTGGCGGGCGATACCACTTCTCTTTGGAATCCCCTTAAATGCCTGGCGCCTGCGCGGGTTTATCCATTCTCACCGCATCGATTTGGTGCATACCAACGTAGGGATAATTTTGTCCTCTGCGTTGGGAGCGCGCTGGGCGGGAATTCCTCACATCTGGCATATTCGCGATTGGTACGGAGAATTTCGCTGGCTCTGGAAGTGGTATCGCTGGTTTATTCTGCGGTTTTCACAAGTCGTCATTTGCGTCTCCCGCGCGATTGCCGACCAATTTCCGGCATCCGAGAAGGTCGTCGTCGTGCACGATGGTTTTCCGTCCCACGAGTTTGCAGTCGATCGACCGCGGTTGCGCTCAGATTTCCGCAAAAAATATGAAATCAGCGCCGATGCGCCGGTCGTTGGCTGCATAGGGCGAATTAAATTCGTCAGGAAAGGCCAGGAGTTTCTGGTCCGCGCCGCAGCTCTTCTGCGCGATCGCGGCCATCCGGTGGTCACACTCATTGTGGGTAATCCAGCACCGGGCAGCGAGGATCATTTGCTTCGACTGCAAAATCTTGCGCGAGAGCTTCAAATTTTCGATCAGGTGATTTTTACCGGAGAGCTTTCGGATACTCGCGAAGCCTATGCCGCATTGGATATTTTCACCCTCACGTCCGGCCAGCCCGAACCGTTTGGCGGAGTGGTCATGGAGGCCATGTACATGTCGCTGCCCGTTATTGCGACTGCCCTTGGCGGATCCCTCGATCAAGTCGTGGACGGCGAAACCGGGTTTCTGATTGAACCCAGAAACCCCGAGGCGCTGGCCGAAAAAATCGCTCGATTGCTCGACGATCCAGGGCTTCGAAAGCAAATGGGGAGAGCGGGTCGGATGCGAATGGAAACTGCTTTCACTCTCGAAGGAATGACCTCGAAAATCGAAGATCTTTATCGCACGGTTTTGACTTCATGAGGCTTCTTCTCACGGGCGGCTCCGGTTTCATTGGAACCAACGCGATCGAAACTTTCGCACCCCGCAGCGAGGCGCTTCTAAATTATTCGATCGATCTGCCGCTCAATCTCGAGCAGACGAGGTATTGGCGTGCGGGCGACATTTTGGACGCCGCAGCCACCGCCGCAGCCTTCCGCGACTTTCAACCAACACACGTTCTTCATCTGGCTGCTCGGGCTGATTGCGACGAAAACACCACGGTCGAGGCGGGCTATCGCGTGAACACCGAAGGAACGCAAAACGTTCTCGATGCGATTCAAGCAACGCCATCCGTCGAACGCTGCATTATCACCTCCACACAATTTGTGTGCGGCCCGGGCCGACTTCCCGCCAATGACGCCGATTACTTTCCGGAAACGGTCTATGGCCAAAGCAAAGTGATTACCGAGCAACTGACCAGGGCCGCTCAGCTATCGTGCGGCTGGACAATCATTCGCCCGACCAATGTCTGGGGCCCCTGGCACATGCGTTACCGGCGGGAATTCTGGCGGGTGCTCCAAAAGGGACTGTATGTTCATCCCGGCCATCAAACCGTGGTGCGATCCTATGGATACGTGAAGAATGTCGTGCATCAAATCGCCCGCATTTTCAGTCTCCCGATCGACCGCGTTTCCGGTCGCACTCTTTACGTCGGCGACGCCCCTCTCAATCTGCTCGACTGGGTAAACGGATTCTCCAAAGCGCTGACGGGAAGACAGGTTCGGGTCATTCCTCGGCCGATCATGCGGGCACTGGCCCTCTTGGGCGATATTCCCACGACCATAACCGGCAGGGCGTTTCTCATTAACAGCTCGCGCTATCGGAGCATGATCACCGACTACGACACTCCGATCGCGCCCACCTTTGCCTTACTCGGCGATCCGCCTGTCACCTGGCAGAGAGGGATACGGGACACAATTGAGTGGCTCAATAACTCCGAAGGCCTGGCGGACATAGGCGGAGGCAATTAACCAACCTCAATGAAATTCGCTCGTAGTTTTTGGTGGCTCTTATTTTTGGGGGTCGCCTTGCGTTGCATTGGCCTCACTCATCCCCTGGCGGACGCCCATTTATTACGACAGTGTCAAACCGCTGCGGCCACTAAAGACCTGCTCACGCAACCGGGTCTGAACCTCACCTATTCCATCCCGTGGCTCAGCCTCAACGGTGCGCGCTACGTGCTGGAGGTCCCATTCTACAATTATCTCGTCATCGCAGTAGCGGCCATCGTCCACAATTTGGACCTCGCCGGAAGGCTCACGAGCATTCTCCTCTGGTCAGCCTCATTCGTTTGTTTGCAACTGATCTGGAAATACCTCCTTACGGATCGACAAGCGTTTTGGGCAAACCTGCTGTTTGCGGTGTCGCCCTTGGGCGTCTTCTTTGGTCAAGCCTTCATGCCCGAAATGCTTGTGCAGCTCTGCGCCTTTGTTTTTGTGTGGCAAATCCTTTCTTACGAAGAGCGGCCAACTATCGGCCGGTGGTGTCTTCTCACGCTATCGGGGCTGATTGGATTACTGGTAAAATTGCCAGAAATCGCACATTTGTATTTGATCCTTGTTTTCGTGCTATTCCGCCTGGAACGAAAGTGGATCCTATTCAAACCACGCTACATCATGTCAGCGATAGTGACTCTCTTCGCCCTCATCGTATGGAGTCGCTTCGTCGATCATGTCAATGCGGCCTATCTGGCGGAATGGGATTCCACCGCCAACTTGCGCGCATTCATAGGGCCGCTTGACCTGCGCTTCCAGCTCAAGCCGTGGATCATGCTGGGCCTATATGTGATTGTTTTCATTTTTGCCGGGCCACCCGTTCTGGCCGGAGGTTATGGCCTTTCAAAACTTCTGAAAGCCCGCAATCCCAAACTTCTAATGGTGTGGCTCATCGCACTCATGTTGTCCTATCTCCTATGGTTTGGTAACGGCGGCACCGCCCAAAGTTATTATAATTTGCCGGCCATGGCCCCTCTCTGTGCGCTGGTCGGAATAGGTATCGCTCACTTATTATCGACCGGGATGTTTCAGCGATGGGCGAAAGTTGCAATCCCCGCCATCGTTGCTCTGATTGTAATCCCCGCTTTGCCCGTATATGCGTATCTTTTTAAACCGGATCGGCACCTGATCGATGCGACTAAATGGGTCGAAGCGAATACCCGTCCCGACGACGTAATCTTATTCCAGCTTAACCATCGGGCCGATATGGTTGCGTATCCCTACAATGCCGCCCCCGGATATCTGTCCAAGCGCCGCACTTTCATTTGGACCGATGAAATGCCGATGGACATCAAACAGATGGCCCTGAAAAGTTCGCGTTTTGCGGTCGTCACTTTCCCATCCACTTCGGAAACAGGGGCGCTTGCCGTTTTCAAGCGCTGGCGGGGACTGGCTAATCCTAAAGCCAAAGGGACCGATTGGCTGCAACAGGCGGACTATCACTCCCTTCTGAAAACAGGTGATTTCGAAGTTTTTCAGCGCAACTGACCAGCTCGCTTTTGCGCAACAATCAGAAACTGCTTCCCGAAGACACGCCATGCTATCGGCAGCTTTAAGTAAACATCCAGGAACCTGGCGGGGTATTGTCGCTGCCGAACCATGGTGAAAGGGAGAAACTTCGCAAAAGATTCCACGATCTCAAAGCCGCGATTGACCAAACCCTCGCTCAACGAAAGTTCGGTCAAGGGAAGGTAATGATCCCAAAAGTCCCAATACTGACCGGGCAGGAATTTGATATTTGGTCCCATGGCGATCAGCGTGCCTCCAGCCTTTAAACAGCGGTGGGCCTCGGAGAGCGTTCGACCAAGCGCACTTTTGTCGGGAAGATGCTCAAAGAAATTGCTCGTAAAAACGACATCGAGTGAATCGCTTTCCAAAGCCCACGAAGTTGAGCAATCCTGCTGAAGAAAACGCGTTCCCGATTCTAAATGCTTCGGAGCATCTGGATTGAGGTCCATCGCCATTTTCTCGCCACAGTTGACCGCGTTAATAAATTCACCGTAACCGCAACCGAGATCCAGGACGGCATCGTTTGGATCAATGTATTTCTGGAAAAACGATCGCAGAAGAACACCCCACACTTGCCTTCGATAAGCCAGATTCTTCGCGAAACGTTCGTTATATATCCGCTGTAATTCTTCGACTTGGTCGGCACTCATCTCTTTCGATAGTCTCCGCGACTGAAGTATTTTTCCAGCCATATGTAGAGACAGATAAAGAGATATCGGCTGCCCATTTCTTTAAGTTTTAACTTCGCTTGACCGTGGCGCCGGTTGCGCCAGGTAATGGGAATTGTCGTCCATGAGTAACCGCGAACGATCGCTTTGAGCGGCAATTCGACCGTCAAGTTGAAATGCGGCGAAATCAGCGGCTGACAACCATCGATTACGGTTTTCCGATATGCCTTGAAGGCGTTTGTTGTGTCGTTGAGCCGAATTCGGAAAAGAAATTTCAGAAAAAGATTCGCAAGCCGATTCAGGAGGAGTTTTGCGCGCGGATAGTCAATGACACCTCCGCCCTTCATGAAGCGACTCCCGAAAACACATTCATAGCCTTCGTTAAGCTTTTCCCAGTACCGGACCACGTCACGACAATCATCCGATTCGTCGGCCATCATAATGACAACGGCGTCCCCTTTCATCTCTTGTATACCCCGCACGATGGCGGTTCCAAAACCGGGGGCACGATCGTTTTGAATTGGTCGCAGTTCCGCAATATTAGTCGCCGTCTCGCTCAATAATCGCCAAGTGGAATCCGTGCTGCCGTCGTTGACGACGATGATCTCGTGCGG
This sequence comes from Chthoniobacterales bacterium, assembly GCA_038258245.1. Lineage (GTDB taxonomy): Bacteria > Verrucomicrobiota > Verrucomicrobiia > Chthoniobacterales > UBA10450 > JBBSQB01. The sequence goes on from JBBSQB010000008.1 coordinate 48,295, forward strand.
AACGTGACGTAGACGAAGTTCGATGTGAAGATGTTCGACGGTGGACGCAATGCATCCTTCTTCATCTCGTGCCGGGATAACAATGGAGAGGAGGGTAAGAGGGGGAGTTTCAATCATGGCAACGAAATTTCCAGCCAGGTTGGATGCTCTTCCGCATGTCTCGCAATTCCTTCTAAAATTGTCGGCCAGGCGGTTTCTGCTTCCCATCCCCACCTCTGTCGAGCCCGAGCGGAATCCAAAACCATCCAAGGGATATCAAAAGGCCGGGGATCTGCAGCGGATTTGACGCTTCTATTTCCAAAGCGCCCTGAACACCAATCGCTTAATTGAGCGAGGGAGATGCTATTTCGAACGCCGCCTCCTGCGTTAAATATGCGTTCGTCCGTTGCGCTCGCGTTTATCTGCTTTCGTATTAAGGGAATCAAATCGCGGGGATGTAAAACATCTCTTACCTGGCATCCACAGCCATTGAATCCCATGTATTGCAACGCCCGTTGGCGCAGCCAGGTGTTGATCCAATAAGTAAAGATGCCCTGATCCGCCCGTCCGAACTGTCCCGCGCCCGCGAGTACTCCGCAGCGATTTATCCAGACCGGAAAATCGAAGTCAGAACCGTATTCCAACGCCAAATGTTCCGACGTGAGTTTGGTGCTTCCATATAAAGAAACGGGAGGAGCAGTCGAGAATTCCTCAGAAATGCCGTTTAAGCTTAGGCCAACTGGGAATTCCTGGTCGGCAACAAGGTGAAAGGCCTTTTCTTTTTCGAAAACCTTCAAACGATTCAGCGAGTCCACAGAATACACACGGCTGGTGCTGAGAAGAACAAGCCCAGCGCGGTGTCGTTTGCAGAATTCCAATAAGTTAATCGTGCCGCCTAAATTGTGCTCAACCAATTGACGACTGCTGCTTTGTCCATCAACTCCCGCCAGGACGCTAGGATTTGCGGCCGCGTCGATTACCCAATCCGCTCGCGGCAAAGCATCAATGTCGCTGGGGCAACGAATGTCGGCGTGCCGAACCTCCACGCCAATCGCTCTCAAGGTGAGGCGATTGCTTTCACTGCCGGGGCGGGCAAAATTGTCTATGCCAACAATTTCCGCCTCTTCCAAATGCTCACGAAGTGAGGTTGCGAGGCTGCTCCCGACAAATCCACAAACACCGGTAATTAAAAAACGCATTGCAAATTCGAGGCATTGAGGGGCCCGATCATCATAAAAAACCAACGCCCCAGCAACAATGAATCTCATCAGATAATTGCAAATGCTTTTCAGCATCCAATTCCAGAGCTCGCTGCTACCTGGACGCCGATCGCGCAAAAAGGATGGCGCGGACCGGTTTGACGTCCCATCCCGGTCCGTTTGCATGATATTGTTTTCGCGCTTGGAAAGTTGCGCTTAGCGAGGACACTGATATCGGAACACCCGTGCGCACGGCCGAAATGAGAGAGATCTGTCAGAAAGGCGAAGGCGAACTTTTTTTGGTTTCCGCCTACGTCTACCGGCCGTTCACCATTTATTTTTCGCGGTTCTGCATTTTCCTGGGACTGCGCAGCAACCTGATTACGTTTTTGAGTTTGCTGGCGGGACTGGCCGCGGCCGGTTTAGCGCTGAGCTCGACACCGTTTTCCCTTCTCGCAGCAGCCTTTTTTCTGCAGGTCTACTCAGTTTTGGATCACGTGGATGGAGAAGTTGCCCGGTTTGATCTTCACTCCGGAAAGCAGACACCGTCCCTTGCTGGGGATTACTTCGATTTCTGGACCCATTTTCACACGCTCAATCTCGTATTTGCATGCCTCGGCCTTGGCCTTTTTCTTCAAACCGGCAGTGTCGTTTGGGCGATTCTCGGAATTCTCGCCTGCAATATCAGCGGCAATTTCCCGCGCTTGGTGCTCGCAAGTGTGGTGCTAAGCGGTTTGGCGCGAGACAAAATCGCTCTGAGGGAGAAGAACTTGGAACCGATTTTGGATATTTGCTGCGGTATTTCTCAGGGGAGCCGTTTTGCCCGGCAATTGCCTTTCACAAAAAGGGCGTACTTGGTGGTGAGCGAGTTTCTGGGTTTTCCTGGGAACGTGATGGTGCTGACGATCGTGTTTGTTGGTGATGGCCTGATCAGTCTTTCCCATCCCAGATTTTATCTGCTACGCACAGTCTACCTGTCGCTTTATTGCGTCTATGGGGTTCTCTCCAAGGCTGCGCGAACGATTGTCAGTATCCGTCAGCTCAAGCAAGTTCCAATCCGAAAATGAGTAGCGTTCCCGCCTTCTCCGCGCCGCCGCGTCGTCGCGAAAGTTGCGCCCGCTAACCGACCAGTTTCAAGAAGATAGGCCACCGCCGCCTACCTGGCAGCGTGATCCTTTTTCCACGTCTCAATGTGTTGTGTTTCGCGTTTGAATTCAGCAGAAATGATTTCGTATGTGCTTTGGATGATTTTCCGTTTGATGCTCGTGGTGCTGACATCTGGGGTGTAATCGAAATAAACGACTTTTTTCCCAGGTTGAGATTTCATCCATTCCAACCCAGCCAGATGTTTACCCTTCCAATCATCTCCGATGGTTACGATATCGACCTCATACTTTTTAAGCTGCGCGATCTCGGTGAGAATCGTCTGTTTGACAGCCTTATCAACACAACCAATCGACTTTACAATTCGAAACCGTTCATTAAACGGAATCACCGGCGGAAGCCCCTTGTAGTCGGCAATTAATTCGTCCGTGCTCACACCGACAACCAGAATGTCTCCCAGTGCTTTGGAGCGCTCGAGAATATTGAGATGACCAACATGTAACAGATCCCAACTCCCTGATGTGAATACTATTTTTTTTGCCCTTTTTCCCATAGTTCTATCTCCTCCACTAATCTTCTTTGTTCATTGCAGTCCAATGCACCCAAGTGCGACACCCGAATCATGTTCGCCGGTCCAGAAGGCATTACATAAATTTGGCGATCGTTCAGGAAATTAACGAGTGGACGCACCGGAAAGGGAAGATAAACACCAGTCAAACAATTTGACATCTGCTCGGCAGAAAAAGTCCATCCGCGTTCTACGCAAGCTTGTCGAAAAGAAATCGCCCGAGACTTAACCTGCTCGATAATCTTTAGAACTCCAACGCCGCGGACTTTCACCAGGCGGGCATGTAACTGCATAAACAAATGGGTGGCTGGACTAAAAGGTGTCTGACCCCTCTGAAGATTCGTGAGCTGGTCATTCCAATCGTAATAAAACGATTTGGGAACGAACTTCCTTTGCTCAACGATACCCTTGGAAAGCACCACAAAGCTCAACCCAGGAGGCAGATTGAGTCCCTTCTGCGAACTCAAAATTGCGATATCAATCCTGAATCGCGACATCGAAAAAGTGTCCGTCAGGAACGAACTGATTGCATCTACAACCAGGTAGACCCCTTTGGTGCGGCACGACTTTGAAACCGTCTCCAAATCGTAAAGATAGCCGGAGGAGGTCTCGTGGTGTTGCATGAGGAGCACATCATACCTTCCTGAAGCGATATGCTCCTCCAACGATGCATGGTCGGGATGCTTTCCAAATGAAACCACGAGCTCATCGTGAGGCAAGCCATAGTACCTACACAGGTCGCGCCACCGCGCGCCGAAGTCTCCCCCGTTGATCACCAACGCTCTCTTGCAGGTTGAGACGAATGAACAGACACAGGCATCCATGGCTGCCGTTCCGGATGCGGTGTACGGGATGACGCGCCCGCCTGGACACTCGAGGAGATCTAACAGCATGCTTTCATTTTCCAAAACCAAATCTGAAAACCACTGAGTCCGCATATACGGGATTTGGCCGGCGGCTATCGCCAAAATGTCTGGTTCGATATTTCCGGGGAAGGCAAAAGATTTCATGGCAGCCTGTCCCTACACGTAATCTTCTCCGCGGATGGTTAGAACGGGTGACATGCTCTCTCGAAAACCGAATCTCCTGTAAAAGTCCTCAGAGCCGGGGATAGCGGTAAGAAAAATCTTAATGAAGCCTTCCGCTTTGCACTCTTTGACCGCTGTTTCAATAAGGTTGACGCCGATTCCTGACCCTCTGGAGCTCGGGTCAACCATAACATCAAGTATGTAGAACATGTATACGTAATCAGTGAGAATCCTCAGGTACCCGACCAGATTACCTTCTTCACCTCGGGCTGTGACAGAAATCGTGTTCTCCAAACTTACTCTCTCTTTTTCCCTATTCCGAAGTGCCACGTGAAACACGTTGCGTGCAGGGAAGCGATCTCCCCGGAACACCACCATTTTATCCAGCAAACCAAACAGTTCCTCAACCGAAACCCTGTCTTTGTAAGTGTAATGAATTGGCATAAACGACTTCTTTGGAATCGTGTCTCGCAGCACAGCGGCGATGCAAAACAGTTAAACGGCGTGTTGTTGACCGCCTAGCCGTTAGGCCCGATCAGTTGTGCCGCTACGAAATAAAGTCATAACTCCAGACTTGGTTGAGGCGCGTCGCGCGCCGCCAACTCTCATCGCAGATGGATCAGTTTTCGGAGAGCCTTCCACCTACGCCTCGACAACAACCCTTCAGACTATTTCTTGAGCATCGCCAAAAAGTTCGTCCCGTTCGGTCGCTGCAACTCGGGCGCGAGCTCCTTGATAAACTTTTCAACGATAGCGGCCGTTTCGCTTTCGGTCCGGCTCGGGGAGGCGATTCCCTCCGTAACGGTGGCGGCCACTGTGACGTAGGCCCAACGTTGATTCTCGCCGTGCAAAATCCGGTCGCGGATATCAATCATGGTGCGCACGAAATGCGATGGGGTGACCTGATCTTCCCCGACAAACCAATAATAGGTCAGGTTGTGAATGAGCACGGTCTGATTTTCTGCGACACGCACCGGCCGAGCATTAAACAACCGGGTGGTCTGGAGGCCGGCCGTTCCGGGTAAAGGAATGTTGCGCGAGGACGAGTCGAGCAGACTCCAGCCTTGCGCCGGAAGGCAGCGTTCGGGGCGATGAATGCTGTTCGTCATGTCCTGGCCAGAAAGGACGATCGACACGTAGATCTGGTCGCCTTCCGGACTGCGGTAAATCTTGCGGGCAAATTGGGTGTCGTCGGCCAGAGCATCCAATTCCTTTTGTGTCACCGCCGCATTTTCGCCGAGCCAGCCGCCGACCCAAATGGGCAGTTTCATCACGATTCCAGCCGGGCTGGTTCCCGGTGAGTTCGGAAGCAAAAAGACGGAGCCGAGGCCGGCCAGGAGAACCACGGCTACCCAAAAAAGACGTTTGGCAATCATATGGAAAGCGATTCGTTAGCCACGACGGGTGACTTATCCTGACGTGGCTTCAAATTAAGAAGTTTCCCGAGAAGCAGCATCGCGCCGATGGCAAACGGGAAGGATAAAAATCCGGAGATTTCGTGGTAAGGACCACCGGCCAAATCCTGGCCAAACCAGCGCGCGACCACCATAATGGAAACCAGACGGCCCGCATTTCCGATGATGGCAAAAACGATGGAGGCCGCGAAGATGACCACTTTCTTCCAAATACGATCCTGGGTGAGATGGGCGTAGATGGCGGAGAGCATCGAAATGGCCATGAGCGAGCGAATGCCGCTGCAACCTTCGTCCACTTGGAAGCGGAACGACTCGTTGACCGCACTGATGGTAGTACCCACTTTATAAACCGACAGCCCGATAAAGTTGCACACGGTAGCGGCCACGCCCGTTTCCATAAATTGAAGGTTGGCCGTCGCTTGCGTGAGAAAATTCAGAGGGACCATGAAAAGCAAAAAGGCGATTGGGAAAAGAAGCACGCGCGCCACGCTCTTCCCGAGCACGACCAGCACCGCGCCAAAAATCAGCGCCGGCAACGCGATGAGCGAGAGACGCGGTTGCAGGGTGCGCGCGCCGGCGAAAAACAAAAAGGCGCCCGCTGCGATGAACAGCCAGCCCCATCTGGAAGAACCCAGCGGTGCGGCCTTTAATTTGTCCCGCGCATGCCAAATCAAAAACAGGGTGATGAGGGGAATGAGCTTGGCGTGCTCATAATTGTTTTTCGGGGTCCAAACCTCCCAAGACCAGCGCGCGACGGACCGAACGCCATGGACAGGATCAGGAAAAAGATTTAAAAAAACGAAAAAGTAGACGAAGAGCGCCATCAAGAAAGCCAGAGCCAAGGCAGCCAGAGGGCGTTCACGCAACCACTGCTGCGTACTTCGGGCCACCGAGCTGACGGTAAGAGAGGGCATTGTCTGAGAACTGCTACTCATCTGTAACGCGGAGTTTAGAATAGCGGCCTGAATCGCGCAACGTCATTAGTGACCGAGGCGACGCGGGAACCCCTTGCCCAAATGAGGATATCGGGGAACAGAGGCTGCTCGGACTCAAGATGAATTTACGGACTGTCGATATATTAGGGACGCCGCTGACGATGACAAATTACGCGGATTTCACGGCGCATTGTCATGAGCTCGTAAAAACCGAAGAGACTTTTGCCGTCGACCTCACCAATACGCAGGTCGTCACCCTGCGGCGGCATGAACCGGCCTTTCGTCGCATCACCAAAGAGTTCGACTATTTTCTTCCAGACGGCATGCCCTTGATCTGGTGCATTCGCGCCGCGGGAGTTCGGCTCTCCGATCGGGTTTATGGTCCAACGTTTATGCGGCACTGTGTGCTTGGATCGCCGGCCCCGTGGAAGCATTACTTCCTGGGCGGTTCCCTCGCCACGCTCAAGGCGCTGCAGGCCGCATTGCGTGCGCAGAATGCGAACCTTCGCATTGTCGGTTTTCACCACGGCTACTTTTCAACGGCCGATGAAGAATTGATTCTGGATGAGATTAACCATCTGAATCCGGACTTCATCTGGGTCGGTCTGGGGACGCCAAAACAGCAAGCTTGGATTCACCGTTACAAAGCACGAATCCGTCGCGGCGTAATCTTCGCGGTCGGCTTCGCTTTTGATGTCAATGCCGGGACCAAAAACGATGCTCCGCTTTGGATGCAGCGATCGGGTTTAACCTGGGTCTTCCGAATCATGAGCGAACCCAGACGCTTGCTGGGGCGATATCTGAAATACAATTCGCTCTTTCTTTTTTATCTGTGCAAGGACCGGCTGTTTCGACGCAGGCCGATCGGTTGAGCCTTGCTGAAGAGAGGCAGCTCGCTAAGTCGGACGGCTTCTTCCGGCTTCCTTCGATTGTGAGCGTTGGCGATTTAGGCTGATCGGCCCAGTGATATAAGAGCCACTTGCGTCGCGTCTTCCTGTTGCCTTGCCTCGGGCTCGCGCCGCCGGCGCCGAGTAATCCCCGCGGGATGCGATTTTGAATAGCCGCCTTTACGGGCGGATGGCAAAAGGGCAGCCGCGGTCTGGATCCTGCTTGAAAAACATAGTAATTCCTGTTTTTATTATGTTTACACGCTTCTCCGCCGCCGTTTCTACAATTTTCTTCTCCTTTTATCTTCTTTCCGCGCCCACCAGCAGCGCAGCCTCTCTGGAAATCTGGATCAGCGCTCAACCAATTCCGCTTGGCGGCTCCGGCACGCAAGCCAATCCCTACGACGGGAGCAGTCAGCCGAAGTTCGATGCGATCATGAATTCAATCCGGAATACTCCAAATCTCACCATTCACCTCGGCGTCGGAACCTTCCGCTCAGACGTGACCGCTGACAACCGGTGGGCGGTCAAACCGGGATGGGTAATAACAGGCGCCGGGATGAACGTCACCATCTGCCAAATGATGGGTAATTTGACTGGCAAACATTGGGATATGGAGTTCTTCAAGTCGCCCCCCAACGTCCCCACCGACAATGTCGTCGTACAGGATCTGACGGTAGATTGTAATTGGTCCGAACTTGGACCCACCGCCGATACTGGAGCGAAGGGTGAAAAATTCGGGGCCATCTACGCCATCAGCCTTGGAGGCAGCAACATCATCATTCAGCGGGTTCGCCACATAAACAGTTACGGCTCTTCGGCAAACGCAAACGAAGCGTTTGGAATCTCGCTTGGAGCTCCCAATTCTGGTGACGTTAGCGGCAACATTATTCGGAATTGCCGGGCGGAACAACCTCAAGGGAATTATGGTTCGCCTTTCGGCCTTCATGGCTGGCCGTGGGATGAGGTTCATTTCATGACCAATTCCAGCGTCTATGGGAACTACGCTGCGGGCAACGCCAATGGCGCCGTCACCGGCTTCACCACCGGCGGCGTAAACGGCGCGTTTCTCAAGAACTGCAAAGTTTATGATAACACCTTCGTCGATTGCCAGAGCATCTTTTACCAGGACACGGGCAGCATCGAAGGATTGCAAGTCGCCAATAACACGCTGACGCGCGGCTGGCTCGGGGTGGGACTTCCAGCGGGTGCTGGTGGTGAACCAACCTGGACGAAAACTGACGTTCAAATTACGGGAAACACGATTAATCTGCAAAACCGTACTTCTGCTTACGGCAGCGCCAGCTACGGGATCGGTATATACGGTGCCCTCGCCTCCAATCTGACCATCTCCAATAATCACATCTCGTTCAGCCCGACCGGCCATGGCTTTCAGCAGTTTCTAACCATCAGCGCGGGTCAAACAGAAAACTGCACCATTTCGGACAATAGTGCGGATGAAGCCTCGGCCGGCCCGGCGATCGAAGCTCCTGTGCGGGCGCAGGTGGCGAGTTATAACACCACCATTGCCCGCAATGTTCGCAATTCCGGCGGATTTATGACAGGTTTGGGCGATCAATATCTGAAGCCACTAGCCCGGGCGGTGAACTTTTCGACCCGGGCCATGGTGGGGACTGGTGATAATGTGCTCATCAACGGCTTCATCGTCGGTGGGGATCAACCGAAACGCGTCATCATACGGGCGATCGGACCTTCCCTCGCCGCCAGCGGAGTGCAGAATGCGTTGGCGGATCCGACTGTTTCGCTCTTCGACTCGACCGGCAAAAAGATTGCCGGCAATGACGATTGGCGTGCGTCGTCGCTGCAGACCGAGATCATCGCCACTCACATCCAGCCGTCGAACGATCGGGAATCGGCCATCATTGCCACTCTGCCGGCAGGCACTTACACGGCGGTCATGTCGGGCAAGAGCAGCGGCGTCGGAGTCGGCTTGATTGAAGTGTACGATCTCGCGCCCACCGCGAATTCGTCCCTGCAGAATGTCAGCACGCGTGGACTGGTAGGAACCGGAGACAACGTGATCATCGGCGGCCTTATCGTCGGCGAAGGCCAGAATCCAACCATCGTTATTCGCGGTATCGGGCCAAGCCTGGTGAGGGCGGGCATCAGTAACGCGCTGATGAATCCAATGCTCGAGCTGCATGATAGAAACGGCGCGACCCTGTCGTCGAATGACAACTGGTGGCAGACCCAAAAAGACGCGATCCAGGCGAGCGGACTGGCTCCGACGGACAATCGCGAATCGACCATTTTGGCGCAGCTTCCGCCGGGACGTTATACCACGGTTCTCCGCGGCGTGAACAACAGCATCGGCGTCGGCCTGGTCGAAGTTTATCGAACGCAATAGCGCGGCGATCGCGGAAAGCGCAGTCAGACTTTGCGGCCGAATTTTTTCTCGAGTTCGCCTAACGAAATCTGGATCATGGTCGGACGGCCGTGCGGGCAGCAATAGGGCAGCTCGCAAGCAAGCAGATCGCGCATCAGTTTTTCGATCTCGAGATGGCGCAGCGGGTCGTTCGCTTTGACGGCGTGACGGCAGACGGTCTTGGCGATCATGTCTTCGCCCAGTCGAAGTGCGGAGGCGCCCTGGCTGGCGTTCTTGAGTGAATCGATCACTTCGCGCATGAAACGGACGGGATCGGCGGTGGTGAGGAAGGTGGGGAGGCTGTCGATCTTGAAGGTGGTTGGCCCGAAAGCTTCAATGCCGATCCCCATCTTTTGCAGCGTGGCGACATTGCGCTCGACCCAGGCGGCGTCGCGCGGCGGAAGATCGAAGGTTTGCGGCAGGAGAAGACGCTGCGACGGGACGCCCTGTTCTTCCATGCGGCGGCGTAATTCTTCGAAGAGAATGCGCTCGTGGGCGGCGTGTTGATCGACGAGCACGAGGCCGTCGGCGTTTTCCATGAGGACGTAGAGTTTGTTGAGGACGCCAATGATTTTGAATGGGGTCGAGTCGTTAGGCGGAGTGGCGGGTGCAGACGAAAGAGGTTCGGTAGCCCGACGGGTTTCCTCGGCCCCGAAAGCTTTCGGGGCTCGAAAGGGATGAGGGCTCGCTTCGCTCGGGATGACGGGGAACGTTGGCGGCGGGAAAGCGAAGGCTTGGTTTACCGGTTCTGGTTCAGGTGAAGCAATCGCGTGGACGGGCGCGGTGGGCGGCGCGCGAAATTGTTCCTGCCAATCGCGGCGGCCGCTTTCGAGCGTTTCGCGAATGCTGGCCACAATCGCTTCGCGGACCCCTCTCGGATCGCGGAATCGGACTTCGCGTTTGGCGGGATGAACGTTGACGTCGACCGCCGTCGGATCCATTTGCAGGAAGAGAAAGGTGACCGGGAATTGCCCCTTCATCAGCGCGGTGTGATAACCTTCGCGCAAGGCTGCGGTCAGCACAGCGCCTTCGATGGCGCGGCCGTTGACGAAGACAAGCTGTTGCGCGCGCGTCTGCCGACTGACGCCTGCCTGCCCGATGAGCCCGCTAATTTCCAGCCGGGCAGATTTTGGCGGCGTGGCAATCTCGAGAAGCCTCTCAACGAGCTCACTCCCGTACAAATCGCGGATGCGTTCGCGCAGGCTCTCGGTGGCGGGCAATTGAAAGACGACGCGCTCATCGCGCACGAACGCGAACGCGATCTGCGGATGCCCGATGGCCTGGAGATGCAGTTGATGTTCGACGTTGCGGCTCTCCGTGTTTTCGGAGCGCAGAAATTTCCGGCGGGCCGGCAGAGTGTAGAAGAGCGAGCGCGCTTCGATTTGGGTGCCGGGCGCTTCGCCGCCATCGCGCACCGTTTCGATGCGGCCTCCGGCCACCAGAATTTCGCTCCCGGCGACGGCTTCGGGTTCCCGAGTCGTTAGGCGAAAACGCGAGACGCTCGCGATGCTGGGCAGCGCCTCCCCGCGAAAGCCAAGCGTGCGAATGTTCGACAGATCGTCCGACGTGCGAATCTTGCTGGTGGCGTGGCGCTCGAGACAGAGCAGCGCATCATCGCGATCCATCCCGCAACCGTCGTCGATCACCCGCACGAGCGAGATGCCGCCGCGTCGGATCATCACTTCGATGTGACGCGCGCCCGCATCGATGCTGTTTTCGACCAGCTCCTTCACGATGGAAGCCGGGCGCTCGATCACTTCGCCGGCGGCGACCTGGCTGGCGAGAATTTCTGGCAACAAACGGATGCGACTCATGCGATCCCCGATTTTAGTTTCGCGCGGTCGGATTGCACGCGCAGATTCCCCCGCTCGTCCCGCTCCCATTGACTTGGCGCGCCGTGCCGATAATTTCCATATCTCGATGATGAACGTCACCCAAAATGCCGCCCAGCACCTCCGCTCTCTTCTGGCGGAACATGCGGACACGCCCGCGCAGGGTTTGCGCGTGCAAATTGCCAAGGGCGGCTGTTCCGGCCTGCAATATGAGATGTCGCTCGGCGACCGGCAGGAAAAGGACGCGGTCGTGGAGCAGGATGGCGTTTCCTTTTTCGTCGATCCGCAAAGCGCGGCCTACCTCGATGCGGCCACGCTCGATTTTCAAGATGGGCTGACCGGGGCCGGCTTTCGCATCGTGAATCCAAACGCCGCCCGCACGTGCGGTTGCGGCACTTCCTTCGAGCCGGCGCCGCGCGCCTAACGAACCTTCCGCCCGGCGCCGAATGGATCGCGAGCTTTTTCGCTTCGACGAACGGTCTTACCGGCCCCGCCGCAAGACGAATTACTTCCTTTGGTCGATCGTCGTTCTGCTCCTTATCGGCTTCGCCTTCGCCGCCTGGCTCGGCAGTTTCTACATCTTCGGTCAACCGGAACGGCCGCAGAGTTATCGCATCCTGCAGAAGCTGCATAAAATCGATCCGCCCCGGCGTTTTGGCCTGACCGCGGCGCCGAAAGGCGAATTCCTCAACGCCGCCGCCACTTGGGATCGCTACTCGATCATGCGTCCCGCTGAGCTGGCCCAGGCGAACGCGGAATTGATGCGGAATTTTTTGCGCAATTACCAGCAGGTCCGCGGGCTCGTTCCGTATGTGGTCGGTCGATACGATGTCATGGAAGCGCGCGAGCTGGGGCCTAACGACTTGTTTACGTCCGGCGTCACCGCCCTCACCCGCTCCAACGATCGCGGCGAAGTGCTCATGGAACACGTCTATCCGGGCGACGCCCATGATGTGCCGTTAATGAAAGAGACCCTGGTCGTCGGCCTCGAGATTAAACTGGAACGCACCCACGATCTCTCCGCCCTCGTGCACGTCGAGCGTCTCGCGGATGGGCGGATTCTTCTTTCGACCGTGCCGCTGCTCTACGGCAGTTACACGGTCACGCGCGGCCCCGGCACTTTCAGCCTCGAACCTCCCGACGATCTCAACATCGCGGCGGGCTGGCCGATCTTTAAGGATTCCTATCGCCGCAAAGCGGAAATTCATTACGCCAATTACCGCGCCAAAACCACACCCGCTCTCAACGGAAGTTTTTCCATGACGGGCGTGACCACCAGCACGCCGCCGCCCGCCGAAAATGAATTGGTGCGCGTCGAGCAAGCCATCGCGCCCAACGCCGCCAACCCGAAGGTCGCGCAGAAGAGCGAGACACCGGCAGCGGCCCCCTCGCCTGCCTCAACAAAACTCGCGCGCCAACAAAACACGCCGAAAGCGGCGCCGAGCGCTTCGCCTGTCGTGGTGGCCAAAGTGGAATCAACGCCCGGGTTCTCTCCACCACCCACTGTTATCACTGAGGAGACTCCGGTGCCGGTCAAGCCGGCAGAGCCAATCGCCGCTGCGGCTCCCACTCCCACGCCGGTTCCGGTGCGCGCCGCCGTGCCTCTCACCGCTGCCGAAGAAAACGCGCTGGCCTCCACCGCCGGCGGCGCGAGCTGGAAGACATTCGAGGCGGGCCACATGCCGGCCGGCCGCCTGGTCAGTGCTTCCGATCTCGATGACGTGGCGAAGCACGGCCTCTCGGGCGAACGCTATTATTTGCGCGGCCAATTCGTCGTGAACTTTGCCGAAACGAACCGTGCCGTCTTGCGCCCGCGTTCCGCGTCCGACGAAGAATCCGATGAAGCAAAGTCGGTGCGCATCATCGTCGAATTTCCGGCCGGTTCCACGCCGCCTGCGCAAGGCGCGGTCGTGAATCGCGACCAATTACGGCCCTACGAAATTACCGATGTGCGCCGTCAATCCGACGGGCAGATTAACGTCTTCGCCCGCGAAATCATGCGGCCCTGACGGGCTCGCGGCCGCGTGCCTCTTCTCGGAGGGACGTGCTTCCGCACGTCCGCGCATAAAGGGAAATGGCGTTTCACAGAAACGCCCTACAGAAATGGAATTGAAAATGACGAAGGGCGAAACCCGAAGCCCGAAACAATGACGAAGTCCCAATCACGAAACGGTTACGCCGAACGACTTTTCGCGCTTGCCCAGCGGAAGTCTCCCCCGGCCGCTATCATGCCAGTCTCCCAGCGCTCCTTCGAACTTCCTCATTCGTCATTGTTTCGGGTTTCGTCATTCCACCCTAGTACGGTCGTCCCGCTTCGATCACCACTTTGTTATCGATGATGCGAAACGACGTCACACCGTATTCGTCGCGATATTCGTTGATGTAGCGATCGGCGTAAGTCCGCACCCGGCCAATCCCGGCGAGGTAGTTAAATATCCGTTCCGGGAATCGGGTCCCGCCCGGCGCCTTCGTCTGAATCTCAATTCCCGAGGGGCTGCCGTCCGGCGCCGAGCGCACTTCGAAATCGGCATTCAGGTAACGGCCTTCAAACCCGAGCTTGTCGAGCGGAATGCTCACCGCCACATGCCCGACGTTGTTCTCGATCGAAACAAAGGCGTGCCCGCGCGCCTTGCGATTCGCGGCGATGAGCTGGTTAATGTCGCCGGCCGAAAACTGAATGGTTTGATTATTGTTCGCGGGCGGAGGAGTCGGTGTCGGCGTCTCGTTAGGCGGGAGCGGCGTGTTGGAAGGAAGAGGTGGAGGCGGTTCCTCCGTCCGCGTCGTTTCTTCAAAATTCTGCCAGCGATCTTTCACTTCATGTTGCTGCTCGGGCGACGTCTCAATGGCTGGGAGCGGCCGCGGCTCCGTCGAAGTAAAAGTTTTGCGCGTCCCGATGTAGAGCCCGTAAACGCCGGCCAAACCGAGAAAAAAGACGAGCACAAAGAGGATGAGGCAGCCGCGGCCGAGGCAGCAACTGGTGCCTTTGCGCGGTTCCGGACGAGGTTCGATTACGGTGGCCATATGCGTCTGTTTTATTGCGCCGCCATCTTATCCTGCGCGGCAATCAGTTTGTCGTAGAGACTCTGCAATCCTTCCGAAAGCAGGCGCGTTCCGCCTAGGATCGGCATGAAATTGGTGTCGCCGCTCCAGCGCGGGACGATGTGCAGATGCAAATGATCGGGCACGCCCGCACCGGCGCATTCACCGAGATTCAAACCGATATTGAATCCCTGCGCCTTCACCGTGGCGCGGAGCAGCGCTTGCGCATGCGTGGCCAGCTTCCAAAGCTCAAGCATTTCATTTTCGCCTAACGACTCCAGATCGCCCGTCTTGCGATACGGCACGGCCAGCAAATGGCCGACCGCATATGGATAACGATTCATGAGCAGAAACGCATTCTTGCGCCGCGTCACGACGAGATGCGCGGCATCGTCGTTCGTCTGCGCGGCCTCGGTCAGGAAATTGGGATTCGGCTTCTGCTCGAAGTATTCGACGCGCCACGGGCACCACAGGGTTTCGATTTCGGCTTTGGGAAATTCCATGGCGAGGCGAGCGAAAATTATGACGCGACGCTCGAATGTCGAGCAGGCATTAGGAGCGCGTCAGAAAAACATAATGCGGCGTGCGATCGTCCCCGGGCCGCCAGGATTGCAAACGCGATGGAATCGCGCCCGGCAGATCACGCAAGAGCAGCGGCTCTTCCTCTGCCGGGGCCACCACCGCAGTGATCTCTCCGGCGTTCCATTTCGCAACCACGGCGGCGTGTTCGAGAAAATGCAACCGATCGAGATAAAGGAGGAGACCTTCCTCGTCGCCGCCCATCACTTCATAGTGCCAGCCGTGCGCCGCCGCCTGCGCGCGGACACTCTCGCCGAACTTGACCAACGCTCCGCGACGATCGCGATAGGCCGCGTCCACTTTCACCGCCGTGTAACCAGCGCTGATGAGAATGGCAAACGCCAGGGCGAGGGCCGACCAGCGCAACGCCGGTTTTCGCCAGCGTTCATTCGTTAGGCATTTTCCCACCATGACGCCAAGGAGAAGCGCGAGCGGCGGGATGACCGGAAAAATGCGATCGACGCGCTTCGACGGAATGAGCGACAGGATGAGCAGCCCACCGAGACTCCACGAAATCAGCCAGAACGTTTCCGGCGAAAGATTTCTCCAACGTTCGCGCCAGCGCTTCTCCGCTGTCCCCCTACGCAACACGCCGAGCGCGATCAGGAGAATGCTCCAGGGCGCAAACTTGTGCAGCAGATGCGGCAGATAAAAATAGATGGCCTGCGGTTTGTGGACCGTTTCGCCAAAGCGGCCGATGAATTCCTTCATCACCACCTGATTGAAAAAGCCGGAGACAAAAATCATCCCGCCAATGGCCCAGAACAGGAAAATGCCTAACGAGGCCAGCCACGGCCACCAGCCGCAAAACGCGCGACCCAATCCGCGATCGTGCCGGCGACGCCATTCCACCAGGACGATTCCAGGCAAAAGAAACGCGTAAACGATCGGGCCTTTGATCAGCATGGCGGCGCTGAGCAGGAGAAAGCTGATCATCCGATCGGAATCGCGCCACGGCTCGGCCAGCCGCACTTTTTGCCAGATTTGCCAGCCGAGCAGAAAGACGACGAACGCCAGCGGCATATCGGTCCGCACCAGCGTGGCGATGCGCAACGAAAGCAGATTCAATCCGAACGCGCTCATCGCGATCAGCGCCGCGACCACGCCCTGCGTCTTCCCGATTGCGCGACCGATCACCCAAAGCAAACCGATCGCCGCCAGCAGAGACGGCAACCGCCAGGCCAGCGCCCATGATCCCGTCGCACCAAAGATGCCGGCCGAAATCCACCCGACCAAAGGCGGCTTGGTCGCAACCTTCTCGTTAGGCGTGTGCTGGTAAATCCAGTGACCCGCCTTCACCATTTCGAAGGACGTGTAGGCCTGCTTCGCCTGATCGTAATCGTCGAGCTGCCACGGCAAATTCCCAAGCAGCCAGACTGCCGCGATGAGCCCGAGAACGCTCCAAAGCGTTCGCCGGTCCGTCAGAAACTTCTCGGCCAGGAGCGTCATTAATCTCGCCAGAGAATGGCGCGCACGGGCGCCGCATCGCCGCCTTCGATTTTCAACGGCAACGCAGCGAGCTGATAGTCGCCCGCCTCGATCGTTTCCAGATTCAGGTTCTCGAGAATGGCGATGCCCGCCGTCGCGAGCGCGTGATGATTCGGCAAATCTTTCGAATCAATCGCATCGACCGACGGCAGATCGAGGCCGAGCAACTTCACGCCCCTCGCCTTCAGCCAGACGGCCACATCGTGCGCGATCACCGGAATTATCTCCGGAAACGGCGCGCCTTCCGGCCAGGCGCCGGTCCGCAAAAGCAGACGCGGCGGCAGCTCATCGTCCGCCAGAGCCGCTTCCAAATCGGTCACCGCAATTTCCGGCCTAACGAGTCCGGTAACGTCCAACACCCGTGCCGTTCCCACAAAAAAAGCGAGCGGCATTTGATCGATCGTCGCTCCTTCCGCCTCGAAATGAAACGGTGCGTCGGCGTGCGTTCCATTGTGCGTGCTCATCTCGATCGCGCCCACGTTCACGCTCGCGCCCGCCGCCATTTTCCAGCTCAGCGCAAAACGAAACGCCGTATCGCCCGGCCACGACACGAGCTCGCGCGACAACGCACGCGAGATGTCGAAGATTTGCATCGCCTCTTTCTACACGAACTGCCGCGCGCATTCGAGCACGCGCCGCACGTTCCCGCCCATCGCGTCGATCTCCGCGACCAGCCGCGATCCGACCACCGCCGCATCCGCATAACGACAAACGCGCCGCGCCTGCTTCCGCTCGACACTGCCGAAACCGACCGCGACCGGCAGATCGCTCACCCTGCGAATGCGCGCGACCAATTGCTCCGATTCATCCGCCAGCTCGCGCGCTGTTCCGGTCACGCCCGTCCGCGCCACCGCGTAGATGAATCCGCCGGCCAGGCGCGCGATTTCCCGCAAACGCCGATCGCTCGTCGTCGGCGCGACCAGAAAAATCAGGTCGATGTCGAAGCGCCGCAGTTGCTCGCGCAAAGCCGCCGCGCCTTCGGTCGAGAGATCGACCACCAATACTCCCGCCACTCCGGCAGTGGCGGCGCGCCGCGCGAATTTCGCGAGGCCGAATTGCAGAATCGGATTGTAATAAGAGAAGAGAACAACCGGCGCAAAGTCGTTAGGCCGCGACTCGTCCAGCATTTGCAAAATCTTTTCGAGCGACGTGCCGCGGGCGAGCGCGCGTTGCGCGGCCCGCTCGATGGTCGGGCCATCGGCGGTCGGATCGCTGAAGGGAACGCCCACCTCGATGGCGACCGGCCGCAACTTGCTCAGCCCGCTAAGCAGCTTGTGCGTCGTCGTCAGATCGGGATCGCCCGCGACCAGAAACGGAATGAAGCCATTGCCTTTCCGCCGGCGCAGAGCGGCGAAGCTTTCAGTCAGCGCGCTCATCGGCGGCGTTTTAATTCCGCTTCCACGCTGGCCAGATCTTTGTCACCGCGTCCGGAAAGGTTCACGATAATGCTCTGGCGTTTCGTTAATTTGCGCGCGATGCGCAACGCGTGGGCGACCGCGTGCGCCGATTCGAGCGCGGGAATAATTCCCTCCAGATGCGCCAGTTTTTGCAACGCGCGCAACGCTTCCGCGTCGTTCACCGAAACGTATTCGACCCGCTTGTGCTCCCGCAAAAACGCGTGTTCCGGTCCGATCGCCGGATAATCGAGCCCGGCTGAAATGGAATGCGTGCTCGCGATCTGACCGGCCCGATCCTGCAATACGTAGCTCAGCGTGCCGTGGAGTACGCCCGGTTTGCCGCCGCCGCCCGTCGCGAAACGCGCGGCATGCTCGCCCAATTTTTTGCCTTTGCCGCCCGCTTCCACGCCGAGGAGCCGCACTTTTTCGTCGCCTAAAAAGCGATGGAAAAAACCAATCGCATTCGAGCCGCCACCGATGCAGGCGATCAGCAAATCCGGCAGTTTCTTCTCGCGGGCCTGGAATTGCCGCCGCGTCTCCTCGCCGATCACTTTCTGAAATTCGCGCACCATCAGCGGATAGGGATGCGGCCCGAGCGCGCTGCCTAACAAGTAATAAGTCTCGCGCGCGTTCGCCACCCAATCGCGCAACGCTTCGTTGATCGCGTCCTTCAACGTTTGCGAGCCGCTCTCGACGATGCGGACTTCGGCGCCGAGCAGACGCATGCGCAACACGTTCGGCTCCTGCCGCCGCACATCTTCCGCGCCCATGTAGACGATGCATTCCAGGCCGAGCAACGCGCAGACCGTCGCCGTGGCCACGCCATGCTGGCCCGCGCCCGTCTCCGCAATGATGCGGCGCTTGCCCATCCGCTGCGCGAGCAATCCCTGGCCGAGCGCGTTGTTGATTTTGTGCGCGCCAGTGTGGAGCAAATCCTCGCGCTTGAGAAAAATCCGCGCGCCGCCCGCGTGCTCCGTCAAACGTTCCGCAAAAGTGAGCGGAGTCGGTCGGCCGGAATAGTTGCGGCGCAGATCGGACAAGGCCGCCTGGAATTTCCGGTCGCGCTGCGCGGTTCTAAAAGCGGTGGTCAACTCTTCGAGCGGCGCCATCAACGTCTCCGCGACAAAGCGGCCGCCGTATGCGCCCCAGTATCCCTTCTTGTCCGGCTCAGATCGCAACTTCTTCATCTCGCGACGCTCTCCTCCGCCGCCGCGCGGACCGCCGCAACAAAACTTCGCACGCGCTCCTGATCCTTCAGTCCGGGCGCCGCTTCCACGCCGCTGCAAACATCGACTGCCCACGGCCGTACCGCGGCAACAGCCGCGGCTACGTTTTCACTCGTTAGGCCGCCGGCCAGAATCAGACGAGGCAGCTTTGGTTGCAACTCCGCGGCGATCGACCACGCGAACGTTTCGCCCGTGCCGCCCACCGCAGTCGCGCTCCAGCCATCGAGCAAAACAGCGTCGCACTGGCAGGCTATCACGCTCTCTGGCTCGAAATCAGGACCGACCTGGAATGCTTTTATAATGCGCAACGGTTTCAGCTTTCGCATCGTTTCGGCGTCTTCAGTTCCATGCAGTTGGACGGCATCGAGGGCGAGATCGGTTGCGATCTGGCGCACGAATTCCACGGGCTGATCGACGAACACGCCAATGAATTGAATGGCTGGATATGGCTCGCGAACCGTTCGCACAATTTCCGCCGCTGCGGCCGGATCGAGGCAGCGGACGCTGCGCGGCGAAAAGTTTAGCCCGATCATTTCCACGCCGGCGGCCGCGCAGCCGAGCGCGTCTGCGCTCCGCGTGATCCCGCAGACTTTGATCGCGGGGCGATTCGCGAAATCACGCATCGGATGATTGCTCTCCGCGCAGTTCCCGAATGAGCCCGGCGGGATCTTCCGCGCGCATGAGCGATTCGCCGATGAGAAATCCGCGATAACCGCAACTCGTTAGGCGCGCGATGTCGTCCGACCGGGAGATGCCGCTCTCGCTGATGAGCGTCGCGCCGGCCGGAGCGAGCGCGCTCAGCGTCACCGAAGTTTCGAGCGATGTGACAAAGGTGCGCAGGTCGCGATTGTTGACGCCGATGAGACTGGCGCCGCACGCAGCCGCGCGCTCCATCTCGTCGGCAGCGTGCACTTCGACCAAAGCGTCGAGCCCGAGCTCGTCTTCCGCGCGTTCGCGGAGGCGTCGCAGCTCCGCATCGGAAAGAGCGGCCACGATCAGCAGAACCGCATCCGCGCCCGCCAGTGCCGCTTCGTCGATCTGCGATTCCGCGACGACAAAATCCTTGCGCAGAATCGGGAGATCGGTCGCGGCGCGGACGGCGCGCAAATCGTCGAGCGAGCCGCGAAAGAAATCCGGCTCGGTCAAAACCGAGATCGCGCTCACGCCAGCTTGTTCGTAGATCGCGGCGATGGCCGTCGGATCGGCGTCGGCTCGAATCACGCCTAACGAGGGCGACGCGCGCTTGAATTCGCCGATCACCTTAATGCCGCCGCCGTTCGTTAACGCGGACGAGAAACGTCGCCGCGCCTTCCCGGCGCGCGAGCGCAAAGCCTCGACCGGATCCGCCGCGATCGCGTTGTCCACGTGGGCGCGACGCCGTTCCAGAATCTCCGCGAGGAAATTCTCTTTGCTCGACTCCGTCATCACGTCACGAGCGACCGCGTCGACGCAAACTCCTCGTACGCGCTCGTGCTCACCACTTCGCGCAGCACCTCGATCGCCCGCCAGCATTCCGCGAAGGTGTTGTAGAGCGGCGAGGGCGCGAGACGGACGACGTTCGGCTTGCGAAAATCGGGCATCACGCCGCGTGCGCGCAAAGCCAGGCAGATCGGCTGCGCGTGTTCGTGCACGAGCGAGACGTGGCCGCCGCGCCGCTTCGGCTCGCGCGGCGTGCCGATGGTGAATCCAAATTCGGCCAGCTCGGCATCGGCCGCGGCCATGAGAAATTCGGTTTGAGCGAGCGACTTCGCGCGAATGGCGTCGAGCCCCGCTTCCTCGATCGGCCGGAGCGCGCCATCGATCGGTGCCATGCTGAGCACAGCCGGCGTCCCGATTTGCAAGGCCGACGCGCCCATGCCGGGAAAAAATTCATCCGACATCTCGAACATGCTTTCCTTATGGACGCTCCACCAGCCGGCCAGGCCGGCATCGACTCTTCCATCGGCAGCGAAGTGGCGGCGGTTAATGAAGAGGCCGGCCACTGAACCGGGCCCGGCATTCATGAATTTATAGTGACCCCAGCCTGCGAAATCCGCGCCCCAATCATCGAGCGCGTGCGGCATCACGCCGACCGAGTGCGACATGTCGAGGCCGATGATGACGCCGTTTTTCTGCGCAGCGCGACAGAGGCGTTCGAGGTCGAGCAGTTGGCCCGTGGTGTAAACGACCGATGGGAAAAGCGCCATTTGCAGCTCGGGATTGGCCAGTTCTTCCTCCAGTTGCGCCTCGTCGAGAAAGCGCGATTTGCCGGCTGGCGCAATGACGATGTGCTCGTCCGAATCGAGCCCGCGCAACCGCAAATGACTTCGCAGCGCATAGCGATCGGTCGGGAAACTATGCGCATCGATCAGCACCTTCGTGCGCCGCGCTTTCGGTTGGTAAAGCGTCGAGAGCAGTTGGTGCAGATTGATCGTCATCGAGTTGGCGATCGCGATCTCGTCCGCCTGCGCGCCGACCAATTTCGCGACCCGCTCCGCCAGCGTCTCCGCCATGGTGAACCACGGCGTATCGCCGTCGAGCCAGCCGCCGATGCCGCCGGTTCTCCATTGTTCGAGCACCGCATTCAGCGTCTCTTCGGCATCGCGCGACAGCAGCCCGAGCGAGTTACCGTCCAGGTAAATCTTCCCTTTCGGCAGATAGAAACGCTTCCGAAATCTGGCCAATGTATCGGCCGCATCGAGCCGTTCAGCGACCTCGCGAGATGGTGATTGTGTCATGAGTGAACATTTGATTCGAAACGGAATCGCTCTTCGATCCTGTCGAGCAACTTAGAGAACGACCGGGGGGATTAAACCCTTTTGTATCCGTCGACTGAAAAACTTCCGCGCAATGAGAAAAAACTATTGACTGAATTCACGCAAACTGGCAGAAACGCCGCACTCAAGACAAAATATCAATAAATATATGAAACTGCGTTTCAAACTTCTTCTCGTTGCAGCCCTTGGACTCGGCGCGAGCGTCCTCGCCACCTCCGGTAATGCCCAAGTCCTGATTTACGACAACACCACGACTTTTTCTGGGTCGGCGTTTTCCAACACCGGTGCGACCGCTGGGAATGGCAAAAAGACCCTCATGGTGGCGGATGATCTCACCTACAACCCGCTGTTCGCTGCGGCGCCGGTCACGGCTTTCAAGTTTTCGCTGTCCAACTTGAATACAGCGGCGTTGGCGCTTTCGCCGACGGTATTATTTTATGATAGCGACGGCACGAATGGAGGTCCGGGAACACTTCTGGCCAGCTTTGCATTCAACCCGATCACCATCAACGCCAGCTCTGTCAGTGTGGTCTCCTTTACTATAACAGACCCGCTCCAATATTTTCTCCTGCCCACCGATGGCACAATTTGGGCTGGAATTTTTTACACGGGATCCTCGACCGAAACGGCGGCTCAAACCAATAAGTTTGGCCAGGCTCTCTTTGGTCCTCCGACTGTGGGAAGCAGCCAGGACCGACTCTTCCGTTCGACCGCTGTGGGTCCTACGGGCTCAAACCCGGCGGGAACCATTTTCGCGTCGCCATTCAGTGGTGCACCGGTCGCAAGCTTCGGATGGCAGCTTTCGACCTCAGTTCCCGAACCGGCCAGCGTCGCTTTGCTCGCGGTGGGCGGCCTCGGGCTTTTGGTCGGCGCGCAACGGCGCCGGCGCAATCGGCGCTAATCGGTTCCTGAACCCGATTCCAAAGCAGTTTTTCGAGCGGCGGTCTTCGGACCGCCGCTTTTCTTTTTGGGCGAGAGAGCCTAGAAGAAAGAACACCATGGAAACGACGAAAGTAGAAGCGCCGGTCGACTTGGAGAAATGGATCGAAGAACGTCGAGACCAGTTCAAACCGCCCGTCAGCAATCAATACCTCTACGATGGGCGGGATTTTTTCGTGATGGTGATCAAAGGCCCGAATGCGCGAAACGATTTCCATCTCGTCGATTCGGAGGAGTATTTTTACCAACTGAAAGGCGACATCAAAGTGCGCGTCCGCGAAGGCGATCGCATCATCGATCATCTCGTGCGTGAGGGAGAGACCTTCTTCATTCCGCCGAATGTGCCGCATGCGCCGGTGCGGCCGCCCGACACGCTCGGCGTGGTAGTGGAACGCCGCCGGCCCGCGGGCGAGCACGAGCACGTGATCTTCTATTGCGAAAACTGCAGCGCGGTCGTCGAAGACATCGACTTCGATTGCGGCGACATCGTCGAGCATTTCAGCAAGGCGATGGTGGATTTCTGGAACGATGACGAGCGGCGCACCTGCAAAAAATGCGGAACGAAAGTGAGTAAGCCGGAACCGGTCAAGCCGTTCAGAAAGTGATGAGTGACCAGTGACAAGTGATGAGCAGGAGAAACGCCGCGCGGATGCACTTTTCACTCATCACTAGTCACTCATCACTTCTCTTATGATTGACCTGCATACGCATATTCTGCCGCGCGAATGGCCGGACCTGGATGCGAAATACGGCTACCCGGGATTCATCCGGCTCGAGCATCACAAGCCCTGTTGCGCGCGGATGATGAAGGGCGCGCAATTCTTTCGCGAGATCGGCGATAACACGTGGGATCCGCGGCGGCGAATTGAGGAATGCGATCGCGCTGGTGTGACGATGCAAGTGCTCTCGACCGTGCCAGTGATGTTCAGCTATTGGGCGAAACCGGCGGACGCGCTCGATCTTTCCCGCCGCTTGAACGATCACATCGCCGAAGTGGTGCGTGCGCATCCGACGCGTTTCGCGGGCCTCGCGACTATTCCATTGCAAGATGTAGAGCTGGCTGCGGAAGAGTTGCGTCGCTGCGTGCGCGACCTGGGTTTGCGCGGCGCACAAATCGGCACCCACGTGGACGCCAATTCGCATCTCGCGAGTGAAACGCGCAATCTCGAAGATCGTTCGTTCGATGTTATCTGGAGCGCAGCGCAGGAACTGGACGCTGCCATCTTCGTCCACCCTTGGGACATGATGGGCCGGGAGCGGATGCCTAAATACTGGCTGCCGTGGCTGGTCGGGATGCCAGCGGAAACGTCGCTCGCCATTTGTTCCATGATGTTCGGGGGCGTCTTCGATCGTTTTCCGAAATTGCGCGTCGCCTTCGCGCATGGCGGCGGCGCGTTTCCGGGGACAATTGGCCGCATCGAACATGGCTTTAACGTCCGGCCGGATTTGGTCGCGGTGGATAGTCAGACCAATCCGCGCCGCTACCTGGCCGACGGAAACAATGGTTCGGCGCGTTTCTATGTTGACTCGTTAGTCCACGATCCTGATGCGCTGCGTTTGTTGCTCAAGTTTTTCGGCTCTTCGCGCATCGCCCTCGGCTCCGACTATCCCTTTCCGCTGGGCGAACAGCAGCCGGGCTCGCTGATCGTTTCCATGCCCGATGTTTCCGCGACCGATAAAGCACAGATGCTCGCGGAAACTTGCCGGGAATTTCTCGGGCTCGCGTCAGCGGATGCCAGGAAGCTGTCCGGAAGGTCGTAACACAGCCATCCTGGCTGTTCGTCCTGCGGGCATCTTGCCTGCAGATTGGTAACTGCCGGGCTGGCAGCCCGCGCGACCTCACAGGCTGGAAGCCTGTGTTACGATCGAAGAGCAACGCCCAGACATTCATGCCGCTCATTACATTTTTGTTCGTTAGGGCTCCCTCCGTTGAGATGAAGAGCTCGCGTGGTAACTTGCTTCTTCAACAGCAAACAATCTAACGGAAGGATTAAAATGAAGAAGAAATTTGCCATGCTTGTCGCTCTTACTCTCGCCGCTGGCGCGTTCAGCGTTTCCGCCAAAGAGGAAGCAGCGGCCAGCAAGCCCGATCATCAGAAAATGATGAAACACGTGGAAAAGATCAACGGCCAGGTCGCCAAAGTGGAGGGAAACATTTCCTCGCTCACGCGCAAGGAAGTGATGTTAAAGCCCGATTCGCTCAAAGGTGTGACCGACGAAAAGTGGTCGAAACTCCACGCCTATTCGGATAAGGGCGGCACGATCCGTCGGCTGCGCGTTTACCCGATGAAGGGATCGGAGAAGACCGAGGAGTTTTATTACAACAAGGGCAACCTCATGTTCGTGTTCCTCGAGAAGAATGGCGCGGATAAGGAAGGCCACGATGCCAACGCGAAAGGTACCAAGTATTATTTCGACAAGAGCGGCCTCTTTGCCGTGATCGAGCCGGATGGATCGATGATGCACGACATGGACGCGAAAACGAAGGTGATGGGCGAGAAGTTGCAACGCGAATCCAAAGCGCTGCGCGACGCCGCCAAGTAATCTCCTCTCAACTCGAGCGGCGAAGGTATTCCCGATCCCACGCGGCGGGAATACTTTCGCGCGCTGAGTAAGGACCGGGCCGATAAGCGCGCGACCCAATCCCTTGCTGGCTCAATTCGCAAACGTGCCAGTCCTGTTTGTTCGTCACGTCCCAGAACTCGATCGCGTCTTCCGGATTGTAGCCGGGGTCGCTGACCCTGGCCGCTTCGGGATGAAACAGCCAATCGCAAACGACGAGTGATCGCCCCGCTGATTGCGGCCAGATCTGATGCACCATCACGTAATCAGGATGCAGGCTGAGCAGCATGTTCGGGAAGATCGAGTAATAGAAAACGCGCGCATGATCCTCGGCTGCAATATCGCCGACCGGGCGCGCGCACGCGTTGCCACTCATGGTGAGCGACGCGCCCTTCGCGATTTTCATGAAGCCGCCGAGGAACGGTCCCTCGCAGAGGTCGTTCTCCGCCGAATCGGAAGGCGAAACCTGCGAGAGCATCGGATGCACGCCCGGGCAGTGATAGCACTCGGAGTAATTTTGGAAGATCAGCTTCCAGTTCGCCGCCACGTCGTAAACGATGCGCCGCGCCGAACGCAGCTGCGGAAGATTCCAATGGCTGAATTTCCCCAGAAGCGGCGCGAAGACTTCGGCGAGCGGCGTCGCGTGTTCGTCTAGATTCACGAAGAGAAAGCCTTCCCAAGTTTCGAGCCGCGCTTCGCCTAACGAATACCCCGCGACGTCGAATCCTTTGACTTCCTGCATGTGCGGCGCGCCGGTCAATCGGCCATCGAGCGCATAGGTCCAGGCGTGATAAGGGCATTGAATGACGCGCTGCCGGCCGCTCGCTTTCTCGCACAGGCGGCTGCCGCGGTGGCGGCAAACATTATAGAAAGCGTGCGCCGCGCCCTGCTGATCGCGCGTGATGATGAGGCTCTCCCCCGCCACTTTTTGGAGAAAATAATCACCGGCCGCCGCGAGCTGGTTTGCGTGACCAACGAGCAGCCAGTTGCGCGCGAAAATCTTCTTTTGCTCCTCGGTGAAAACATCGGGCGACACGAAATGCCGCTGAGGCAGCGTCATCGCGCCGGGCGCAAATGTCTCGGTCGTCTTGCGGAAAGAAGTGGCGGCATTCGTCGACATGCGTTCAGAAGCTACTGCAATTTTTATGGCAGAGGAACCAGCCGCAGTCAGCAACGCAATTTCAGTTGAGTTCCACGCAACACTGCCCATTTTTTCCTGGGCGCAACCGTGACTCAATCCGACAACGAACTGCAGATTGCGGAATTCACTTCCTTCGAGGACGAGAAGTTCGATCGAATTTATCCGGCGAAATTCCGGCGGCTTTCGTCGCTCCACTGGACGCAGGTGGGAGTCGCGGCCGCGGCGGCCGAACTTCTCGTTACCGCGTCCGGCACGAGAGTGTTCGATGTCGGTTGCGGCTGCGGCAAATTTCTACTCGTCGCGGCCTCATCGAGCGCCGGACATTTCACTGGGGTGGAGCAGCGCGCCGATCTCGCCGCCGCCGCGCGCGCCGCGGCCAAACGATTGCATCTCGCCAATGTCGACATCCGGCACGGCAACATTCTCGACATCGCGTTCGCCGAATTCGACGCGTTTTACATCTTCAATCCGTTCGAGGAAAACATGGCGCACGGCCACCGGATCGACGCGTCGGTGCAACTCTCGGCCCGGCTCTTCAAGCAATACACCAACTACGTCGCGTCCCAGCTCGGCGCGATGCCGCTGGGCACGCGCGTCGTCACTTACGCCGGTTACGCGGATGAAATTCCATCGTGCTACACCTGCGAGATGGCGCTCTTTCACGACGACCTGAAGCTGTGGGTCAAACACCGCGAGTTTGAACCCGATATCGAACGTCTCGGGTTGGGCGTGAGCCGCAGTTATCGCGGTGGCATCGGCTGGGTCGACCCGCGACCCGTTCGTTAGGCGAAATCATCGCGTAAACAACCGCAGCCAACTTTCCTTCCAACGCGAGATTCCCCTTTCCTGACAAGCTCCGCGCCGTCGCCCATTTTTCCCGCGCGCACACTATTAAGTTGATCTCCACGCATACACCGATTTTCAATCAGCCATGAGCTCGGTCAGACTTTTGGTGGGAACCCGTAAAGGTGCGTTCGTCATTACTTCAGATGGCAAACGCGAGAACTGGAAAATCGATGGGCCGCACTTTGCCGGCTGGGAAATTTATCACGTCAAAGGTTCGCCCGTTGATCCGAATCGCATCTACGCTTCGCAAACGAGCGGGTGGTTTGGCCAGCAGATGCAGCGCTCCGATGATGGCGGCACTACGTGGACGGCCATCGGGAATGAGTTCGCTTACGTCGGAACGCCAGGCACCCATCAGTGGTACGACGGCACGCAGCACCCGTGGGAATTCAAGCGCGTCTGGCATCTCGAACCGTCGCTCAGCGATCCCGATGTCGTTTACGCGGGCGCGGAGGACGCCGCGCTTTTCCGCACGGCCGACGGCGGGAAATCGTGGCAGGAATTGCCTGCGCTCCGCGAAGCGAAAGGCAAGCTCTGGCAACCTGGCGCCGGCGGCATGTGCCTCCACACCATTCTTATCGATCCGACGAATGCGGATCGTCTCTTCGTCGCCATCTCGGCCGCGGGCGCCTTTCGCACCGACGACGGCGGCAAAAGCTGGACGCCAATTAATCGCGGGCTCAAATCACCTTACGAGCTGCCCGATCCGGATGCCGAGGTCGGGCATTGCGTGCATCGGCTCGCGCTGCATCCGTCGCGGCCCGGCGTCCTCTTCATGCAGAAACATTGGGACGTCATGCGCAGCGATAACGCCGGCGAACTCTGGCACGAAGTAAGCGGCAACCTGCCGAGCGATTTCGGTTTCCCGATCGACGTCCACGCGCACGAACCGGAGACCATTTACGTCGTCCCGATCAAGAGCGACTCCGAACATTTTCCGCCTGATGGCAAATTGCGCGTCTATCGCAGCCGCACCGGCGGCAACGAGTGGGAAGCCCTAACGAATGGTCTGCCGCAACAAGATTGCTACGTCAACGTCCTGCGCGACGCCATGTGCGTCGATGCGCTCGACCAATGCGGCATCTACTTCGGCACGACTGGCGGCCAGGTTTACGCGTCGCCCGATGCCGGCGATACCTGGCAGGCGGTCGCGCGCGATTTGCCAGCCGTGCTTTCGGTCGAAGTGCAAACGCTGCCATGATCCGCGTCGTGCTCCCCCATCATTTGCGGAACCTCGCGAAAGTCGGCGACGAAGTGCACCTCGAAGTCGCGGCCCCGATCACGCAACGCGCCGTACTCGACGCGCTCGAAACGCGCCATCCGGTTTTGCGCGGCACCATTCGCGATCACGGCACGCTCAAGCGCCGCGCCTTCGTCCGCTTCTTCGCCTGCAACGAAGACCTCTCCCACGAATCGCCCGATGCTCCCCTGCCCGACGCCGTCGTTTCCGGAGCGGAACCGTTCTTCGTTGTCGGCGCCATGGCTGGCGGATAATCTCCAGCCGCTATGATCAAAGGCAGCACCATCCGAAAATCCGACCACCCGATCGAACCGTTGTTGCTCGATCGCTGGTCGCCCCGCGCCATGTCGGGCGAATCGATTGCTGAAGAGGAATTGATGTCGCTCTTCGAAGCCGCGCGCTGGGCGCCGTCGTCCTTCAACGCCCAGCAATGGCGCGCCCTTTATGCACGCCGCGAAAGCGAGCATTGGCCGCTCTTCGTTGGACTACTCGGCGAAGGCAATCGCGCCTGGGCACAACATGCCGCCGTGCTCGTCCTCTTCATTTCGCGCACCACCTTCGAGCATAACGAGAAGCCGTCCGTCTCGCATTCCTACGACACCGGCGCTGCCTGGCAGAACTTCGCACTGCAAGGCTTCCACCAAGGGTTCGTCGTCCACGGCATGGAAGGGTTCGATTACGATCGCGCCCGCTCGGAGTTGAAAATTCCCGAGCTTTTCCGCGTTGAAGCCATGGCCGCCGTCGGCCGCCCCGGCAACAAAGAGACGCTGCCCGAGAAGCTGCAGTCGCGTGAATCGCCTAACGACCGCCGTCCCCTCACCGACAGCATTCGCGAAGGTCCATTCAGCTTTTAGCAACGCGCGCCTCGTGGACGCGCGCCCCATTCGGCGTTAGCTATTTCTCCTGCGAGCCCCACCCAAAAATCTGAAGGACGAACGCCAGCTCATCCATCGCATCCCGGCGCTTGTGCGTATCGCGCATTGGCTGGTCGCGCTGGCCTTGTTCATCCTCGTCCTCAGCGGCCTGCAGATTTTCAACGCGCATCCCGCTCTTTATTGGGGCAGCGCCTCCACCTTCGACCGGCCGTTTCTCACCATCGGTCCCTTTCCGCACTGGCTTACTTTGCCATCGTATCAAGACCTCGCCGGTGGCCGCCGCTGGCATTTCTTCTTCACCTGGCTCCTTCTTCTCGGCCTCGGTCTTTACTTCCTCGCCAATGCCATTCGCAAACGGCTAAAGCGTGACCTTCTCCCGACCGGCCGCCAACTCCGCGGCATTGGAAGTTCTATTGCCGAACATCTCAAGCTTCGCTTTCCCCACGGCGAAGAAGCGCGCCATTACAACATCCTGCAAAAACTCTCCTACCTCGGCGTCATGTTCGGGCTCATCCCGCTCGTCATCCTCACCGGCCTCGCCCTCGCGCCCGCAATCGACGCCGCAGTGCCCTGGCTGCTGATCCTCTTTGGCGGCCGCCAATCCGCGCGTACGCTCCACTTCATCGGCACCGTCCTGCTCGTCTCGTTTTTTTTCGTCCACATCCTCATGGTTGTCGCCGCCGGGCCGATCAACGAAATGCGCTCCATTATCACCGGCTGGTTCGTTATTCGTTCCGCGCCTAACGAGCCATCAAAAACGGAGGAACCTTCCTCATGAGCTCGATCAATCGCCGCACCTTCGTCCGCGCCGCCGCTGCGGCTGCGACCGGCGTCTGTCTCTCCGCCTGTAATCGCCTGACCAATTCTCCCGCCGTCGGCAACATCCTGGACAGCGCCGAATCGTTAAACCTCCGCCTCCGCAAAGCGTTTTTTCGCAAAGCGCTCGCGCGCGAATTTCCAGCCAGCGCCATCTCGCCAAAGTTCCGCGCCAACGGCAGCACCAACCCGGACAGCGCCGCCTATCGCCAGCTCGCCGCCAACAACTTCGCCGATTACCGGCTCCAGATTGGCGGTCTCGTCGAGCAACCCTTGCAACTCTCGCTCGACGAATTGCGCGCCACGCCCGGCCGCACTCAGATCACGCGACATGATTGCGTCGAAGGCTGGAGCTGCATCGGGAAATGGCACGGCGCGCTGCTCGGCCCACTCCTCGATCGCGCCCGGCTCAAACCAGACGCCCGTTACCTCGCTTTCATCTGCGCCGATTCCCTCGGCCGCTCGCTCGATGGCAGCACCGACTACTACGAAACGATCGATCGGGACGACGCCTATCACGCGCAAACCATTCTCGCCTACGAAATGAACGACCAGGTCCTGCCCATCGCCCACGG
This sequence comes from Chthoniobacterales bacterium, assembly GCA_038258245.1. GTDB lineage: Bacteria > Verrucomicrobiota > Verrucomicrobiia > Chthoniobacterales > UBA10450 > JBBSQB01. Next base: position 79,107 of record JBBSQB010000008.1, read on the forward strand.
GGCGCCGTTACGGCTTCGTCTCGAACGCCAGCTCGGCTACAAGATGGCCAAGTACATCATGCGCATCGAAGCCGTCGAAAGCTTCGCTCATCTCGGCGCAGGTCGTGGCGGTTACTGGGAAGATCGCGGCTACGCCTGGTACGCCGGCATCTAGTTGCTTGTAGGGCGTTTCTGCGAAACGCCTTCCTAGAGGGACGACCGCCGTGTCGTCCCCTTTGAACAGGGACGGGACAGCGCCCGTCCCTCCACTCAAATCAGCGGCCCGAGCGGACGCAACAAACTCTTGGCGTTCCCGCTCAAGCCAAAAGGCAGCGCCGATCAGAGTTACACCGTTCAGCGCACAATGCGCGTACGGGGATGCGCTCCGGAGTGAGCTGCTGCCGGTTTTATGGACGCGGAGTTAGGGTGAGATCGGAGGCGGACGAGGGCCGTCCAAGGTTCGTACGATCAGGAAGGCCAGCAACGGAATGAAGATCGCGTAGATGTATTGCGTCCGCGAAACCCCGATGCCGAACGGAAACCAGATGCCCGGGACGCCGATCGGATCGAGCAGCTCGTCGCCGAAGATGGTGAGGGTTATCAATGCCAAAGTGATCAGTGCGTGAATCCGCATCGGGCCGCTGCGGACGATGCGCACGCCGATCATGACAAAGAGGGCGATGGATGCGAGACGGCTGACGCTGGTCACGCTCGCCGAGTGAGTCACAGCGCCGACGATCTCGGCGACCATGATCGCGAGAGCCGCGACATCGATGGTTCGCCACGGAGGCTGGCGCCAGCGATTCCAGTCCAGCGCCCAGGCGGCCACGGTGGGCATCCACATGAACTTCGCCAGCAACGAGTAGGTCGGCAGGTCCATCAGATCGGTCCAGGAGACGAGCGCATTGTTGAGGCGACGGGCTCCCGTCAGCGCCAGCGCGATGCTGGCAAATATCAGGAAGCTTTTGTGGCTGCTGCGCGGCCAGCACCAGAGCGCCAGGCCGATGAGCGCAAACATCGCCAGCGGCTCGATCGCATCGGCGATGTAACCGGCTATCGTTCGCTCCCATTGCGCGCGGTGCAGCCCATCGCTGATCGGTCGGGGCGCCAGAATGGGCGCGGTGTGCAGGCCGCCCCCGGTTGCGCTGGGTGCGGCCCGGCGAAGCATAAATACGCGGAGAGCGAGGACGCCGCGCGTGCCCGCCGCATCAGCGGGAAGGGCAAATCGCAGCGGCCGCGTGCCGACGACACGCGGATGCGGCCCGAGCCGGCCCGACCCGCCTAACGAATGCCCGTTCCAATAGAGCTCGTATCCGTCCTCCACCACCGTCGGCCCGAGGATGTCCCACGATGCGCCCCCGGCCGGCACGTTCACCACACGCCGGTACCAGGCGTAACCGGTGTAACCGGGATGTCCGTGCGCCATCCACCCGCTGACATAGTCGGGCAGACCGACGTCGCCGTCGTGGCTGCCCCGCGGGGCGGTCAGATCGATAGTCCCCCAATCGCTATCGCCCATGCCGGCGTCGGCCCAGTGCGGGTCATCGCCGGTGTGAAAGCGCCAGCCGCCGCTGAGGAGAGTCGCCGCGGCGCGCAGCGACTGCGGATCAGCCCGGCCTCCGCGCGCCAGATCGCCGATCACGATGGCCCACACCAGCAGGGTCGCCAGGATGATCCAGACGAACAGCCTGCGTTGCGTGGCGCCGATCGATTTGATCATCGCGCAATCCGGTTACCAGCCGAACAGGAACCAAGCAACCAAAAATTCCCAACGCTCGACGGCAGCACCGATTACTGCGAAACTGGGACGATCGTAGCTACGCCTCGTAAGCAGGCATCTAATGCTGGAGGGACGACCTCCGTGTCGTCCCTACGCCAAAGGGACGGGACAGAGCCCGTCCCTCCACTTAAATCAACGGCCCGAGCGGGCGCAGCAAACTTTCCTTCGCGCGCTGCCAGCGCGACCGCTTCGCAAATTCCTCCGCCACGATCTCGCGCGACGCTCCCATATCCTTCTCCAGCAGCGTTGCCAGTGCCGAAGCCGTCGCCACATCCCGCACCAGCGCATTTAATTCGAAGTTCAATCGCATCGAACGGATATCGAGATTGGCCGAACCCACCATCAGCCATTGCTCATCCACCAGCGCCACCTTCGCGTGATTGATCCCCGCCTCGTATTCGTAAATCTTCACCCCGAAGCGCAGCATCTCCTCGTAGTAGGAACGCCCGATATTCACCAGCAGCGGGTGATCCGACTTCGCCGCCACCAGCAAACGCACATCGATCCCGCGCGCCGCCGCCAGTTGCAACGCCGTCAACAATGGCTCGTTAGGCCCGAAGTAACCTGCCGTTAGCCACACTCGTTCCCGCGCCGTGTTCAACATCCACACAATCGACATCTCGATCGGATCGTCCGGTCCGTCCGGCCCATCCGTCATCGGTTGCACCAGCAACCTCTGACCGGCCTCCGGCAGCGGATAATACTCCGGCTTCAACAGCTTCTCCTCCGTCGCGAAGAACCAATCATCCGCAAAAATCATCTGGAACTTCCGCGCCGCCGTCCCGCGCAACTCCAGTTGCACATCGCGCCACGGTCCGATCTTCGGATCTTCGCCCGCGTACTCGCGACCCATGTTCATCCCGCCCACAAAACACCAGCGGCCATCGATGATCTGGAGCTTCCGATGATTGCGCAGCGTAAAGGTCCAGCGATTACGCAACGGATGCACCGTGCGAAACCAGGCAAACTTCCCGCCCGCCTCCCTCAGCTCCTCAAAATGGGATCGACGCAACCCGAAAGACCCGATCGGGTCCAGCAACAGCCGCACCTCCACGCCGCGACGCGCCGCCGCTGTCAGCTTGTCCCGCATCGCCCGGCCGCGCGCATCATTTTGCCAGATATAAAACTGCACATGCACATGATGCTGCGCCTCGTCGATCCGCTGTCCCAACGCTTCATAAAACGCCGCGCCATCCACCAGCAACCGCGACTCCTCCGCACACGAGATCGCGTATTCATTCACCTGCGACAGCATCTCTACTCCCGTCTGTTCACCTTGCGACAAATCCGCCAGCAGCGCACGCGTTTCCGCCATCACGCGGCGCTCCTCGCGCGCCCCCGCCTGCTCCATTTTGCGGGTCGCCCGCAGCCGTTGCCTAACGAGCCGATCCGTCCCAAAAATGAAATAGAAGATCGCCCCACCGTAGGGGAACAGAATCACCGCCCAGATCCAGGCCAGCGTCGAAGCCGGCGGCTTATTGCGCAGCAGAATGTGCGGAATCGTCGCCCACGTCAGCAGATAACCGATCCAAACAAACGACCAATGCATCGTCCGTCATCATGCCTCAGCGTCATGTCACCAGCCAGCGCGAAACGAAGGGCAGCGAAAGCTTTCAGCGTTCCGCCCGTCCTTTAAGGCGTTTCTGCGCAACGCTCTGACAAATCAAAATGAATTAGGAACCCAGGAAATCAGGAAAAGAATCCTGTAGGGCAACCGCTCCCGGTTGCCACCCTGGAGTGGTGGCCACTATGCCGCCCAGCCTCCTCGCGTAAAACTTAAAGCTCGGCAGCCCCTCACCCTGCTCGCGAAGACTTTCGGAGTCGTCACCCGTCAATTCTTATTCACCACAGAGATCACAGAGCACATAGAGCTTTCCAAATTTCTGAAATTCCGCGTATTCCTCTGGGGAGCGCACGCGCCTTGCGTGCTGGTTTCGGCGCCCCCGCCGAAACGAACTTTTCCGTTTTCCTCATGTCAGCCTGCTCGCGAACACTTTCGCAATCATGAAATTGAGGCTTGGCAGGCAGATTTGGTGCTGACACCCTATCCAATATGCATTCGTTTTTCCCCCGGCCCTCTCCAGTAAGCGACCGAAATAGCCCCCTCTTTCGTATAATCCCCCTGTGAGATGTGCTGCAATGCGAACTGAATCAATCATAGGTCTTTTACGATCGAATCAGACTGAGCAAAGTCGGAGGATATAAATGAAATCAATTTTAGCTTTTGCAATCGCAACAATAATTGCCGTGGCACTAGGCGACCATGGGTTCGCAGTCACCCCGCCACCTGACGGCGGCTATCCGGGCAATAACACCGCCGAGGGGGATAACGCTCTCTTTAGTCTCACTAACGGCATCCACAATACGGCAGTCGGGGCAGACGCGTTGTATAGCAACACCGGGGGGACTGACAACACGGCCACTGGTTTTTTCGCTCTTTATAGCAATACCACCGGCAACAATAACTCCGCCACCGGTTTTTTTGCGCTATTTGCAAACACCGACGGTAATTACAACACGGCGATCGGTTTTCAGGCGCTTGTTAATAATACTAGGGGGAGCGGCAACACGGCCAACGGTGCTAGCGCACTCGGTGCCAATGCTACCGGCTACAATAATACGGCAATTGGTGCGAGCGCCCTTCATGACAATACCGACGGCAGCGAAAACACAGCAGCGGGCGTCGATGCCCTCGAATATAACACCGGCAGCTATAACACGGCCAACGGTTCTCAGGCGCTCCGGTTCAACACTACCGGCACGGGCAACACCGCTCACGGCGTTAATGCGCTGCAGAACAACACGACTGGTCAGGCCAACACTGCCACCGGACTCGGCTCGCTCGCATCCAACATTACCGGCGACTATGACACGGCGAACGGTTTTGACGCGCTCGTTAGCAATACCACCGGTAGTTTCAATACCGCGAATGGTTGGCAGGCTATGTTCAGCAACACAACTGGCGCTGACAACACCGCTACTGGCCATAACGCGCTCGTTCATAATGGAACCGGTGCTCGCAATATCGCTAATGGAGCGAACGCCATGGCCGGCAACACAACGGGTTCAGGCAACATCGCCATCGGGAGTGCTGCGGGGATAAATCTGACAACAGGTAATAACAATATCGACATCGGAAATTACGACAGTAAAACTGGGTCGTCCTCGGATGTGGCTGGCGAATCGAATACAATCCGTATTGGCGCACAAGGAACGCAAGACGCCACATATGTTGCTGGGATCTACGGAACGTCAACAGACACCACCTTTCGGCCAGTGGTTATCAATGCCGTAGGAAAACTAGGGACTGGAATTACGAACGGAATTCCTACCGGCACAATCATTACCGTAGTGCCTGGCAGCACTGCCCCGATCGGTTATACCTTTCTAGGCACTCAAACTGACGTGATTCACTACAGGGATGCACAAGGTCACAACGCCAGGATAAGAGGCGTCAAACTTTATCAAAAAAACTAGAGCAACCGATGATTTCCCGCACCTGCACTCCGCGTGATGCGTGTTGATTCACTCGATCGGCTCGTTCCGCCTTCAACCGCGGGTCAATGTCACGGCTAGCCAGTCCTCCCATTCCCGTCCACCGTCGCTCATCTTGTTCTCGTTAGATGGTTTCTCGTGCCGTGGAGGACTACGCGCCACAAAAGTAGACTTTTAGCGACGCCGACTTCGATCGGATGGGTTGGCACCTTGCGTTGGGGTCGGCCTCGTCATTATCGGTCTGGCTCAATTTCACCTCCAGTTTATCGCTTTTCTGGGCGCCGTGTTTGTGCTCTTCGGTCTTTACATGCTGACGCAGCTGCCAAAGCTACGGAGTCAAAGCAAACGACAAGCAAATTAACCCGCTCGAACATTCCTTAAAACTGTGACCAAGACCGCTTCTAAAATCCGTTTCAAAGCGAAACTTTTCCGACCGGCCGCGGCCGTGCAGGGCGACTCCTGGACTTTTCTTACTCTGCCGAAGAGCGCCAGCGCCAAGCTTCCTTCGCGGAGCATGACGGCGGTCGAGGGCACGATCAATAGCGCCGCTTTTCAAGCGACTCTCGAGCCCGACGGAAAGAATGGTCATTGGCTCAAAGTGGATCGGAAGTTGCGCGAAGCGGCGGGCGCAGACACCGGCGACACGGTTACACTGGAGATCGCACCGGTGGCAGAGGAACCGGAGCCCAAGGTGCCGGCCGATCTGCGGAAGGCTTTGACGGCTGCCGAGCCGAAAGCCCGCGCTTTGTGGACCGACATCACGCCCATCGCGCGTCGCGATTGGATCCAGTGGATCACTTCCGCGAAGCAACCGGAGACTCGCGTGCGCCGGGTCAACAATGCCTGCTCGATGCTCGCGGCTGGGAAGCGACGCGTGTGCTGCTTCGATCGCTCCGGGTTTTATAGCAAAAGCATAAGCGCGCCGAAAGCGGCGAGTTAAACGACTGCGGACTCACCACAGAGATCACGGAGGACACAGAGTTTTCCTTCCATCCAGAATCCTTTGCGAAATCGCACTTGCCTTCTTCCGCTGGGAGCGAGAAACGCGTTGCCGTCATCCTTCGAACTGCTCGTGTGTTCGATGATTTATCGGAAACTCGCGGCGGTCCTTTTCTGTTCCCTGTTCGCCTCTGTGAATCTTTTCGCGCAAAGCGCGCACACTCCTGCCGCAGGTACGCCGGAGCGGGAAGCCATCATGGACGCGCTTCGGGTTTCGGCGAAGAAGGACCTGGGCCGTGTGGTCATCTTCAGAGTCGACCGACTTCGCATCGCTGAAGGTTGGGCTTTCGCGCGCGTCGCACCCACTCTGCCGAATGGAGACGAAATCGATTATTCAAAAACGAAGTATCGCGAGCAAGTCGAGCTCGGCGCCTTCGATCCGCAGGCTGAAGCGCTCCTCCGCTATGAGGGCGGCGAGTGGAAGGTGCTGGACTACCGTTTCGGGGCGACTGACCTCGAGAGCCCGGTCTGGGCGGAGCGTTATCGCTTCCCGAAATCGATCCTCGAATAACTGTGCTGCGAGCGCGCGCGAGAACGCGATCGCCGTTCGCGAAAAAAAAATCCCGCGAACGTGACGGGTTTCGGTCGGATTTAGCGCGTTTCTCTAATGAAAACCAAATCCCATGACAACGCTCCTCTTATTCCTGTTCGTTGTGAAAGGCGCGCTGGTTCTCGCCTTTCTCGCTCTCTGTGCACTTGCTCTGCGGTGGAAACGGAAATCCAGGAGGCCGCGTACACACGCGAAATTAGGGTCTAACGAACGGCAGCGCGGCGAGCAGGGTCTCGACCGTCGCCGGGTGCGCGCCGAGACCATTCGGAAGCGCTACACGAAGCCGGTGCCGCATTTCTCGATGAAGCGGGAATGGGCGCGATCGCCCCACGTGCCGACCGCTGAGATCGTCCCTATTCGCCGCCCAGAATGCCGGCGAGGGTGCGGCCGTCGGAGTAATTAATATCGGCAATCTTCCAGGCCTGCATTATTCACCACAGAGGACACAGAGATCACAGAGATTTTTAAGGTTCGGATTCCGCCGATTACTGCGGGAGCGCCCCGAAGCCATTCGGCTGGTTTCGGCGCATGGCCCCAGAACTTTTCCGCCTTCCACTCGTCACCTGTCACTCGTCACTCGTCACTCTTTTGATTCACCACAGAGATCACAGAGGACACAGAGGTTTTTTATTCTTCCAATTCCGCGTGTTCTCCGGGGGGCGCACGCGCCTCGCGTGCTGGTTTCGGCGCCTCGCCGAAACGAACTTTTCCGGCTTCCGCTCGGCACTCAAAACTGGTCACTGATCCCTTCTTTAGACTTAACCGCAGAGATGGCGAGAAAGGTAGCGCGAGCTTCCAGCTTGCCGCCCGATCCGAATCGCAAGCTGGAAGCTTGCTCTACCCTTTCGGAACGGAACCGCTCGCGAACAGATCAGTCGGTGCGTTCGGGCGGCGCGCTGGGTTGGTCGGGCATGACGCGAATGGAGGGGAGGCCGACGATCTCGTAGGTGCCGGAAGCGATGCCAATTTTGGCGGCGTCGAGTTGATCGAGAATTTCGCGGTTCATCCGGTCTTTGACGTCGCGCACGCCGCGTTCGTCGGTGACGAAGCGGAGGGTGAGTTCCACCCAGTTGTCGGTGATGCGGAGGTAAACTTTTGGTTCGAACTCGGCGTCCTTCACGAAGTAACGTTCGCGCATCCGGCGCAGGGCTTCGTGGCTAACCTGCGTAACCTGGATGCTGTGCCGCCGCGCGACGTCGAGCAGGATCTCTTCGACTTTGGCGCGGTTGTCGCGGTAGGCGACGGGGATCATGATTTCTTCCCAGAGATAGGGGAAGTCGCGGGTGTAGTTAAAGACGGGTTCTTCGAAGATCTGGTTGTTTGAGACGGTAACAACTCGGCCGGTGTATTGGCGGCTGCGCACCCAGACCTCGGGGTCGGCACTTTCGACGGCGGGCGGTTGTCCCATTTCCATGATGGTGGTCTGGAGAAATCCGAGCGCGATGACGTCGCCGCGCACACCGCCCATGACGATGCGATCGCCGACGCTGAAGGTGTTGCCGCGCAGAATGACCATGTAGCCGGCGAACGCGCTAACGACTTTTTGCAAAGCGAAGGCGAGGCCGGCGGTGACGAGGCCAAGCGCGGTGGTGAGGCGCGTGGGATCGTCGAACCAAATGGAGAGGATGGTGAGGAGAAGAAGCAGCGCGGTGGCGAGCGTAATGCCTTGGCGCGTCCAAAAGAGAATCCATTCCTTGCGGCGCGGGATGATGAGTCGGGCGAGCCCGCGCAGTCCCCAGCGCAGGATGAGGAACACAGCGATGGCCGAGAGGGTGAGGAGAAGTTTCTGGCCGTTCTCGGAATTGACGCCGACGAATTTGATCCCGAAGACCTGGAGCGAGCGGCCCAAGGCTGTCGTGTGGGTGGCGGCGGCGAGAAGAGATTGCATTATTTTTTCCGAGGCGGACGAAACGGATCAATCGTCGTCTGTAATCGAATCTCGCGTGGCGAGAGGCTGGATACCTTTGGCACGGCAAATCCGGGATCCATGGTGGCCAGCGTTCGTCAGCAGACCTAGCCAGGTTCCAACCAAGGAATGCGTCCAACCCTGCTTTCCTTACATCATTTTCGGATGCCAGAGGAGGGCGAAGATGAGAAAGAAGGCGACAAAGCCGAGGGCGATGAGGAGTTGGAGCAGAAGCGAGGCGGCGAGGAGCCGGTAAAGCGTGCGGGTGCGCCAAATCCAGAAGGCGATGACGCCGACAACGGCCAGCGGCTCGAAGATGGCGAGCGCAAGATTGACGATGTTCGGATCGTCGAGCTGGTAATGGTTGGTTAACCAACCGCCGGTGATGAGATACCAATAGACGAACGCGGCCGCGGCGGCGTTACCCATGGAGAAGACGATTTCTTTAGATCGGGTTGCCATGAAAACCACGAGCGCTCGCGGAGGAAGACGTGAAGCGGCAGAATGTCATGCAGAGTGACGATAGCGAGCACTTTTGTCGCTGGCCGGAATCGGAAAGACGCCACGGGTTGGTCGGCGATTTGAGAAGCCAGGTCTGCGAAGCGCGAATGGAATCGGAGGGACGACAAACGCGGGTCTCCAGCAAGCGAAGGTCGCGTTCCTTCCATGACAACAGAACTGCGGTTCCTGGCGGCGAGCGTGATTCTTGGCCTTGTCCATCTCGTGCTGGCTTCGCACCTGATCAGTTTTCAATATGGCTATCGCTGGACAGCCAGCAGCCGCGAACAGGAAGTGCCGCCGTTGCGCGGCCTCGCCGATTGCGTCGATCAGGCAACGACCAACTTCCTCGAAACGTTTCCTTTCTTCGCAGCTCTCGTCCTTGCCGCGCATCTCATCGATCGCAACGGCGCCCTCACCTTGGTGCGGAGCGCATCTTTATTTCTGGGGATGGGTCGGCTACCTGGCGGCGGCTGCGGCGGGCTTTGGTTTGATCCGTTCGATGATCCTTTGGAACGCGGCGCTGAGCGGCATCGTTCTCTTCCTCATCGCGCTGTTCCGTTAGGCGATTTGCCAAATCTTTCCGGTGCGCTCCGGGCGGCTCGGGGAGCGCCTGTCTCCAGGGAGGCTGGTTTCGGTCTCCTGACCGAAACGAACTTCCGCCATGGGATCGGACCCACTCAAACCGCGGCCACTTCTTCGCGCTTTCGTTCCCAGAAGGCCACTCAGAAAGCTTCCCTCAATCCGGCGGGTCGAGCCGCGCGCCGGACGGCGTCCGCAACAACGGATAACCCTCCGCCCGCGCGACGTAGGTGGCGATGGTGACGTCGCCGACCACGTTCACAGTGGTGCGGCACATGTCGAGAATGCGATCGACGCCGAGGACAATGGCGATGAGCGCCGGATTCACATTCACGGTGGCGAGCACGGCGATGATGAACGGGATCGATCCCGACGGCACGCCGGCCGTGCCGATGCTCCCCAGAATGGTGAGATAGACGACGGCGAGCTGCTGGCCTAACGAGAGATGGACGCCAGCCAATTGCGCAAGGAAAAGAACAGTCACGCCCTCGTAGAGCGCAGAGCCATTCTGGTTCGCCGTCGCGCCGACGGTGAGAACGAAGCTGTTGATCTCGCGCGGCACCCCGAGATTTTCCTCGGTCACACGCAAAGCAGTCGGCAGGGTGGCGTTCGAGGAGGAAGTCGAAAACGCAGTCAACATGATCGTTTTGATGCGCCGGAAAAAGTCGAGCGGGGAAAGACGCGACAGGAAGTAAATCAAGATCGAGTAAACGCCGAACATGTGAAGGCTGAGCCCGATGAGGACGGTCGCGACAAACCAGCCGAGCGCGGTGAGAAGATCGAGGCCGAAGCGCGCGGTGTTATTAAAGAGCAGACAGGCGACCGCATACGGCGCGAATTTCATCACCATGTCGATGATCTTGACGGTGATCTCGTAGAGGGCTTGCAGCCCGCGAATAAGCGGCGCGGAGACCGGCGCGGGTACGAGCGTGGTCGCGATCCCGAGGACGAGCGCGAAGAACATGAGATGCAGCATGTTCGGCGGATCGCTCGCGAAACTGCCGAGCGGATTCGACGGCACGACCGTTTTCACGATTTGCAAAACGGCGGAATCCTTGTTGGCAGCGGCGGTTTTTTCCGCCTGCTCCACCTGTTTGCTCGCGTCCAGGGCGTAACGCTGCTCGAGCTTGGCGCGACTCGCGGCATCGACGCGTTCGCCAGGGCGAATGACGTTGGCCAGCGTTAAACCAATCGCCACCGAAATGGCGGAGATGACTAACGAGTAAAGCAACGAACGCACGCCGACCCGCCCGATTTTACGAATATCCCCCAGCCCGGCGATGCCGACGACGAGCGACGACAGCACCAGCGGCACCACAATCATGAGGAGCGAGCGCAGAAAAAGCTGGCCGACTGGCTCGGTGATATTCGCGACCACCCACGCGATGCGCGGGTCGTCGCCGCCGAGGAGCGCGTTGGCAAGCAGGCCCGCTCCGACGCCTGCGCCCAACCCGATCAGGATGCGCGTGTGAAGCGCGAGCCCCTTCGGGCGATCGGGCGTGTTGTCGTCGAGATCAGTGGTGGTCTCGCGTTCGAAGTGATCGGGACTTTCGCGCTCGCTCGGTTCGTCAGGCATCTTGCCGCGGAGCATGAAAGACCACGGAGAGAAAGGCGAGCGGTGATTGTAGCCGTCGCCCTGTGGGCGACGAGGGAATGGACGTTGCTCGAACTACGCGACAAGACAGCGACCTCGCTCAAGATGGACAACACATCGCGCGCTTCCCGCAGGGAAGCGGCTACAGCGCCAGCTTCTTCGGCAGCTTTTGCTTGAGGATTTCGACGGGTTCGAAGAGGTCGCCCATTTTGTCGACGCGCTTCAAGACCGCATCCGATGTGAAGGTGAGCAGCTTCGCGTTTTTCTTTTTCAGTGCGGTTTTCACTTCGTCCCAAGTCACCGGCGTGGAAACGGTCGGCTGCTCTTTCGCGCGCATGGAGTAAACGTTGACGGTTGTCTTGTGCTCGTCGTTCTGGCTCCAATCGACGAACACTTTTCCTTTGCGCAAGGCGCGCGCCATTTTGGAGAGAACGAGCTTGGGATGCTCGTGCTCAAGGTGCTCGGCGAGCGCGCGAGAGATGACTTTGGTTTGATCGAAAGTCGCGGGCGTGTTGAGCGGCACGTAAACTTGCAGCCCTTTCGAGCCGGAAGTTTTGGCGAATGATTTGAGCTTTAATTGGCCTAACAAGTCACGCAGCCAGAGTCCGACCTGACAGCATTGCACGATGTCGGCGGGCGCGCCGGGATCGAGGTCGAAAACCATCATGGTCGGGCGAGCGACGTTGCGTTTGCGCGCGAGTGAAGTGTGCAGCTCGATGTCGGCGAGGTTGGCTGCCCAGACGAGGGTGGGTAAATCCTGCGCGAGGCAGTAATGCATGTCGCGCTGGTTCCCTTCGCTCCAGACTTTGGCCGTTTTCACCCACGAAGGCCGATGCGCCGGGCAATTCTTTTCGTAGAAGAATTCGCCGTCCACCCCGTTCGGATAACGCTTCATGGTGAGCGGCCGGTCTTTGAGGTGCGGGAGCAGAACGGGCGCGATGCGGATGTAGTAATCGATGAGCTGACCTTTGGTGAAGCCGGCTTTGGGATAGAGGATCTTGTCGAGGTTCGAAACGGCCAGCTTTTTTCCTTCGACGATCAGTTCCGATTTTTTGCTCATCGCTGGCGAATTCTCAGCCGCAATGCTCGCGTTGTCACTCGTGCTCGTGTTCATGCTCATGCTCGTAATCGCTCTGTGGTCCGTGCCGGGGACGATCAGGAGCACGATCACGAGGATGAGCAGGAGGTCGGGATTCTTTCCGTTTTCCGCTATGAGAAGAACCGCTCAGGCGTGAGCATGGGTTGCGGGAGACAGATGCGCTCGACGAAATGTTCCCAGCTTTCCTGTCCGCTCAGAATTTTGATCTCCACGCGCAGGAAATAAATCGGCACCTGCACGGTGGTGAGACGAGGGAAACGGACGGCATCTTTTTCGGTGGTCACGATCATCTCAAGATCGCGGCGAATGCAGCGGGTGACGAAGCTCTGAATCTCGGCTTCGGTGAAGCGATGGTGATCGGTGTAGCTCTTGGCCAGCTCAATGCGCGCCCCAAGATTGCGCAAGCCTTCCTCGAAGCTCTCCGGCGCGGCGATCGCGCAAATCGAGCCGATGTATTTATCGCGCAAGCGCTCCAGCGGCAGCCGTTCGCCGGTGATGAGGTCTTGCAGGTGCAGCGGATGATGCGCGCATTCGATGATCTCGGCGGTGCGATTATAACGGCGGATGCGCACAATTAATGCGTCGTTAGGCTGGCTGGTGCTCTTGGTGATGAAGATGTAACTGGCGCGCCGTAGATTGCGGGGCGGCTCGCGCAAGGTTCCGCGCGGCAGGAGAAATTCGTTCCCGAACGGCGCCTGGCGATCAATCAAAACAATATCGAGCCGATGCTTGAGATGAAGATACTGGAGGCCATCATCGAGCAAGAGCGTGTCGGCCTGCATTTCTTTGATGGCGTGCAGCCCGCTCTTCACGCGATCCTTGTCCACGAGGACGATGACGTCCTTCAAATTGTTCGCGAGCATGTAGGGCTCGTCTCCCGCGGTCAGCGAATCGAGCAAGAGCGCTTTCCCATCGGAAACAATGCGAGGTGGATTAATGGCCCGGCCGCGCAGGCGATCGAGCCATTTTCGTTTCGTGGGCTGCGGCACACTTTTGTAGCCGCGGCTCAGGATCGCCACTTTGCGCCCGCCCAATTGCAAAGCACGCGCGATCTTTTCGACGATCGGCGTCTTGCCGGTGCCGCCGACGGTGAGATTGCCAATGCTGATGACGAGGCACCCGAGTGTGCGCTCGCGAAAAATTCGCTTCCGATAAAAATAGAGACGCGCCTGGACGATGCGTTCGTAGACGAAGGAGAGCGCGTAGAGCAATCCGCGCAACGTGGCCGCGCGCACCCCATGCCGCCGGCCGAGGATGACGTCGATGGCGAACTGTTCGAGATTTTCGGCCGAGCGTCCCATCCGTTAAAGGAGACGCGCGCCGCGATTGTCGGCGGTGGTGATGAGGGTGCGCGCTTTCGAGCCGGCGGCCTGGAGCATGGCGGCGGCGACGCGATGGGGCGAGCGTGTCGTTAGGCAAATAATCGTGGAACCGGAGCCGCTCAGGAATCCGCCCAGCGCACCGGCTTTCTCGCCGGCCGTCAGCGCCTCGTCGAAGAATGGAATGAGCTTCTTGCGAAACGGTTGATGCAAATGATCGACGAATGTCCCGCGCAATTTCTCGTAATTCTCCGAGGCGACCGCGGCGGTGATCGCGCAAGCGTTGCCGCAGGATTCGACCGCGGCGAGATGGCGCAGACGCTCGGGCAGAAGACGCCGCGCCGTGGCCGTAGCGATTTCGAAATCGGGGACGAGCAGAACGAAATGAAGCCGGGAGGAAACGGAAAAGCGCTGCGCCTGCGTCCCGCGCGCGACATTGAATCCGCCGAAATTTGCCGGCGCGGCGTTATCGGGATGACCTTCGAGTCGCGCGGCGAGTTCGAAGAGCCCTTGACGGCGCAGCGGTTTGCCGGCGAGCGCGTTCAACCCGTGAAGCACTCCGGTGCGCACGCTCGCGCTGCTGCCCAATCCCCGCGCCACCGGAATGACGGAAGAGATGGAGCAGGAAAACGGGAACGGCGGAATCTCGGCAAATTCGAAGAAGAGGCGCGCCGCCGCGCTGACCATGGGCGGCACGCGCAGGCCAGTGGTGCGCGAAACCGTGATGTCGTTGTAGAGGCGGAGGGCGACGCCGAGGCAATCGTAGCCGGGTCCGAGGTTCGAAGTGCTCGCAGGAACGCGGACGATGACTTGAGGCATGCGATGAAGTTTGTGACTCGTTAGGCAAACGGGTCGTCCGGCATTCTATCGCAGCGCTCGGCGGCGGCAACCTTTTGAAAGCGGAGAGCGGAAAGCGGAAACCGGAAAGCTCCTGTCGGTCATTCCGAGCGAAGCGGAGCGAAGTCGAGGAATCCCGGGGCGAAACGACAAGGTGCCGATCACAGCGGAAAACGAGGCGAAGAGATGCTTCCTGGTAACGCGGCGGGATCCCTCACCCCGAAAGCATTCGGGGCTCGGGATGGCAGCGAGTGGGTCCGCCTTCTTTCTTTCCGGTCTCCGCTTTCCGCTCTCCGCTTTCGAACAGTCTTTCCGCTTTGGCGTTTTCGGACTTCTGCCTAATTTGAGGCGCGCGTGGAGGACAAAACTGTTTGGATCGAGCCGGAGCTGTTTCGTCATTTTGAGGCGGAAGGGACCGATGCGCATCGCCTTTGCACCTACTTCGAAGGCTGGGTGGAACGCTATGGCGCCGATGTGATCATCTCTTATAAGAGCGAGGTCGCGCGCGAGCGCCTAACGACCGAATTTTGCCTCTGGGCGCTCAATTGCCAATTCAAATTTAACCGCATCTTCGAGCGGTTCCTTCCCAAAAAAAATGCAGAGCGCGTCGCACCCCGGCTCGCGCTCGGCGACGCCGGGACGAATTTGCAAAGCGTCGCCACGGAGCGCATGACGCGTTACGGCATCGACTTCGCGGGCGGTTATTCGGCGGGCCTCTTCATCGATCAACGCGAGAACCGGCAGTTCGTGCGTAAACTCGCGCCGAAAAAACTGCTCAATTGTTTTGCCTACACCTGCTCGTTCTCAGTGGTGGCGGCCAGCGCCGGCGCACAAACCGTCAGCATCGATCTCTCGAAAAAATCGCTCGCCCGCGGCCGTGAAAACTTTGCGCTGAACAGCCTGACGACCAACGACCACCGTTTTCTGGCCGACGACGTGCTCGACGTTCTCCCGCGACTGGCCCGGCGCGGCGAGAAGTTCGATTGCATTATTCTTGATCCACCGACCTTTTCGCGCTCCTGGCGGGGCAAAGCCTTCCAGGTCGAGCGCGATTTCGGGGGACTGCTTCAGGCTGCGCTCGAACTGATCGATCGCGATGGCCATATCCTGCTCTCGACCAATTGCACCAGTCTCAACCAGCATGCGCTCGAAGTGATGGGGCGATTTTGCCTGAAGGCGACGCGACGCGCGGGCGCGTTTCAGCACGCGCCGTCGCTTCCCGATGTGCCGGCCCCGGTGGCGGCGAGCACGGTGTGGCTCACCTTGCGTTGACATTTTCTAACGCGCAGCGAACCGTCAGCATCCGAAAGATTACTACCATGGACGATCAGATTTCCGAAGATTTCGCCGAGCGCGGCCTGCGCTACACGAAAGACCAAGTCGAGCAGGTGCTCCAGCAAACCGAGGAGTATGTGCGCGAGAAGCCGCTGCAGTCGATGGGCTACGCGGTCCTCGCCGGCTTCATTCTCAATCGGCTGCCGATCTTCCGAATTTTCGGAACGCTTGTGCGCCTGCTGATGTTTGCCTTCAAACCGGCGGTGCTCATCTACGGCGCCACCAAGCTTTACCAAGCCGCGCAGAACGAAGAGTAAATTGTAGCCGAGGTCGCTGACCTCGGCTTTTGGCGGGGCGCCGTCTGTTCTGCGGCCGCGGTCGGCGACCGCGGCTACCGAAATCAGTCGAGGGTGAAGCCTACGCTTATCGTCACCTGCCAGTGATCGACCTTGCCATCCTCGATATGGCCGCGTGTTTCGGTCACTTCGAACCAGCGCATGTTCCGGATGGTCTTGGCCGCGCGACTGAGCGCATTGCCGACCGCTTCTTCGATGCTGTTCGGTGAAGAACCCACGAGATCGAGCTTTTTGTAAACGTTATCACTCATGCGGCGACTCTTCGGCCAGTTGCCGGTGAATACAAGTTGGGAGAGTGACCATCGCCCCAATGTCATTCCGAGCGCAGTCGAGGAATCTAAGGGCGTTACCTTAAAGCTTCCGCCACGGGATCCCTCGGCTTCGCTCGGGATGACGGACGTCGCGTCTTTCACACGCACATCGCGGGCGTCTTCTCTCTCCGGTTTCCGGTTTCCGGTTTCTGCATTCCTTGATAGCTTCACTTTCCCATGGCCAGGAGCACCAATTCCAACATCGAATCTCATTTGATCGAGAAGCGCGTCTTCAAACCGGCGAAGAAATTCGCCAAAAAAGCGCGCATCAAGAACCTCGAACAGTATCGCCGGATGTATCGCGAATCGATCGCGCGGCCTGACAAGTTCTGGGCGCGCGAGGCGAAGGAACTCGTCTGGCAGAAGCCGTGGTCGAAAGTTTTGCAATGGAAAGCGCCTTTCGCGAAATGGTTCGTCGGCGGCAAAATCAATCTCTCCGAGAATTGCCTCGACCGTCATCTCGATGGACCGACGCGTAACAAGGCGGCCATTCTTTGGGAAGGTGAGCCGGGCGAGAAACGCACGCTCACTTATCAACAACTGCACCGCGAGGTTTGCCGTTTCGCGAACGTGCTCAAACGGAACAAAATTCGCAAAGGCGATCGTGTCATCATCTACATGCCGACGATTCCGGAAGCGGCCATCGCCATGCTGGCCTGTGCGCGCATCGGCGCGGTCCACTCGGTCGTCTTCGGCGGATTTAGCGCGGACAGCATTCGCGATCGCATCGCCGATTGCGGCGCGGTCGCGGTCATCACGGCCGACGGCGGTTACCGGCGTGGATCGGTCGTGCCGTTAAAGAAAAATGTGGACGACGCGCTGACCGGCAAAACTTCCATCAAGCGCGTGATCGTCTTTCGACGCGCCGGCAACGACGTCCACATCGAGGAAGGCCGCGATGTTTGGTGGCATCGCGAACGCGAATATGTCGACGCGAATTGCCCGCCCGCCGCGCTCGATAGCGAACATCCGCTCTACATTCTTTACACGAGCGGTTCGACCGGAAAGCCGAAAGGAATTTTGCACACGACCGGCGGATACCTCGTGGGCATTTATACGACCACGAAGTACGTTTTCGATATTCGCGCGGAAGACGTTTACTGGTGCACGGCGGATGTCGGCTGGGTGACCGGCCACAGCTATGTCGTCTACGGCCCGCTCGCGATGGGGGCCACGACGTTGATGTACGAAGGCGCGCCCAACTGGCCGGAGCCGGATCGTTTCTGGCGCATCATCGAAGATTACGCGGTCACCATTCTCTACACGGCGCCGACGGCGATTCGCGCCTTCATTCGTTGGGGCGATCAATGGGTGAAGAAGCACGATCTCTCGTCATTGCGTCTGCTCGGGTCGGTCGGCGAACCGATCAATCCGGAAGCGTGGATGTGGTATCACGAGAAGATCGGGGGCGGACGCTGCCCGATCGTCGATACGTGGTGGCAGACGGAAACCGGCGCGATCATGATCACTCCCCTCCCCGGCGCCACGCCAACCAAACCAGGCAGCGCGACGCTTCCGTTCTTCGGCGTCGATCCCGCTGTGGTCGACGAGAAAGGCAAGGAAGTTGCGCCGAACGTGGGCGGCAAATTGATCGTTAGGCGGCCGTGGCCGTCGATGCTGCGCAACATCTACGGCGACAAAAAGCGCTACAAAAAACAGTATTGGAGCGAATTCAAAGGCAGCTACTTCACCGGTGACGGCGCGCGCCGCGACGAGGATGGCAACTTCTGGATCGTGGGGCGGATCGACGACGTGTTGAATGTGGCCGGGCATCGGCTTGGCACTTCGGAGATCGAGAGCGCGCTCGTTAGTCACGCGCAGGTCGCGGAAGCGGCGGTGGTCGGGCGTCCGGATGATTTGAAGGGGCAAGGTGTGGTCGCGTTTGTCACTTTGAAAGGCGGGGTGAAGACGAGCGATTCGCTCAAAAAGGAATTGCGCCAGCATGTCGGCCAGCAGATCGGAGCCATCGCCAAGCCGGACGAAATTCGTTTCGCCGAAGCCTTGCCCAAAACGCGCAGCGGCAAAATCATGCGACGACTGCTCAAGGAAATCGCCAGCGGCAAAACCGTGACCGGCGACACCACGACGCTCGAAGATTTTAGCGTGCTGAAAAAATTGAGCGGCGCGGAAGAGTGATTCGAGACCGGAAGCCGGAGAGCGGAGACCGGAAAGCACGCGGACCTCGTGCTTTTACTCGTGATCGTGCTCGTAATCGTCCGGCAGGGAGCGCAGAACGATTACGATTAGGATCACGAGCAGGAGCACGAGTCTTCTTCCTGGCTTCCAAATTCATTCCTGCGCCCGCTCGCGAAAGCTTTCGGAGTTCCTGATTCATCGCGGAATGACATTGGGTTTTTCTTCACCTAGGTTCGCGACGTGAGTTTCATTCGGACCGGCTTCCGCGAGATCGGGCTCAAGATGCGCCGCCAGAAAACGCGGATGGCGTTGCGGCACCAGAAGCGATCGCTGCAAAAGACCGAGATTAATCTCGGCCGCGAAGGCTGTTCGCAGGCGGTCAATTTTCCCGAAATGCGCGATGAAATCGTCGCTCTCAAAAAACTCGAGCAGGAACAGAAGGAGGTCGCCCACCGCATCGACCAGATCGAGGAAGGCATTCGCCAGATCGAGACACAGCGCGAGGAAAACCAGCGGGCACAAACCACCGCGCTCGCCGAACTCGAAGAGAAAAAGAAGCCGCTCCTGGAAAAGCGCGACCAGGCCAAGATCGTGGCCGATCGTTGCGCAGGTGAATTATCGAGCGTCGACAAACGCCTTGCCCAAAACGACGCGGCCGATCGCGCTTTGGTAAAACAATTGGAAACGCTG
Organism: Chthoniobacterales bacterium; assembly: GCA_038258245.1. Taxonomy (GTDB): domain Bacteria; phylum Verrucomicrobiota; class Verrucomicrobiia; order Chthoniobacterales; family UBA10450; genus JBBSQB01. The sequence continues at coordinate 98,513 of JBBSQB010000008.1, forward strand.
AAAGGGCAAGACCCGCCGCCAGCCGATCTGGAGACGCGGGCCGCCGATTTGGCTGCGCGCCGTGCGCAACTCCCCGCCGCCCGCGAAGAAATTTCCCGCGCCCACCTCGGCAGCACCGAGGCCTGCCGCCAGGCCAGTGCCACCCTCAAGGAGATGCAGGAAAAGCTCGACGTCGTGGAAAAGGAAATCGCGCGCGTCCGCGGCGAATTCGAGGCACGCGATCGCGGCTTTCTCGAGAATAGCAAGGCGCAGCAGGAAGCGATTAGCACCGCCCGCGCGCGGCACCAGACGGTCGAAGAACGCAAAAACCCGGCCTATCTCAATATCGGCCGGCATCTCGCCGCGAAAAACATCGCGCCGCCCAATGCGCCGCATCTGCTCGAAGAAGTGCAAAAGCATCGCGCCGGTGTTGATCGTCATCTCGCCCACACGAAGGAATTGGCCGACATCTCCGGCGGGATCGACAAGCAGGAGCTGCGGCAATTTTATTTCTCGATCATCTCCGTTTTGTTCCTGCTCGCCATTGTGCTGCCTCTCGTTTTTAAATCGCCGGCCAAACGCGAATGGCTGCCGCAGGAGATCGAAACGATTTTCTCCATCAACAGTGAGCCTTTTGAGAACGCCGAACTGGCCAAGCGCTGGCGCAAGGATCCGAACAGCGATTGGCAGAATCTCTGGGCCGGGTTACTCGGCCGCGCGTCTCGTGTTCCGGCGTTGAACATAGCAACCGATTTTGTGCGCACCACGCGCGCCATCGCCTCGCTCGAGAATGGCGGGTCGCGAGAATTCGTCCTCGCCGAGGCGCGCTCTGATCTCTCGCCCATGACGCGCGCGCTCAGTGCCGAGCCGGGCATGGATAAATCCACGCGGAGCGGCCTGCCGATTTGGGAAAAAGGGAACCTGGCCGTGGGGCGTGTCGGGCCGCGCACGATCGCGGTCGGGACGCGCAGCGCCGTGGATGAATTGATCGATGTCCGTCTCGGCCTGAGCCCCGATCTCAAAATCGGCGGCCAATTCTTCGATTGCTTCCAGGCGCTCGATCAGGATAGCGCGATCCGCCTGGTCTCGCGCGACCCGGTGAATATGGGCCGTCTTTTCCATCCGATTTTCCCGCGCGAATTGCTCGAGGCCTGCCAGCTTCTCGGCCTGTCGCTCACACTCGAAAATCCTGCGCGCGCCCGTCTGCTTTTGCACGCCAAAACTCCGGAAGACGCGCGGCAATGGGAACAGCGTTTGCAAAAGGAGCCGCAACGCTGGTTGCGCCTGGAAGATTCCGAACTGCTTCTTTACAGCGAGCAACCTTCCGTTAGCCGCGATGATGAAACTCTCGAAGTGCGCTTCGCCATGTCGCCGAACAGCGCGCTCGCCTTTCTGCAACGCCTCGCCCGGCTCGCCAACCAGCCACCGCCTGCGCCCTAGCTCGCTCCGTTCTTGCCAGCGGCCTGATTTTCCGCTGTCTTTCACGCCACCTGCTTTTTGTTTTCCGTGACGTTTTTCCTTACTCACACCCGCGCGTTTCTGCGCAGTCTCGTCGGCTGCATCTTCTTCTGCGGCCTCTTGTCATCTCTCGCGAAACAGCCGGAGCCGTCGCCCGATGCGTTGGTCAACATCAAGAAGATCGATCCCACCATCATCGTCGAACTGCGTTACGCGACCTCGCATAACATCGCCAGTCGTCCGCTTTATCCGCCAGACATGCCGGCGCTGGTCCGTTACAGCACGGCCACGCGTCTGGTCAAAGCGCAAGCCTACCTGCAAAGCAACGGCTACTGCTTGAAAATTTGGGATGCCTACCGTCCGCCCACGGCGCAGGAGCAACTTTGGAAACTCTCCCCGCACGCCGCGTATGTGGCCGATCCGCACGGCCGCGGTTCGCTCCACTCTTGGGGCGTGGCCGTCGATGTCACCATGGTCACGGCCGATGGCCACGAAGTGGAAATGCCGACCGATTTCGACGCGTTCGTTCCGGCTGCGCATTTGCACTACAAAGGCAACAGCGCCGCCGCCAGCCGCAACCTGCGCATTCTGCAGCAAGCAATGAAGCGCGGCGGCTTCTACGGAATGCGCACCGAGTGGTGGCATTTCATCGCTTACGATTGGAAGAAATACGGGCCGGTGCAGGACGTCCGCCTTTCTGCACAGTAAGCCTGAGCGCATGCCGGCCAGTTTTTTCCAGGCGATTCGGCAACCGGAATACGTCCACGTCCTGCTTAATCCCCTGCCTATTTACGGATTGATCGCCGGTTTGTCGCATTGATCATCGCGCTGTGCTTGCGCAACGGAGGCGCGCGCATGACCGCGCTTATCCTTATTCTCATCGCCGCCGCTTCCGCCTGGCCAGTCGCGTATTTCGGTCATGCCGCCTACGACAATGTCCTCACGCTGGCCGACGCCGATGGCAAAGCCTGGCTCGCTGAGCACGAGGACCGCGCCGACCGCCTCATTTATCTTTTCTACGCGCTCGCTCTGCTCGCTTTAATCGCGCTGGTCGCGCCACGAAAATGGCCAGGTTCGGCCGTGCCGCTCGCCTCCGCCACGCTTTTGCTTGCGCTTTGCTCGTTAGGCGCCGGCGCCTACATCGGCTATGCCGGCGGAAAAATTCGCCACCGCGAATTTCGGCTCGAATTGCCGCCTACTTCTTCGGCGCCAGAGACGCCATAATCTTCTCAAATCGCGGATTCCCGCGCAGCGGATCCCACAGGGGATGCAATTTCAATTGGCCATAGCTTACCAAGCCAGGTTTCCGCACGGCGATTTCCAACTGATCGAGTGCCAGCGAACTCTCGTTCGACCAGGCATAAATCGCGGCCAGGTATTGCACTAAGAGAGCGCCGTTGATCGCGTCTCGCTCAATGGGCAACAATTCGACTGCGCGCCTACCCTCTTCTTGAGCTAGGGTTGCTTTCCCCAAGGCGGCATCTGTCATCCCCAAAACGCAAAGGCCCTCGGGATAATTCGGCTGGGAGTTAAGAACATCCATAATTTGGCTGCGCGCCGCGCCAAATGCTGCCATCGCCGTCGCAGTATCTCCGCGGACTCGGGCGGCTATTCCCTCGCACCAGGCCCGGGGCAAAGGCACTCCTTCATCGCGACACCCGTCACTTGTCATCACGGCAAGAGCTCGCAACGCAGCATCGTTGTCACGCTCAACCAAAGCGACATAAAGACAGGTCTGTGCTATGCCTTCAGCCATTCCAGGATCTTTGGCAAGCACAGTCTGAATTGCCTGATGCAGCGGCCGAGTATCGGCTCGCCACTCCAGCTCAACGTCCGCTCTTTGCAACAATGTTGCCGGATCGTCCGGCGCCAGCGCGAGCGCGCGATCGAGGGCGTCGGCCATGTCCTGGTAGCGACGCAGATATAGATAGGCGAGCGAAATCTGTTGAAGGGTGAAAACGTTTCGCGGATCGAGGGAGAGCGCTTTCTGCAAATTATCCAGTGCGTCATTCCACCGGCCCGCCCGCCGAGCGATGTAGCCTTTGAGCTCAAAGACGAGGGCCTCGTTGGGCAGCGTCTGCTCTGCTTTCCCCAGCTCCTCGGTGGCGCGCGCATAATCGCGGAACGCGCTGTAGACGTGCGACGCTAAAGCAAGATGAGCCTCCCCGCCATTGGGGCGGAGATGCAAAGCCGCTTTTAGCGCTTCATCCGCAGAAGCCAATCGAGCAGCAGTGTGGTCGATGCCCAGCAAATACAAACGGTCGTGCATCCGGGCCAGCTCGCAGTAGGCCAGGTAGAAGTTTGGGTCACGGACAGTCGCCTCTTCCAGTAGCCTGACTGCGTCATACAGTTTTTCTTTCTCCCGAACATTGAAACCAGTCGTACTGAGCAGAGTTTTGGCCCGGGCGTAAGCCGCGTAGGCAACGAGATCCGTCGTTGGCGGCTCTTCGATCGCGGCCTTTTCTCGCGGTGAAAGTTTAGCCTCCAGTTGCAGCACGATTTCCTCCGCGACCTCGCTTTGAATGGCGAAGACATCCGCTAACTCGCGATCATACCGTTGCGCCCAGATATGTGTGTCGCTGCGCGCGTCTACTAGCTGTGCACTGACCCGAATTCGCGTCCCTTTGCACTGCACACTGCCCTCCAGAACATAGGTAACTCTCAGTTCGTGAGCAATCTCGCGAAGATTTCGCACCTTCTCACTTCTATATTGCATCACCGACGTGCGGCTGATGACCTTGATATCAGCTACTTTTGCCAGGTCTGTCAGGATTTCATCCTGCATTCCATCCACGAAGTAGGCGTTTCCCTTTTGGTCGCTTAGGTTAGCAAAGGGAAGAACGGCAATGCTTTTCTCCGCGATCGGGGCGCTCCCAGTTTCCACCTGGGATATTGGCTTCCTGGCGCTTACCTTATGGCCGGGTGGATTTGAGAAGTAAAAAAAGAGCACAACCGATAAAGCTGCGACAACAGCCAAAGAAACAAAGGCGGCGCCTTTAAAACCTCGGGGGATGAAACCCATCGCTTTGCCTTCCACTTGCTTTCGTGCCTCTATTACCTTGGCTGGTAGCTCTGGGTTGCCCGCTTCCTCGGTGTAAAGATTAACCACGCTGAGCCTGCCTCCGTGTTTCACAACACACTCGCCGAGCGCATGGAGATAAGGCTGCCAGTGACGATAGGGAGCGAGATCGTCCGCCGTTCTTTTCGAAAGCAGGATATGACCAGCATCTGCGCACTCCATGACGCGCTGCGCCATATTGATTCCCGCTCCGGCGATGTTGCAGCGATCATTCACGTCCATCACCCGGCTCACCGGCCCACTGTGAATCCCCATGCGTATAGGGAGGTTTGGATGGTCTTTCAAAGACTTGCTGATCTCGAGGGCACATTCCACTGGCGATTCAGGACTGTCGGAAAAAACCAGGGCCATCCCGTCGCCTGTAGGCAGGCGAATCAGCTTCCCGGCTGCCTCAGCGATGTGAAATTGACGAGTGTTCCGAACCACGCGGTTAAGAACATCCAATAATTCCTTTTGCTCGTTGATGAGCAATTCCGAGTAGCCAACCGTATCGATCAACAACACATGCCCGATCTCGAAATCAATCTCTCCTTCGGATACAGAGGACATGGCCTAACGCTCGCTCGCGTAATTTTATTAGCAAATTGGGACGCGATTGTCGATGACGGACAACTCGGCGGGTGCGTGCAATTCCTCTAAGCCGTCCTCTTCCGGAATTCGGTCAGCCGGTTCGGCCACGAAAAGCTGAAATCCGGTCCAAAAGCGGCGAGGTTTAAGATGATCATGATGGAGGAGAATAAATGCAACCCCATCACGAGAGCGATTCCCACATGCATCCCACAAATAGCCATCAAACAGGGTAACCGGGTGCGCTTTATCCAGATCAAGAGCGGGTACGCGGTTTCCAACAAGCAGACGGCCATCCCGGCAGCCGGTAGAAGAAAACTCCAGGATGCGAGCGTTTGCGAAGATATCAGGTCGTAGGGTGGAGAGTTGAGGGCCCGCCACAGGCTGTCGCCATTCCACCAGCCCACCCCCATGCACTTTGTGAAACCTCCAAAAAAATAAATCAGGCAAACATGCATTTGTAGAACACGTCGAAAGAACCCCCTTACCTCACTGGATTGCCACGGCCTCTTGCCCAGGCGCCAATCCGCCGAAAGCCGATCTGGCAGTGGACAAAGCATAAGATAAAAGAGGCCAATGGTAGTGAAGTTATCCATTCCGTAAGAAAGAAACTCCTCGCTTTTCACTGCGCTGAGATGAAGAAACCACGCCGTAATCGCGGCCGGCCGTGTCAAAACTCCGGCCAATAAACACAGTCCGGCAGACAATAGAATCACCCAACTCCCCCGTAGCACCACTACCTCACTCCAACCGAAGCCATGCCCCAAATCGACCAGCCAGCCTAGGCGTGGAACCCACACCCCTTCGCCGCTCAGCAAAGCTTCGTTCAAGCCCCGATTAACCAGCGTATAACCTTTCTCCGAAAAGATCTCGTTCCAATCGGCTCGCGAGGAGAGAGTATAAAAGACCACCTGCAGAGCGAGTCCGATCCTGAAAAGCGTTAGCCAGCGGTCAGACTCCTGGGGGAACAGGAAAGCGTTGAGTCGCTTCGTTAAGTCATGCACCGGGTGGATCTCAGCGGTTTAATGGAGAAACATCAGCTGAGAACCGAAAATCATACGCAAAGAGAACGTCGTATTCCGCTCTTTTGCCGCGCCGAAACTCCGAGGCGCTAGGCCACATAACAGTGCCGAAAACAACGCGAATCGCCTCAGCCTCGCGGTGCCTTTGCCAAACCGAAAAAGCCATCATTTTGAGCATGGTTTTTCGCAATAGGACGTTGTCAGTATTGGCAATCGCTTCCAGCAACAACACAAGCCTTAAACCGGTTGCCTTGTCGCCCACCCTTGGTAATTCATACTCAACTTCTCCACTCGCATATCGAATCTCAAAAACAAGCTTGCGTGGAATTGCCACCGTTGGCGCGAAGAATCCGTAACCAGTGTTGATCCCGGTACCATTCGTGTAGGCAACGACGGCTCGTCGCCAAAGGTTGGAGGTGGGAAGATCCCCGCCCAAGGCCATAGTCTCCACGTGCTCCAGTTCCGCGACACGCGGCATCAAGGGACCGGGTCCGGCAGTCTTATTCTGGAGGAAAACAGAAAGAGTTTGGCGACTCGTTACTAAGATGATAAGGACAAAATGCGTGATCAGTCCCGCCACATAAATCCACTTAGTCCGGCCCATCATCCATGATGAAGCCCTTGGGCAGCTACGGATTATACTTGTCCAAATATGGTTTTAAATCCGCCATCAGAGCACGGACGTTCCGCGTTGAACTGTTTCCCGGCGGCGTTGGCAAAGGTCCTCCCGGTGTAGATGGCGCTACATTCGTCGTTTGGTGCGTGCTGCTGCCCGCTTGAATTGCACATCCAGTAAAACGCGGGTTCAGTTGCCTGGCTTCATCGGTTACTGTTTGCACGAGGCCTTTCCGCAAGATATCTCCGTCCATCGTTCCCAAAGGTGCGCCATCAGGTTCTCCATTCGTAAAGTACTGAACGAGGTACAATGAACTATCATATCGACTTAAAGTGTCTCTTAGCTTTTCTCTTTCAACATTAACTCTTGCCTTCGGATGAACGACTACGTAAGAAGCCTCCTCAATTTGGGCTCCCTGAGGACGGACTTCGATTCCGGCAACCTTTTTTTGGCGGTCACACGCAGTGCCACCGAATAATACTGCGAAACCGAAAACATATAGGATGATTATCGAGGGTGTTTTCATAAGGCCATTTTTTGCCTGCCAGCCCGCTCTTTTACAAGAACAAACGCACACAAACGTTTGTTCGGCGCGAAACAGGTTATTGAAAGACCTTATAAACTTGGCAAACCCAAGAAACCTCAGTGGTGATTGAAGTTTCAGACTAACGAGCCCCCACCTGCTCGAAGCTACATCGAGCTTCACTTCCACCCGAGCGCTTCCCCCAAGCCAGGTTTGCCCCATTCCTTTCCACGCCCAATTAAAAGATCTCATTGATGCGAAAAGGGCGCCAGAGTGGATTTTTCGTCCGGTTCTCAGTCAGCCTCATACTTGCACCAGTGACGCCCCCACGCCAAAGTGCGCGCCGACACACGATCCGATGGCGCCGCCACGTAACCGCAGTAAGAAAAAATCGAAGCCACCTGCCGGCCGGAACAACTCTGTTCCCGTCGAAGTGCGCAAATCGCGCATCCATGGACGCGGGGTTTTTGCTACTCGGCCGATCCGTAAGGGCGCCTGCATCATCGAGTACAGCGGCAAAGTCCGCCCCTGGCCCGAAGCGACGGCCGATGAACCGCACGATTCGAAAAATCCAAATCACACGTTCCTCTTCGGCCTCGATAACGGCGTGGACGTGATCGACGCCAACTTCAAGGGAAACGCCGCGCGCTGGATCAATCATTCCTGTGATCCGAATTGCGAAGCGCGAGAGAGGAAAGGGCACGTCTACATCCATGCATTGCGAGCATTGCGGCCGGGCGAGGAACTCTTCTACGATTACGCGCTCGTTTTGGATGAACCGCGCACGAAAAAGCTCGAGCGCGATTTTGCCTGTCACTGCGGCAACCCGGACTGCCGCGGGACGATGCTGGAAGCGAAGGAAAACTAAAACTTAAAGGCGAAGAAAACCGCGCCGATGATGAGCGCGTAGGAGACGCAATAGTTCCACTTGAACGGCGATCGGAACAACGCAAACGCGACCACGGTGAAGACCACCAGCGTGATGCATTCCTGCAGGATCTTCAATTGCGGCACAGTCCACTCGTTCGAGCCGATGCGGTTGGCCGGCACCTGAAAGAGATATTCGAAAAACGCGAGCCCCCAGCTCGCCCCGATCGCCAGCCAGAGCGGCCAGCTCTTGAACTTCAGATGCCCGTACCAGGCGAGGTTCATGAATAGATTCGAAATCACGAGCAGGATGATGGTTCGCATAGTTTTGTCGGCTACCGGCGATTATATCCCGTCTGTTACCTTTGCAACTACGGCGAGAAAAGGAAGGTTATCGGCTAATGACGACATCGATTATTCTCTGGATTATTTGCGCGCTGATGGCGGCCGTCATCGGCTGGAGCCGCTACGAGAACAAACGGACGCGCGACAAACTCCTCCAGGATCTCGCCGCCATGGATGGCGCCCGCCGCGAAAAGCTTCTCAGCCGCATGCGGCCGGAATTGCAAATGGAAGTGCGCCAGCAGCTCATGCATCGCTTTGGCCTGAGCTGACGATCAGACAGCCCTGTCGCCTCAGCTTTTCGAGCTTATTTTGGCCATTTCGCCAACAATCCTTTGCACGAACAACCGGTTTCAGTGTTTTTACTATTCCAAGAAAACAAGTCGCCAGGCTCGTCATTGGCCGCTCGTCACACATCACTTTCCTTCTTAATTCCCCAAAAACCCACCCAACCCGAGGCGCTTACACGAATCTCAAAGTGAAATCACTGCCGCTCGCCATGGACAATCGCTCCGGTGCGACCAGCGGAGATGAATAAACAACCAACTCGCTCGATCAAAGGATAAGAATGAAAAAATTCACCGCAGTATTAATCATCTGTTCACTCGCGCTCGCCGTCACCGCGATGGCCAAGCCAGAGGACGGCAAACGCAAGAAGAAAAAAGAAGGCGAACAAGCCCAGCAAGGCCAGGAGGCTGCTCCCGCCCAAGCCCGACCCCACGCCCGCGGCGCCGGTCGCGCCAACATGAAAGCCCAGAGCAATCCCGCCATGCAGCAGCGCATGCAGGCCAACCCGAACCGCCAGGGCCGCAAAGCGAAGCGCGAAACTTCGCTCGCCAATAAACCCGCTCGCGCCGCCGCCCAGGCGAACACCAATGCCGTTATGCCGAACGAAAAAGCCGGCCACGGCAAGAAAGACCGCGCCGCCGCCCAGGCGAACACCAATGCCGATATGCCGAACGAAAAAGCCGGCCACGACAAGAAAAAACGCGCCGCCGCCCAGGCCAACGCCAACGCGAACTCCAACGTCCAGGCCGCCACTGCGCCTCAGTTTAACAAGCGCAACAAAGAACAGCGCAAAGCGATGGCCCAGGCCAAGAAGCCAAATGCTCAGCAGATCCAGACGATCCGGGAGCAGCACAAAGACTTCCACGCTCAAGCCCGGCCCGAGAAAGTCCAGGCCGTTACCTTCAACCAAGACTACCGCATCCAGGGCGCCGATCGCTGGCAGGGTGAACGCTACTCCGCCTTCCGCGGCTACCATCCCGAGCGGCACGATCGCGATTACTACCACTCCCATTACAACCGCGTCGAGCTCATCGGCGGCGGCTACTACTATCTGAACGACGGCTACTGGTATCCCGCCTGGGGCTACGCGCCGACCGAATCCTACTATGCCTATGACGGCCCCATCTACGTCGGCCAGGCCGCCCTGCCGCCCGATCAAGTCATCGCTAACGTCCAGACCGCTCTGCAGGAACAAGGCTACTACGAAGGCGAAGTCGACGGCCTCCTTGGACCGCTGACCCGTCAAGCCCTTACTGGTTATCAGGAAGACAACGGCCTCTACACCACCGCCGCCATTGACGAGCCCACCTTGGACTCCCTTGGCATGGGTGGCTAAGCCGAACAGCACTCAAACAACGAGCCGCCGGGAGCAATCCCGGCGGCTCTTTTGTTTCCCGGCAACATTCACCACAGAGAACACAGAGATCGCAGAGAGAAAGACGCTCACCGAATCAGAATAACGGATGCAGGTAACAATCCAGGGGAGCGCGCGCGACTCGCGTGCTGGTTTCGGCGTCTCGCCGAAACGAACTTTAGAAGCGCTTAAGACTTAAAAACCTAATTGATCTGCTCGCGGCTGCTCGCAGCCCGCTGGCGGCGGCTAGGGTCTATGTCGCGCCGTGCCCGCGCGCTCCATTCTTAATTCCTACTTCTTACTTCCTCGTTCACGCTGCCTGCGTCTTCGTCTGCTTGCGGATCTCCGCCACCGCCTCCGGCGAAATCCCGTGCGTCAATTGCAGATGCAACTGCGTCTTCAAAAACTCCTCCGGCGACATCCATTCCTCTCCCACCTTGATCCGTTTCGTCCAGGCGCACACCGTTTGCAGCCCGCTTTGCAGCTCGCGGATTTCCGCCGTCGACTCCCGCAGCTTATCGAGCGCATCGCACAGCCGTTCATTCATCAACTCCCGTTCCCGCAAGCTCTGCCTTAGCCGGCCGAGCACGTAACCCGTCACGCACGAAATCGCGAAACACGTCCCCGCGTTCCAGTACTCGATCCCTGGGTGCGCATACTCCAGCCCATCGAGCAGATCCACCGCGAGCGCCGCCGCGCCGCTCACCGCGGCCATCGCCACCGTCCAACGCCGGCCAAACCACCACGCCGTCAGCGCCACTGGCACCAGATACGCAGCCGAAAAAACAATCTCCTGCCCCGTCACATAATCCAGCCCCGCCATCAGCAGCAACGACCCGAGGATCAACAACCCGATCCACGCCTTTTGCTTCGCCGTCGCCATCTTCATAGAAGGGAAAACCATCACCTTCCGTGCCAAAGGGAAGAGAAGTAAAAATTAAGAAGGCAGAATTAAGAAAAACTCTCCGCTTGTCACCCGTCACGTCCCACTTGTCACTTTCCTTCTTAATTCTTCCTTCATAATTCTTAATTTTCCCCTTGCATCGCCCCGCCCTTTTTCGTTATTTCGACACCGGATAAAAAACCAATGAACCGCTTAAACCGCAAGACCGCCATATTCTGTATCGCCTCGTTAGCGATTGCCTTCGCCCACGCCGCCTCCGCCGACAACAGCGTCGCCAGCTACCTGCCCAGCATAGCCAGCCAGGGTGACGGCATTGGCGGCTATCAAGGGTCGCAGATTGTCGAAGCCCAGACCTTCACCGCGACCGGCTCCGGGTTCCTGTCGCGCATCGGCGTCAGCCTTCAGTATGGCGCCCAACAGGACGGCGTCACCATCCAGCTTCGCGACGCCGCCGGCGGCACCCCTGGTTCCATTGTGCTGGCCAGCTCCTTCCTTCCTCCCGCCAGCATCGTTCAGGCCGACTTTGGTAATACCGTCCTCACCTATTTCGATTTCTCCACCAGCGGCATCGCTCTCGTTTCGGGGATCCAGTACACCATCGTCATTGAATCGGGCACTGCTTCTTCCGATATCAATTACTACGTCAACGCCAAGGGCCAATATGAGTACAGCGGCGGCGGCGCGTTTCAATCCTACGACGGCGGGATGACTTTCGGCGCCTACGGCGGAGCCCCGGGCCTGCTCAGCGACGTTTTCGACGTCCGCGTCGTGCCCGAGCCATCGAGCGTGGCCCTGCTCGCCGCCGGCATCGCCATTTGCGGCGGCCTCCGTCAAATTCGCCGCGCGAAACGAGCCTAAACGGCGCGGGCCAAACGGGCGGAGCTCGCTCCGGAACAATTCGGAGTTCGCTCGCGAACACATTCAGAGTCGTCCCTACCCATCTCCGCGTCCTCCGCGGTTCATCCTCTGTTTGAATTTGGAAACCACGAATCCAAGACAGGAAAAATCGAATCAGGAAAGCAGGAACTCAGGAAAAAATCCGGGGAGCGCACGCGCCCTCGCGTGCTGGCAACTCCGAAGGCTTTCGCGAGTTGCGAACTTTCCGATCTTAGCCACCGATGAACACCGATGCTTCCACGTCTAAAACAATCGAATCAGGAAAACAAGAAATCACGAACTCGCCGCATCCCCTCCAATTTCTTAATTCTTAATTTCCTCACCCGCTCCGCGCAGTCCGCTCCAGGTGTGAGCAGATCATCTCGATCTCATGCCGCACCAGCACCGGCTGCTGGTCGCGCACGTAACTTTTTAGCGTCTCCGGAGTGAATACTCGCACGTCGGTGGAGCTCCATTGATCCGCCACCAGCCACTTGCCGACGAACACCACCAGCGGCCACACCCCTTCTGTCATCCCGCAGTGGTGTCGAATCGTCGCGCCGATCTTATCGGCGCCGGCTTTGGCTTGCCAGATCGCTTGGTTCCACTTCCTGCGTTTGCCCACAAAGATCCCCTCTCCGTTCCGAAAGGTGATGAGCCCACCTCCCGAGCGATATTTCGTCTCAATCAGAAAAACGCCAGCGGGTCCCACCAACACATGATCGATATCCACCCCGCCTAATTGGAATGAATGCACCGCTCGATAGCCTTCGGCGGACAATTCCTTCAGCGCTGCACCGACGGCCCTCTCACCCTGTTCGCCGCGAGAAATATGCTGAATCTGTTCCAGAATCGGCAGCAGCTCGCCTTGCACGATTTCATCGCGCCACTCGCGCAACGATTCACCCGCCTCTCGACACCGAGGCGCCTCGTATCCCTGCTTCGACCGCTCCATTCCTTTCTTGCTGCGATAATCATGCCAGACGCCCCGCCAAGCTTTCGGAGCTCGCTCGCGAACACTTTCGGAGTCATCCCTCTCCAATTTCTTAATTCATCCTTCATAATTCTTAATTCCTCGGACTTGCCACTTTTCTCTCCTTCCATTAGAAAAACTGCGCCGCATGCCCAGCCCGGAGGAACTGGCCCTCCAGAAGACAGTTTCGACGACCGATTAATGGCTCTCCACCCGAACTTCCCCGAATCACCTTACGCTCCGCTGATTGCCGACGAGCGTTGGTTTCCCGCCGCCGAGGAACTCCGCGCGACGGCTTACGAGAAACTCCTCGCGCCCTTGGTCGCGAAAATCCGCCGCGAGGTTCAAGCTTGGAGAGATGCCGGATATCCCGAAGCCTCGCCCACATCCGTCGCGCTTCTGCACTGGTGGTTCGAAACGGAGCATCTGCTCGAAGAAGCAGACGGCACGTTGTCTCCTTTTCGCTATTACTTTGCGCAAAGGGAAGCCGTCGAAACCGTCATCTGGCTCTATGAAGCCAAACGCGCTCGCGATAAGTTCGACCTCCTGCGCTTCGACGCATCGGGTGCTGTTTCGAGCGGGATGTTTGCCGAAGACTGGCCCCGTTACGTGCTCAAGATGGCAACAGGTGCCGGCAAAACGAAAGTGCTTTCGCTTTTGCTCGCCTGGAGCTTCTTCCACAAGCTTTACGAGACCGATTCCACGCTTTCACGAAACTTCCTCGTCATCGCACCAAACATCATCGTCCTCGACCGCCTGCGATCGGACTTCGACGGATTGAAGATATTCTTCAACGATCCCATCCTTCCAACGAATGGACGGGACGGTCGCAACTGGCGCGACGATTTCCAGCTTACCCTCCACATTCAGGATGACGTCCGCGTGATCCGCGAGACGGGAAACATCTTTCTCACCAATATTCATCGCGTTTTCCTTGGCGACCTCTCAGAGCCTTCAATGGAAGACGATGATCTGACCAATTACTTTCTTTCCCCATTCGGTCCGAAGCCCGCCGGCAAGACGACCGACAGCCACACAGACCTTGGTGAAATCATCCGCGAGGTCAGCGAACTCGCAGTCTTCAACGACGAGGCCCATCACATTCACGACCCGAGGATGGCGTGGTTTAAGTCAATCGAAGACATCCATCATCGGATGTTACAAAGGGACTGTCGGCTCGCGCTGCAAATCGACGTTAGCGCGACGCCCCGTCACGATAATGGCGCCATTTTCGTCCAGACCGTGTCCGATTATCCACTGGTCGAAGCGATTCATCAGAACGTGGTCAAACATCCGGTTCTCCCGGATGCCGCGAGCCGCGCGAAATTACACGAGCACACCAGCGCCATCTTCACCGAGAAATATGCCGACTATCTTGCGCTCGGCATCGAGGAGTGGCGCAAGAGTTATGCGGAAAACGAGAAGCTCGGCAAGAAAGCCGTCCTCTTCGTCATGGTGGACGACACGCGCAACTGCGACGAAACCGGCGCCTATCTGGAAAAGGTGTGCGCGGAACTGCAAGGCGCCGTGCTCGTCATTCACACCAAGAACAACGGCGAGATCTCCGAAGCCGCTTCCGGAAAGAAAAAGGAGGAACTCAACCGGCTGCGCGCGGAATCCAATCGTATTGATACTTGGAGTTCACCCTACAAGGCCATCGTCTCGGTCTTGATGCTGAAGGAAGGCTGGGACGTGCGTAATGTCACCACTGTCGTCGGTCTCCGCGCCTTCGCTGCTGCCAGCAACATTCTTCCCGAGCAAACCATCGGTCGCGGCCTTCGCCGCATGTATTTCGGCAACGACTCCATCCAGGAAACCGTCTCTGTCATGGGCACGCCTGCCTTCATGGAGTTCGTTGAGTCGATCCAGACCGAAGGCGTCCCATTGGAATTCAAGCCGATGGGAACCGGCACCACACGACAGGATTCGCTCATCGTCGAAGTGGATACGGAAAGTCCGGAGAAGGACATCGAGGCACTCGATATTTCTTTGCCCAGACTCTCCCGTCGCTATCAACGCGAATTCAAAAATCTTGACGCCCTTGATCCTGCTAAACTCGGCAACCGCCTTCTTCCCATCAAACCGTTCAGCCCCGAGGAGACCCGCGAGATTGTCTTCAAGACCATGCTCGACTCCGAGATTCATCACACCATCCAGCTCGATGGCTCCGGGCCGGCCGACTATCGCTCCGTCGTCGCCTTCTTCGCCCGCCAACTTCTCAAAGACCTCCGGCTGGTTGGCGGCTACGACATCCTCTACGGAAAAGTAAAAGTCTTTATGCGCGATCACCTCTTCACGCCCTCGCCGGCGAACCTGGAAGACCCCGTCGTCCTGCGAAACCTTTCCGAGCCCGAAGTCGGCAAGATTCTCTACGACTCCTTTAAGAGCGCAATCAACGCGCTCACCGTCGCCGACTCCGGCACCACCCGCATCGAGGACCGCATCCGCCTGCGCGACACCCGACCTTTCCGCACCGAGCACCGGCGCCACCTCGCCGCCACCAAGTCCATCTTCAACAAAGTCGTCGGCGAACCGCAAGGCGGCGGACTTGAGCTTTCCTTCGCCGCCTTCCTCGAGAACGCTCCCGACGTCCAGGCCTTCGCCAAGAACTATCTCGCCGTCGGCTTCAAGCTCGATTTTGTGAAAAGCGACGGCGATCTCTCAAACTACATTCCAGACTTCTTCGTCCGAACCGCTGATGGCGTGATCTGGATCGTCGAGACAAAAGGCCGCGAGGAACTCGATCTCCCACGAAAAATGGCGCGACTCAAACAGTGGTGCGAAGACGCCACCAGCGCTGAGGAAAACGGTCAACGCTACGGCTTCGTCTTCGTCGACCAGATCGGCTTCACCAAGCATGCGCCGAAAACGTTCGCTGCCCTCACGCAAAGCTTCACGGAGTACGGCGACTAATGGCATGGACGTTCTCTGCGGCACGGGTGCGGGAGATTGTAGTCGCCCCGAAGTGCATCTCGCCTGAGCAGAAAGTGGAGTTCTCCTCACAAGGCGAGGGCAAGGAACTCAACGTCTTATTGGATTTGATCGACGGAGGCTCGCATCACCTTCGTCTCGTCGTCAGCGCCGGACGCGCCGATGTACCCGAGTCCTATGCCGCTGCTTTCCTGCTCAATAATCGGCGCGTTCGCGGCATCGACCACAGCAAAATCGAACGAAAGAGATATTACCGGAAGCCGCACATTCCGAAGGGCTGGCACGAAAATGTGCTCGACTATACGCTTCCCGCGGCCGAGCAAAACCGCCATGATGCCCTGCCCGACTTCCAACCCCGGGACCTGCGCGATTTCCTCCGAGAAGTTTGCCAGCACTGGAATATTCAGATCGAATTCGGCGAAGATCTATGGTAAACAATCCTGTCACCACCTTCGCACTCGATCCTGAACAATGCCGGCACGCGCTCACGGCCTTCTGGTCGGAGCAGTTGACCGTTGAGCGCGAGCGCAACGGCCTCGTTCTCGCCCTCCCCCTCATGCTCCCCGATGGCGTGCAGCTCGCCGTTGAAATCCATCCCATCTCTGAGCGCCGCGCCCTTCTCACCGATGCCGGCGACGTCCTTCGCTGGCTCGCCGGCCACGGGCTCAACGTCAAAACCGACGCAAATCGCCAATGGCTCGAGCAACGCCTCTCCGCCTTCGAGCTCTCTCGGAATGGCTTCGATATCTTTCGCGAAATCTCGCTTCCCATTCAGGGAATCGACGTGCACCTCTTTGGCGAAGCGCTCGTCTCCATCGCCAGCCTCATTGGCCGGAACGAGGAGCAACAGCCGATTGTCCCCACCGCCGACGAGCAGGTCGTCAAGGTGCTGAACGAATTCCAGATTCCCTTCCGCCGCCACGCTTCCCTCAAGGGCTTCATCGAAGACTCCATTCAGGTCGATTACTACTGGGAACGCAAGGCGCCCGCCGCCCTCGAAGTCCTCGGTAAATCCGGCCGTGTTCTCGAATCCATGGAGCGCTGGGGCTGGCGTTGGCGCGACCTGAAACGAAAAACCGAAAATCTCCGCACCGCCATGGTCTTCGATCCCGACCGGCAGATCATCGATGCCACCTCTCGCCGCATTGGCGAAGAAGTCTGCGATCTCTTCTGCGCCTACCACGAAGCCGAGCGCATCGCCGAGTTTGTGAACGACTGATCATGGCCCGCCCCCACGACTCCGACCGCTACGAGCTTTCCGACGCTGAGAAGCGCGATCTCATCCGGCTGATCGAGCAAGGCAAGCCGCTCCCCGAGCGCTACCGCTTCCTCCTTTTCGAGGATAAGCGCGAAGTCGAGCTCGTCTGGAATGGCAAGACCCGCGAAGTCGCCACCGCCATCCTTCCCTTCCAGACCCTCGAGCACATCGACGAGCCGCGGAAAGAGAAGCGCGACGACGAAGAATTCGGCTTCGACACCGGCGGCCGTCAGATCAAAGGCTGGACCAACAAGCTCATCTGGGGCGACAACAAGCTCATCCTCTCCTCCCTCAAGGCCGGCGCGCTCCGCCGCCAGATCGAGGACGCCGGCGGCCTCAAGCTCATCTACATCGACCCGCCCTTCGACGTCGGCGCGGACTTCAGCATGGATATC
>JBBSQB010000009.1:0-110935 GCA_038258245.1 Chthoniobacterales bacterium
AATGTTTCCGAACGCTCAACGCTTTTTTACCTCTCGCGCCTTGTCAGTTGTCGCGGCAGGCTGCCGCGACCCGCAGGCTGGCAGCCTGCGCTACCCAGGCGCATTTCGATTCCGCTCGGGGACGACCGTAATCTAACGGATCAAGTCGGCGGCGGAATAGAGGACGCCGCCTTTCATCACACTCTTGATGTCCGAAGCGTTGGCGATGTCTTCGACGGGATTCGAATTCAGAATAACGAGATCGGCCAAATGCCCGGGCGCGATTGCACCGATCTTCCCGCCCGTTTCGCCGCCGAAAACCTGCGCGCCATTCGTGGTGGTGCTGCGCAGGATTTCCATCGGCGTCAAACCGGCCTGATGCATCAACTGAAACTCGCGAAAGATCGCCGGCCCGTGAATGGTGCCGATGTTTCCCGCATCCGTCCCCGCCGCAATCATCACGCCAGCGTCGGCCAACGTTTTTAGATTTTGTTGGGCGATGGCTTCGGTTTTCTTGATGTGGGCCAGCACGGCGTCCGGTTTGGCGAGCGCCGTCTGGAGGCGTTCGGGCAACTGCTCCTTCGGCATATGCGAAATATCGGAGAGCGTCGCGATCACCTCTGGGTTTCCCCAATTTTTCTCCGGCGCGGTAAGGGCGAGCTTTTGCGTAAAGGTGAGGCCGTAGCGTTCGAAGACGACGAGCGTCGGCGTAAGGATCGTGCCGTGTTCGCGTAATAAACGGACGAACGCATCGTCCACCGGTTTATCGGTCACGCTGTGGACCAGAAGATCTGCGCCTTCTTCGACTGCGGCACGCGCGGCTTCGAGCTCGGTGGCGTGGACGGCGACTCGCAACTTGCGGGCATGACTTTCGGCAACGACCGCGCGAACGACGGGACGAAAGGCGGCGACCGGATGTTCCGCATTCACGATGTACCAAATCTTGATGAAATCGGGCTTTTGCCTGGCCAGCTTTTGCACAAACGCGCGGCCTTGTTCCGGGGTGTCGATCTTTACAATTGGCGGATCGCCCAGATCGAGTTGGGGACGCGAAACGCTGGAGATGAGCGGGCCGGCGACGGCGACGTGCGGCGCTTTGGCAGTGGCCGCCGCGATCTTGCGCACCTCGAAGTTCCACATTGGTCCGCCGATATCGACAACTGCAGTGATGCCGCTGCGTAGATAGCGCGCGAAAGTATCGGGCAAATT
Source organism: Chthoniobacterales bacterium (assembly GCA_038258245.1). Lineage (GTDB taxonomy): Bacteria > Verrucomicrobiota > Verrucomicrobiia > Chthoniobacterales > UBA10450 > JBBSQB01. The sequence goes on from JBBSQB010000009.1 coordinate 1,189, forward strand.
TTTCTTAACCATCGCGATCTCGGTCGCGTAGGGACGCACCTTCGTGAGATCGACGACGTCCGGCCGCGCGTAGAGGCCGCCGGATTGGAAGAAGTGGACGTGTGTGTCGATGTAGCCGGGCAGAATGAACTTACCGCCGGCGTCGATAATTTTTGCGTCTTTCGCGACGGGCGTGTCTTCAGCGGGACCAGCGGCGACGATTTCATCGCCTTCGATGACGATGGTGGCGTTTTGCACCACCTGGCCGCTGCCGGGATTTATCAAGGTGCCTTTGACGATGGCGACTTGATCGGCCCGGGCCGAGACGCTCAGGAGTGAGGCGAGCAGGAGAGAAATAAATGGTTTCATCGTCAGTGTGCCGAACTTGCCGGGACGCCGAGTTCCTTATGCGGTTGATCGGGATGCCATTGCCAGACGGAGAACATAACGAAGAAGGCGACCACGTAGGCCACGATGATCATCCAGCCGTGGCGCACCCAGAGGCCGACGGATCTGGCTTCGGGATAGAGATTGGTCAAGGCGACGCCCGCGGAAGAGCCAAACCAAACCATGGAACCGCCAAAGCCAACCGCGTAGGCGAGAAAACCCCAATCGTAGCCGCCCTGTTTCAAGGCGAGGGCGGTGAGAGGAATGTTGTCGAATACGGAAGAGAGAAAGCCAAGACCGAAGACGGTGTGCCACGAGGCGGCCGGTAATTTTTCCACGGGCATCATCGATGCGCAGAGCACGAGCGAGAGAAGAAAGAAGGATCCCTTGAGAGTCTCGGGCAGCACTTCCCAATCGGGCCGACGCACCACGACCGAAATCAGAATCGCCACCCAAACCGCCACCCCAATGAAGGGAAAGTGATCGGCGTACTGCGGGAAGTGCGTATTCACCGTGATGTTGGTGCCGATGGCGAGCGCGAGGATGAGCAGGACAATGGTGACGCGCGTCCAATCGAGGTGCGTGTGTTCGTGCGAGCGGCGCAGGATCGGTGAATACCTTTGTTGCACGATGGCGGCCGGGATTCCAAAAATGAAAAGCGCAACCGCCGCGGCGATGATCGCTTCGAAGACGACGAGCGGCGAGATGCCATCGATCCACATCATGGTTGTGGTGGTATCGCCGAGGACGCTCCAGGCGCCACCGGCATTCGAGGCGGCGACGATCGCGGCCAGGTAACCGACGTGGACTTTGGAGCGGAAGAGCTGATGTGCCATCGCGCCGCCGATCAAGGAGGCCGCGATGTTGTCCAGAAAGGCGGATAAGATCCAGATGATGACGAGAAGAAGGAAGGCGCCCTTCCAGTCGTTAGGCATGTATTTGGGCAGCACGACGGGGATGTGGCTTTTCTCGAAGTGGCGCGCGAGAAGCGCAAACCCGGTGAGCAGGCAAAGCAGGTTGAGGAGGATGACCCACTCGTGCCCCAAGAGAAAAAGGAACCCGCTGGGTCCTGGCCCGGTTTTGAAGCCGGTGAACAGAATCTTGTAGAGCGTGATCGTCATCAGCCCGGTCAACGCGACCCGAAGCGTGTGATGATGAAAGATGGCGACGCCGAGGAGAGTGAGCGCGAAGAGAACGAAGTCGATCGGAACCCCAAGAATAAGCGGGACATTCGGCATGGCGGCAACAGCGGTGGCGATGATCGCAGTCATACGAGCGGCAATTCCTTCCTAGTGACAGGACGCTGTTGCGCGTCTGCCAATTCTATTCGCGGTCGGGCGCGGAGGAGTCGTCCGTTTCCTGGCGCGGCGCGCCGAGCAAGCGGCAATAAGCCCAAATTGTCGTCACCCAAACCAGGGTGAGCGAGATCAGCATAAAAACCCAGCCCCATGTGTTCATCGGTAACTCCCTTTCTTACGGATTGCGTCCATCGATATCGAGACCAGCGGCGCGCCAGCGGCGTTCACCCATTGCCAGCACCACCATCAAGAGAACGACGGTGGCGAGAATAATAATCACGGTCCAAAGCTCGATCGGGTTGCTGGCAATGTCTCGCAGTTTCGCGGGCAACTCCGTGTAGGTGAAGCCGGCCAAAACCACGAGCAGGTAAATGGGCGCGACCCATTTCATGATGAACAGGAAGATGCGCGGCACTTTGATCAGCGCGCCTTGATCCAGCTCTTTCATTCCTTTGTCGATCCCCCAGACCCAGCCGAAACAAATAATCTGCGTGGTGGCGAGGAGGAAAATGCAGAAGGTGCCCACCCAGAAATCCATCGTGTCGAGCGCCTTCGTGTTTTTGCTAAACCAGATGACCCAGAAGGAACCGAGCCCGCAAAGGAACGAGGTGAGCGCAATCGCTTTCCCGTGCGAGATGGCGAGCGCTTCTTCGAAAAATGTTTTTACCGGCTGCAACATCGAGATGGAGCTGGTAATGGCGGCGAGGAAAAGAAGGAAGAACCAGGCGAAGCCGATCCAGGGACCGATCACGCCCATTTGATGGAAGACGACGGGCAATGTTTGGAAGCCGAGACCGAAGGTGCTCGTGCCGACGATGCCGCTTGCTCCGAGAAAAACGAATGCGGCCGTAATGGTGATGAGACCGCCAAAGCCGACTTCGAACAGTTCGTTCGTCGCGCTCGCGGTCAGACCGGACAAGGCGACGTCGTCCTTCTTCTTTAAGTAGGAGGCGTAGTTGAGAATGACGCCGAAGCCGACCGAAAGGCTGAAGAAGATCTGCCCGGCGGCGGCGAGCCAGGTTTCGAAACTGGTCAGCTTCGAGAAGTCGGGATTCCAAAGATAACCGAGACCGTTGAGCACATTTTGAGTGGGATGAGTCGGGTCGGGGGTGCCGAGAGTGAGCACGCGAATCAAAACAACGACCGCCAAAATCGCCATGGCGGGCAGAGCAAACTGGCAAAATTTTTCGATCCCGCCTTTTAACCCGCGATAGACGAGAACGATATTTAAGCAGACGACCAGGACCCAAAAGACAACGCTCATGTTGAGGACGCCGTTCGTGCTCGTGCCGGTTGCGCTGCCGAAGAAGGAGGCGGCCTGGGTCACTTGCTGGGAGATGCTGCCGGTCAGTTGCACGCCGCCGGTCAAATATTCCCAGGCATAACGCAGGCACCACGCTTCGATGTAGACGTAGTACATGTAGACGACCATCGGGATGAGGATGGAGAGCACGCCAAAATACCGTGCGACCCGGCCGCGACCAGCGATGCCGAGGATGGCCGCGCCGTTATGAAAACCTTTCGTGCCGCCATGGCGCGCCATCGCCCACTCCGCCCAGCCGATGGGCAACGCGAGAAAAAGCAGCGCGCAAATGTAAGGAATCATGAACGCGCCACCGCCGTGCGCAGCAGCTTGCCCGGGAAAGCGCAAAAAATTTCCCAAACCGACCGCCGATCCGGAAACGGCGAGGATGACTCCGACGCGCGTGCCCCATTCCACTTGTTTCTTTTCGGTGCTCATATTTGGAATTTCTGCGGACCTGCGATTGGTAGGCAAAGGTTTGAGTTTTGCGAAGTGACTTCTCGCGCCGGCTCTTTGTTTAGCGGCAATCCCCTTCGACTGGCAACGACATTTCTTGGCTCGCCAATACATGACGCCCGTAGCTCTTTCGCTTTGCGAAACGCAGGATCGGTTCCCGCAGCCTTCTCGACCCCCACGTTTCGCACAGCGAAACGGCTATAGGCCGCGGCTGCTTTGACCGAACCCAAGGACGCGTTCGATCCAATTCTGCAACTGTTTCGTTTGCGCGGGCGTGGATGGAGAAACGCCTGCTGGGATGCGCCGCGGCCCCATCTGCAAGGCGCGGAAGACAGTGTTTTCTTCGGCGGTAAAGGTGCGGCGCTCTTCTGGATCGGCGCCTCTTTTCTGCAAGCGGGCCAGCGATTGCGTGAGCGGTTCCTTCTTCGCATGCGACTGGCGAAACAAATCGGTGAGACGCTGAAACGTGATGTGAAACGGGACCAGCGCGAAATCGCCCGGGCGCAGCGTGCCGACTTGGCCGGAGGGCAAAATCACGGTGTCCGAAGCACCGACGGAACGCCACTCTTCAGCCGTCTCGAAAAATCCAATCTCGATGTGGCAGGAGTCAGCCGCGGAATCGAGGGGCAGGTCGCAATTGCTCGTTAGGGGTTCGACCACCTGGCGCTGGATCTCTTTGTTTTCGGCGTCGAAAATGCGCAGGTAAACTTTGCGTTCGGGCGCGGCTTCGCCGAAGACCGCCGGCCAGTCGATATTCCAATAGACGAAAAGCGATTTGGGATCGCGCGCGATCGCGAAGACGACGGGCGCGCCATAGTTTCGAGGCAGTTCAAAAGGCGCGTTTCCCGACGATTCACCCTGGCCGAAGACGACCGGTTTTTCCGAAATTTGAAACGCGCCGGAGCTGCGGGGCTCGTCGTAATCGTCCAATTTCATCAGATCGGTCGGACGATACACAGGCAGCTTCTGAAAGCGACCGCGAATCTGCGAGCTATGCGATTGCCCTCCCGGCACGCGAATGGGAGGATGAGCCCGCGTGAAAACTGTAGTCATCCTCAACCCTTCGGCTGGCTCGGCTGACAAACCGGAGGAACTTCTTGAGAAGCTGAAGAGGCTCGATCCTGCGGATATTCACGTTTCCAGCAATCAAGGCGACGCGCGGAAGCTGGCCGCCGCCGCAGTGGAAAGCGGCGTGGAATTAATCGTGGCGGCGGGCGGCGATGGGACTTTGAACGAGGTGATCAACGGCATCGGCGAAACAGCGAGCGCGGTGCGCGTGGGGTTGGTGCCGTTGGGAACGGGCAATGATTTTGCGCGTTCGATTCATTTGCCGGTGACGGTCGAGGATTGCGTTGAAGTGATTCGTGCCGGCCGCGTGAAGGCGATCGATTTCGTCAGAGTGCGCAGCGATGAGGTCCGCTATTTCGTGAATGTGTCGGCGGGCGGATTTAGCGGAGTGGTCGATGAGAAATTAACGTCGGAAATCAAACAGACGTGGGGACCGCTCGCTTATCTTCGCTGCGCGGCGGCGGCGTTGCCGGAACTTAAGGCCTATGAATCGCAGATCGCTTTGGATGACCAGCCCGCCGAGCGGTTCAGCCTTTATAATTTGGTGATCGGCAACGGCCGTTTTGTCGCAGGTGGAATTCCGATCACGCCGGAAGCGGTGCTCGATGACGGGTTGCTCGACATCATTTTGATTCCGGAAAAACCCAAAGGCGAACTCGCTGTCCTCGTCGCGCAAATCATGATGGGAAAACATCTGGAGAGCGACACGCTGATCTATCGCCGCGCCTCCAAAGTGGCGGTGAACTCGCAACCCGGCATGTGGTTCAATGTCGATGGCGAATTGGTCGGCAACGAGCCAGCGATCTTCGAAGTGATTCCGCGCGGTTTGCAATTTATCGTCGGCGAAGAATGAGCGGCCGCGTGGTGAAGTTATCCGAGCTGGCCGAGATCGCACAACATGCGCGCTCGGAGGGACGGAAGCTGGTTGCGACGAATGGCTGTTTCGATCTGCTGCATGTCGGTCATGTGCGTTACCTGCAAAAGGCGCGCGAACTTGGCGATGCCTTGGTCGTCGGAATCAATGGCGATGATTCTGTGCGGGCGTTGAAGGGCGCCGGCCGGCCGTTGAATACGGAGGCGGATCGCGCGGAAGTAATCGCCGCGTTGGGGTGCGTTGATTACGTCGCGATTTTTCTTGAGGTGCGCGCGAGTGAATTTCTGCGCGCTGCGCAACCGGCGGTCTATGTGAAGGGCGGTGATTACAAGCCGGAGACGCTCAATGCAGAGGAACGCGCGGTCCTCGCGGAAGTGGGATCCGAAGTTCGGATACTCCCATTCGAAGAAGGATATTCGACGACGGATCTGCTCAAACGAAGGGCGGAGCTGGGATCCAAATGAGCCTGTTGCGCCTCGCCATTCTAGGCTCGGGAAAAGGAAGCAACTGCCGCGCGATTCTCGAAGCGATCCGAGACGGGAAACTGGCAGCCGAAGTGCGGATGGTGGCGGCCGATGTGCAGGAGGCGGGCATTCTGCAGATCGCGCGCGAGTTTGATGTTCCGGCAATGTACCTGCCGCCTGGTTCCTATCGCACGCGCCTAACGAGTGAAAGCGAAGCGGCGCTCGCGCGCCTTTTGCAGGAAGCGAAAGTCGAGTTGGTCGTGCTGGCCGGATTCATGCGTGTGCTGAAAGCGCCGATGTTGGAAGCGTTCCCGCAGCGCATCATCAATATTCATCCATCGCTCTTGCCGAAGTTTCCGGGCCTCGAAGCGTGGCGACAGGCGTTGGACGCTGGTGCAACGGAAACCGGCTGCACTGTGCATTACGTCGACGCCGGCGTGGATAGCGGGGAAATCGTCGGCCAGCAGACGGTGCCGGTTTTGCCTAACGACACAGCGGAGACGCTCCATGCCCGCATCCAGGTGGCGGAGCGGGAACTTTACCCGCAGGTCATCGCGCGTTTCGCGGCCGATCGCGCTTAGACGCGCTCGGCTTTTGGATCGCGCTCGAGCAATTCGCGCATCGCTTGGGGCGGCGATTTGCCTTCGTAGAGCACTGCATAAACCTGATCGATGATCGGGGTCTCAATCTTCAGGCGTCGCGCGCATTCGTAAGCGCCTTTCGTGGTGGGAATGCCTTCCGCCACCATTTGCATGGAGGCAGTGATTTGCGGCAACGTTTGGCCGCGTCCGAGCTGTTCGCCTACCCGGCGATTGCGGCTATGGCCGCTAAAGCAGGTGGCGATCAAATCGCCCGCGCCGCTCAGCCCGTAGAAGGTGGTCGGGTGTCCGCCCATCGCAGTGCCGAGCCGAAGCAGTTCGGCCAGGGAACGAGTGACGAGAGCGGCTTTGGAATTATCGCCCAAGCCAAAGCCATCAATCACGCCGGCGGGACTCGCGAAGATGTTTTTGAGGGCACCGCCCAGCTCGATCCCGACGATTTCTTCACTGGTATAAATGCGGAAACGCGAGGAGCCGAGATGTTGCTGCAATGTTTCTGCCCGACCGAGATCGCGGCAACCGATGACGGTGGCCGTGGGCAGACCGCGCGCGACTTCCACTGCGAGATTCGGGCCGGAAAGAACGGCCACGGTGTGATCCGGAAACACCTCATGCAGAATCTCGCTCATGCGCAGGCCGCTGCCGTGCTCGATCCCTTTGGTGCAGCAAAGCAGGACGGCATCGGAGCGGATGTTGGTGTCGCGGAGCTGTTGCGCGATGGAGCGGATCGCGACGGAGGGAGTGACGAAGACGATGAGGGGCGCGTCCGCGCAACGCGACACGTCGCTGACCATCTCGACGGCGGGCGGCAGCTTGATGCCGGGCAGGTAATCGGCGCTCTCCCGGGTGACGCGCGTCTGCTCGATCCGCTCGGGGTTATGCCCCCAGAGAACGACCTTTTTTCCCTGGTTGGCCCAGATGACGGCCAGTGCAGTGCCCCAGCTTCCAGCCCCGACGATTGCGATCTTATCCATTATTGTTTTCGAGGAAAACGTTGTTCGGTTCCGCGAAGAAGACGGGAAATATTCCCGCGGTGTCGCCAGCAGACTACGGCAGCAAGGGTGCAGGCGGAATAAAAAATCACGCCGCTGCCCCACAGATGCATTTGCCAGAATACCCCGATGGCCGTGGGTAGACTGACGGCGGCGACGACCGATGCGATCGAAACGTAGCGCGTCACTTCAAAAACAAGGATCCATAAGACCACCGCTACTACGGTAGCCGTCGGTGCGATCCCGAGCATAGTGCCGGCAGAAGTCGCCACGCCTTTCCCGCCTTTGAATTTCAACCAGACCGGAAAGGTGTGGCCGAGCACGCAGAACAACGCCGCCAGAATGCCCAGCCAATCCGCGTGAGCGGATGTGACAGGGGATCGGCTCGCCAACCAGAGGGCAGCGCGCACAGCGAGCAGGCCCTTAAACGCATCACAGAAGAAAACCGCGTAGCCATATTTCTTCCCCAGTACGCGCAAGACGTTCGTCGCCCCGATGTTTCCGCTCCCCTCCTTGCGGATGTCCACTCCAGCGATTCGAGCAGCCAGGTAACCGCTCGGGAACGACCCCAAAAGATAAGAAACGAATATGACAATCAGGATATACGTAAGCATAACTTATTGGCCGCAATGATAATACGCTATGAGTGAAAGTGGATGGAAAGGATTCTTAGATCAGTCGGCGTCATTCCGCTGATGCGAGAAGCTACTGATAATGATGACGGTTGAAACTGGGCCAGTTTCTCCCGGGTTTCGTGCCGGAGGCCCATGACGCGGTCGAAGTCGTAGCCGTTGGGGATCAGCCGGTCGGCCGGATGCTGGCGATTTTGTTCCTGCTGTCGCCGGATATAGCCTTCGTATTTCGCTTCCGTTTCAATGAGGTCGAATATGCCGGGTGCGGTCGTTTCAAATAACTCGGCCGGAATGAGGCTGGCAGAATAACCTGTTTTTTTCATCGCCTGCCAAAGCGTTCCGCCCTCCACTTTGCATTCCTGAGTGAGGCTCCGAACTTTCGTCAAAGAGTCCATCTTTGCGGTGAAGCTTTCCCAGCGAGCGTCATCGACCAAGCCGGCGGCTCGTCCTAACGGAGTTAACCGCTGGTCGGCGTTATCATGCCGGAGACTGAGACGGTCCTCCGCCCGGCTGGTGAAGAGGCGGTAGGGTTCATCGGTCCCGCGCGTGATCAGGTCATCGATCAAGACGCCGATGTAGCCTTCGGAGCGGGAAACGACAAAGTCAGGCATTCCTTGCGCCCTGCGCGCTGCATTGGCGCCGGCTATCAAGCCCTGAGCGGCGGCCTCCTCGTAACCGGAGGTGCCGTTGATTTGGCCCGCGAAATAAAGGCCGCGCACGCGCTTTGTTTCCAAAGTGGGATGGAGCTGAGTCGGCGGGAAGTAATCGTATTCCACTGCGTAACCCGGCCGCAGGATTTGAACCCGCTCCAGGCCGGGAATGGTGCGAAGGAAGGCTTCCTGCACATCGTAGGGCAGACTGGTGGATACGCCGTTAATGTAAAACTCGTCCGTGTGACGACCCTCGGGTTCGAGGAAGATTTGATGCTGCGTCTTATCTGCGAACTTCACCACCTTGTCCTCGATGGAGGGGCAATAGCGCGGCCCCGTTCCCTCGATTCGCCCGGAATAGAGCGGAGAACGGTGGAGATTCGATCGAATAATGGCGTGGGTCTCCGCCGTGGTGCGGGTGATCCAGCAAGGGAGTTGTTCCACGTGGAACATCCCTCCCCTCCACTCGTTCAGGGTAAATATTTCATCTTTCGCCGTATCGCTCGGTCTGGGCAAAAACCCGAACGTCTCGGGTGGAGCGTCGCCTTCCTGGACCTCGCAGCGACTCAAGTCGATTGATTGACGATTGAGTCGCGCCGGCGTCCCCGTTTTAAACCGTCCGACCTGAAATCCCAGCTCTCTCAGCTGCATGCTCAGGCCCGAGCTTGTATCGGCCATTCGTCCGCCAGGCTTTGAAAGCTCTCCCAAATGGAGCAGTCCCCGCAAAAACGTACCCGCCGTGATGACCACCGCGTTGGCGTGAAAGGTGGCACCGATATCGGTCTCGACGCCTCGCACTTGATCGTCATCCACAATCAACCGGTTCACCGAGGCCTGTTTGATCTCCAGATTTGCCATTGCCTCCAATTTCGATTTAAGGCGAAATTGGTAAGCTTTTTTGTCGCACTGCACTCGGAGCGCACGCACGCTTGCGCCCTTTGAGCGATTGAGCATGCGGAACTGAATACCAGTCGCGTCCGCGTTTTCGCCCATCGCTCCACCGAGCGCATCAATTTCCCGCACCAACTGCCCTTTGGCTAGTCCCCCGATGGCAGGGTTGCAGGACATTTGGGCGATCGTGTCGAGATTTTGCGTGAGGAGAAGTGTCCGGCAGTTTAGGCGCGCCGAGGCCAGCGCCGCTTCCACGCCGGCATGACCGCTGCCGACGACAATGACATCATATGTTCGAGACGCTGTGGCGTTCATGTTTCCAGAATTCCTTGCCGAGGCTTGGGCAGAAGATCGGATAAACGATATTCGAACACCTCGCCATCCCGTCTTCTCGAAAAGACCATCAGCTCAGGGTTAAATTCCGCCAGGAACTGCCGGCACGCGCCGCACGGAACGATCGGATCGGGCGTATCGGCCACGAGCAGGATCGCCTCGAAATCTCGTCGACCGGCACTGACCGCACTCACCACGCACGCTCGCTCTGCGCAAATCGTCAGTCCGAAAGAAACGTTCTCCACGTTGCATCCGCTAAAAATATCTCCGTTCTGCGCCAGAAGCGCCGCGCCCACGGCGAAGCTGGAATAGGGAGAATACGAACGCCGCTGCGCTTCCAACGCCCTTTTTACCAGCTCATCCGTTTGCATGGGAAACAGCCGCGGGTTCGCCCAAGGTTCGGATGAATTTCGTGACTTCCACCGTCGTCTCGTAATTTAGAAACGGAGTGATCAGATAGACCCCTGAGTAGTATTCCAGCACCGCCTCGGCGACCACCTTGGCGAGCGCGACGCCGCGTTCCCGCCCCTCGGTTCCTTCGCTCCCGGCCATTTGCGCGCGGACGTCGTCAGGGACGATGATGCCAGGCACTTCGTTATGGAGGAATTCTGCCTGTCGTCCACTCAGGAGCGGCCAGATTCCCGTGAAAATCGGAATGCCGATGTGCTTCGTGCGGCGATACATCTGCTCGACAAGTCGGGCGTCGAAGACGGGCTGCGTCATGACGAACTGCGCCCCGGCGGCCGCCTTTCGCTCCAGCCGATTCACCTGCGCATCGAGGTTCTTCGCGTTTGGATTGAAGGTGCAACCGATCACGAAATCCGTCGGGTTCTTGATCGATTTGCCCGCTTGATTGAAACCCTCGTTCAACCGCTTCACGATCCCAATCAATTCGATCGAGCTCACATCGTAGACTGACGACGCGCCCGGATGATCGCCGACCTTCGAAGGATCCCCCGTCAACGGCAGCACATGCCGCATTCCCATTGCCGCCATGCCGAGCAACTCGCTTTGCAAACCGAGCACGTTCCGGTCGCGGCAACTCAAATGCAGCAGGGAGGTAATGCCAAACCGCTCTTTTAAAATCGCGCCGATCGCCAGGTTGCTCACCCGTAGAATGGCGAGCGAGTTATCAGCCAGCGTGATCGCGTCGCAACCCGCTTCGACGAGCGCTTGAGCGCCGGCAAAATATTTATCGAGCGCCAGCGTTTTGGGCGGATCCAGTTCACAAATAACGACCCGCTTCCCGCTCGCCATCCGCTCGAGCAGATTCTCCTCCGCTGGTGCGGCCAGCGGAACCGGGCGCGACGGAGGTGACGGCTCGGCCACGATGCGAACCGGTTTATTCCTGACTGGCTGCAGCGAAGCAACGGCCTTCGCGATAGCCGCAATGTGTTGAGGATTCGTCCCGCAACAGCCGCCAACCAAGCGGGCGCCTTCTGCCACCATTTCGCAAGCAGCATTCGCAAAGTATTCAGGAGCAGTATGATAGATAAATCTCCCGTCCGTATATTTCGGGTAACCGGCGTTTGGATAGGCGGCCAACAGCTGTCCCGCCGAGATTTTTTGCAACAACTGCACCATGGCATGAGGACCGTTCATGCAGTTCGCTCCCACAATGGTCGCTCCGGCTTCGCGGACCCGATCGAAAGCATCCACGACCAACATGCCCGAAGAGAGTCGGCCTTCGGGCGCGCACGCAAACGAACAAATCGTCAACAAATCGGAGCCAGCGTCGGCGGCGCGCAAAGCGAGTTCCATCTCCTCGATATCCATGAACGTCTCGAAGAAAATCGCGTTCACTCCTGCGTCACGCAGCGCGGTAATCTGCTCGCGGAAAACTGCCTCCCGATCGATCCCGCGCGCTTGCGCTTCATCCGCCGTGATCCCTAGGGGCCCCACGCTACCCGCAACGTAAACATCCTTCCCGCGCGCCGCGGCCAGCGCGAGTTTAGCGGCGGCCGCATTGAATTCAGCGACGCGCCCTTCTAATCCAAACCGTTCCAGCCGCACCGCATTCGCGCCGAAAGTATTCGTTTCGATCAAGCGAGCGCCGGCCGCGATGTATTGCCCGTGAATTTCCTGTACGCGTTCTGGTTCGCTCACGCACAGCTCTTCCAGGCAGCGTTCGAGCGAATGCCCGCGATCGAGCAACAGTGTTCCCATCGCGCCGTCGCCGCAAATGATGCGCGACTCGAGTTCGTCGATGAGATTCATGGCTTATGCGATTAACGTCGCGTCGGCATGGGGTCAAACCGCACCGCCTCCGCCATCGACGTTTCGCCTCATCGTGCTATGGCTCTTGCAAATGTCAGCGAAAAAAAATACGCCCGCTGCCGAAGGCTATCGCATGCCGGCCGAATGGGAACCGCATGCCGCCACCTGGCTCTCGTGGCCGCGTCGCGAAGGCATCAGTTTCCCCGATGCCTACGATCGTGTCATGCCGAACTTTCGCGCATTGGTTGAAGCACTCGTTAGGTCGGAACCGGTCAACATTAACGTCAGCAACGGCGCGCATGAAGCCGACGCGCGCCAGATTCTTGAAGGCTTGCCGCTCGAGCGCGTCACCTTTCACACCATTCCGACTAACGAGCCATGGTGCCGCGATCACGGTCCGATTTTTTTGACGCGTGACGAAGAGCCCCGCGTGGCCATCGTCGATTGGGATTACAACGCCTGGGGCGGCAAATATCCGCCGTGCGACCTCGATGACGTTGTCCCGACGCGCATCGCCGAAGAGCTGCGCCTGCCCGTCTTCGCGACCGGCATGATCCTCGAAGGCGGTTCCATCGACGTGAACGGCGCCGGCGCGCTGCTGACAAGTGAATCGTGTTTGCTGAACAAAAATCGCAACCCGCAAATGTCGCGTGCGCAGATTGAAGAGCGCCTCCGCGATTACCTCGGCGTTTCCGAGATTCTCTGGCTCGGCGACGGCATCGAAGGCGACGATACCGATGGGCATATCGATGATCTCACGCGATTCGTGAGCGAAAAGAAAGTAGTCACCGTCGTCGAAGAAAATCGCGAAGACGCAAACTATCAGCCGCTCCAGGAAAATCTCGCGCGGCTGAAAACCATGCGTGTCGCCGGCGCGCCCCTTGAGATCGTCACCCTGCCGATGCCGGCGAAAATCATTCGCGAAGATGTGCGGTTGCCGGCCAGCTACGCCAATTTTTACATCGCGAACGAATGCGTCCTGCTGCCCGTCTTCAATGACCCTAACGACACCGAGGCCGTCGCCACGATGGAGAAACTTTTTCCGAGCCGCCGCATCGTCCCGATCGATTGTCGCGAATTAATCTGGGGTCTCGGCACCTTCCACTGCCTCACCCAGCAGCAGCCGGCTGCGCGCCTGTAGACGTTTCGCTATGCGAAACGCGGGAACTCGCAGGCGAGCAGCTACGCGCTCTTAGTCTGCGAAAACGCCCGGCTTGTAACCGCTTTTCAAAATCGCGTCATGCAATGCCGGCGCGTGCGTCTTGCGCGCGTCGAACGAAACCACCACGCGCTCCCGCTTCAGATCCACCTCCACGCTTTTCACGCCCGGCACACGCATGAGCGGCTCGCGCAATTTCTTCACGCACGCGTCGCAATCTTCGCCCTCCGTGCCGATTTGAATTCGTTCGATGACCGCGTGATCGGCGGTGTCGTGCAGATTGTGCGGGTCGCTTGGTTCCATGCTTTACATTACGCGTCTCGCCGCCGCCGTGCGCGTCTGGCTGTTCTTCCGCGCGTGGAATTCTTCGTTGCCTCGTTAACGCGCGCGATCTAGTGGTAACGCCCACGCCGCGTCGTCACGATGCGGCAGCACCAACAGATTCCAACACACACTCCTTATGGCTAACTACGGCATCAACGGCTTCGGCCGAATCGGACGAAATGTTTTGCGCGCCATGTCGCAAAAAGAAGTCGAACGCGTCCGCGCGATCAACGATCTCACCGACACCCACACGCTCGCGCATTTGCTTAAATGGGATTCCGTCCATGGAAAATTCGACGGCGAGATCGGCTACGACGATAAGAACATCATCGTCCGCGGCCACAAGATCGCCATCTTGAAGGAACGCGATCCGGCTAAACTGCCGTGGAAAGATTTGGGCGTCGACGTCGTCCTCGAATCGACCGGCTTCTTCACCAGTCGCGACAAAGCCGAGCTGCACATCACGCAAGGCGGCGCCAAAAAAGTTCTCATCAGCGCGCCGGCGAAAAATCCCGACGTCACCATTTGCATCGGCGTGAACGATCAAATCTACGACGCGGCCAAACACAACATCGTCTCCAACGCCAGTTGCACGACCAATTGCCTCGCGCCCATGGTCAAGGTGCTCAACGACAACTTCGGCATCGAAGCCGGCTTCATGAGCACCATCCACAGCTACACGAACGACCAGCGCATTCTCGATTTGCCGCACGAAGATCTGCGCCGCGGTCGCGCTGCGGCCATTAACATCGTCCCGTCCAGCACGGGCGCGGCCAAAGCCATCGGCGAAGTGATTCCAGAATTGAAAGGGAAGTTAAACGGCGGCGCTTTTCGCGTCCCCACGCCGGACGGATCCGTCACTGATTTCACCGCCATCCTGAAAAAGAAAGCGACCGCCGAAGACATCAACAAAGCCTTCGCTGCCGCCGCTAAAGAGGAACGCCTAAAGGACGCGCTCGAATTTTCAGATGACCCGCTTGTCTTGCAAGACATCGTCGGCAACCCGCACTCCTGCATTTTCGACAGCAAACTCACGCTCACACTCGGCGACACCTTCGTGAAAGTAGTCGGCTGGTACGACAACGAGTGGGGCTACAGCAACCGCTGCGTCCAGATGCTCGAATTGCTGGGAAAATAAAAGAGCGATCAGGAGCACGATTACGAGCATGAGCAGGAGGTCTTCACTCGTGCTCCTACTCGTGATCGTGCTCATAATCGGCCCATGAAAACACTCTTCGACCACGAAAAACTGGACGTGTATCGCGAAGCGATTTCCTTTTGCGGGTGGGTCGGCGGCTTCCTCGATGGGATAAATGGCAAGACCGCCGCGAAAGATCAGCTCGACCGAGCCTCGACGAGCATCCCGCTAAACATCGCGGAGGGTAACGGGAAGTTCTCACCGCGCGATCGTGCACGGTTTCTCGAAATGGCGAGAGGATCGGCACTGGAATGCGCGGCCTGCCTCGATGTCCTGATCGCGCGACGATTGACTGCCGACAGTGAGGTCGAGAGCGCGAAGGAACAGCTTGTTCGGATTGTTCAGATGCTTATTGGACTGCTGAAGCGATTCTCGGAGCGGGCGGCTGTGATCCGGGAAGACGAAACGGGTTACGGAAACGATTACGAGCACGATCATGAGCAGGAGCACGAGTAACACATGAACAAACTTTTCATTCGCGATCTCGACGTGAAAAACAAACGCGTCCTCGTCCGCGTGGATTTCAATGTGCCGGTAGAAGAGCACGGCGATCACGTTCATATCACTGACGACACCCGCATTCGCGAAAGCTTGGCCACCATCAATTATCTGCGGGAGCACGGTGCCAAAGTCATTCTCATGGCTCATTTCGGGCGCCCCAAAGGCAAGCGGGTGGATAAATACTCGCTGCGTCCAGTGGCGGATCATCTGCACACGCTGCTCGATCATCCCGTCGCGTTTAGTCACGACGTGATCGGGAAGATCCCCGAGGAAATTATCGCGCACATGCAGCCGGGCGACGTCACTCTTTTGCAGAACGTGCGCTTCGAAGCCGGCGAAGAAGCGAACGATCCCAAGTTTGCCGAATCGCTCGCCAAACTCGGCGACGTTTATGTGAACGACGCGTTCGGCGCGGCCCATCGCGCGCATGCTAGCACTGCCGGCATTACAAAATTCGTCAGCCAATCAGCCATGGGTTTGCTCATGGAAAAGGAGCTGCAATATCTCGGTGGCGAATTGGAGAAACCGGCCAAGCCGTTCGTCGTCATTCTCGGCGGCTCGAAGGTTTCCGACAAGATCGGCGTCATCAAAGCGCTCATGGAAAAGGCCGACACCATTCTCATCGGCGGCGCGATGGCGAACACCTTTTGGAAAGCGCAGGACATTCCGGTCGGCGCCAGCCGCGTCGAAGCAGACAAGCTCGATCTCGCGCGCGAACTGCTCGATTTGGCCAAACAAAAAGGCATCAAATTTCTGCTGCCGGTCGACGCCCTCGAAACCCAGGAGATCAAAGCCGGCGCACGCACGCAGAACACCGCGCGTGTTTCCAGCAAGAGCGGCGTGACGGACGGCTGGCAGGCCGTCGATATCGGGCACGCCACCATCGCGCTTTTCGAGCAAGAGATCGCGCAGGCGAAAACGATCTTGTGGAACGGTCCCGTCGGCATTTTCGAGATCCCGGATTTTTCCGAAGGCACTTTCGCGATTGCCGAAGCGCTCGCCCAATCCCAAGCCGTCACCATCATCGGCGGCGGCGATTCCGTGACGGCTGTGAAACAAGCCGGCCTCGCCGACAAAATGACCTTCATCTCGACCGGCGGCGGCGCCTCCCTCGAATTGATCGAAGGCCGCGAACTTCCCGGTGTCGCGTCGTTGAGCGACGCGAAGTAGCAGCCTAACCAATCGCCGCGCGCATCTGCGCGAAGCGACTCTTCGCTTTTTCCTCGGCCACCGGCGCGCTGAGCAGCTTCTGCAAATCCACGCGCTCAATAAACTCTGGCGCGAGTTCCTTGATGAAGGAACTCGGCTGACAGGAGGCGACGCTCCCGAATTTCATCCGGTCGCTGCAATGACTCAGCGTCAGCGTCCGCATCGCGCGCGTGATCCCGACGTAAAGCAACCGCCGCTCCTCGTCGATAGTCCCCTCCGATTTCGAGCGATCGTGTGGCAAAATGCCTTCCTCGAGTCCGACGAGATAAACGTGCGGAAACTCCAATCCTTTCGCAGCGTGCATCGTGATCAAAGTGACACCACTCTTCTTCTCGAGGTCTTCCTGCTTCTCCTCTTCGCGCTCCTGATCGAGCACGATCTCGTCGAGAAAACCGCGCAGTCCCTTCGTCGAGCGTTGCGTGAACTGCGTCAGATCGCGCAGCATGTCGCCGATGCTCGCTTCGCGCTTCGCTGCTTCCTCCGTTGATTTGGAATTGCGCCGCAACTCCGCTGCATAATCAATCTCCGACAACAGCGCGCCCAAGATTTTAGCTGGATCGGTTAACGGCATTAGAAGCTCGGATTCGTAACGCTCCATCAACTCGATGAACGCCCGGATGCTCGTCGCCGTGCGATTGCTCAACTCCGCTTGCAGCTCCGCCGATTGGAGCGCGGCCCAAAAGCTCACCTTGCGTTGCACGCTCCATTCGAGCGCGCGCTCGACCGTCGCTGCGCTCAATCCACGCGCCGGCGTATTGATGATGCGCAGCAGGCTCGCGTCGTCCTTCGCCGAGACGAGCACGCTCATGTAAGCGATCAAATCCTTCACTTCGCGCCGGTCGAAAAAGCTTTTCCCGCCCACGATGCGATACGGAATTTGCAGACGGCGCAGATTTTCCTCGAGGATGCGCGACTGCGCATTCATGCGGAAGAGCACCGCGAAACTTTCCCAAGGCTCCTGGCGATCGAGCCGATGCCGGTAAATTTCCTCAACCACGAACTGCCCTTCCTCCCGGTCGTTAGGCGATTCGATCAGGCGGACGCGTTCGCCGTCGCCGCCCGCGCTCCAGAGCCGTTTCGGGCGACGGCGCGGGTTGTGGATGATGAGCGAGTTGGCCGCGCCGAGGATGCAGTTCGTGCTCCGATAATTCTGCTCCAGCTTTACCACCGTCGGATTCGGAAAGTGCTGTTCGAATTCGAGAATGTTCGAGACCTCTGCCCCGCGCCAGCCGTAGATCGATTGATCGTCGTCGCCCACCACCGCGACGTTGTGCCGCTCATCGGCCAGCAGCCTAACGAGTTCGAGCTGCAATTTGTTCGTATCCTGGAATTCATCGACCATCAGGTAGCGAAAACGCTCCCGCCAGCTCTGCCGCACATCGGCGTGCTCGCTCAGCAGCTTCACCGCGAGCAGGAGTAGATCGTCGAAGTCGACCGCGTTCGCCGTTTTCAGTTCGTTGCGGTAACGGCGGAAGACGGCGCCGATCAGCGTCTCGTCGTTCTCGGGCGGCGACCAACTGTTGTTCTTCGCTTTGCTGATCGAATTCTTGGCCACATTCGGATCGAGCTTCTCGTCCTTCGCCGACGTGCGCGTGATGATCTTCTTGATCAAGCCGAGCTGATCGCCTTCGTCGTAAATGCTGAAATTATTTTTGTAGCCGAGCCGATCGATGTTCGTGCGCAGGATGCGCAGGCAGAGCGCGTGGAAGGTCGACATCGTCACCTTTTTCGCGGCGGCTGCTTCGACAATGCGGCCGAGGCGTTCACGCATTTCGGCCGCCGCTTTATTGGTGAACGTGACCGCCAGGATGTGCGACGGATCAACGCCCTGCATGATGAGATAGGCGACGCGCGACGTGATCACGCGCGTTTTCCCCGTGCCCGCGCCGGCCAGAATGAGCAGCGGACCTTCCGTCGTCTTGACCGCGTTTTGCTGGGCCTCGTTGAGATCGAAGAGTCGGAAACGCGCCATGGGAAGGCGCGCAGTTTCAAGGCGGAGTTGGTTAGGCGCCAGCGCATTTCTTGCGTTGCGCGCCGCCGCCCCGGATTGTCGTCCGGTGGAGAGCCCGGCAACGCCCATTACGCAGAAGCTGCTCGTCAACGCGGGCGGCTGGCCGGCCATGAAAAATGCGCAGGCGTTGCAAAAGGCCGGCCGCGTTTCCGAAGCGAAATACGAGGCGCCCGTTCTTTCCGGCATGGTGCGCGAAGGAAATCGCAATCTGCGCTCCGGTCTGCGTGTGAAGAGCGCGTCCGATGTGGAAAATCTTTGCACCTGCCGCGAGGCGCGCGAGTGGGGGACGATCTGCGCGCACGCGCTCGCTGTCGGTCTGCAATACATCGAGCCGACGACCGCTCCGCCTCCTGCTCCCGCCGCGAAGTCGCTCGCGCTGGTTAAAGCGCCTTCGCCGAACTTCGTGGAAGCGGGACGCGAGAACGCGCCGCTCGTTACGCTTTACTTCATCCTGCCGCCGCAATTCGATTCGGCCTGGGAGAAAAATCAGATCATGCTCGTGATCGAATCGGAGAGAAACGGCCAGCGCGCCATGCTCAGCACGCTCTCGCCTAACGAAACCTACGCGCTCGACGCCTTCGATCTCGCCGCCATGGATGCGCTCGATCAGCTCTCGGACGAACGTCTTGCCGCCATGCGCATGCTGTCGCGCGCCGAGTTTCTGCAACTGCTCGAAGCGCTGCGCCATCATCCGCGCGTCACTTTCGGAAAAGCGAAAAAAGCGGAGATCACCGGCGAAATTTTCCGGCCCGATCTTCTCCTGCAGCGCGGCGCCAGGGATGAAGTGATCCTGCGATTGAAGGCCGCGGACCAAGGCCGGCTGCTTCTCGCCGATTCGTTTGTCTGGTGGAAAGAAGGTCTTCGGTTGCAACCACTGGCCGAAGGTTTTCCCACGGAATTCGCCGCGCTCGCCGACGGACCGATGACGCTGCGGAGTGACAGCGCCCGGCGCTTCCTCGCGTTCGAGGCCGTTCGTTTATCGCGTTGGTGCAACATCGAGAGCGCCGGCGATCTCGTGCTGCCGGAAGTGTGCACGGCCGTGCCGGAATTTCTGTTGTCGCTCGAAGGATCGATGCGGCAACTGCGCGCTGAATTATTCTGCCGCTACGGCGACGGCGGGAAATTTCCTCTCGTCGAAAAATCGCCCGCCGAGCTGGAGTTCGTCCGCGATTCGCCTAACGACAAGATCGTGCTCCTGCGCGATCTCGCGGCCGAAAGCGCGGCGGTGGTTCGTCTGCAGGATTTGGGATTCGCCCTCGAGAAAAAACAGTTCGTCCTTCGCCAGGAGAATCTCATCGGGCGGTTTTTCGCCTTCGCCTACCCGCGTCTCGCGCAGGAATGGAAGGTCACGCTTTCCGCGCAGGCCGAACATGCGCACGAGCAATTGCAGCCGCTCGCGCCCACCATCGAAATCGTCAGCTCGGGCGAGAACTGGTTCGAGTTGCGCTACGCTCTCACCGCGCCCGGCGGCGAAACCTTGCCCGCGCCCGAGCTGCAACGGCTCCTTCGTTCCGGCCAAAGCCAGACGCGTTTGCGCAACGGCCGCGCCGGCGTCTTCGATCCCGTCGCGCTCGCCGATTTCGAAGAAGTCCTTCGCGATTGCGAGCCGTCGCAGACCGAGCCGGGCGTTTATCGCATTGACCGCGCGCACGCCGGCTACCTCGCGGCCAGCAGCGCAGAGGCCGGCGCGGAGCTCGTCGATCTGCGTGGTGGATTGCAGAAGTTTGCCGCCGCGGCGGAGGAGAATCCAAAGGCCGCGCTCGGCCAGCTCGGCGAGCGCTTGCGCGATTACCAGCTCGATGGAGTCGGCTGGTTGCGGCGCCTCGCCGCCAGCGGCCTCGGCGGAATCTTGGCCGACGAAATGGGCCTCGGAAAAACCGTGCAGACGCTGGCTTTTCTAAGCCTAACGAATGGAGGGACGACCTCCGTGTCGTCCATGCGATCGGAACGGACGGGACAGCGCCCGTCCCTCCAGGGGCTTCGAGGCAAACCCGCGCTCATTGTGTGTCCCAGTTCGCTCGTCGCGAATTGGCGCAACGAAGCGGGCCGCTTCACGCCCGATCTGCGCGTGCTCGTTCTTGATGGCCCGGATCGCCACGAACGTTTCCCGCAGATCGCCGAGTCCGACATCGTCATCACGAGTTACGCGCTGCTGCAACGCGATGCCGAGCGATACCGAGCCATCGAGTTCGCCAGCGCGATTCTCGACGAAGCGCAGCACATTAAGAATCCCGATACGCAAAACGCGCGGGCCGCCTTCGCCTTGCGCGCGCGCCATCGCTTCGTCCTCACCGGCACGCCGATCGAGAATTCCGTGCGTGATCTTTGGTCGCTCATGCAGTTCGCCGTGCCCGGTTATCTCGGGAGCCGCAGCGATTTCCGCGAGCGCTACGAACTCCCGCTTAGTCGCGGCGCGCCCGAAGTGCAGCAACGCCTGACCCGCCGCATACGGCCGTTTCTCCTCCGCCGCACCAAACGCGAAGTCGCAAAAGATTTGCCCGAGAAGATCGAGCAGGTGATGACCTGCGATCTCTCGACGGCGCAACGGGCGACCTACGATGGATTGTTGCGCGAAATCCAAAGCGGCGTCGCCGGCTCCGCGCCTAACGAGGCAGCGACGCGCATGAAGATGCTGCTCGGATTGCTCCGCCTGCGCCAGGTCTGTTGCGATCTGCGTTTGCTTGGCGAGGAAGTCGTGAAAACCAGCGCGCCGTCGGCCAAGCTCGAACTGCTCGACGAATTGCTCGAAGAAGCGATCGACGGCGGCCATCGCGTGCTCGTCTTCAGCCAGTTCGTCAGCATGCTCGCGCTCATCCGCGCGCGGCTCGAAGCGAAGTCGATCCCGTTTTCCTACCTCGATGGACAAAGCAAGGATCGCCAAGGCATCGTCGATCGCTTCACGGCCGACGCCAGCGTGCCGGTGTTTTTGATGAGCCTGAAAGCCGGCGGCGTCGGCTTGAACCTTGCGGCCGCCGACACCGTCATTCATTTCGATCCGTGGTGGAACTACGCGGCCGAAGCGCAGGCGACAGATCGCGCTCATCGCATCGGCCAGACCCGCGTCGTGAACGCTTACAAATTGATCGCGCGCGGCACCGTCGAAGAAAAGATCGTGCAACTACAAACGCGCAAACGCGCCGCGAGCGAAGCCACCATCGGCAGCGAAGAGCCGCTCATGAGCGGTCTAACGAGCGCCGAGTTGGAAGAGTTGTTGAGCTAGAAGCCGATAATGCATTCATGGCCGCGATCCATTCCGTGATCGGCGCGCCGCCGATGAGGTGCTCCTGCAAAATACGTTCGAAGCGTTCCTTTGTGACTTCGCCGTACCACACACTGTCCGGATAGACGACGAGCCACGGCCCGCCGGTGCAGATGCGAAAGCATCCCGCCTTCGTGCGCATGACGCGGACGCCCGTTTCTTTGACGCGCGTTTTTACATAATCCCACAGCTTCTCGCCGTCTTTCGGCCGGCAGCAATCGGGGCCGATGCAGATAAACAAATGCCGTTCCGCTGTTTCGATGCCGGCTTTCTTCAAGCCGCTGTGCAACGCTTTATCCATCGACCGTGACCGGTTGAGGTTTTCCCTGGAACTGCGCGTGCTCACGAATGGTTTGGGCAAACGCTTCCTGTTCCGCCTGCGGCAAACCGATCGGATAGCGCGCTCCGGAACGCTCCCATTTTTCCAGCCAGGCAGCGCCGAGAAAATCCCGTGGCGGCGCATCGGGCGCACGCGCCGCAGCCGGCGTGAGCGCGATGGTCGTCTCTTCCTTTTCGCCAGCGTTGCGCCCGCGCGCGACGTAAAGGCCGGCGGCGAGAAGCGCGGCCCGATTCGCGGTGGAGCAGCTGTAGGTGAAAAGCTCGGTCGCGTGTCCCGCGCAGACCGCGAAGAGCCGGCGAAAGACTTCAAGCGTCCAGGGGTCGGCGGAAGTTTTGCTCGAAAACATGTCGTAGAAGATGAGATCGGGCGGGGCAGTCGCTTCGCCTAACGAGACGTTAAAATCGCCGGTCAAGAGCTGCCAGCGCAAGCCAGCGTGGGCGCGCGACTGCCAGCGGCCATCGGTTAAAATGGCGGCCGGCCCGCTATGCCGCAGGTAAGGGAATTCGCGATTGTGGCGAAAGGCGAGGCGCAGCGAGTCGAGATCGTTTTCGAAGCTGATGATGTGCAACGGTCGCACCCGCTCTTGTCCGGCGATTGCTTCATAACATTGGATCGCCGCCATCGCGTTCGCGCCCGCGCCGAGGCCGACGTCCCAGATTAAAAGCGGCGTCGGTTCCGTCGTGTCATCGCGCCATCGCAGCCGCGCGGCGAGGTGCGATTGCTCGACGTAAAGCTGGAGTGCTTCCTCCATCGGCTCGGTCCGCGAATGCATGATTTCGCCCGAGGAAATCTGCCGAATGCTGGCGAAGCCTTCCCACGCCCGATGCACTTCGTAGTCGCCGAGGGTAAGCGATTTCGCGCGCTTCGGTTTTTGCGGGCGGATCGGATTATCGAGATCGGGCTCGTGCAGAAAGGCGCGCTTCGCCCGATATAAATCGATGAAGCGATCGGCCAGAATGCTGGCGCGAATCTCGCGCATAAGCTGGTGATAAAAATGCAGATTGTGCTGGCCGAGCAGTTGCCAGCCGAGCGTCTCGCCCGTTTTCGTGAGGTGATGCAGGTAGGCGCGCGAGTAGCGCGCGCAAGTCGGGCAACTGCATTCCGGGTCGAGCGTTTCGGCCGCGAACTTGTAAATACCGCGCCGCATTTGCAGGAAACCGCGCGAGGTGAAAACGGCGCCGCGCTGCGCGAGCTGCGTCGGCATGATGCAATCGAACATGTCCACGCCGCGATGGACCGCTTCGAGAATGTCGAGCGGCGTGCCGACGCCCATGAGGTAACGCGGCTTGTCGTTAGGCAAAAGCTGCGCGGTGAATTCGCACATCTCTTCGCGTTCGCCTTTCGTTTCACCGACGGCCAGCCCGCCGATGGCGAATCCATCGAACGGCATCGCGCAAATGCTATCCACGCTTTCGCGCCGCAAACCCGGGAAGAGCGCGCCCTGCACGATGCCGAAGAGCGCCTGCGGCGATTCGCCCCGCGCGACCAGGCTGCGCGCCGCCCAACGCTGCGTCACGCCGAGCGCGGCGCGGGCGTCGGACTCTCCAGCGGTCGAAGCGATGCATTGATCGAGCGCCATCATGATGTCGCTGCCGATGGCGCGCTGCGTTTCGATGCTGATCTCCGGGCTGAGCAAAATCGTTTTGCCATCGAGATAACTTTGGAAGACGGCGCCTTCCTCACTCATCGAGCGCGCATGCGGCAGCGAGAAAATCTGGAAACCGCCCGAGTCAGTCAGGACCGAACGCGGCCAGCTCATGAATTTATGAATGCCGCCGAGCTGGCGAAACACTTCGGCGCCGGGCCGGAGCAGCAGGTGATAAGTGTTCGCGAGGAGAATCTGCGAGCCGGCGTCCTCGAGCGTTTGCGTGAGCTGCGCCTTCACCGTGGCTTGCGTGCCGACCGGCATGAAAATCGGCGTCTGCACTTCGCCATGCAAAGTGCGAAACGTCGCGGCCCGCGCGCGCGAATCGGTGGCCGCGGCGTCGAGCCGGAAAGGCAGGCGCGGGCTATTCAAGGGCGGACAGATCCTCCGGCTCGTTCAGGTTGCGGAAGATCAACTCGTCTTTCGGGAGAACAGAAATGCGCCGCAAGCGGGACGATTTGATCAAGTGTCGGGCCAATGTCTGCATGGAAAGTTCGTCGCGATCGAGCGCCCGGACAAAGTCGGCGTGCGCCTCGGCCGGATAAATAGCGGCCAGCGGCTGCAAGTGTTCTCCCAGTTCAGCGATGACGCCGTGCCCATGAACCGCCGTCTGCACAAGAGCGCGCAACCATTGCTCCGTCATGAAGGGCATGTCGACCGCGAGAGCGAGAAGATGCGAACCGCGCGTCTGCGCAAACACGGCGGCCAAACCACCGAGCGGTCCGCGTGGGGGAGGGGCGTCGCGCACCAGTTCCACATCCGCTGGTCGCCACGGCGGATCGGTGCGCGCGGAGATGAGCAACTGCTCTGGATTGAGTTGGCGCAGCAGATTCAGCTGGCGTTGCCAAAGCGGTTCGCCTTGGAAAAGCAACATCGCTTTATCGCGACCCATGCGGCGCGATTCGCCGCCAGCCAGCAGGACGGCGCTCAATTTCATGCGATGATCTTACAACGAATGGCGGCCGATCCCAAAGAGCAGCGCGACGATATCGGATCGGGCCGCATTATTCGACGGACCCCGGAGGGAAGTTTCGATTATCGGGCCGACGATCTGGCCGTGGAAGCGCCGCTCGAAATCCGCGTAGGCGACGAAAGCGTGGCGGTGACGATGCGCACGCCGGGGCACGACGAGGAATTGGCCGCCGGATTTTTGGTGAGCGAAAGCCTGGTGCGCGAGCGCACGCAGATTCGGCGGATCGTCGCGGATCACTCCGACGCGAACGGCAGCATCGCGAAGGTGACGCTCGTTGCCGGTTTGAAATTAAAACTGCAAACGGCGCAACGTTACGGAACGATTTCGACCAGTTGTGGCCTGTGCGGAAAGAACAGCATTGCCGCCATCCACCAGCAATTTCCCGCGCTCGCCCGCACGCACGTGCCGCGGGTGACGGCCAAGGTGTTGTTGTCGTTGCCCGATCGGTTGCGCGCGGAGCAGGAAAATTTTGCGCGCACCGGAGGGCTTCACGCGGCCGCGCTTTTCGATCTCGACGGCCAGCTCTTGATCGCGCGCGAAGATGTCGGCCGGCACAACGCGGTC
This sequence comes from Chthoniobacterales bacterium, assembly GCA_038258245.1. GTDB lineage: Bacteria > Verrucomicrobiota > Verrucomicrobiia > Chthoniobacterales > UBA10450 > JBBSQB01. The sequence goes on from JBBSQB010000009.1 coordinate 26,515, forward strand.
GATAAAGTGATCGGCCGCGCCTTTCTCGATGGTCGCTGGCCGCTCGCGCGCCATCTCCTTTTCGTGAGCGGCCGCGCGTCGTTCGAGATTGTGCAAAAAGCGCTGGCCGCGCAGTTGCCGATCGTGGCGTCCGTTTCCGCGCCCTCCACGCTGGCGATGGAATTCGCCCGCGCCTCGGGCCAGACGCTGATCAGTTTTCTGCGCCCGCCGACCTTCAACATCTACTCGCACGTCGATCGCGTGATCATGGAAGAAACCGTGGCCTCGCTTGACCCAGCGCGCGCGCGGACGAAGACTGACAGCGCATGAAAACGAAAGTCACGATCGAATATTGCACGGCTTGAAACTACGAGCCGCGTGCCGCCAGTTTGGCGGCCAAAATTCGCGAGCAGTCGGAAGAAGCGGAAGTGGAGCTTATTCCGTCGGATGGCGGAGCTTTCGAAATTCACGTCAACGGTGAACTCATCCATTCCAAACTGCAGACACACGAATGGCCCGATTTCGACGCGATCGCGCAGCAGGTCGCTGCGACAAAGTAAGGAATCAGGAAAGCAGAAAAGAGGCGTCGGGAGTTCCAGCTTTCTGTTTCCATTCTTCTTCCTGCTTTCCTGCTTTCCTAATTCAAATTCCGTCTTCCCGGAGAGTGAAGGGTGCCTGGTGGTCCCTGCGGTCTTCAAAACCGTTGTCGGTTCGTTTTGCGAATCGGGGTAGGTTCGATTCCTATCCTCTCCGCCCAAATTCGAAGACTCATGAATTAGGAAAGCAGGAAAGCAGGAAGGGGAATCAATCAAGGGAAGCTTCCCTTCGCTCTCTCTTTTTCCTGCTTTCCTGCTTTCCTGATTCGATTGTCCCCCTAACGAAAGGAGGTGATCCGCATGTCGCGCGAGCAAATTCGTAAGCTCACGTCGCTCTCATCCTGTGCGGGGTGAGCGTCCAAATTGAGCCAACAGGCCCTGTCGCAAGTTTTGCAGCAGCTCCCGAAAATCAGTGACCCGAAGGTGCTCGTCGGCTCCGCCAGCGCGGATGACGCCGGTGTTTATCGCCTAACGAACGATCGCGCCCTCGTCCAAACGGTGGATTTTTTCACGCCCATCGTGGACGACCCGCTCGCTTATGGTCGCATCGCCGCCGCCAATGCGCTCTCCGATGTTTACGCGATGGGGGCCCGCCCGCTCACCGCTCTCAACATCATGGGCATGCCGGCCGATCTCGTGTCAGCCGACGTCATCGCCACCGTTCTGCGCGGCGGCGCGCTGAAGGCGAAGGAAGCCGGGTGCGTCATTCTCGGTGGCCACACCATTCGCAATCCCGAACCGATCTACGGGCTCGCCGTTACGGGCTTGGTGAATCCGAAGCGCATGTTAACCAACGCGCGCGCTCGACCGGGCGATTTGCTCGTCCTCACGAAACCCCTCGGCACTGGCATCGCGACCACTGGCATTAAACGCGGCCTCACTTCCGCGCGCCTCGCGAAAAAAGCCGTCGCGCTCATGGCGGAATTGAATGCGGTCGGCGCCACGCTCGCCGAGGAGCAGATGATTCGCGCCGCGGTCGATGTGACGGGCTTCGGTCTGCTCGGGCATCTCGCGTCGATGTGTCGCGCGAGCAAAGTGAGCGCGGAGTTATACGCGGACAATGTTCCCGCGATGAGTGCGGAAATTTACGAATTGATTGAGCGCGACTGTGTTCCCGGCGGCACCGAACAGAACCTGGAGACCGCCGATCCCGTGACGGCGTGGGGGACAACGAATCGTGCTCAAAAAATTCTACTCGCCGATGCGCAAACCAGCGGTGGTTTACTGCTCGCGGTGCCGCCGCGAAAGCTCGACGTCGTTCTGCTGAAGCTGGCAGAAGCAAAGACACCATGCCGCGCCGTCATCGGAAAAATCATGAAGCGTCGCAACCGACTGATCACCGTGAAATAGACATGACGCGTGAATTCAGAATCCGGGGAGCGCACGCGACTCGCGTGCCCAATCCGGCGACTCGCCGGATTGCCGATCGCAAGCACACCTTTAATGCTGCTCGAGAACCTTCCATGCGCGCACAGATCCGCGGCGAGTCGCCGCGGATGGCACGCGAGTCGCGTGCGCTCCCCAGATGAAAACCTCGCGCCGCGCCATTCCTGCGGTCGCTAAAGTGCTCGACGCGCTTGAACCATTCGCGCTGCCGCGTCCACTGGTTACCAAACTCGTTAGGCAAAACCTGGCCGCACTCCGGAAGAATGAAAACGTGCCCAGCTTCGATGTGATCATTCGTGATCTTCGCGACGCGCTCGACGATCTCGCCCTCACCAAACTTCAGCCCGTCATCAACGGCACCGGCATCGTCATTCACACCAACCTCGGCCGCGCTCCACTCGGGGCGGCCGTCGCCGAGTCGTTAGGGGAAATCGCGCGAAGCTACAACAATCTCGAACTCGATCTTGCCAGTGGAGCACGCGGCCGGCGCGCCGGTTATCTTGATCAATCGTTGGCTCTTCTTTGCGGCGCGGATGCCGCCACTGTCGTTAACAACTGCGCCGCGGCCCTCGTTCTCATCCTCCGGCATTTCACGAAGAAAAAACGCGAAATCATCATTTCGCGCGGCGAACTCGTCCAGATCGGCGGCGGCTTTCGCATCCCGGATATTTTGGAGGCCAGCGGCGCGCAGCTCCGCGAAGTCGGCACCACGAATCGGACGACGCTGCAGGATTACGCGCGCGCCATTGGCTCCGACACGGCGATGATTTTGAAAGTGCATCGCAGCAATTTTTCGATGAGCGGCTTCGTCGAATGCGTTGATACCGCGGCTCTCGCCAAGCTGGCGCGCACGAAACGCATTCCGCTGGTAGAAGATCTTGGCAGCGGCGCGATGGTCGCGACCGAGCGCTGGCCGGGCGTCGATCATGAACCAACGCCGGCCGAAGTCCTCAGACGCGGCGTCGATCTGGTTTGCTTCAGCGCCGACAAGCTGATGGGCGGCCCGCAAGCGGGCATCATCGCTGGGAAGGCTCGGCACGTTGCCGCGCTTAAACGCGAGCCATTCTTCCGCGCCCTTCGTTGCGATAAGCTGATTCTCGTCGCGCTCCAAACGACCACGGAGCACTACCTCGCTGGCGAAGCTGACGAGAAGATTCCCGTCCTGACGATGATGCGCTCGTCGGTCGATGAACTGCGGACGCGCGCCGAAAAGATGATCGCACTGCTGCGTGATCTTTCGGTGCCTCCCACTATCGGCGCGGGCAAATCCCAGCTCGGCGGTGGAACGCTCCCGAGTTCCGCCATTCCGTCGGTCACGTTAGATTTCGCCGTGAGCAATCTGGATGAATTTGCAACGCGTTTGCGCGGGGGCGCACCACCCGTCATCGGTTACCGCGCGGGCGGAAAATTCAAACTCGATCTCCGCACCATTTTCCCGACGCAGGATGCATCGCTCGTTAGGGCATTGCGAACAGCAGGTAGGGCGCGACCGCCGGGCGCGCCGCCCGGCGGCCGAGTCAGGCGAGCCGCCTGACCTCCGATGAGCCGGCATTTCATTCTCGCCACCGCAGGGCACGTCGATCACGGAAAGACCGCATTGATCAAGGCGCTGACCGGTACGGATACGGATCGTTTGCCCGAAGAAAAAAAGCGCGGGATCACGATCGAGCTTGGCTTCGCGCATCTTGAACTCGGCGGCGATTCCATCGGCATCGTCGATGTGCCGGGTCACGAAGATTTCGTGAAGAACATGGTCGGCGGCGTTGGATCGATCGATCTCGCGTTGCTCGTCGTCGCGGCGGACGACGGCTGGATGCCGCAGACCGAAGAGCACTTGCAAATCCTGAGTTATCTCGGTGTGCGCCACGCCGTCCTCGCGCTGACCAAAAGCGATCTAAGTAATTCAATCGACGCAGTGGAGGCGAGCGTTCGCGCGCAACTCGCGGGCTCGCCGTTCGCTTCCGCGCCCATCGTGCGCACCTCCACGAGCGACGGTAGTGGCATCGATGATTTGAAAGCCGCGCTCGCCGCCGTCTTCGCAGCGATGGAGCCCGCCGCCGATATCGGTAAACCGCGGCTGCCGATCGATCGCGCGTTTACCTTGCGCGGCATTGGGACAGTCGTGACCGGCACGCTCATCGGCGGTGTTTTGCGCAAGGGCGAAGGCGTCGTCGTTCAACCAACGCAAGTGCCAGGGCGGATTCGCGCGGTGCAAAATCATAATCGCGAAGTGGATCAAATCGGGCCGGGCACGCGGACCGCGCTCAACCTTTCCGACGTTCCGGTGGCGGGCGAGCGCGGAGAGAGCGGCGTCTGGCGCGGCCATGTCGTGACTCTGGCGCGACTGGGCGAAGCGAGCGGAGTGGTCGATGTTTTGCTCACGCGTTCGGTGCGCCTGCCTGCGCGCGCGCGACCCCTCAGACACGGCGCGGTCGTGCGCGTGCATCATGGCAGCGGGAATCAGATGGCACGCGTCTTCCTGCACAACGCCGAAGCGCTGGCTCCGGGCGAGAGTGCCATTGCGCAATTGCGTTTCGACCAGCCGGTCTTTGTCTTCGTCAACGATCGATTTGTCGTTAGGGATTCGTCCGAGCAAAGCACGCTGGCGGGCGGAGTGGTGCTTGATTCCAATGGCGATGTCCGAAATTTCCGGAGCGCGGCGCAGCAGCATTTGCTCCGCGAACGCGCGGCCACGCCCGATTCGCTCGCGGTTTTTGTCCAATCGCAAATCGCGCGCGACCGCGTTGCGCGAAAGGCGGACCTGCTGGTTCAATCACGCTGGAGCGCGGAGCAAGTCGCGGAAGGAGCGGCGGCGCTGTGCGCACGCGGCGCGGCCCTGGAGCGCGAGGACCTGGTGATCGATTCGAGCGCGTGGGCGCAGTTTCGCGAACGCGCCATTGCCGCCATCGATGCCCAGCACGCGGCGCATCCGGATCGGATCGGGCTCGAGTTGGCGCGCTTGCGCGCAGCGGTCGAACCGGCTGAAGTTTTCAGCGCGCTCGTCACCGAACTGTGCGGCAATGGTTTCGCCCGCAGCGGCGAAGTGATTCATCGCGCCAGCCATCGCCTTTCCGCGCCGCCGGCATTGCAGCCTGCCGTCGCGCGCATCCGCGCTGCGCTGGCGGCCAAGCCGTTCGATCCGCCGTCGCGCAAGGAGCTGGCGCCCGATGCGACGGCGCAACAAGCCTTGCGTTTTTTGCGCGAGCGAAAGGAAGTGATCGAGATCGGTTCAGACCTTGTAGTTGGTCAGGAATCGTTAGGCGAAATGCAGCGCATCGTCACTGAACTCCTCCGCGCGAAAGGCGCAGCGACCGTGAGCGATTTGCGCCAGGCGCTCGGAAGTTCGCGACGCGTCGTCGTGCCGTTGCTCGAATACTTCGATCGCATCGGCGTGACCCGGCGCGCGGGCGATCAGCGCACGCTGGGGCGCTAACCCTTCTGGCGCTGTGAGGCGAAGACCGCTTCCGGATCTTTGCCGGAGACGCGGCCGGCGGCGATCCAGCCGAAACGGCTGAGGAGCGCGCCGAGGAGGAAGGAGATGGCGGCGAGTGGAATGAGACTCGTTAGGCGAAAGAGGAGGGCGAGCGGGCCGGAGAAGATTTCGCCGCCACGGATGAGCCAGCCAGCGCCACCGTGATGAAGGCCGCGATCGGCCGCGCCGTGTTTGTCGAGTTCGAGCCAGAGCCAGAGGAGCGTCTCGATGATGGCGGCCAGCATTCCGATCATGAAGAGCGGGCGGATTTGGAAGCCGAGCAGTTCGAGGATTCCGGCCGCACAACCGAGACCGGCCGTGCCGAAATGAATCGGGAGCAGCACGCGATGAAGGTGCCAGGCGGGAATGACGGTCGCGCCGATCAGGACGCCGGTGTAGGTGGCGAGCCCGAGCCCCGTGATGGTGGCGCCGATCGTGAAAAGGCCGGCGATGATGAGGACGAGCGGGTCGACCGAAGGCGCGAAGGCGTGATTGAAATAGAGCTCGAAGATGAGGCAAGCCGGGACGGCGAATGCGCCGAACGCGGAAAGAATCCACGCGCCCACGGACATTGGTGACCGGTGTTTGAAGACGCGCAGCATGTTGAGGAAAAGTTGCGGGCGGCCGAGGTCGAGGATGAGGAGAACGGGCGAAATGAGCGCGCCGGCGGCGGTGATCCAGAGGGCGGCGCGCATGAGATCGAGTTGGCCTAGGAACCAGCCGGCGCAAGCGATGAGCGGCGCCATGCCGCCCGCTCCGCCGACGAAGAAGTAGAGCGGAATTTCCCAGGTCCAAACGGGTGGTCTGACGACGGCTTCGCCGTAGTAGCCGGGTTGTTTGGGGATCGGCCCGCCGGCAATATCGACGCCGCGGTCGGTGACCGCGCCGCCGTGTTTGGCTTCGCGGCGGAGCGAGTCGAGGCGGTCTTCGAAATTGCGGTCGGTGCTCATGAGAGGATCGCCGTCGCGGGATTTTTCTGGGGAGCGCACGCGACCCGCGTGCGCTCCCCGGATTTTGGCAAGCAAGTCGCTAGGCAGTTCATCACGCGAAGAAGATGAAGGCGGCGGCGACTGCTCCGATGGCGCCCACCGCTGTAGCGGCAGCAGCGAGCCATGACGACTTCAAATAAATCGTTGGGATCTCGGGTTTGGGTGGGAGACCGTAGGTTTCGGGTCCGCCGAAGAGGAGGAAGAAGGCATGCAGGCCGCCGACCGAAGTCTCGGTCGGATCGTATATTTGCGCGTCGCTGTAACCCTGCGCTTGCAGCGTCTTCACTCGTTCGGCGCCACGAGCACGCACGTCGTCGAGGCGGCCGAAGACGATGGATTCGGTCGGGCAAACTTTCGCGCAGGCCGGGGTGAGCCCGCTCTTTTGGCGGTCGTAACAGAAGGTGCATTTGAATGCACCGCCGGCATCGGGCAGCGGCTCGGGTCGGCGATCGATGACGCCGAAGGGGCAACTAACGACGCAATAACCGCAGCCGTTACAGACGTCGTTTTGCACGAGGACGGAGCCGACCTCGGTCCGCACGATCGAGCCGGTCGGGCAGGCTTCAAGACAGCCGGCGTTCTCGCAATGTTTGCAAACGTCGGAGAGAAAAATCCAGCGGAAGGGATCTTCGGAAGGCGCAGAGCGGAGACCGGCTGGCGGAAAGGTGATGTCGCCTTCGGGGCTGAGAGAGACGGGGCCGGTGATCTGTTTTCCTTTCGCGAGATCCTGTTCGACGAAAAGGACGTGCCGCCAGGTGGATGCGCCGAGGTGGCCGGTGTTATCGTAGGAATTGCCGGTCCAGGTGTAGCCGTCGTCGGGGACTTCGTTCCATTCTTTGCACGCGACCTCGCAGGCTTTGCAGCCGATGCAGACGCTCGGGTCGGTGAAGAAGCCGACTTCGACGCGGTCGCCCACGAAAGTGTGGCGGCGCTGATTCGTGCTCTGGATGCCTTCGCCGATCATGAAGAAAATTGAATAAGGAAAGCAGGAAAGCAGGAAGAAGAAGGGGAGAATGCCGCAGCCCAAGCCGTGCCTCCCTTTCCTGCTTTCCTGCTTTCCTTATTCATAAAGATCCTTATTCCGATTGTCCGTGCTGACTGTGACCGGTCTGGTGCTTTCCGCCTTCGGGGGCGCCGGGCGGCGGTTGCTCGGGATGCAAATTCAGCGGTCCGCTTTGGGGCGCGTATTGTTCCATGAATTTGAGAAAGGCCGGCCCGCGCGGCAGACGCCCCGGAACGATGTTGCAGAGCATGGCCTTCGCTTCCTGGATGGTGACGTTCGGTTCGCCGGAAATGGCGCCGAGATCGTTCGCAGCATCGCCGCGCACCGGGCCGGCGGACCCGAAATGAAACGGCACCGCGACTTGGTGAATCGTTTTGCCGCTCACCTGCATCGGCCGCATGCGCCGGCTGACGAGCGCCCGCGCTTCGACCGCACCGCGTAGACTAACGACACAGATGTAATCGCCATTTTGACAACCGAGCTCGGTCGCCAGCTCGGGCGAAAATTCAGCAAACATCTCCGGCTGCAATTCCGCGAGATGGCTGAGGAAGCGGCTCATCCCGCCGGCGGTGTGATGTTCGGTCAGGCGATAAGTCGTTAGGATATAGGGGAATCGCGGATCGGCCGGTGGCGCGATGCGATTTCCCGCGCGGGTAAACCAGTCGACCACCGGGTTGGTGTCGCGCGGATAGAGCGCGTTGTGGACGGGCGATTCGAGCGGCTCGAAATGCGTCGGCATCGGCCCGTCCTGTAAGCCTTTCGGCACGTGCAACCAGGCGAGACCGTCCTCGTGCAGAATGAAAGGCGCGTCGCCCGGTTGCGCAGCCATGCCTTCCTTGTTTCCGTTCGGTTGGTAATTGGGCGGCTTGTCCTTTTTGAAATCGGGGACGTCGAGGCCGGTCCATTGTTCATTGGGCGCATCCCACCAGACGAGTTTTTTGCGCTCGCTCCACGGCGAACCATCGGGCGCGGCGCTGGCGCGGTTGTAGATGATGCGGCGATCGCTCGGCCAGGCGAAGCCCCAGCCGTGTCCGAGATAGTCCTGGGCCGCGCGGGATTTGGGTTTGTTCACGCCATCCGGGCCGAAGGCGCCCGAATAAATCCAGCAACCGCACGCGGTCGAGCCGTCGTCTTTCAACTCATTGTAGTCTTCGACCTGGGATTCGACCCCACACGGGAAGACGGATTGCGATTCGTTAGGCGATTCGGCAATTTTCCAGCCGTTGATCTCAGCGAGGACAGCTTCCATTTTCGGTTCGCCATCGTCGTCCTCGGGATACCACCAATCGAGCGCGCGCAGCGGCTCATCGATCGGATCGTCAGATTCGTGGGCCTTTGCGATGAGGCGTTTCGCGAGCTGATGAATGAACCAGCCTTCACTGCGCGATTCGCCCGGCGGATGGACGGCCTTCTCGCGCCATTGCAGGAGACGCTGCGTATTGGTGAATGCGCCTTCTTTTTCCGCGTGGCCGGCGACGGGGAACAGGAAAACTTCGGTCTCGATCTCCTCCGTTTTCAATTCGCCCCGCTCGATCTCGGGCGAGTCGTACCAAAACGAAGCGGATTCGATTTCGACGAGATCGCGCACGACGAGCCACTTCAATTTGGCGAGCGCCTTGCGTTCGAGCCGCGAGTTTTGCGCGCCGACCGCAGGGTTTTGACCCATGATGAACATGCCTTCCATCTTCCCGTCGAGCATGTCGTAGAGGAACTCGAAGAAGGAATGGTCGCCGGTTATCTTCGGCATCCAGTCGAACCCAAAGTCATTCTCTTTCGTCGCGCGCGCGCCGTAGTAGGCCTTGAGAAGGCTAATAAAATATTTCGGGTAATTCGCCCAGAGCCCGGTCTGCTTCGTGTTCTTCTTCAAGTAATCGGCGAGCGAATCTTCGCCCTTGGCCGCGCCCGGCATGGCGAGATATCCGGGAAGAATGTCGTAGAGCGTCGGGATGTCGGTCGAACCCTGGATCGACGCGTGACCGCGCAGCGCGAGAATGCCGCCACCGGGCCGGCCGATGTTGCCCAACAAGAGCTGCAGGATCGCCGCCGTGCGAATGATCTGCACGCCCTTCGATTGCTGGGTCCAGCCGACCGCGTAGCAAATCGCTGCCGTTTTGTCCGGTCCGGAAGCATTCGTTAGGGCATCCGCTACTTTCGCGAAAATGGCCGGCGAGATCCCGCAAATCTTCTCGACCATCTCTGGCGTGTAGCGCGCGTAATGGCGTTTCAGTTTTTGAAAAACGCAGCGCGGATCCTGCAACGAAAGATCGCGTTGCGGGAAACCGAGATCGTCGCCGTCGTACTGCCAGCTCGCCGTGTCGTAAGCGCGTTTGGTTTCGTCCCAACCGGAGAAATAAGCGTCGCCTGTGTCCTCCGTGTCGCGAAAATCTTCGCGCAGGATGCAGGAGGCGTTCGTGTAATGGACCACATATGCGCGGAAGAATTTCTCCTCCGTGAGAATGTGCCTAACGAGTCCGCCGAGAAAGGCGATGTCGCTCCCAGCGCGAATCGGCACCCAGATATCGGCCAGCGCACTCGTCCGCGAAAAGCGCGGATCGACGTGGATGATGGTCGCGCCGCGTTCCTTCGCCTTCATGACCCAGCGAAAACCGACCGGATGCGCCTCGGCCATAGAGGAGCCTTCGATCAGAATACAGTCCGCGTTGGCCAGATCTTGTTGCGCGGTCGGAGCTCCGCCCCGGCCGAAGCTGGTGCCCAGACCGGGCACCGTGCTGCTAGGTCATATCCGGGCCTGGTTCGACACGCACACCATGCCCAGGCCTCCGGCGAAGAGTTTCTTGATCAGATAATTTTCCTCGTTGTCGAGGGTGGCGCCGCCGAGATGGGCGATCGCTTTGGTGTGATTAATGATCGAGCCGTCCTGCTCGTGGATGAAGGTGCGCTTGCGCGATTCCCAGACGCGATCGGCCACCATTTCCATTGCGCGATCGAGCGAAATCTCGGTCCAGGCGCGTGCGCGCGGGGCGCGGTATTTCACTTTCAGCTCGCGCCGCGAATGGGTGAGCAATTGAAACGAAGCCGCACCTTTCGGACAAAGATTTCCCTGGCTGATCGGCGATTCCGGATCGCCCTCGATGGAAACGAGCTGGCCGTCCTTATGATAGATGAGCTGGCCGCAACCGACCGCGCAATAGGGACAAACCGAGCGCGCCACCTGCGCGTCATCGATGCGCGCATGCATCTCGCGCGTCTGATCCGACATCGACTCAACGCCGGTGCCGTCTTTGCGCTCTAGAATTTGCCTAACGAGCGGCCACTTCCAGAAGAGCTCAGCCGGAGACGACATCACGAATTTATCGCACCAGAACGGGCGCGTGGCTGTTTATCAGCGCGGAGCGAGCGAGAAAGACGACTTCTCGTGGCCCACGGAATCCTTCGGCTGCGCTCGGGATGACCTGCATGCGCAGCAGCACTTCATCGAACTGATCGTCCCCAAACTGCGGGTTAATAAATTTTGTGTGCTGCTTTCGTCGCGCTGATCGCCCGCGTCATCAACTTTGGCAAGCGGAGCCTGTAGCCGTTTCGCTGTGCGAAACGAGGGAACCCGCTCTCGTGGCCTGGCCCATACCCGCGTTTCGCACAGCGAAACGGCTACAGCTGGCGCGGGGCGGCGTCGCCGAAGCTGAAGCGGAGCGCTTTGTGCAAACGCTCCGGCAAGGCCGGCAGATTGCGGCGCTCGATCAGGAACGTGATCACGCCGGCCAGCTCTTTGTAGACGTAGTTCTTGTTGACCGCGCCTTGCAGATAAAGCTCGCCGCTGCTCCCGCCCGTGCCGATGCGCGATCCGATCATGCGTCGCACCATCTGCAAATGCCGGTAACGAAAAGTCGCGAGCTGCTCGTCGATCTCGATCAATGTATTGAGCAGCGCGAACGGCAGACGGAAGAGCGGCTCATCGCGGTAGAGCATGATGAAGAGCGCCGCGCGCAAAGCAGGTGGTGTGAAATCGCCCGCGCCCGTTTCGAAAAACATCTCGTCGAACCGGCCGAGCAATTCCGGCCGTTCGTCGCGCGCGCTTAGACTCGTCTCGTAGAGTTTTCGGTAGCGCCGCCAAAACGGCGAAGCCGTTGCAACTACCTCATCAGTCGCTTTCCCGCCTTCCCAATTTTCCCAGAACGACTCCTCGAAAAACGGCGTGCGCGCCAGCCATTGCTCGACCAGTTGCAAAAGCGACGGCTCCTTCTCGAACTCGGTGATCTCGCTGTAATCGGTTTCGTTAAAGCCGCCGACGTTGGTGTGCTTGTAGTAATCGGGCCGGAAACGATTTTCGAGACGCAGGCCGAGCGTCGCTTCGATCTTGCGGAACTGGAGGCTCTGGAAGCCGGAGGCGCCTTCCAGCGAAGTGCGGAAGTCGAGAAAATCGAGCGGCGTCATCGTCTCGAGCACGTCGACCTGGTGATTGAGCAGCTTCCAAATCTCGACGACGCGCTTGAGCCGATGCACCACCACGTTCATGTCTGGGCCGTCGTCGTCGGCCGCCGGTTTTCTCAGCACATTTTTGCAGGCGTCGAGCTCGTGCAGGATTTGTTTGAACCAAAGCTCGTAGGTTTGATGAACGACGATGAAGAGCATTTCGTCGTGCGCGTGCAGTTGGCCATCGGCCGCGCTGACCGGTTTCTGCAAGGTGAGCAGTTGTTCGACGGCGAGGTAGCTGCCGTAATATTCCGGTTCCTTGCCGTGTGTGAATGGGCATTCCATCGCGCCAGTTTCGCGCAACTGGGAAAGATTTGGAAGTGAGGAAACGAGGCCTAATTCTGCGCGCGCTCCACGAAGAAGCGCAGATCGGTCACGACCGCATCGATTTTCTTCAAGTCCTTCTTGCGGCCTTTCTCCGGCTTCGCTTCCACTTTGCGCACCAGGCTGATCATGTCGCCGAGATCGCGCAACCGCGTGCGCGTCAGTTCGCCACTGGTCGAATTGTCGTGCGCCCATTCTATGACGAGGCCGATGTCCTGATCGAGCCGCTGGGTGTATGCGCGCGCGGTCTGGCGCAAAGTGCGCCGCAACTTGCCCAGGTCATCGACGAGTGATTTCGCCGGCGAAGCGTCGTCGTGATTGTCCACCTTACCTTTGCGACGTCTCATAACTTTGCAGCCGGTTCAGCGGCGCGGGCGTAACACCGCGGCGCCAGAGCGGCGTGGCGGCAAAGGGATCGGGCCGCAGATTGTTGAGCAACTCGATCCGGCCATCGTGATGCTCGACCAGCGCCGAGCAGCTCTCCACCCAATCGCCGCAGTTGTAATAGAAGACCTCGTCGAACTGATGCACGGCTGGCGTATGGATGTGGCCGCACACCACTCCCGCCACCGCATATTTCTCGGCGTAACGAACAATCCCATGCTCGTAAGCGCCGATGTAGCTGACCGCATCCTTCACTCGGCTCTTCACATATTTGCTAAGCGACCAATAGCCGAAGCCGAAGACGCGCCGGAAAAAATTCACGAGCGGATTGAGCGAGAGGAGAAATTGGTAACCGAGATCGCCGAGGAGCGCGAGCCAGCGCATATTTTGCACGACGGTATCGAGTTCGTGCCCGTGAATGACGAGCAACCGGCGCCCATCCGCCGTGTTGTGAAAAGCATGCCGCTGCACCGTCACCTGGCCATAAGCGCCGAGATGGCTGGCCAGGAAGTCATCATGATTGCCCGGGATATAAATGACGCGCGTCCCTTTGCGCGCTTTGCGCAGGATTTTTTGGATGACGTCGTTATGCGATTGCGGCCAATAGATGCCGCGGCGCAATTGCCAGATATCGATGAGATCGCCCACGATGTAGAGCGTTTCGAAATCGTGGTCGCGCAAAAAATCGAGGAGCGCTTCGGCGTTCGCGCCGCGCGTGCCGAGGTGCATGTCTGAAATCCAGCCTGTGCGGTAAGAACTCATGTTCGTCGTGCCTGGTTGCGCAGGCTTGAGTCGACGCCGCTTTTCTACCGACGCGACCGGCGGAAGGCAAAAGACGTTTGGTTACGTTTGTGTGACGGAGCCTGCCCGGGGCGAAACCCGGGACTGATCGAGTTCACCAGATTGTTACATTGGCGCCACACGGTTGTCACAATCGCCTTCTAGCTTCGCCGCGATCAAACAAACCTTAGTCGCAGCGCGAGGCCCTCACTTCGCCGCCCTAACGAGGCAACTGCGGCGCATTAACCTCATCACCTAACTACTCAAGGAGAAACAATGTCTGTTACGAAATTTACCTGCCTGGCCATCGCCGCGAGCTTCCTGCTCGGTGCCGCGGCCCGCGCTCAGGATGCGGGCGCGTTGCTCGACCTGATGGTGCGCAAACATCTCATCACCGATCAAGAAGCCGAAGAAGTACGGGCCGATCTCACCCGGGAATCCGCCAGCACTTCCGCCGGAAAACTGAAAATCTCGAGCCCGCTCACGGAACTCGAAATCTACGGCGACGCCCGCGTGCGTTATGAAGTGCGCAGCGGCGAAACCGGCGCGCCCAACCTCGTCGATCGCCGGAATGATACCTATCAACGCAACCGCGCGCGTTACCGTCTGCGTCTCGGCATTCGCGGCAAGTTGACCGATGATTGGTTCTTCGGTTTGCGTCTCGAGACGAGCACCAACCCCCGCTCCACCAACGTCACCTTTGGCGACGACAGCGGACCGTTTGGCAAGGGCAGCGACGGCATGAACGTGGGCCAGGCTTACCTCGGCTACACCGGCTTCCGCGATCTGAAATTGACCGGCGGCAAAGTGTCGAATCCGTTCGTGACCAGCTCGATGGTTTGGGACGGCGATCTCAACCCCGAAGGTCTGACCGAGCAATACAAACACACCTTCTCCATCGCGATGGGCGGCGGCGGACCGGGAGAAGCCACCACCGCTTATGACAAGGATGGCAAGGCGATCACGACGACCACGGGCGGCTCGGAGCCGCGCAACATGACGATCGATCTCTTCGCCAACTGCGGGCAGTTCCTCTACGACGATGTGAACCCCGACAATCCGCTTGGCAACGGCGGCGTTGCGCATACCGACGCCTTCCTCCTCGGCTGGCAGATCGGCGCGAAGGTCCACTTCACCAAAGCCGTCTACGCGCAACTGGCGCCCACGATCTACAACTACACCGGCCACGGCGATTCGTTTAACAGCACCTTCTCGGGCGATCCCGACATCCTCGATGCGGGCGGCGTTCGCAATTCGCGGAACCAAAACGGAATCAATAGCCTGCTCGTCCTGGAAATTCCGGGCGAGTTTGGCTGGAAATTCGGCGAGACGCCGATGAAGATATTCGGCGATTTCGCGGTCAACCTGGACGCGGACGATCGCGCGGCGGCGGCGGGTCATCCGGATAAAGGCGACCAGCGTTATGCCTACCAAATCGGTCTCGGCATCGGAAAATTGAAACAGCAATTCGACTGGGAATTGAAAGCCTTCTATCAACACGTCGAGCAGTACGCGCTCGATCCGAATCTGGTCGACTCAGACGTTTTCGACAGCCGCGTCAACATGGAAGGCCCGGCCATCTCCTTCGGCTACGCGCTCAGCGACGCTGTCTTCGCAAACCTGACCTATGCCTATGGTTGGCCGGCGGACAACAGTCTCGGCACGGGTGGCTCGGGTGACATCGCGCTCAACCCGCTGCGCCGCTTCCAGGTGTTCCAGGCGGATCTCAGCGTCAAGTTCTAGGAAACAATCCGACTAACCAGAAAAAGACCTCATGAAGATCAAACATATTGCAGTGGCCTTGATCCTGGCCGTCGCCGCGCACGCGCAGGCGGATCGGCTCGTCATCAAAGGCTCCGATACGCTGGGCGCGAAACTCGTGCCGCAATTGGCCGAGCAATTCAAAGCCCAGCATCCTGGCACCACCTTTGACATCGCGGCCGAAGGTTCCACCACCGGCATCGCCGCCATCATCGATGGCACCGCTCAAATTGGGATGGCCAGCCGCCGCGCCAAGCCCGCCGAAGTGGCCACTGCCACTGGCAAGGGCTTGCACATGAAACCGACGATTGTCGCCTACGACGGCATCGCGGTGATCGTAAACTCGGCGAATCCGCTCAAAGGCATGACCAAAAAGCAGGTCGAACAAATCTTCACCGGTGAGGTGACCGATTGGAGCGCAGTCGGCGGTTCGGGTGGGAAAATCTCCGTCTACACGCGTAACACTTCCTCGGGCACCTATTCCGACTTCAAGGAACTGGCCATGAAGAAACGCGACTACGCTTCCGGCGCGCAAAAGATGGCGGGCAACGAGCAGATCGCTTCCGAAGTGGGCAAAAACCCGGCCGGCATCGGCTACGTCGGCCTGGCTTACACCAAAGCGAGCGGCATCAAAGTCATGTCCATCGATGGTGCCTTGCCTTCGGTGCAGAGCGTGCACGCCAAGACCTATCCCTACGCGCGCCCGACGTTCTACTACACGAACGGCGCGCCGAGTGGATTGGCCAAGCAGTTCCTCGATTTCACGATCAGCAAAGCCGGCCAGAAAATTGTTGGCCGGGTCGGCTTCGTTCCAATTCCATAAAGCAGCAGCCGCAGGTTAGGTTAAAAAGAACCCGCTGGGAGAAATCTCAGCGGGTTTTTTGTTGGCGGGACGTCCGTCACGCAATCGTAACAGTAAACACTTTGCTCGGATCGTCGCGCTGCGACACGCTCTTGCATCATGAAATTCCAACAATTTAGCCGCCGCTTTCTGGCCGGCGCCCTCTTCTTCGGCGTGGCTGTGACTGCTTCGGCGCAGATGACGATTAATGGCGCAGGAGCGACCTTCCCGTATCCGATTTACTCAAAATGGTTCGACGCTTACGCGAAGGTCGATCCTTCCGTCCGCTTTAACTATCAATCGATCGGGTCGGGCGGCGGACAGAAGCAAATTCTGGCGCAGACCGTGGACTTCGGCGCGTCTGATGGCCCGATGAGCGATGCGAACCTGGCCAAGGCGTCGGGCAAGTTGCTCCACATCCCGACGGTCGCCGGCGCGGTCGTTATTACTTACAACGTCGAAGGCAATCCCGCGTTGAAGCTCGACGGCGAAACCATTGCCGGCATTTACATGGGCGAGATTAAGAAGTGGAACGATCCCAAGATCGCGGCGCTCAACCCCGGCACAAAATTGCCCGACGCGGACATCGTGGTCGTGCATCGTTCCGATGGCAGCGGCACCACTTTTATCTTCACCGATTACCTGAGCAAAGTGAGCTCGGATTGGAAATCGAAAGTCGGCAATAACACTTCGGTTAGCTGGCCCGTCGGTTTGGGTGGCAAAGGGAACGAAGGCGTTTCCGGCCAAGTGAAGCAGACGCCGAATTCGATTGGTTACGTCGAGTTGATCTATGCGATCCAAAACAAGATGTCGTATGCCGATTTGAAAAATCAGGCCGGCGAGTTTGTGAAAGCGTCCCTCGATTCCGTGACGGCGGCATTAGCCACGGCGGAAATTCCGGACGACTTCCGTTTCTCCATGACGAATGCGCCGGGCAAAGATGCTTACCCGATCGCGGGCGCGACCTGGCTGTTGGTTTACCAGCAGCAGAAAGACGCGACCAAAGGCAAGAAGCTCGTCGAGTTCTTGAAATGGGCGGAGAAAGACGGCGAGGAAATGGCGAAAGATCTCGACTACGCGCCGCTGCCGGACGCTTTGCAGCAACGCGTGCTCAAGCGCATCGAAGAGATCAAATATTAGGTAGGGCGCGACCGCCGGGCGCGCCGCGCGTTGCGCGTCACTATCCGCGTAACGCGGACGGCCCGGCGGTCCGTCCCTACCAGGGAATTCAATGCCTGCCACTTCTGTTCCTGTGATTGCGGCGCCGACCGCGCTGGCTATGAAGCCGCCTTCGCGTTTCGGCGATAAGGCTTTCGAGTGGCTCACGCTCAGCATGGCATTGATCGTCGTGTTGCTTGTCTTTCTCGTCGGTTGGCAACTGGCGCGCGGCTCATCGCGCGCCATCCAGAAATTCGGTTTCCATTTTCTAGGGACATCGACCTGGGATCCGGTCGCGGAACAATTCGGCGCGTTACCCTTCATCTACGGCACCCTCGTTTCATCGCTCATCGCGCTCATCATCGCGGTGCCCTTGAGCATCGCGACCGCTGTTTACCTAACGGAACTCGCGCCGCTCTGGATTCGACAACCGCTTACCTCTCTCATCGAAATGCTGGCCGCCATCCCGAGCGTGATCCTCGGTCTCTGGGGCATCTTCGTTATGATCCCGTTCCTGCGTGATTATCCGTTCCCATTCTTAAAGGAATACTTCGGCTGGACCGGCCTTTTCACGGGCCCGATCTACGGCGTGAGCATGCTGGCCGGTGGCATCATCATTGCCATCATGATTCTCCCTATCATCACTTCCGTTTCGCGCGAGATTTTGCGGAGCGTGCCGAACCTGCAACGCGAAGCCGCTTACGCGCTCGGCGCCACCCGCTGGGAAGTCACGCGCATCGCCGTTTTGAGTTACGCGAAGAAGGGATTGTTCGGCGCGGTTATTCTCGGGCTCGGCCGCGCGCTCGGCGAGACGATGGCTGTCACCATGGTGATCGGCAACACGCCGCAGATCGCGCTCTCGCTGCTCAAGCCCGGCTACACCCTGGCCAGCGTGATCGCGAACGAGTTCACCGAAGCGACCTCCGATCTTTATTTGCAAGCGCTCTTTGAAATCGGCCTCGTCCTCTTCGGCATCACCATTATCGCCAATCTCATCGCGCAGGTTTTGCTTAAGACGATGAACACCACTTCCACCACCCGCGCCGTGCAATGATGACCGTGACCACCGGGAATCAACACACCTGGCGCAAAGCGAAAAGCGGGCTCGCCTCTGCGCTCGCCTTCATCTCTGCGTTGCTCGTCATCGCGCCTCTCGCGCTCGTCTTCTTCTACCTGCTCAAAAGCGGAGCCAGCTCGGTCAATTGGAACTTCTTCGTCCACTTGCCTGCGCCGGTCGGCGAAAAAGGCGGCGGCATGGCCAACGCGATCGTCGGCTCCGGGGAATTACTCGGACTGGCCGCACTGATCGGCATTCCCATTGGCGTGCTCGGCGGCGTTTATCTGGCCGAGTACGGCTCCAATCGCGCAAATGCCTGGCTGCGTTTCATCGCCGATGTCTTGAACGGCGTGCCCTCCATCACGTGGGGCGTGGTCGTTTACGGCCTGGTCGTCATTACCTTTCGTTCCTTCTCCGCTTACGCCGGCGGGCTCGCGCTCGGTCTCATGATGATCCCGCTCATCATGCGCACGACCGAAGAAGTATTGCTCCTCGTTCCCAACGGCTATCGCGAAGCCGCGCTCGCGCTCGGTGTGAGCCGTTGGAAAACCATCGTCCACATCGTGATGAAGACCGCGTCGAAAGGCATCATCACTGGTATCCTGCTCGCGCTCGCCCGCGTCGCCGGCGAGACCGCGCCGCTTCTCTTCACCGCTTTCGGTAATCGTTTTTGGAATCGCAACCTGGCCGAACCGATCGCCGCGCTCCCGTTGCAAATTTTCTCCTACGCCATCTCCCCGTATGACGACTGGCATCGCCAGGCTTGGGCCGGCGCGCTCGTCCTCGTCGTCGGCATCTTCTTCATCAACATGATTGTTCGCCTCCTCACCCGCGTGCGCACGGCCGGGTAAATCCAAAATGGAAACTCCAGCGATGATCCAAACGCCCATGCCGATTCAAAAGCCAACCGCTCGCCCGACGGCCAGCGCGCCAGTCAACGACCAAGCTGCGGCCAGACCAGCGGCCATCACCTTCGAAGTCAAAAACCTCTCCATTTGGTACGGCGAAAAACAGGCCATCCGCGACGTCACCATCGACATCTCGGCCAAAACCGTCACCGCCATCATCGGCCCGAGCGGTTGCGGCAAATCCACCTTCCTCCGTTGTCTCAATCGCATGCACGAACTCGTCCCGCGCACCCGCGTGGAAGGCGAAGTCCTCTTCGATGGCGAAAACCTTTACGGACCCGGCACCGATCCCGCAGTCGTTAGGCGCCGCGTCGGCATGGTCTTCCAGAAATCGAATCCATTCCCAACGATGTCCATCGCCGAGAACGTCCTCGTCGGGTTGCGCCTCAACGGCGTGCGCAACCGTCGCCTCCTCGCCGAGCGCCTCGAGAAATCCCTCCGCATGGCCGCACTCTGGGATGAAGTGAAAGACGACCTGCGCAAACCCGGCATGAGCCTCTCCGGCGGCCAGCAACAACGACTTTGCATCGCGCGCGCCGTCGCCGTCGAACCCGAAGTGCTCCTCATGGACGAACCCGCCTCCGCCCTCGATCCCATCGCCACCATGAAGGTCGAGGAATTGATCACCGAGCTGAAGCGCGACTACACCATCGTCATCGTCACGCACAACATGCAGCAGGCCAGCCGCGTCTCCGATAAAACCGCTTTCTTCTACATTGGCGAGCTCATCGAATTCGATGAAACCACGCGGCTCTTCAGTCAGCCCCGCGAAAAACAAACCGAGGATTACATCACCGGCCGATTTGGTTGATCCCATGCTGCGCGGCAAACACATCCTGCACGGATTCGACGAAGTCCTCGAATCGCTCCGCGCCGATGTCCTCATGATGGCCAGCCTGGCTGAGCGCAATCTCGCTCACGCCATGAACTGCCTGCTTGAGCGCGACGCCCAGCAATGCGCCATCACCATTGCTGACGAAGACGAAGTCGACGCCCTCGAAAAAAAGATCGACCAGGACGGCATCGAAGTGCTCCTCCGTTTCCAGCCCGTCGCCTCCGATCTGCGCCAGGTCGTTTCCACCATGAAAGTCGGGAACAACATCGAACGCGTTGGCGATCAAGCCGTCCAGATCGCGCGCCGCGCCCGCGCCTTGAACCATCAACCCGAACTTCCCGCCGCCAGTTCCCTCGCCCCGCTCTTTCGCGAAGCCAGCGAAGTCTTCCGCGCCAGCATGCGCGCCTTTGCTGATGGCGATTTCGCGCGCGCCCGCGCCTTGCACACGCGCGATCGCCACATCGATCAGATGAACCACGATCTTGCCGACGACCTCACCCTCGCCATGTCCTCCCAACCCGACCGCATCCCCGATTTCATGAACCTGATCTTCATCGCCCGCCATCTCGAGCGTGTCGGCGACCACGCCCAAAACATTGTCGAAGACATCGTCTACGCCACCGAAGCCGACGATATCCGCCACCCCGCCAACGCCTTTCAGCCGTAGCACCTTGTCATCCTGAAAGAATTGTCCGATCAGATGGCGTGACCGGGATGATTTTATGAGCGCACTTCTTCTGTTCGGTGTCGCCTCGCTTCACGAAAAAGGCGAATCAACCAACGTATGAGTGGCTCGACCGAATTGATTCACCGCTTCATCTCCGGCGAATCTGGGCGAACGCTGCTGTTGCTGCACGGGACAGGAGGAAATGAAAACGATCTGCTTCCACTCGGACGCGACCTCGATCCGCACGCCGCGCTGCTCAGTCCGCGCGGTCAGGTTTTGGAAAACGGAATGCCGCGTTTCTTTCGACGTCTCGCGGAAGGCGTGTTTGATGAAGCCGATCTGCGGCGGCGCACTAATGAATTAGCCGACTTCGTCATCGCGATGGCACAACGCTACGAAATTACCGATCGCAAGTTGATCGCCGTCGGTTTTTCCAATGGCGCGAACATCGCGGGCGCCATGTTGCTCTTGCGTCCGGAAATTCTGGCGGCCGCCATCCTGTTTCGTCCGATGGTTCCGTTGGTCCCGGAGCAATTGCCGCAACTACGCGACGTGCCCGTTTTCATTTCCAGCGGCCTACGCGATCCAATCGTTCCACTCACGAACGCGCGCTCACTTGTCGATTTACTCGAACGGGCCGGCGCGACCGTCACCTTCGAACAAGTAAACGCCAGCCACGGCCTAACCGATGAGGATGTGACAGCGGCGAGTCGCTGGCTGGCAGCGGCATAGGCAGGTGGAGCCGGCAGACGGGCTCGAACCGACGACCTGCTGATTACAAATCAGCTGCTCTACCAACTGAGCTATACCGGCATTGACGAGGGAGAATGAAGTCCATCTCACCCTCCAAGTAACACATCTTATACGTCAATCTTATACGCTGTCGAGAAGCGCGCGCCTTTCGTCGCGACGCAAGTCCAGGCCCACGACAAAAAGCGGCTGAAGACCTCAGGAGAAACCGGGCTATACCACCATTCATCGTTCAGCTAGCCCGGCCTAAGCCGGAAACCCTAATCAGGACCGTGGATAAGCCAAAGAGGGCGACTAACTCCGCGCTGTTCTAAAATCGCTTAGATTCGCGGCGCGAAGCGCTTCACCCGCGGTCCAGAGCGCGGCGCCCAAGGCCAGCAAGTCTTTCGCGAGGAATTGTCCCGGCATCGGCGACAGGAAGGGAAAGCCGTAGCCCGGTTGCCAGACGCCCGGCGTGCTCAAGAGAAAGGTGAGCGTGAGAAGAAACATGATGACGGCGCCGACGCTGCCGAAGGCGGAGAGCTTGGGCGAGACGGCGCGGAGGGCAATCAAAATGCCAAGCACAATCTCGATCACCCCGAGCACCGCCGAAAAACTTCGCACGCTCATCACGCCATACGCCCACGAGAAAAGCGGCGAGTTAGCCACCAAACCCTGAATCCCTTCGGCCTCGTAAGCGGTGAATTTCAAAAGCCCCACCCAGAGCAGGACCGCCACTAATCCGTAGCGAATCACGCTCGCTCCGATTCTTTCCAAGTTGTTTTTCGACCCTCCCGTAACGTCGTTTTCCATCATTCTCGTTTCCATTTTTTTCTCTCCTCGTTCTTGTTTTACGGGTGAATTATTTCACCGGCACGTTCATACTTTTCGCGATTTCGCGGATCATTTCCAAGTGATGCTCGAGCGTCGGCGTGGTCGCGGCGGCGAAAGCTTTCACGTCCGCATCAGTCGCGTTTTTGGAGACCGCTGCAAAAGCGGCTACATCCTTTTCGTGCATCTGCACCATTGTCTTGACGTATTCACGGTCGAAATTTTCGCCGTTTAGCTTCATAATTTTTCTTTCGTCTGCTTCGCCTCCGGCAAAATCCTCGGCGGAAGCTCCACCTTCTTGAGCTGCGCCAATTGCTCCAGCTTCTTGGCCGCCAGCGAGTGATCCTCGATCATCTGCTGCGCAAACTTTTTGACCTGAGGATCGGCCGCACGCTCCAAGGCCAGCTTCCCGAGTTCGACTTCGGCCAGTCCGCCGGGTGCAGCGGCGTTCATAAAAGCGAGATCGCCACCGGTGACGAT
This sequence comes from Chthoniobacterales bacterium, assembly GCA_038258245.1. Classification (GTDB taxonomy): domain Bacteria; phylum Verrucomicrobiota; class Verrucomicrobiia; order Chthoniobacterales; family UBA10450; genus JBBSQB01. Next base: position 49,126 of record JBBSQB010000009.1, read on the forward strand.
ATCATCACCCTTGTCGCTGGGAGGCTGCGTTGCGCCGGCAAGTTGGATGGAACAGACGATCGCCAGGCACAAAACGATCTCTGGTTTGATCCATACGCGTTTGATCTGATTTGTTTGCTTTTTCATACGCTCAGTTTTTTCGGGGTGTCGGCACGTCTTCAGGCAGCGCTTGCTTGATGAATTGCGCGGCCGGCTCAGCGGCAGGATTCAACCAACGTGGGAGTTGCTGGAAGTGTATTTATTCCAGTGACATGCAAGGCATTCGCTTCCGTCGGTCTCGGATTGTTCTTCGCTTCGATCCAATCCGGGCGGTTCCCGGCTCTATGATCAGGCAATGCGCGAAATCGAAACAATCGGAGCTCTAGAGATATTCCCTACGCGCCGCCAGGCCGCCGGTTTGTGGCGGTCCGCTTCTCGAAGACGCGGTAGAGCGTGGGCAGAATGAACAGGGTGAGCAAGGTGGAGCTGATGAGGCCGCCGATGACGACGGCCGCAAGCGGCTTTTGTATCTCACTGCCGGGCCCAGTGGCAAAGAGCAGAGGGATTAAACCCAAGGCCGCCACCGATGCGGTGATCAAAACTGGGCGCAATCGCAAGATGGCGCCTTGAAGGACGGCTGTCTCGAGGTCGACGCCAGCACGGCGCAGTTCGTTGAAGTAGCTGACCATGACGACGCCGTTCAGGACGGCGACGCCGAACAAGGCGATGAAGCCAACGCTGGCGCTCACACTCAGGTTAAAGTTTCCAATAACGAGCGCGAGGATTCCGCCGCTGAGCGCGAAGGGGATGTTGAGGATGATGAGGACCGCTTGTTTGATGGATTGGAACGAGCTGAAGAGAAGCAGGAAAATAGCGGCGAGCGTGATCGGAACGACGATGGCGAAGCGGGCCATGGCGCGCTGTTGATTTTCAAACTGACCGCCCCAGGTCATGAGATAACCGGGCGGCAATTTCACGGCGTCGTCGATCTTCCGCTGCGCTTCCTGCACGAAACTGCCGATGTCGCGATCGGTCACGTTGCACTCGATGACGATGCGGCGCTGGCCCATCTCGCGACTGATCTGCGCCGGACCTTCAGTCACTTCGACACGAGCGAGCTGGCCGAGCGGAATGAGGGCGCCGCGCGGCGATGGGATGAGAATGGCGCGGATTGATTCGACGTCGTTGCGCGCGTTTTCCGGAAAGCGCACGGCCAACCCGAAGACCTTAAGGCCATCGTAAATTTTGCTCGCTTCCTTCCCGCCGATGGCGGTCTCGATCACGTCGTGCACGTCGGCGACGTTGATGCCGTAACGCGCGATGGTGTCGCGATCGATTTCGATTTGCAAATAAGCGAGGCCGCTCACTTTTTCGACATTCACGTCGGCCGCACCCCGCACGGTTTGCAGGATGCGCGCGACCCCGTCGCCCTTGTCTTTCAAGACATCAAGATCGTCGCCGAAAATCTTGATGCCGATGGCGGACTTCACGCCGCTGACCAGTTCGTCGACGCGCAACGCGATCGGTTGCGAGAAGCTGGCGGCGACCCCGGGCAAGGTGGCGAGCGCGTCGCGCATTTGCGCGACCAGGTCTTCCTTCGATCGCGTCGTCGTCCATTCCTGGTGCGGTCGCAGGGTCACGATGACATCGCTCAATTCCACGCCCATCGGATCGGAGGCGATATCGGCACGCCCCGTTTTCGAAACGACGTCGATGACTTCCGGGAACTGTTTCAGGATTTTCTCGGCGCGCGTTTGCAGGTCGAGCGATTGCGGCAGCGAGATACTGGGCAGGCGAAAGGTCTGCACCGCAATCGATCCTTCATCGAGCGCGGGAAGAAATTCGGTGCCGATGAGCGGCAGGAGCGCGAACGATCCGGCGAGCGCGGTGACCGCCGAAAGGACTACGATCCACGGCCGTCGCACGCAGGGCGCAAGCAGCTGGCTATAGCCGTCTTTCAACCAGCGGATGTGCACCGGCTCCGTCGCGTGCGGCTTCTGTTTGAGGAGAAACGTGCAAAGCATCGGCACGAGGGTGAGCGACAAAATGAGCGAGCCGAGCAGCGCAAACGAGATGGTGAAAGCGAGCGGTGCGAACATTTTTCCTTCGAATCCCTGCAAGGTGAAGAGCGGCAGAAAGACGATAATGATGATGAGAATCCCGAACACGATCGGCCGGCCGACTTCTTGAGCGGCGCGCCGGATCGTCTCCACTTTTCCGCGCGGCTCAGGCGGATCCGCCGTGAGATGGCGGTGGATGTTTTCCACCATCACGACCGCGCCATCAACCATCATGCCGATGCCGATGGCCAATCCGCCTAACGACATCAGATTCGCGCTCAAACCCCACCACTTCATCATGATGAAAGCGAAGAGCGCGGAGAGCGGCAGGACGAGGGTGACAATGAGGGCGCTGCGCACGTCGGCCAGCAGCACGATCAGGATGATGAGCACGAAGACGGCGCCTTCGCCCAGCGCTTTGGTGACGGTGTGGATCGCTTTCTTGACCAGATCCGTGCGGTCGTAGAACGGCACGAGCTGCACGCCTTTGGGGAGCGCTTTCTGGATGGCGGGCAGCTTTTCTTTGACGGCGTTCACGACGTCGCGGCCGCTCGCGCCTTTGAGCATGAGCACGATGCCAGCGACCACTTCGCCCTGGCCGTTCATCGTCACCGCGCCCTGGCGCAACTCGGCGCCGATCGTGACCGTGGCGACGTCGCGCACGTAGATCGGCGCGTGCTCGTGCGTGGCGACGATGATGTTCTCGATGTCCGCCGTGCTCTTCACCAGGCCGAGTCCGCGCACGACGTATTGCTCCGATTGATGCTCAATGAAGTTGCCGCTCGCGTTGGCATTGTTGCGGGTGAGCGCCTCGAAGACCTGTTGGATGGAAACGCCTAACGATGTGAGACGATCGGGATTGATGATCACCTGGAATTGTTTAACGAGACCGCCGAAGGAATTCACATCGGTCACGCCCGGCACGGTGCGGAGGAGCGGCCTAACGATGTAATCCTGGATGGTGCGCAGCTCGGTCGCGTCGTATTTCGGGTTCTGGCTAACGAGTGTGTACTGGAAGACCTCGCCCAATCCAGTCGTGATGGGGCCGAGCGAAACTTCGATGCCGGCGGGCAAACTCGCGCGCGCTCCGGCCAGCCGTTCCGCGACGAGCTGCCGCGCAAAGTAATCGTTCACTCCATCTTCAAAAACGATCGTTATCGCGCAGAGGCCGATCTTGGAAACCGAACGAATTTCCGTCAGGCGCGGCAGTCCGCCCATTTGAATTTCGATTGGCCGCGTCACCAGTTTTTCCATTTCGGGCGGCGACATTCCGCCGGCCGAGGCGAGCACCTGCACCTGCACGTTGGTAACGTCGGGAAACGCGTCGATCGGGATTTGCCGAAGCGAGAGCAAACCGAAACCGGTCAGGATGACAGCCGCGAGAATGACCAGCATGCGCTGGCGCACCGAAAAATTCAGGATGGAATCGATCACGCGCTATTCCTCTCCGAGTTCGCCCTTCAACATCTCCGACTTGAGAACGAAGCCGCCTTGCGTAACGAGCCGTTCGCCCGCCTTCACGCCCGCGATCACCTGGGTGCGCCCGCGTTGCGCGCGGCCGAGTTGCACGACGCGCTTTTCAAATCGGTTCCCATCCAGAGCGACGAACACGATTTGTTTATCCTCCTCCGTCTGCACCGCGTGGTCGGGAATCACGACCACATCGCGCAGTGTGGTGGTGACAATCTCGACATCGGCGAACATGCCGGCCTTCAACCGGCCATCGGCGTTGGCCGCTTCGATCCGCACCTCGAGCGTGCGCGAAGCCGTTTCCACCTGGTTGCCTAGGCGCACGACCTGGCCGCGAAATATTTCGCCGGGATACGCGATCACGAAAAACGTTGCCTTCTGCCCGACCTGGACCAGCCCGATATCGCGCTCCTTCACCTCCGCGATCACCCACAAGTCGTTCGGGTCGCTGATTACGTAGATTTCCTTTTCCTTGCTGACCAGCTCGCCCACCGTGGCGCGGCGATCGATGATCACGCCGTCGATCGGCGCCTTGAGTTCGAGCGGGCGGCCAAGCAGCTCCGGCGTTTCCAAGAGCGCGAGAATGTCGCCGGCGCGGACGCGATCGTTCAGATCGAAGATTAGCCTAACGAGACGACCTTCGAGCGTGCTCGAAATCCTGGCCGTCTTGTTCAGGTTCTCGCTCACGCGTCCGGCCGCTTTCAACGTCGTGTCGATATTGCCGGAGGCCACGGTTTCGGTTTGGAGATCGATGTGCGCGAGATTTTCCTTCGTCAAAACGACGATGTTCGGCTCGTGCGGCGCGGTTGTTTCCGGCGTCTCGGCCGTTTCGCTTTTCGAGCAACCGGCGAGAACGATGAGCGCGAGGGCGAGCGCGATGCGGTGAGGTGTCTTCATAAGATTTCAGGGATTGAGTTCGAGCGGAACGCCGACCGCCGATTCCAGCTCGGCACGCGCTTTCGCGACGTGCGCAAGGGCTTCGTAGTAATCGGCCAGCGTGTCGAAGGAGGTGCGCTTCGCGTCCAGGTAGATGAGGAGCGTGGTGGTGTTTTGGGCGTAGCCTTTTTCGGCCTGGGCGGTGAGTTTTTTTAGATTCTGGAGAAACGCCGGCGTGTAGAGAGCGAGCTGGCTTTGCGCGCTCTCGAGGTCGGCCACGGCTTGCGTGACTTGCGCGAGAATTTCGGCGCGCGTCTTCTCAATCGCGGCGATGGCCTTGCGCTCTTCCGCGGTGGCGGTGGCGATCTCGCCTTTCTTCCGATCCCAAAACGGCAGCGCGACCGTGGCGGAAATTCCGAAGGTTTGTTCGTCTTTCGTGTACTCGATTTGCGGCCCGATCGCGACATCGGGCCGACGACCGAAACGCGTCGAGCGCAATTGCAAACCGGCCAGCTCCGCCTGCCGCAACTGCGTGCGCAGTGCTGGATTGCGAGCCAGCGCCAAAGCCACAAAATCCGTACGCGACCCGCGCGTCCGCCCTTTCTCCAAATCGCCCGCCAGGGTCAGCGGCGCGTCCGGCGCGCGGCCCATCAAAGTGTTGAGCGTGATGCGCGCTGTCGTCATGCGGCCGCGCGCTTGCAGGAGAGATTTCTGCGCGGCGATTCGTTCCGCCTCGCCCTTAAGCGATTCAAAATCCGAGCCGTAGCCGGCGGCGACGCGGCGGCTCGCCGATTCCGCAAACGTCTCCGCGGATTCGGCCTGCTCCGACCGGACTTCTCCAATTTTTCGCGCAGCAACAAAATCAAAGACGGCGTGGCGGACACGGGCGCGGATTTGGAATCGGAACGCTTCGCGTGCGAGTTCCGCCAGCTCGACGTTCCCTTGCGCGATCGCGGTTTCGAGCGCGCGTTTCCCGGGGAATTCGAAGAGCTGGCTGAGCGACAGTTCGCCGTGGAACTCACTGGTGCGCTCGTTCCCGTCACGGCTCCGGCGCAGGCCCGGCGCGATCGTTAATTCGGGATTCGCAAAAGTCCGGGCGCTGGTCACGCGGCCGCGCGCGGCGGCGATACTTTGCTCGAGCACCTGGAGCTCGGGGTTATGCAGCAGCGCTTCGGCGGTGATGTGCTCGAGTGTTTCTGCGCGAGCGGTCGCGGCGGCCGCAAAGAGCGCCGCGATCGAAAGTTTTAGAATGTAATGATGAAAAGGCATGCGAGGAAAAAAGAGACAAAAGCGAGAGTGCGATCAGACCAAGCGCGACTGCGCCAGGACTGACTAGCGAGAGAACCCGAGCGGCGAGAGACGCGGGCAGACCGCGCCTGTGCTCAGGGATTAAGCGAGTTGAGGGGGGTAATCGATCGAAGCGGGCCGCCGCGGCGGGGTGGCTTCATCGACCCCAAGCAAACGCGCGGTGGCGGCCAGATTTCTTCCCAGCCGTATCGCGTCATCAGCGATGGCCACGGCGCCGGCGTGGGTCGCGCACGCGCAATGGGAACAGGGAGCCTGCTCGTGGTCGGGCGCCGATTGCGAAGATTCAGTCGCGCAGTGAGCTCCGCTCAAATCCGCCAGCGCATCCGCTGCCAGATCGCCGACGAACAAAAGCATCGCGCAAGCAGCGAGCAGACGCAGGGTGGATTGGTGAGAACGGAACTTCATCGGGGTTGAGACGAATAAACATGGATTCGGCAAAGTCAACGCGAAGGGGTTTTGCAGATGCTTGCGCGTTTTGCGTTCGCAGACCTAGGACCTAGGGGAGCAATCCGGAAGACTTGCGAATGCCTTTGACCCAGGCGAATCCGGATTTTAAGCTGGCGAAGCGGTAATGGGGTTTACCGCCTCCTAAGAGAAAACCGCCTGAGCTGATGACTCCTACCAATGCCGTGGAGGCGGTGGTAAGAGTTTTTTATGTTCACATACATCTGGGTAATGCTCGGCGGCGCGCTGGGAACGGGAGCGCGCTTTTGGGTTTCTGGCGCTGTGGCCCGGCATTTTGGCGAGTTCTTTCCGCTTGGCACCCTGGCCGTGAACGTGACGGGCTCGTTCATTATCGGCTTTTTTGCTACTCTTACCGAACCGGGCGGGACCTTTCTGGTAACACCGATGTCGCGCCAGTTTTTTATGATCGGTGTCTGTGGCGGCTATACGACCTTTTCTTCTTTCAGTCTGCAAACGCTCGATCTCGTGCGGGAAGGAGACTTTTTAAGGGCCGGATTAAATGCGGTGCTGTCGCTGGTCTGCTGTCTGGTTGCCGTTTGGCTCGGCCGGGTATGCGCTCTACTATTTCGTTCCGCTTAGGAGATTAAGATATGGAAGTTCCAAAAGATGCGACGTTGTTGCGGATCTTTATCGGCGAAGGGGATCGCTGGCATCACCAGCCTCTTTACGAAGCCATTGTGATGAAAGCGCGAGAGCTGCATCTCGCGGGCGCGACGGTTCTTCGGGGGCCAATGGGCTTCGGAAAATCAAGCCGGATGCATACGGCAAAGATCCTGCGGCTCTCGATGGATTTGCCGATTATCATTGAAATAGTCGATAGCGAAGACAAAATAAACACGCTGTTGCCAGTCTTGGAAGAAATCATGGGCGGCGGGCTCGTTACTCTGGAGAAGGTGAAGGTTCTTTATTACCAGGACGCGAAGAAGACGCCCTGACTGGTTCGTAAAAGCATAAAGCACCAACGATGGCCCTTTCAGCAGCGCTTCCTGGCCGGGGTGGCGAAATGGGCAGACGCGCCAGACTTAGGATTTCAAAATCGTCGATTTCGAAACATCTTTTTCGTTTCAGAAAAATGCGGGTTCTACCAGCAGAAAACGGGGCTTTTGCGCGAAATCTGAACGTTCGCGATGGGCGAGTAGAATGTTTAGACGCCGCTTCGGGATAAACCTGTGGAAGCAGCCATGGCTTGTTAGTATTGCGGTTTTTTCAAGACCGCGGAATCAAATCAATTCGACGGCTCTGAGCGCGGCATAAGCGAATCGCGATAAATAGGCCAAGCAAACCGAAGAGCGCGACTAGCCTAACGAGCGTCGCTCTTCTTGACCGGGCTGGCGGGGCCGCTCTCCGCCCCGGAAAGGAGATCGACCCGAATGATGGGATCGCTGGGCTCCAGCAGCGGCCCTTCAAAGCGAAGAAATTCGGCCGGTGGCTGGGTCAGCCAGATGTGCGTGTCGGGCACCTTGACGAATAATTTGGCAATCGCCGGGATTTGGGGCTGAAGGACGAAGTGGTCGCCGTGCGGCCTCCGATCAGCCATCTCCATTTGCTCGGGGCCGGCGTGCGTGATCTTCACCGTCACCACCTTCGGCGACGGGGTGAAACCAATCGCCTGTAGTTCGATCGTTTCGCCTTGGACGAGACGGGCTCGGAGATTTTGCACCGCGATCATGAAACCGTAGCCAACAAACGTCTGGCCCGGCTTCACCTCAATTTTTTCGGACCACTCTTTCTTCTCGCCGTTCTCAGTTTTTTTCGCGGTGGCAGTTTGGGTTTTAAAATCAACCGCATACTGACGCACGACGTCTCCGTCTTTCAGTTCGCGCCATGACCATTCTTCCTGGATGAGCTCGGGTTTTTGCCGGAAGACGGCTTTCTCTTCCGTGCGAGAACCGCCGTGTTTGAAACGGTATTTGAGGGTGATGGAAAGGCGTCCATCCTCGACCTCCTGAATGAATTCGCCGTCGGCGATCTTTTTTCCATTCGCGTCCAGCATCGATGGAAAACCATGTGTCGTGCCTTCGAATTCGGTCACTTCCACCGCCGCTGCGGGCCAAGGCGCGAGGAGCGCGAGAGCGGCAAATAAGAGGACGATTTTCGATTTCATGGTGCGATGCAGCTGGAACTTTCTCTACCGGCAGGGAGAGCGGAAACGGTTAGGATCGAACGGCGTTCCCCGCGGGCCACTCGGTTGATTCCTTGGCGGTGCGCCATTGAGCACCGACACGTGGATCCGGAAGCTGACGGACCAGATCCGAGAGGGCGTGGCGATAGCTTCGGAAAGGGGGCCGTTCTTCCGCCGCGACAGGCTGGAGGTCGGCCGCGAATTGCGGCAGCTCCGCATGCGGCAACCCGGTGCGTTTGTGGTGCACGCCATGAAAAGGCTCGTGGAGCAACGAGAACGAGACGAGCCGGCCGCCCCAGCCATCCGCGACAATGCTGCGGGTGGAGCTGTTGACCGTGTTCCCGTCGAGCCCGACGTGCTCGATGTATTTGCGCCAGCTTTGCAGATTTGCCGCGATGATCGCGGGCGCCAAATACATCCAAAGGAAATAGCGCCCGACTTGGAAGTAGGCGACCGCGACGAGGATGGCGACCCAGACGGCGGCGATCGTGATCATCTCGGTCCAGATCCGCTTGCGCACTTTCTTTTGCCGAATCGGCGAACCCTTACGCAAAAAAGTGCGTTGAAATAAAAACGGCGTGAAGAGGAGGCCGGCGCAAAGCTCGAGAAACGCAGCGAGCACCCGTTTCCAGCGCGGCATGTGGGTCAGGACGAACGGCCAAAGCTCTTCGTCGCGCTCGGTACCGAGATTCGCGTGATGGGTCTGATGCGCGGCGCGGTAGAGGCTAAAGCTCATGAAACTGAGGATGCCGAGGAAGACACCGTTCACTTCGTTGAAGCGGCGGTTGCGCCGAAGCAGGCCGTGGGACGCTTCATGAAAACCAACAAGCGAGCCGTGCATGAGATGGCTGATGAGCAGGACCAACGCCGCCACCCACCACATGGAAGCGCGCTGATACAGGACCGCGGCGAGCGCGATCTCGCTGGCGAGAAAGAGGATGGTAACAACCTGGTAAGCCGAACGGCTGACCCAGTGCGGTTCCTCGATTGATTCTGATGAAGTTCTCATAAATTAATTGCTCGCGCAGCTCTCCAAGGAGGCGGGGGCGCGGGTTGCCGGAGAGCGGCAAACGCTGGCCAGCACGGCCTGGTATAGGTCACCCAGCTTCCGGATATCAGCAATGCCAAACAGGTCCCGCCGAAAGAGCCAGCCGACCTCCAGTCCTTCGCCGTCTTCATTAATTTCGCAGCCGAGATCGAAGCGGGCCGTGCCGGTCGAGCGTATCCGCAGTTGGAGCGAAAGACTCGGCACCGCGGCATCGGCAGCGGGATGGTTTTGGAGCGCGAAACGGACCTCGAAAACTGGATTGCGCCCCGGCGAAACCGGTTCGCCCAAAGCTCGCACGAGTTCGGCAAAAGGCATGGCGTTGGCGAAGGAATCGACCGTCTCTTCGTGCACGGTTCGCAGCGTGTCGGAAAAGTTCCGACCGTGCTCGACCCGACCGCGCAGCGGCACCACCCCGGCAAAGGAACCCATCGTCTCGCGGACGGCCTGCTTGCCTCGATTCGCCACCGGCGTCCCGACGAGGATGTCGTCTTCGCCGGTCCATTCGGAGAGCGCGATCTGGAAGGCCGCGAGGAGCGTGCTGAAAAGAGTTGCGCCGTTTTGGCGGGCCAGTTCCCGCACTGCGCGGCCGAGATCCGGCGGGACGAGCGAGACCCAGCGTTCCCGCTCTCCCAGAGTTTCTGCGGGTTTGGCCGGCGAATTCCAGAGCCGGCGAGTCCCGGCGAGATTGGATTTCCAAAAGGTGGCGCGGCGTTCCAATTCCGCAGGCTGCCAGAAAGCCCGTTCGGCCGCGCCCCACTGCGAGTAGGAAAGCGGCACCGGACGATGACCATTGGAGTCGCCCCGCATCCATTCGATGTAAGCCGCGACCAGATCTTGAAAGAAAACGCCTAACGACCAGCCATCGGCAATCGCATGATGAATCGCGAAGGCGAGCACGTGATCGTCCGCGCCGCGCCGGAACATCTCCACGCGGTAGAGCGGACCGCGCAACAGATCGAAAGGTTGGCGGAAAACTTCCCGCGCCAGTTCCTCGATTGCTTCCGGCTCACGCTGTCCGGCTGGGAGCTCGCGAAACGAGAAGACCGGCTTGCCCGTGCTGCGGATCAATTGCGTCGGCTGTTCCTTGCCGGGAAGAAACGAGAGCCGAAAGACCTCTTGCCGGTCCACGACTTTTTGTAAGGCCGCCTCGGCGCCCTCCGGCGTCAGAGCCCCCCGCGCATGGATGGTGGTGCAGATGTGGTTGGAGACATCCGTCACCGGCAACGGCGCCGCCTCCCAGAGTTCGCGTTGCGGAAAGGTCAACGGCTCGAGGCGCGCTTCGCCACTCGCCAGCCACTCTTTTAAACGCGCACGTTTGTCTTCGGACATGGCGCGTCGTTAGGCGCGCACTTCCGGCGCATTGATTTCCATGGCCACGTCATCGCCGAGCAGGCGGTCGATGTCTTCGTCGGAGAGCGTTTCCAAATCCACGGCCTCCACCGCTGTGGTCTCCACCGGTGGCGCGGGAGCGGGCGCATTGGCTTCCGCGGTTCCGCCAACGTGCTCGGCGATCAAGGTCACGATCTGACCAATGGTGCGAGCGCGCATGAGGCTTGCTGGCGGCAGAGCCACCCCGATGGCGGATTCGAGCGAGTTTTCAATCTCGACGGCCATGAGCGAATCGAGTCCGAGATCGGTCAACGGCTGATCGGCGCGCAGGCTCTCCGGTTTTATCCGCAGAACGGAACCGACCACATCGCGCACGGCCTCTCCGATGATGGCCTCGCGTGCTTCAGGCGCGGCACCCTCGATTTTCAGCGCCCAGTTATTTTTCGCACCGCCGGTTTCAGCGCCGTCGGCGCCGGCGACAATGACGTTCTCCAGCAAAGGCGAATCCTGCAGGCCGCGGAACGATTTCTCCCATTTCGACCAGTCCACCCGCAAGCCCATCGCCTGCGCCGCGCCGGCGGAAAGGAACGACTCCAGCAGCATGATCAACTCGTCGGGGGTGAGAGGCGCGAGACCGAGACGGGAGAGATATTCTGCGACGCGCTCGTTGCGCGCCACGTAGCCCTCGCCGCCAAGTGCGCCCCAGTTGATCGCGAGCGCGGGCAATCCGAGCGCGTGGCGATGATGCGCGAGCGCATCGAGAAACGCATTGGCCGCCGCGTAGTTGCCCTGGGCCGGACTGCCGAAAACGCTCGAGACGCTCGAGAACAGAACGAAGCAATCGAGGTCCAGGCCGAGCGTGCCTTCGTGCAGCAGCCAGGCGCCTTGCGCTTTCGGCGCTAGCACAGTGCGCATCCTTTCGCGGGTGAGCGAGGCGAGCGGAGCGTCGTCGATCACCATCGCGAGGTGGAACACGCCCTTGAGTGGATGGCCGGCCGCTGCGATCTCCGCGAACAAACGTTGCACGTCCCCCGGCGACCCGACATCGGCCCGCACGACCTGCGCGTCCACGCCGCGTGCGCGCAACTTGGTGAGAAATTCTTCCGCGTCGGGTGTTGCCGCTCCGCTTCGACCGGCGAGCACGAGATGACGAGCGCCGCGATCGGCCAGCCATTGCGCTAATACTTTGCCGAAGCCGCCAAACGCGCCCGTGATCAGGTAAGCGCCATCCGGCTTCACCTCGAAACCCGGTGCCAGCGGCTCGCCGCGCCGGGCGACGAACGGCTCCGGAAATGCCACCACCACTTTGCCGGTATGTTTCCCCTGCGCCATCCAACGGAAAGCCGCATCCAGGCGACAGGCCGGGAACGCCCGGAACTGCAACGGACGTAGCGCGCGTTGCTCGACCAAGTCGGAAATTGTTCCCAGCAGCCGGCGGGTCTGCTCTTCGTCGCCGGTAAAGATCGCGTCCATCGCCACGACATGGAAGGAGGCGTTTTTGCGCATCGGCCAGAGCGGAATCCGCGAGTTCTGATAAATGTCACGCTTCCCGATTTCGACGAACCGGCCAAACGGCGCGAGGCACGAAAGCCCCATCGGGATGGCTTCGGCGGCGAGCGCATTGAGGACCACGTCGACGCCTTTGCCGTTCGTGATTTCCATGACCGATTCCGCGAAGTCGCCGTGCCGTGAATCGATCACGTGTTTGACGCCAAGGACCCGAAGCAGTTCCCGTTTCGCAGGGCTACCTGCGCTCGCGATCACTTCCGCGCCGAGATGATGCGCGATTTGGATCGCCGCCATCCCGACCCCGCCGGCGCCAGCGTGTATGAGCACGCGCTCGCCCGCTTCCAGGTGGGCCACGGTTTTCAACGCGTGCCACGAAGTCATGAAGACGACCGGCAACGTCGCTGCTTCTTCAAAGGACAACCCGGCAGGGATCGGTCGCAAATCGCCGCCGCGCGCCATCGCATGCGTCGCGAGACCGAAAACAGCGAGACCAAAAACCCGGTCTCCCGGCGCCACCTCGGTCACGCCGCTGCCCACGGCTTTAACGACACCGGCCACTTCGTCGCCGTAGATGCGCGCATCCGCCGTCTCCGCCGGATAAAGCGCGAGCGCCTTGAGCACGTCGCGGAAATTCATGCCGGCGGCTTTCACTTCGATCACCACCTGGCCCGGACCGCACGGCGGAAGCGCGAACGGAACCAAACGCAGCGAGCTGAGAAGCCCGCGCTCGAGCGATTCCAAGCGCAACGGCACCGAAGGGGCGAGCCACTCTTCGCGACGCGGTAGACCGCGATCGATGCGCCGGACGTAGCGGGCCTCGCCGCGGAAAGCGACTTCGGATTCGGCGTCGTTCCGGAACAGCTCATCCCAGAGCCCGACCTCGTTGGCGGCCGAGACGGCGGGCGGAAGGTCGATGCTGCGGCAGCTAATGTTGGTGTATTCGTTCGACGCGACGCGCAAAAGTCCGATGACCGGCGCCTGCCCGACCGTTACGACATGATCGCGCCCGACGGCCTGCGCGCCCCGTGTCACCAAATCGAGGCGCAGCTTGGTCATTGGCCCGAGCACTTCCAACGCCTGCAACAGGTGCAACAAAGCATCGCTGCCGAACAAGCTGGCGTCCTCGCCAGACCCCGGCGTGATTTCGTCCAAACTCCACAGGAAAACGATGCGTTGCGGAGGCTCTTCGACACACGTCTCGAGCAACTGTTTCCAATCCTCGGATGCCTCGGGGCGGAGGGTGAACGTTTCGTTCTCCTCATTCGCAAAAGCCTCGCCCCGATGAGCCACGCGACAACGAACGCCACTGGCCCGGAGCTGCACCGCGAGCCGATCGCCGAGCCCGGACGCATCCGCAAACACGAGCCATGATTTTTCCGCGGGCGTCGCCCAGACCGCCGGAGCCATCACTGCGGGCTCGATCCAGTCCTTGCGCGCCATGAGACCGATGAGGCTTTCGCCGCCCTGCGCGTGAACCAGTCCAGCGAGGGATGCCGTCTCGCTGAAACCCGAATCGCGCAGCGCTTCTTCCCATTGCGGCCGCTGGAGCAACGGATGATGGGGACGCAGATCGCGATCGGTGAGACGCCACCAGCCGCTCGTAAGGCCAAAGACCGCGTTCAACCACAAATGCGGGGTCGCGACATCGACGAACAACAAACTGCCACCAGGTGCGAGCAGGTCATGGATATTGCGCAACGCCCCCCGCACATCGCTGACCGCGTGGACCACGTTGGTGCCGAGGATGAGGTCGAAGGTGCCCGCCGCGAGGTCCTGCTCGATGGCTGGCTTTTCAAGATCGAAGACTTTGCATTCGACTTCGGGGTAGGCCGCTAGCTTCTGTTTCGCGCCGGGAAAAAACATTGGGGACACGTCACTGAAGACATAGGAATGAAGGCCGCGCTCGAGCAGCGGAAGCACCTGCGACGCCAGTCCACCCGTGCCCGCACCGATCTCCAGGATGCGCAATCCGCGCCCCTCCGGAAGCTGACGAGCGGCCTCCTTCACGGCCGAAGCGATCGCCCCCAGCCACGGGCTGGTGATCAGACCGTCCCCGTAAAAGTGATCGAGAATATCCGAGCCGCCGCTGGCAAACAGGACCTGCACCGCATCCTTCTCGCCCCGCAGGATGGGACCGAGTTCCGCGCAGATGGCCGCGCTCAGAAGGGCCTCCGGCAAATGGCCAGGGTGATTCAAGACGCCGGCGCGAAACGATGCTGGCGTGGAATCCGCCGCAGTTATGAACGCCGGCGTTGGCCGATAGCCGTCGCCTTCTTTGGTCAGCAGGTTGTCCTGCACGAGGCTGGCGATTAACTGCGCGAACGCCGGCTTCATTGATCCTGACACGCCGAGCGAGTCTGCACTAAACGATCCATCGCTACTGGTTCCGGCGCCCATCGCGCGCAAGCCGCGGGCGATTTGCGCCTCGGTTAGTTTGTCTCCGGCGGTGCCGGCGTCTTGGAGATGGACCCGCCCCCGCATGTCGAGAACTTCATCCAGCGCCTGCTGGGCCACTTGGCGCAGACGGTCTAACGGCACCGGCGCTTGCCGCGCGGGCCTGGCCGCGGCCGCGGTTTTTTCCCACGCGACGTGATAGATCAGGTCGCGACCTTTTCCGGTCCGGCCGGAACGCCGTGCGCCCTCCACGCTGACCGAACGGAAGCCATCAATGCGGACACAGGGCCGGCCCTTTTCATCATAAAGATCGAGGTTGCCTTCGACGAGTTCGTCGTTCGCTTCACGCACACCAGCCCGCACCAGGCTGGAAGATCCGGGTGAGCGAAGATACAAAATTCTCGCGAAGCGGACCGGGAGTTGCAGGCCCGCGCTTCGTCCTTCCATCGTTGCCGCCCCGGCGGAAAAGATTTGCAGGGCGCCATCAAAGAGAACCGGATGCAAGCGATACTCGTCCACCCGCTGCACGATCGCATCGGATAACGAAACTTTACCCGTCGACCTGCCCGCACCGGCCGATAGTTCGCGGATGGGACGGAACTCCTCGCCGTAGTTCAGGCCGAGATCGCTCATGTGTCCGTAGAAAGTTTCGACCTCGATCTTTTCCAAGTCCGGCGCCGGAGCGCTCTCCCACGCCGAGGCCGCGAAGGGCGATTCGGTCCGCTCACCGCGCATCGAGCCGACGACGTGGACCGACCAGGAGGCGGCGTTTTCAAAGCGGCTCTGGACGGCGAACGTGCGTTCGTTAGGCTCGTAGGAAAGCTCGAGAAGCAAACCGGAGGGCGGGTCGGGAAGAATGAGCGGTTTGCGGATTTCGAAATCCTCGACCGCGAACGGCTTGCCCTCGAACCATTGCACGCCGGCTTCGAGCACCATCTCGACAAAGCCGGCCGCCGGGAAGACTACGAGATTCTCGACCCGGTGATCCTTCAGAAATGCCATATGCCGGCTGTCGAGCCGGGCGCTCCAAGTCGGGGTTGCGCGCGGCAACTTGAAATCAAGCAGTCCGCGGCCACCCGGAGCCAGGCGACCTTCGCGCACGTCGCTCGCCTCATGCCATTGCCGGCTCTTGTCCCACGCATACGAGGGCAGGGAGAGCAGCCGCCGTGAAGGCGTCATGGCGGCAAAGTCGAGCTTTACCCCGGCGAGGTGCAGGTCGAGCGCAGTCTCCAGCAAAGACTCGTGCTCACGCTCGCGACGGGTCGAGGCGAGGATGGTTCCCTTGTCGCCTCGATCCGCGAGGCATTCCTGAAGCGAACGAGTCAGGGCCGGGTGCGCGCCGATTTCCAGCCAGGCGTCGGCGCCGAATTCTGAGAGCGCGGCGATCGCTTTGGAAAATTCCACCGGCTCGCGCACACCGGCCGCCCAGTGCGCAGCATTGCAGGACGTGCCGGCAATTCTCTCGCCGGTGACGCTGCTGAAGAACGGCAGGCTCTCGGCCCGCGGTGACAAACCGGCCAGAGCTTCGCGAAGTGCATCCGCCGCCGGTTGCATCAGCGCGTGATGGAAAGGCAGACTCGTTTGCAGGAACCGGGCGAAAATTTCCTTCGCCTCCAGCTCAGCGGCGACGGCCTCGAGCGAGGTCCGCAGCCCGGCGAGCGTGACCGAACGCGGGGCGTTAAATGCGGCGATCGTGATGTTCCGATCATGCCGCGCGATGACCGCCATCGCCTCGTCTCCGCTCAGGCCGACCGCGAGCATGCCGCCGCCCGACGGAGCAAAATCCTGCATGCAGCGGCCGCGATGCACGATGACCTCGGAGCCCTGTTCCAGGCTGAGAATCCCGGCCACGCAAGCCGCGGCATATTCGCCGACACTGTGGCCGACGATCGCGGCGGGCTGCACGCCCCACGATTTCCAAAGTTCCGCCAGTCCCATCTGCATGGCGAAAATAGCCGGCTGGGAAATCTCCGACCGTTGAATGAGCGACTCGGCTTCCGGGCGCGCCAGTTCCTCCAACAACGAGAAGCGCGCCCATGGAGCCATCGCTTCGGCGCAGGCCTCGATCATTCGGCGGAAAACCGGTTCGTGCCGCATGAGCTCGCGGCCCATGCCCCACCATTGCGGACCCTGGCCGCTCATGACGAAGACGACGCGGACCGCTTTTTCCAGGCGCGGGGTGAAAGCGGTGCGCAGTTTCGGACTCGATTGGCCTGTGGAGAAAGCGCCCAGTTCCTGCGCCAACTCCGAGACGGAGCGGGCGGTGAGCGTGAGCCGGTGCGAGTGATGATTGCGTCGCGCGCCGAGCGTGTAGGTGAGGTCGGGAAGCTGCGGCGAAACGGACTTGCCGTTTAAGTTTACCTGGTCCTCCAGCCACGCGCCCAATTCGAGCGCGGACGCTCGCAGCGCTTCCTCAGATCTGGCAGAAAGCGTTACTGGCCAGGCGCGGTCGCAAGAAATCTTGGGACGCGCCGGCTGCGGCCGGGGTGGCGCTTCGGCCAGGATCACGTGGGCATTGGCTCCACCGAATCCGAAGGAATTAATGCCTGCTATGCGAATGCCATCCGTCCCCGGAAAAGGTTCGATCACCACTGGCACCCGCAGTTTCAGGGCTGCGAAGTCGATGTTGGGATTTGGCGTGTCGAAATGCAGGTTGGGAGGAATTCGCCGGTGCTTCAGGACCAGCGCGGTTTTGATCAAGCCAGCGATCCCGGCCGCGGTTTCCAAGTGACCGAGATTCGTTTTCGCCGAGCCAATAACGAGAGCGTTTTCCTCTGTGCGTCCTTCGCAGAGCGCGTCCGCGAGGGCGTGCGCTTCAATTGGATCGCCGACAGCCGTCCCGGTGCCGTGCGCTTCGATGTAGCCGATCTGCGCCGGGTCGATCCCGGCGTTCGCGCAGGCGTCGCGCACGAGCCGCGTCTGCGCCTCGGTGCTGGGCAGAGAAATGCCGTTGGTGTGCCCGTCCTGATTTACCGCCGAGCCGGCAATCACCGCGTAGATCGAGTCGCCATCCGCCACGGCGTCGGAGAGGCGCTTGAGCAGCACCATGCCCGCGCCTTCGCTGCGCACGAAGCCGTTGGCTGAGGCATCGAACGCCTTGCAGTTCCCGTCAGGCGAGAGCATCCCGGCTTGGGAAAATCCAATGAATCCATCCGGTGAAATCAGCACCGTCACGCCACCGGCGACCGCGGCTTTGCAACCTCCTGCCAAAATCTGTTCGCAAGCCAGGTGCACCGCCGTCAGTGCCGACGAACAGGCGGTATCCAGCGCCAGGCTGGGACCGCGCAGATTCAGGCAATAGGAAATGCGATTCGCCGCGATGCTATGCGCCGTCCCGGTGGAGGTGTGCGCGCCGATCCCGCTGCGGTCCTGGAGTCCCTGGTAATCACTGTGGGAAAGCCCGACGAACACGCCGATATCCGTGCCTTTCTCGAGATCCAAAACAAAACCGGCGTCTTCGATCGCTTCCCAGGTTGTCTCCAGGAGCAGCCGATGGAGCGGATCCACAGAAGGCGCTTCCCGCAGCGATATGCCGAAAAATTGCGGATCAAACTGATCGATCCCGGACAGGAATCCGCCGCGACGGGCAATCGATTTCCCGGCCACGAACGGCTCCGGATCGTAAAACCGGTCGATATTCCAGCGGTCGGCCGGCACATCCGTAACGGCGTTGCGGCCTTCGACCAGCAGTTTCCAGAACGATTCCGGATCGTTTACTCCGCCGGGGAAGCGACAGCCGATTCCGATGATGGCGATTGCCTCTTCCTTCATGACTGGCTGAGAAAGAGCTCGCGATGAGGTGGGAAATTCCAAGTCGTAATAATTTTATCGGGAAATGAGCGGCCGGTTCCGCGCCCGCGGAGTGCCTCGCAAACGTAAAATCCGCCCGAGCCGAAGGTAGACGGGGCCAAGGCTCCGGGCAACGGATGGGAAGCTTTTCTGCGTATTGAGTTCATGATCAGAATCCTGCGAGTGGGATCACACTTTAACTTCGGAAGGCGAGGCATTTTGGACGGAAAATTGGCTGTTCTATTCGTCTCCAGCTTTTCTCGGACCAAAAAAACCCATGTTTCGCGGAAATCGAGTTCGCTCTCGGGAAGGCTCTGAACTAATGGAAGCAAGGCATGTGTGGAATTGCAGGGATCATCGATCTAACCGGACGGCGAATGGTGCCCGACGATGTCATCCGGCGCATGGCCGCGGCGATCGTCCACCGCGGCCCGGACGAAGATGGTTTCCTCAAGCGACCGGGACTCGCGCTCGCCTCGCGCCGGCTCAGCATCGTCGGGTTGGCGGATGGCCGGCAGCCGATATCCAATGAAGACCAGAGCGTGCAGGTGGTTTTCAACGGCGAGCTTTTCGATTACGTCGAGCGGCGCGCCGAACTGCAAGCACGAGGGCATCGGTTCGTCACCCATTGCGACACGGAAATCATTCCCCATACGTGGGAGGAATATCAGGAGGGCATGTTCGAGCGCTTGCGCGGCCAGTTTGCGATCGCTCTCTGGGATGAGCGCCGACAGCAACTGACTCTGGGCCGCGATCGGTTCGGCATCGCGCCGCTTTATTGGTCGCGGCAAGGAGACTGGCTCCTTTTCGGCTCCGAAATCAAAGCTCTCCTTGCTTCGGGCATGGTGCCGGCGAAACCCGACCGACGCGGGATCGACCACATCTTTACTTTCACCGCAATGCCGGGGCCCATCACCTGTTTTGAAGGGGTGCAACTCCTGCGTCCGGGACATTATTTACAGATCACTCCCGGCCACGAAAACGGCACCGATCCGGTCGTTGAAGAGCGCGCCTATTGGGTGATGGATTTCCCCGATCAAGGTGATGAAATCTCGGGCGATCCGAAGCAGCTGGTCGATGAGTTCGAGCAACTGCTTCTCCAGGCGGTCGAGAAACGGCTCCGCGCCGATGTGCCGGTCGGCGCCTACCTCTCCGGCGGATTGGATTCGAGCATGATCGTAGCCATGGCCTGCAAGCTGAAAGGGCCGGCGATTAACACTTATACCATCCGGGTGGACGATCCGTCGCTCGATGAGCTGAGCGCGGCCAGTCTCTCTGCCAGGCATATCGGCACCAAGCCGCCCATCGTCCAGGATTTCCGAGCCAGCGATGCGCTGGCGACTTATCCGGAGTTGATTCAGGCCGCCGAGTCCCCGGTAATCGATACCTCGTGCGCGGCTTTGCTACAGTTAGCCCGGCGCGTGCATTCCAACGGGCAAAAGGTCGTCCTTACCGGAGAAGGAGCGGATGAGTGGCTCGCCGGTTATCCCTGGTACAAGGCAGCCAAGCTTCTCGGCTACCTCGATGTCATACCCGGGCTAAGACTAAGTAGCCTGGCTCTTCGCGGTTATCTCGGTCTTAGTCACATTCCGCAATACCCGCCCGAGTTCCGGCGTAACGTAGAAGCTTCGGTCGGCGGTCCTAACGCGTGGGTGGAAGCTTATGGCATGCTGGGGTTATCCAAGCTTCTTTTCTACGCCCCGCCGATGCGGGAAGTGCTTGAGCAGAACCAGCCTTGGGCCGCGCTCGGGATGAACCTGGAACGCGCGAAACGATGGGCACCATTGAACCGCGGCCTGTGGGTCGGAGCCCGGGTAACCCTTGCTGGGTTACTTCTGCAAGCCAAAGGGGATCGCGTCGCGATGCATTCGTCGGTCGAGGTGCGCTATCCGTTTCTGGATGAGGACGTTTTTGATTTTACCTCACGGCTGCACCCTCGCTGGAAGCTGCGCGGCCTGCGCGATAAGTATCTCCTCCGCCTCGTCGCCGGCCGCTGGCTGCCAAATGAGATTGCGCAGCGCCACAAGGTCATCTTTCGCGCGCCGCTCGATAGCTTCCACATGGATCCGGAACCTCCGTTCGTGGGACAGCTCCTGAGCGAAGAGTCCCTCCGTCGGACCGGCTATTTCGATGTCGCCGCCGTCCAACACTGGCGGAAGGCCTTCCGGCAAATGCGCGCGGGATCGCTCCCGCGTCTTTCGGTGGAAATGGGCCTGGTCGCCGTGGTCGCGACTCAACTCTGGCATCATACCTTTATTGACGGCTCCTTGTCGGATCTTTCGACGCGAACCGGCCTCCCGCAAACCGTGCCGGCTTGAACCGACTTAGTGAAGGGTCGCCAGGATCTCGCGACCGCGTTGCTTCATTTCCGGATCGTCCTTATCGGTCTGCTTCAAGCCCAGACCTTTAATTAAAACCTTCCGGGCATCGGCCGTTCGGCCCATTTCAGAATAGACGTGTCCTAACTCGATGTAGTTGATCACCCGCGCGGGGTTTAGCGCGATCGCTTTCTCGAAACACTTGGCCGCGTCGGCGTAAGTCGGCGCCGGCAGCGTGCCGTAAGATATCTCCGCCAGCTTGCGCTTCAGACCTGTCAGTTCGGCATAACCCACGTTCCAACGACCCAGGACATGCCAGGCTAAATCGTTTCGCGGGTCAAGACGCAGCGCTTTTTCCGCCTGGCTCTTGATCGCGCGGGCCGTTCGCACCTTTTCGCCGGAACTCACAAGCGGCTGCAGCTTTCCGAAGCTGATCGCCACGGCCAGTTGGGCGTCCCCGTCCCGCGGCCCCAAAGCGGCAGCCCGCTCCGCATACTTTACGGCGAGCGCGCCAAAACGAAGCTTCTCCGACGTCTTCGCGGTGTCGCTCATCTGATAGCGATAGGCTCGCGAGATGTGCACCAAGAGTGCGACATTTTTCGGCTCCAGTTTTTCCGCCGGCAGATAGGATTCGAGCGCCGCGCCCCCTTTAAACCTCGAATCGGAGATGTCACCCTTCCTTATGAGTTCGCTGGCAGATTGCGACCAACTCGTCGCGCAGCTCAGAAGGGAGACCGTCGCAAGGATAAACGCTTTGGGAAAGAGTGAGGGTTGCATGGTTCCTTCGTTTAACGCTTCGATTCGAGCAGGCGCCCCGCGTTCAACAGCCGCGCCTCGCTCAGGCGCGGTCCGATCAGTTGCAGGCTTGTGACCATGGGTAGAGTATCTTCTTTAACTGGCATCGGGACCGGAATAGCCAGCGCCGGATTGCCCGCAAAATTTACCGCCAGGGTGTTTTGGAGATTGAACACCACTAACTCGAAAGCGACCGAGGCGTCGAAAGGCGGGAACCTCGGAGGCAGGCTCTGCATCGTCGGCAACGCGATAAAATCCACCTTCCGGAAGACTCGGCGAAGCTCACGCTGCCAGGCCGACTGCCGCTTTAAGGCCGCCTTAAAGTTGTCCGGATATTCCACGGCGCCGTCCGCGATGACTAACTTCGTGGTCGCGCTCACTCCATGCTTATCCGAGTACTGGTGATCGTGAAGCCAGGCGTCACCTACAGCTACGGTCCGTCCATCCTTTTCGGCCTGCTTCCATTTCGCTTTCAGCGTCTGACTTAATCTGACGACTCGAAAGCCCTTTGCGGCCAGTTTGTCGTCAATGGCTTTGTCGATCGCTGGGTCGGTGCCGTCGAGATAAAGCCGCCCGATCCTAATCCCGCGCGCTGACGGGTCAGCGGCCACCGCGCTCCGGTAGCGGGCGGCAAACCCTTCCTGCAACAAGTCCATCCCCTGCACCAAATGAGGGATGTCTTTGGCCATGGGTCCGACCGTGTCAAGATGCTTCGGAGAGATAGGGAAGACGCCTTTGGTGGAAACGAGCCCGTAAGTCGTTTTCAAACCCAGAACGCCGCAGCAAGCGGCTGGAATACGGATAGATCCGCCCGTATCCGTCCCGAAGGCGATGTCGGCCATTCCGTCGGCGACTGCTACCGCCGAACCGCTCGACGAACCTCCCGGGATGAATTTGTGTTTCCCATCCAGCCGATTCACCGGCGTCCCAAAATAACGGTTCGTTCCGGAAACCGTCACGGCGAATTCGGTCAGATTCGTTTTCCCCACGATCTGCACGCCACGCGCCCGTGCCAAGGCGAGGCACTCTGCATCCTGCGTGGCCGGGGGATTGTTCTTGGATAGATACTCCGAGCCGGCACTGGTCGCTTGGCCTTTCATGTCGATGAGATCTTTCACGGCCAGGCGCAGCTGGGTGCCGTTCTCCGGCGGCGAGTATGAAATAAAGGCGCGATCGCGAGTCACCGCGTGCGAGTGCATCGGGATGATTGAACAACTGCTCAGCAGAGGCAGCAACAGCAACCCGGGCAGGTAGGATAGGGCTCCGCTGCAGGGGCGATTTTTCATCGTGTTACTGCAACACGTCGCCGCCGGTCGTCAATCTGTATATTCCGTTCCGTGACATCGCCCCGCCTGAAGTTTCGCCACTCGGCTTTGCGGACGTGGTCATTTCCCAGAGAAGTCATTGGGCCACCAGTAAGCGAGAGCGGTTCATTCGAAGCGCAGTCCTTCGATGGGATCGAGCTGGGAAGCTTTGTGCGCCGGATAGTAGCCGAAGAAAACTCCGACTCCGGCGGAGAAGAGCGCGGCGATGATCATGATGTTGCCCGAAAGCGAGATGTCCCAGTGCAGGGTGCTGTGGAGAAGGTCGGAACCGGCGATGCCGGCAGTCACTCCCAAGGCTCCGCCGATCAGGCTCATGACGAGCGCTTCGCTGATGAATTGCAGCTGGATGTCGCGATCGGTCGCGCCGATGGCAAGACGAATCCCGATCTCGCGCGTCCGCTCCGTCACCGAGACAACATGATGTTCATGATGCCGATGCCGCCGACGAGGAGCGACAACGAAGCCGCGCTCTCCAGGAGCAGGGTGAAGACGGTGGCCGCCGCCAGCTGAGTCCGGATGACTTCTTCCGGCGTGCGGATGTTAAAATCATTGGGCTCGCCGGGGCGCAGATGGTGGCGCTCGCGGATGAGGGCGACGATCTGCTTCGACGCTGCCGGGACATCTTCACGGCGCTCGGCGGAAAAGAAAATGTCGTCGAGCCAATCGGTACCGCTGACTCTTTTCTGCGCGGTCATGATCGGGATGACGAGAAAATCGTCCTGATCCCGTCCGGTGGAGGAGAAGCCTTTGGCCTGCATGGCCCCGAGCACTTTGAATGGCACACCTTGGACGCGGATGCTTTTGCCGACCGGATTCGCTTTCCCGAATAAGTTCGAAGCGAATCGCGATGCGATGCCGATCTCGCGCGTGCGTTCCGTCACGGAGACGAGCATGATGTTCATGATTCCGAGCCCGCCGACGAAAAGGGAAACGCCGCCGATCGAGCCGAGGAGCACGGTCATGACTTTGCTCGCTTCCGATGCGACATCGGCAATGTCGGCGAGATTGCGGACGATGAAGTCGTCGGTCTCCCCCGAGCGAATGCGACAATGTGGTCCTCGGGATAATAACGTTGATCGTTCTTCTGCGCCGTCGTGAAATGCTTCCTCGACCATTGCGGGCGAGTGCATGGATCAACTTTTCGAATCCGTCTACTACCTGCGCCCTGTCGCGGATTTTCGGGAAGAAGCTGCCGGCGCTTTGCCCGGCCGCGACGCGGATCAATTGATCGATCTCTCCCAGACCACGAGCTCGCCACGCGTCGGCTTCGAAACGGCGGAACCGAAACTCGTATGATCCCGAGGGAGCCCAACATGCGCTACAAAAATAACGTTGGCCCACAGGTCAGGCGTCGCCATTACGCACTCGGCTGGTCACAGTCAGACTTCGCCGCGAAATTGCAGATCGCCGGCTTCGACATCAGTCGAAGAGGCGTCTCCAAGATCGAGCTTCGTCTTTCCTACGTGGACGACAAACGCTGCTCTACCTCGCGGAGGTTTTGAGAGTGCCCGTTCAGGAGCTCTTCCCGGCGCGCACTCCCGGTAATCCGATCTACGACTTCAGGGAAAAATGGGAGACGACGCGATCCTGACGCTCAATCATTAATGAAAAATCCGTCCGAACGAAGGATGCGTCGTAGTTCGATTTTGTACACGCCCTTTGTTACACGCTTGCTCGAAAACAGAGCAAATCGCAGCTAATCAGAAGCAAAACGCTGGATTCGATCGGATCGTTGTAAGTGCGTGATCTTGCGCGAGTTTCTTTCGTGGCGGTGCTGTCGGTTTTCGGTGGAATCATTCCCGACGACGCGGAATGTTCCGCGAGCGGCCGGGGTGGCGAAATTGGCAGACGCGCCAGACTTAGGATCTGGTGGAGCAATCCTTAGGGGTTCGAGTCCCCTCCCCGGTACTTCACTCTTTCGGCGCGCGGAAGGCGCCATTGCCTTCGTCGAAGTAAATCGTCGCGCCGACCTGTGAGACGCGCAGATATTGGCGCCATTGGCCGTCGGCAAAATCTCTGGTCGCTTCCAGCGTTTTCGAGTCAGCTTTTGATTCGTTAGGCTGATCGGCGGTTAAAATGCGGCCGTCGAGTTTATTGGGTGGAGTGAGCCCGAGAATGTGCAGGATGGTGGGAGCGAGATCGATGTTGCCAGTGGGCGCTCTCTCTGTTTTGCCCTGTGCGAAATCGGGGCCCGCGGCGATGAGCAGGTTGTGAACGTCGAATTTGCCCAGCGTAGCGTGGCTGCCATGGCCCGGCGCTCTCCCGGAATCCGTGATGATGCCGCCGGGGAGACCGAAGCGATTGAGATGATCGTTCCAGCGCAGCGCGACGACGACGCCGGGAGCTTGCGGCGTGGCGAGATGAATGGCGGCGAGCGGGAAAGTTCCTTCCGTCTTCTTCGAAGTAAAGATAACACCGGCGAAATCTGATTGCTCCAACCAATCGACCAGCCGTTGGCTGACGCTTTTGTCGTGACCGGTGACGTAAAACAAAACGGTGCCGCCATTGCCGACGACCATGATTTCTCCCGGCTGCGGGCGGCCTTTGAATTTGGTGGTCGCGTTGAATCCGGCACGGTGGAGTTCGGCGGGGAAATCGATGGAGCGTTCAATGGTGGAGAAACCGTGATCGGAGACGACGAAGACGTCGGTGTCGCGGCCGTGCTCTTGGAGCGCATTCAGGACAAGGGCCAGGGCGTCATCGGAACCTTTGATCGCAGCCATGGCGGCGGGTGAACCGGGCGAAGTTTCGTGCTGCGTCAGATCGGGCTCGCTCAACCAGAGGAGCGAATAGGCGGGGAGACCGTCGCGCCAGAGAATCTCCGTCATGGTGCGCGCGACGTAGGCGTTGCGTTGGGTGTTCGTCGCCGCGGGATCGGTGAGGAACGGTCCGAGCAATTTCCGGGTCGCATCGGCGACGCTCGCCGGCATCGGTGCGGCGGCGAATTTGGTGAGGCCATTGGCAGATTTGGCGTCGACCCAAACGGCTTGTCGATCCTGCAAAAGCGCCACGGATTTGCTGCCGACGATGGCGGCATGCTGCCCGGCGCGTTGGACGATTTCGGCGATGGTGGGGAGCGCGAGATAGTGGCCGTCGCTGACCGCGTCGCCTTTCTGAATGACCGGCTGCTCGCCGGTATCGACTGCGGTGACCGAATTAATCGACGGACGATATTCCCGATTCGCGAGGAGCCCGTTGCGGTCGGGGTAAACGCCGGTCCCGATGCCGGTGCCATTCACTTCGGTGGAGGTGGGGAAAATGGAGTGATGATTTGCGAAGGTGACGCCCCGTTGAGCAAGACGCCAAAGGGTGGGCGTCGTTTTTTCACTCACCAAATCGGGACGCATTCCGTCCCAAACGACGACCACAACGTGCCGTTTCGACTTTTCGTTAGCCGCCAGAATGGCCGGCGCGGCGAGCAGGAAAAAGAGAGCGACCCAGCAGAACCTTTTCATCTCGGGCGATGGGTAAATCTAAATGACCGTCCAAACTGGTGCGTGCGTTTTGGGGTCCTCTTCCCAAAGGCGGCAGCCGCCGAGGTAGGCGTTGCGGTTGTGGCCGAAGCGCAGCCCTTCGGGCAGCTCGTCGAATTGCTTGGTGTTCCCGCCGCCGAGGACGACGTAATCGGCGATGAGCGCGATGCGCAGTTGCTCGACGGCGTCGAGGACCTCGCGCTTCCAGGTCTTCTTGCCCAGATCGTCCATGCCCTCTTTGCCGAGATAATCCTCGATGACGTAGCCGTCGCCGTAGGGCAGATGCCCGAGCTCGAGCGAGAGAACGTTGCGATCCCAGACGAGGGCCGAGCCGAGGCCGGTCCCGAGGCCGAGGAAGAGCATACGGCCGCTCTCCTCGTAGCTGCCGAGCGCCTGCATGGCAGCGTCGTTCATGAGGCGCGCCGGTTTGCCTAACGACTTGCTGAAATCGTAATCGACCCAGCCTTCCGCCAGGTTCGTCGGCTCCTTGATGATCTTGCCTGCACGCACGGGCGCGGGAAATCCGATGGCGATGGCGTCGTAACTCCAGCCTTCGGTCGTTTCGATAATTCCGGCCACGAGCTGCTTCGGTTTGACCTTGGGGCCGGACTCGAATTTCCGTTTTTCGTCGTGCGAGATCATGAGCTTCACGTGCGAGCCGCCGATGTCGATGACGAGGATTTTTTTCATAGATGTTTCGCGTCGGCCACGGTGATGGGGGTGAGTTTATCGATGCTGGGTTTTTGCGATTCGGCGGCGCGGCGGGATTGGCGGCGCGACCATTCACGAAAATGAAGCTGGGCTTGCGAGCGCGGTTCACCCTTGGTCGGATGCAGCCGCACGTAGGTTCCATCAGGTTGCAGCTCGCGTGCCTTCACATGATCGCTCAGATAAGCGGGTAAGATTTCCTGCGCGAAATCATCGCGCAAAGCGGGATCCTCAATCGGATAAGCGATCTCGACGCGACGCTCGAAATTGCGCGGCATCCAGTCGGCGCTCGACAGATAGACTTCTGGCTGGCCGTCATTTGCGAAAAAATAGATGCGGCTGTGTTCGAGAAAGCGGCCGACGATGCTGATAACGCGAATGTGTTCGCTCAGGCCGAGCACTTGCGGGCGCAGGCAGCAAATACCGCGCACGATGAGATCGATCTGCACGCCGGCGCAGGAGGCTTCGTAGAGCTTCTCGATAATTTCCTGATCGACGAGTGAGTTGAGCTTCACGACGAGGCGCGCGGTTTTGCCGGCGAGTGCGTGATCGCGTTCGCGCTCGATCAAACCGATGAGACGCCGGCTCAGATCGAAGGGGGCGACCATCAGTTTTTTTAAGCCGGGATAACCGGCCAGGCCGGTGAGGGTATTGAAAACAATCGCGACTTCTTCGGTGATCTCGGGGCGCGTGGTGAAAAGACTGAAGTCCGTGTAAAGGCGGGCGGTGCGCGGATGATAATTGCCGGTGCCGAGATGCACGTAGAGCCGGAGCCGATCGGAATCGCGCCGCACGACGAGCAGCATCTTGCAGTGCGTCTTTAATCCGACAACGCCGTAGACCACGTGGGCGCCGGCTTCTTCGAGGCGTCGCGCCCATTGGATGTTAGCGGCCTCATCGAAACGGGCGCGCAATTCGACGAGCGCGGTGACTTGCTTGCCGGCGTTGGCCGCTTCAATGAGCGCTTCGACGATGGGCGAATCGCCGCTTGTGCGGTAAAGCGTGATCTTGAGCGCGAGCACTTGCGGATCGCGCGCCGCATTTTCGATTAACTCGACGACCGGATCGTAACTTTCGTAGGGATGATGGAGGAGAAGATCCTGGCGCCGCATGACTTCAAAGATGTTGGCGTGGGTGGGGAGCGCGGGATCGCGGACGGGCTGGAAGACGCGGTCTTTTAGTTTGGCAAAAGCATCGTTGCTGATGAGCGGAGCGAGATGCGTCATCGAGAGCGGGCCTTTAAGGGAATAAAGATCGACATCGCTTAGATCGAAGAAGCGGAGGAGCAGCTCACGAAAATCCTCCGGGCAATCGTGTTCCACTTCGAGCCGCACGGCTTTGCCGCGGCTGGATCGGCGCAATTCCTGTTCGATGCTGCGGAGCAGGTTCTCGGCTTCTTCGTCATCGACGTAGAGATCGCTGTTGCGGGTGACGCGAAAGGCGTGCACGCCATCGAGAATCAAACCCGGAAACAAATCGCCGATGTGCTGTTTGATGAGGGAGGCGAGGTAGAAATAATCCCACGGCTCGGAGTCGCCTTTCTTGCGCGGCATTTGGATAAGGCGGGGAAAAACGCGCGGCACCTGCACGATGGCGAGGAGGGGATCGCCTCCCTCGCGGGTGCGGGCGCGCACGAGAAGGTTGTGGCTTCGATTGAGAAGCTGCGGAAAGGGATGGCTCGCATCGACGGCGAGCGGCGTGAGCATGGGAAAGATTTCCTCCTGGAAATAGCGGCGCGCCCAATCAGCGCGCGCGCGGCTCAAATCGGCGCCGTGGTGGATGCGAATGCGTTGTTTGGCAAGGAGCGGCTTGAGTTCGTCATTCCACAAATCGTATTGCGTAGCGACCAGTTTATGGACGCGGCGCTGAATGGCGTTGAACACTTCGCTGGGACTCATCCCATCGGGTCCGACGTCGCTCGTTTCGCTCTGGATCTGTTGCTTGATGCCGGCGACGCGGATCTCGAAAAATTCGTCGAGATTTGAGCTGAAAATGCTGAGGAACTTTACGCGCTCGATGAGCGGCTGGCTGGGATCCTGCGCTTCCTCGAGGACGCGGCGGTTGAACTCGATCCAGCTTAGCTCGCGATTAATGAAATTCTCGGGCGCGGAAAACTGGCTAGGCTCGCCGTTCCGCTCGGGTTGCGGCGGCGGGGGGAGATCGGCAGTGGGTCGGAACGGCGGCGAAACCGCGGGCGAAGGCATCGCCCACCATAGCCGGAAGCGGCCTTAACTGCCAAATCCGATTCGCTTGAAGAGGCCGCGCTTTTCCGGTTTCGGTGCGGTTTCGGCGGGCCAGCATTCGACGATCTCGAGCGCGACGAAACGGAAAAGAGTGAGCCGCGCAAATTTGATATCGAGCCGCAGGTTTTTCGCGATCTGCTGCACGGAGCGGACGCCGTTGAATTGCGAGGCGAATTGCGCCTCCGCGACGGTGAGGCGGAGGTTTTGGATGCGCTCGAAGCCATCACGCGTGTAGGCCGGCACGCAACCGGCATCGTAGGAGGCCGAGTCGCCTAATTCCTGATATTGGACGAAGCGCAGCGTGCTGAGCGACCATTGATCCACATCTTGCTCAGCGGGAAGATCACGTGCGCACTCCGGCAGTTGATCGCTTTGCTCGAAAACAAATCGGACGCGGCCCGCGGTCCACAATTGCGCGAAAAGTTTCTGCCCATAATGGTGGACGAGCTGGATGGCCGGGTCGCGCAGAATGAGGCCTTCATCGGCGAGGGCAAGAAACAGCGGGCAGCCGTTTTCCGCCTGGCGGGCGCGAGCCTGGGCGATGCGATCAGCATCGACGTTGACCAGCGTGATCGGCGCTTCGGAACAGTAAAGCTCGGCCTCCCTGGTAGTGGCGAGAACGATGCGGCCATTACGGGCCAGCAGCTCGATCGTCGCACGATCCCAAAAGCAACGCAGGGTTCCGGTCAGCTTTTCGCGGGAAACGGTTTGGAGCGCCCAGTGAAGGGAGAAAAAGCTGGTGTCGCCGGAGAAAAAGGCGCCGCCATCCGGGGGCGGAGCCATCGGGACGATCGGCTCTTGTTCCTGGGCCGGCGGCGAGTAAGCGACGGGTGCAAACGAGTCTTCCACCAATTCTTCCGGCGCCACGAATGGTTCCTCGGCCGCGGGATAAAATTCTTCGGTGGCTGCCGTTGATTCGCTTTCGCTCCAGACAGGGGCGGCTTCCTCCAAGATCTCCTCGTTCAAAAATGGCTCGGCGTTTTCGACCGCGCCAAACGCTTGCGGTTGTTCGGCGGACGGTTCCTCAAACGCCGGGGCGGGCGCTTGCGGTTCCGGTGCGGGCGCCGTTTCGCTTCGGCTCGCTTTCTTCGGCATATATTTCTCGATCGTGCGCAGCAATGTGTCCGAAGTGAACGGCTTGTTTAGAAAGCCGATCACGTTGGAATCTTCGAGCTGATCCGGCTGCAGATCGGTCCCCAATCCCGACATGTAGAGCACGGGGATTTTCGTAGTGAGCGGGTTATCGCGCAAACGCCGCGTGACCTCGTTTCCCTTCATGTCGGGCAGGACGTAATCGAGCAAAACGAGATCGGGCGGCGGTTGATCGCCAGCCGCGGCCAGGCCATCCTCGGCAGTGGCGGCATTGGCCACTTCGTAATGGGCTTCCGTCAAAATTTCGCAGACAAAACTGAGCAGCATCAGGCTGTCATCAATGACCAGCACTTTGCGGGGCTCGGTCGCCGCCGAAGCCGGTGACGGCTCGCTTTTCTTTTCGCTACTTTCATCAATCGAACGCACAGCTTCCATAAGCAGTAATTGCCAATCGCTGTCGATGGTTTTCGGACTGGGGTTGGCCCCAGCCACTTCGGAAATCATGCCGCCCTTCCAGTTGACGATTTCGTTGAAGGCGGCGACTCCGTTTTTGCCCGGCGCAGTGGCGTGGCGGACCTGGCCATTCTCGAAATAGATGCGGGCCTTTTCGCCCTGCGGGCCGGTGAATTCGAGCACCGAAGTCGCGCCGCCCATGCACTTCAATTGCACGATATCGGCGATGTGGAGATCGCTTAGTGTCCCCTGAAATTTTTCGCCTTCCGAATCGCTGGCCGGCACGAGCAGCGTCTGGGCGAGCAACTCGAAGTCTTCCGGTGGGAACGGCTTCTCCAGGAAATGAATCGCGCCCAATCCTTTCGTCTGTTCCCGCACGGCAAATTGCGCCGAGGTCAACATGATGGCGCGGGCGTGCGGATGGCTGGTGCGAAGGTCGTAGAGAAAATCCTGGCCGAGCCCGTGGGTGCCATCGACGTCGAGCACGAAAAGATCGGGTTTGGTCGTGAGAGCGAGATGCTGGGCGCCTTCCAGCGTGCGGGTAACGTGCGGGCGGGCGTCGGGCACGCCCCGCTCGAGCGCTTTCACGATCTCCGCTGCAATCTGCTCGTTGGGTTCGAGAATGAGGACCGTGCCGGTGTTTTCCATCAAGGTTTGAAAGGAGACTGCGTTGAGTCGTTCGCCTTCGCAGGAGAGCGAACCGCCTCGTCGGGTGGTAATTTCCTAGAGTGATGCCCGCTTACATGCAAACAAAAAGCATTTTCCGCCGGGCTGAAACAATTTCGCCCGATCAGGCACCGACCGCGGCCTCGCGACCGCCAAAATGAAACGAACGACTTTTAGCGTGTGTGCACGCCCGTCGTCACCGCGTGACCGTTATCGGTCTTCACAGTCGTCGAGCAACTGCTGAAAGCGGCGAGTAAAACGAGAGCGCTGAGAGCGGAAAAGAGGATGGTTCGCATAGAATTGAATCAGTTAAGTTTGTTGTTATTCGAAGAGGAGCAGGGGCGTGAGCGTGTGTCACGCAAATTTATGCGGAAGCGTTTTTCGGGAAGAGGCGAGCCAGGTGGCGGCGGCTCGTTTTGCCTCGCTCGTTTATGGGGATGCGCTCGACCAAGAAGATGCGCTTGGGCACCTGCCAGCCGCTCAGGCGGCGACCGCAGGAGGCGCGCAACGCTTCTTCGGTGATTCCATTTTCGGCGACCACGCAGGCCGCGACTTCTTCGTTGCGGCGCGTTGATTCACGACCAAAAACGATCGCTTCGCGCACGCCGGTGCAGCGGAGCAGTTCGGCCTCCACCTCCGCTGGGTTCACTTTTTTGCCCGCGACATTGATCAGATCGGAGGTGCGGCCCACGATGGTCCAGCCGTTTTCGGTCGCGCACAAAAGATCATCGGGGGCAAAAGAGCCGCCACCCAGTTTTGTCTCATCAGGGTTCGGGAAGTAACCGTCTGCGACGGCGTTACTCCGTACGCGGATTTGCGTGGCGCTCGCTTCCGGTTCGAGAACCTCCAAGGAAACGCCGTTCATGGCCGCGCCGACAAATCCGGCGATTTCGCCGCGTCCCTCGCGGTCGTAACAAATGCCACCGCATTCCGATGAGCCGTAGAAGGAATGAATCGGCTGCCCGAATTTTTCGCCAAAACGTCGCGCGACTTCCGCGGGCAACGGCGCGCCCGCCGAAATGCCAAGGCGCAATGCCGGCAATGCCGGCACATTCTCCATCTCGCAAAACGCCTGGTAGAAAACCGGCATGCCGGCGAAAACGGTTGCCTTCGTCCGCGCGAGATCGTCGAGCACGGCGCGCGGCATGCGGTCATTGCTCAGGACCATGGCGACGCCGCGAGTGAGCAGTGGTGTGAGCAGATTGCTGAACCCGTAGGAGTGCGAAACCGGAATGACGGCGTAGTTGCGATCCGTCTCGCTGATTCCCATCGTGTCGCAAATCTGTTCGGCGTCCGCCAGCAACTGCGCGCTGCGGAAACGAACGGCGCGGGGCGCGGCCGTTGTTCCGGAAGTCAGTTTGAGGAGCGAAGGCCGGCGCGTGTCCCAATCAATCGCCAGGCGTTCGCGCCGGTGAAATTCGAGTTCACCTTCGGCGCTCAGTCTGACGAGGAGCGAAGCCCGGCAAATTTCGATTGCCGTTTCCACTTCCGCCGCCGCCATCGAACGTTCCAACGGCAGGGTGACCAGCTCGCGTTGAAGGCAAGCGAGGAACAGCGCAGGCCACGCTGCGTGATTTCCAATTTGAATCGCGACCACTTCGCCCGCCGACAAATCCTGCAGTTCCTCAACGAACGCGTCCGCCTTGTTTTCGATCGCGCCAAAACTGTAAAGCGAGGCGCCCGCTGTATCGAAAATGGCCGGTCGCTCGCGATGGCGCAAAAGCGTCCCCGCCCAAGCGCGCAGGAGCGGATCCGTCGCCGGGCCGCTCATTGCTTGCACATGCGCGGGAGTCGGCCTAGATTCGGCGCTCGTTTCTGATCATGAAAGCGGACATTCATCCCGATTACCAAAAGACCGATATCGTCTGCGCGTGCGGCGCGGTTTACCATACCCGTTCGACGCGGCCTGACATTAGAATCGGCATCTGTGCCGCGTGCCATCCGTTTTTCACCGGCGAACAAAAGTTTGTCGATACCGCCGGTCGCATCGAAAAATTTACGCGCCGCTACGGCTCCGCCAACGCGAGCCGCGCTGGGACCAAGTCTTAGCTGATTCGCTTTCGAGAACGGTGACTCCGAATCCTTTCGGGGCCGCCGCTTTTGTTTATGGACTTCAACCTCCTCATCGGACGCAAACGCGAACGCTTCGAGCAACTCGAAAGCGAGATCGCCGATCCGAATCTTTTCGATAATCGCAAACACGCCAGCGAGGTGATGCGCGAGCACGCCAGCGTGAAGCAATTGCTTGCGCTCGGCGCCGAATGGGAAAACGTCAGCCAGCAATTGGTCGACAACCGCGAGCTGGCCGCGGGCGGCGATGCCGAGATGGCGGCGATGGCGCAGGAAGAAATTCCGCAACTCGAGAAACGGGTGGGAGAACTTGAGCGCGACGTCCAGATCGCCCTGCTCCCGCCGGATGAAAATGATGCGCGCGACGCCATCGTGGAAATTCGCGCCGGCACTGGCGGCAACGAAGCCGCTATTTTCGCGGGCGATCTTTTTCGCATGTACAATCGCTACGCCGAAGCGGCGGGTTTGAAGATCGAAGACGTCGAATCGAGCGCGTCGGAGATGGGCGGGCTAAAAGACGTCATCTTCAAAGTCTCCGGCGCCGCCGTTTTCCGCACGCTCCGTTACGAGAGTGGCGTGCATCGCGTACAACGCGTGCCGGCCACCGAAGCGCAGGGTCGCATTCACACTTCCACAGCCACCGTCGCGGTGTTGCCGGAAGCGGAAGAGGTCGACATCGAATTAAAGCCGGAAGATTTACGCATTGAAGTTTGCCGCGCAGGCGGACCGGGCGGCCAGGGCGTGAACACGACCGACTCCGCCGTACAAGTCTTGCACATTCCGACCGGGAAAATCGTGCGTTGCCAGGACGGCCGCAGCCAGCAGAAGAACAAGGAGAAGGCGCTCAAGATCCTGCGCTCGCGTTTGCTCGAAGAAAAGCAGCGCGAGGAAGCGGCGAAATATTCCGCCACGCGCAAGAATCAGATCGGCTCCGGTGGCCGCGAAGAAAAGATTCGCACTTACAACTACCCGCAGAACCGGCTGACCGATCACCGCATCGGCCTCACGCTTTACAATCTCGACCGCGTCATGGAAGGCGATCTCGGCGAGATGATCCAGGCGTTGCACGCGGCTGATGTGGCCGAGCGTCTCGAAGAAGCCTCCGCCGCTGCCTAACTCGCAGTCATCCCTCGACTGCGCCTAACGGCTCTGCTCGGGATGACAGAAGGTGCTTCCGCACATTCGCTTTTGCTGCTTTCGTGAGGCCTCTCCTCCCTGCCTCGCTTTTTCATGACCGTGCTTGAAGTCCTGCAATCGACGACCGCGTACTTTCAAAAGCGCGCCGTCGAAAGCCCGCGTCTCAACGCCGAGCATCTTCTCGCTCACTCGTTAGGCAAAAAACGGATCGAGCTCTATCTCGAATTCGAGAGCCCGCTGGGCGAGGCCGAACTGGCGCCGTTGCGCGAACTGGTGAAACGCCGCGGCCAGGGCGAGCCGCTGCAACACTTGCTCGGCACGATCGAATTTTGCGGCCAGACTTTTCTCTGCGACAAACGCGCGCTCATTCCGCGGCCGGAGACCGAAGAGTTGGTCGATTTGCTAGTCACTCGTCACTCGTCACTCGTCACTATCCTCGACGTCGGGACCGGAAGCGGCGTGATTGCGCTCAGCCTCGCGCACAAATTTCCTAAAGCGGAAGTGCGCGGTGTCGACATATCGGATGAAGCGCTCGCCCTCGCCCGCGAAAATGCAGCGCGCTGGCAATTGGAGCGTGTCCACTTCTCGAAAAGCGATCTACTCGCGAGCGTGGAAGGTGCTTTCGATCTAATCGTGGCCAATCTTCCCTACGTTCCGCTGACCGATCGCGCGTCGCTCGGGCGCGAAGTGTTGCATGATCCGGAAACCGCTCTCTTCGGCGGCGAACGCGGCGACGAAATGATTCGGCGTTTGATTGAAGCGGCGCCTGGGCATCTCAATCCCAACGGCCTGCTCGCTCTCGAAATCGGCATTCACCAGAGCGATGGGCTTCTCGACTTTTTGCGCGCGAAAAATTTCCACGACATCGCCGCCGAGAAAGATTATGCAGGTGTGCCACGATTCCTTCTGGCCCGGTATGGATAAAATCCTCATTCACGGCGGAAATCCGCTCGCTGGCGCGATCAAAATCAGCGGATCGAAGAACTCCGCGCTCCCGATTTTGGCGGCCACGCTGCTCACCCGCGAGCCGTGCATTTTGCGGCGCGTGCCCGATCTAAGCGACACGCATTACATGCTGCAAATCCTGATGCATCTCGGCGCGCAGGTCGAGCGGGCCAGCGGCACCGTCAGCGTCACCGCCGAGAAAATCGAGTCGATCGCGCCTTACGACGTCGTGCGCAAAATGCGGGCGTCGGTTTGCGTGCTCGGGCCGCTGCTCGGCCGTTGCAAAGAGGCGACCGTATCGTTGCCAGGCGGCTGCGTCATTGGCGATCGCCCGATCGATTTGCACCTCAAAGGATTCGAAGCGCTCGGCGCGGCGATCCGCGTCGAGAACGGCAACGTCAAAGTGTTCGCTCCAAAATTAACTGGCTCCGTCGTGAATCTGCGCGGCAAATTCGGGCCGACTGTTCTCGGGACCGATAACGTGATGATGGCCGCGGTTCTGGCCGAAGGCACCACCGTGATCGAAGGCGCCGCCGCCGAACCGGAAGTGTGTGACCTCGCGAATTTCCTGAACAAGATGGGCGCGAAGATCGAAGGCGCCGGCACGAGACGCTTGATCATTGAAGGCGTGAAGGAGTTGCACGGCGCCGAGCACGACATCATTCCCGACCGCATTGAAGCCGGCACATTCTTGGTCGCGGGCGCGGTTTGCGGCAAAGGCGTGACGGTGAAGCGCGTCGTGCCGGAACACGTCAGCGCCGTTACTACTGCTCTGACCGAGGCCGGCTTCAAAATCGAGATGACGGCCGACACGATCACCGTTTCGCCGAACGGCGCGTCCAAGCCGCTCGAACTAACGACGCAGCCGTATCCTGGATTCCCGACCGATATGCAGGCGCAAATGTGTGCGCTGCTTTCCACAACCGACGGCATCAGCGTCGTGACCGAAAATATTTTTCCGCAACGCTACATGCACCTGGCCGAGATGAAGCGGATGGGCGCGCACGTGCAGATTGAAGGCGCGACCGCGGTCATCACCGGCGTCGAGCGTCTCACCGGCGCGCCCGTCATGGCGAGCGATCTGCGTGCTTCGGCCGCGCTCGTTCTCGCCGGATTAAAAGCGGACGGCATTACCGAAGTGAGCCGCGTCTATCACATCGATCGTGGCTACGAACATCTCGACGAAAAACTGAGCGAACTCGGCGCGCACATCGAGCGCGTCAAAGCCTGATCACATTATGGAATCTTCATCCGAACAACCGCCACCACCTCCGCCGCCCTTCACGCCGCCGCCCACCGAAACTTCCGTAACTCCGGTGCGCAGCGACGTGCGCACCTGGGTGGTGCTTTGTCACGCCAGCGCATTGCTCGGCGTCTTCTTCCATTTCATCGGACACATTCTGGGACCGCTCATCGTTTGGCTGGTCAAACGCAGCGATTCGCCCGAGATCGACGCGCACGGCAAGGAGTCGCTCAACTTCCAGCTCACCTGGCTCATCTACGACATCATCGCAGGATTGCTCTGCATCATCCTGATCGGCATCCCGATCCTAATCGTTCTGTGGCTGGCGAACATTGTCCTCGTCATCATCGCCTCGTTAAAAGCGAGCGAAGGAAAGCCGTATCGCTATCCCCTAACGATCCGTTTTTTGAAGTAAAATGAGGGAAGGCCTGTAGGCCCAGATCCACCGGCTGATCTATTTCGGATCGAAGCGCGAGGCGCCCCCTATATTTCACTACGTCCGTTGCGAGGCATTACCATAATGTAACCACCGGAGGCGTGACACTCGGCTGGAAAAAACGCTTCTTAGGGTTCTAAACGCTAATCTATGAAACCCCGAATCAAAACTGACTCCGCCTTCTTCTATCCACGCTTTCTTTTGGGAGCTGTTCTTTTCGTCATGGGCATTGCGCTCACGTTTCTGACCTTTCAAACGGCATACGGCCAAGGCCGAACTCCGCGGCGACCGATGGTCAAAGGGACGTTTCGCGGCCTTGCGCCGGTGGTGAGGTTTGACGTTTCACCGCCATTGCGCACGATCAAAATCATCCCGCCCGGTCCCGGCCAACTGCGCGAAAACGAAAATCGCGACATTGTTCCGTTTAAGATTCGTTTCGCGCCGGAATGGGATCCCGTCGTCCAGCCCCGGCTCGGCGGGGGCGAAGCGCCAGGGCCAAAGGTCGCGGGACCGATTGTTAGTTTTGACGGGCAACCGAACAGCGCGGGCGTAGCGCCGCCGGATCCGAACGGCGCAGTCGGGCCCAGCCACGTGGTGGCGATGGCCAACCTGAGTTTCCAAATCTTCGACAAGACGGGCGCGTCGCTTTTCGGCCCGGCGGCCAACAACACGCTTTGGACGGGATTTGGCGGCCCTTGCGAAGCTGAAAACTCAGGCGACCCGGTCGTCCTCTACGATAAACTTTCGGATCGCTGGTTCCTCTCTCAATTCACCTCGGCCGGACCGACCTATTTCTTCTGTGTGGCCGTCTCGACGACGCCTGATCCGACGGGAAGCTATTATCGGTATGCCATCTCGACGGGGAGCAATTTCCCCGATTACCCGAAAGCGAGTGTGTGGCCCGATGCCTATTACGTAAGCACTCGCGAATTTGCCGGGGCCTCTTTTGCTGGCGTGGGCGCTTATGCCTTGAATCGCGCCCAAGCCGTGGCCGGCAACCCTTCCGCGCAGATCATCTCCTTCCTCGCCCCGCCTGGGTCGACGCCCTATAACCTGGGTGATGGTTTGCTTCCATCTGACCTCGATGGGCCGAACCTGCCCCCGCCTGGCAGCCCTAACTACTACATGGGTTCGATGGACAACGGCGGACCATACGGCGCACCGCAGGATGCGTTGACGTTGTGGAAGTTTACCGCCGATTTTGCGACGCCGTCCAATTCCAGCTTCGTCCTGGCGAATACGATTCCGGTCGCTTCTTTCAACTCCATTCTCGGCCTCTGTGGTGGCACCCGGTCGTGCATCCCGCAGCCGGGCACGACCAATAAACTCGATCACCAAGGCTACCGTCAGCGGCCATTGTTCCGGTTGGCCTACCGAAATTTCGGCACCTACGAATCGCTTGTCACGAACCAATCGGTATCCGGTGGCACGGGACCGAGCGGTGAGGTTTCCGGGATTCGCTGGTGGGAGGTGCGCAGTCCCGGCAGCATGCCTTTTATTTATCAGGAAAGCACTTTCGCTCCCGGCATTACGGATGGCATTCATCGCTGGATGGGTTCTGTGGCCATGGATGGCGAAGGCAACATGGCGATGGGCTACAGCGCTTCGAGCAGCTCCGTATTTCCGAGCGTGTATTATACGGGACGCTTCGCCAGCAGCCCGCTCGGCACCATGCCGCTGGGTGAAGCGGCCATCGTAGATGGAACCGGCGCCCAAACCGGGGGAGGCAACCGCTGGGGCGACTACACCTCGCTGTCCGTGGATCCGACGGACGATCTGACCTTTTGGCACGTCAACGAATACGTGCCCACAACCAGTGTTTCCGGCTGGCGCCTCCGCATCGGCAGTTTCAAGATATCGAATGTTCCGACGAACCTGATCGTCAAGGGTGGTTCTTCCATTGTTTCAGCGGGTCCGAATGGAGCGCTTGATCCGAACGAGACCGTGACCGTGGCGCTGGGCATCCAGAACGTGGGTGGTCCGGGAACCATCTGCACGAGCAGCAACCTAACTGGGACCTTGCAACCGGGGAGCGGCGTCGTCTCGCCTTCTTCCCCGCAAAACTATGGGGTGGTCTGTTCGAATGGCCCGGTGGTCTACCGTAATTTCACCTTCACCGTCGATCCGAGCCTGGCCTGCGGAAGCACTGTGACTACTGCGCTCAAGATGACCGACGGTGCGACGAGTTACGGCACACTCTCCTTTACGTTTAAAACTGGCGTGACTACCTCCATGGGAGTGCAAAACTTTGATAGCGTGGTCGCACCAGCACTACCGGCTGGGTGGACCGCGACAGCTTCCGGCAGCGGCGTCGCTCCTACCACCGTCACCACTTTCCCGGATACCGCGCCGAATGCCGTCTACTTATCCGAGCAAGCCTCCGTCGGTCTTTCCGAAGTATCCTCCGCACCGGTCTTCATTCCGAGCGCCGGCACGCAGTTAAGCTTCCAAAATGAATTCAACACCGAAGGCACCTATGATGGATTAGTGCTTGAGATCAGCATCCCCGGCGTAGCGGGCGGTGCCTTCCAGGATATCCTTACGGCGGGCGGATCGTTTGCGACCGGAGGCTACAACTCAACGTTGAACACTGGATTCAGCAATCCACTACCCGGGCGGATGGCTTGGTCAGGCCTGTCTGGTGGAACCACCGCAGCGCCGGCTTACATCGCCACGGTGGTGAATCTCCCAGCGGCCGCCGTCGGGCAGAACGTTCAATTCAAGTGGCGCCAGGGATCGGATAGCAGCGTCACACCTATCGGAGCCATTGGATCGCGCATCGACACAATCGCCTTGGTCTCGACCGCCTGCGGGACGACCTCCCCTGCAGTGACCTCCGCCGTCTCCCGCAAGACCCATACCGGGGTGGGCAACTTCGACGTGCCGCTGCCGCTGGTGCCAGTGAATGGCGCGGTCGGCATCGAACCGCGAATCCAACCCACCGCCGGCGCCCACACCATGGTAGTGACATTCGCGAACCCCGTGACGGTTACGAACACAGCCCTGAGCACGGGGGTGGGAAGCGCGACCGCTACGACCGCTGGTAACGTCGTCACCATCACCCTGACTGGGGTGAGCGATGCCCAGCGCATCGGCGTCACCCTCTCTGGCGTTAGCGATGGCACCAACGCCGGAAACGTCCTCATCCCGATGGGCTTGCTCTATGGCGATACCACCGGGTCGGGCGCAGTCGATTCAGCCGATGTAAGCCAGACCAAAGCCTATTCCGGCGGCACGGCGAGTCCATCCACCTTCCGGACGGATGTAAACATCGACGGCGGGACCAACGCACCCGACGTCTCGGCCGTGAAGAGCCGGTCCGGCCGCGTATTGCCGCCCTAAGCTGGCGCCCGCGCGAACTCTAAAGATGTTGCAGGCGGCCGGGTCATCCGGCCGCCTGCCATGCTTCCCTCCCTGGCATTGTCCAGCATATGGGTCGCCACTCGGGACATCTCGCAACCGGCTGAGTAAACCTCGCGTGAATGATACCGGTCGAATCCGGCGACGCGCGTGTTACCGCGTGCAGGTGATGCGCCGGTGGGTGGAAGGATAGCCAGCGTATGGAAGGCATCCGTCATCCCGAGCGGAGCCGAGGGATCCCGGGGCGAAACCTTTCAGCTCACGCCTCGGGAATTCTCGACTGCGCTCGAAATGACGGCGTTTGGGGACGCTCTCTGAGATCGAAAGCCCGCCTATTTCTTGCGGGTGTAGGAGATTTCCATCGTCTTCATCTCCTGGCCGTTTTTGGTCTCGTACCATTCCAGAACGTGGTGGTCCTTATCGATCACTTTCACCGTTTCACGCGCAGGCACTTTCTGGCCGGGCAGCATTTCTACCTCGCTCGTGTAAGTGAACGTTTTGGTCGCCGCATCGTAGGTGCCTTCCGACATCAGGATTCCGGTGCCCATGTTATCGATCCAGGCGGAGACGAACTTCTTCTTCGCGTTGTCGTAGCCTTCCAGCGAGAAGCCTTTGAACTCCGTCTCCTTCATCTTGCCGGTTTCGTCCGGCATTTTGAATTGGCCGATCGCATCCATCTTGTAATAGCGGCCGTCCATCATCGGCTTGCGCACGGCGGTTCCTTTTGATTCGATGGGCGGCATGCCCGGCGCCATCCACATTTTTACCGTGTAGCTCCAGTTGCCGGCCAGTTCGCCGAGAAGCTTGTGGTTCTCGTTGAGTTTGGTGAGCGCCATCATTTGGGCCATTTCGTCGGCGCTGGAAGGGGCGCCGGTGCTGGCTGCGGGGGATGAAGCCGCCGGCGAAGTCTCCTGCGCAAAGGAAGTCGCGGCCAGGCAGAAGGCCGCACACAGAGTGGTGAACGTTAACACCGAAGTGATTCGAGTATTCATGCCTGAGTTTTCTCAGAGCGCGGAACGAGGTCAAGCCTTTCGGTTGCGCCGTGTCTTGGCGGCATTTCGGCGAGGCGCCGAAATGGGCACGCGAGGGCGCGTGCGCTCCCCGGAGTTCTGCATCAGCCCGCGCAAAGTTTTCATATTCACGATGTCTTCGGCGAGGTCTTTGCCTTTCGGTGTTTCGAGAA
The DNA here is from genome assembly GCA_038258245.1 of Chthoniobacterales bacterium. Taxonomy (GTDB): domain Bacteria; phylum Verrucomicrobiota; class Verrucomicrobiia; order Chthoniobacterales; family UBA10450; genus JBBSQB01. Next base: position 90,922 of record JBBSQB010000009.1, read on the forward strand.
CTTTTGGGACTTTGCGGAAGTGCGGTTCGTTCATGATAAAGCGGAAGGCTTCGAGACCGATCTGGCCTTTGCTGATGTGATCGTGGCGATCGACGCGGGAGCCGCGCGCGGTTTTGGAATCGTTCAAATGCAGCGCCGCGAGTCGTGAACGGCCGATGACGCGATCGAATTCGCGAAAAGTTTTCCGTACGCCGGCCGCGCTGCCAATGTCGTAACCGGCGGCGAAAACATGCGCGGTATCAAGGCAGACGCAGAGCCGTTCCGGTTCGCGCACGCGTTCGATGATGTAAGCAAGATGCTCGAAGCGCTCGCCCACGCACGAGCCCTGGCCAGCGGTGGTTTCGAGCGCGATTTTTGTTTTCACCTTCGGGATGCGCGCGAAAACGGTGTCGATGGAAGCAACGATCTTGTCGAGCCCCGCTTCTTCGCCTGCGCCAAGATGCGCGCCGGGATGAAGGACGAGAAAAGGGAGTTCGAGCTGATCGGCCCTAACGAGTTCCTCGGCGAGCGCGCGGATGGAGTTGGCGTGAAATTGCGGATTGGTTGCGGCGAGATTGATGAGGTAATTGGCGTGCGCAAAGACGGCGGCCAATTCGCTGCGCTGCCGATGATTGAGAAACGCGCCGATTTCCTCGCGCGTCAGCGGCCGCGCGAACCACTGCATATTGTTTTTCACAAAAATCTGCATGGCCGTCGATTTGATCGAACGAGCGCGCTCGATTGCGAGATGAACGCCGCCGGCGATGGAAACGTGAGAGCCAAGGAGGATTTCCAATTGCGAATTGCCAGTTGCCAATTTTTTAGATGGCCGCTGACTGAGTGACTTGGATTTCGTCGTTTTCAATTGGCAATTCGCAATTGGAAATTGGCAATCCCCTAGAACCTCTTCGGCCGCCAAACCGGCTTCGAAAGGCTCCCCGTGCCCGTGTATTCGAAAAGCTTGTAGACCGGCGTGAGCAAGACGCCGCCCGGCACGTTGGCGTTGATGCGCACGTCGAAGTCGAGCTTGTCGTCGAGGAAACGGATGTCGCCATGGCCGAGCAGGCCGAAGAGCCGGCCGCTCACTTTGAAGTCATCGGTATGCGCGACACCCTCTTTAATCGTGAAGCTGGCGTTGGCGTCGTGCGCCACGCTGTAGCCGGCGCCCGGAATGATCTTCGCGACCAACCCGGAGAGGGGTCCGAAAACCGGAATCGCGAAAACATCTCCATCAGTGAGGTGAATTTTGCCCGATCCCGCCATGGCACGCGCGTTGTCGCCGATGCCGGTGAAATTGTAACTCCCGCGCATCCGCCCTTTCGCGCCTCCGAATTTGAAATAGAGATTCGTCAGGCTGGGGAAGTCGATTCCTTCGACGGCGAGATTGGCGCCGTAATGTTGATCGTGCCGGGCAAGCGAAATATCGGCCGTGCCCCGAACGGTGCCGGTGAAGAGCGAACCTTGCACGTCGCTCAGTTGCAACCGGTCGTTGGTAAAAAGCAATTTTCCCGAGACCTTTTCGAAGACGAGCGTTTTGCCGAGGAAAAAGTAATCCATCCCTTTCGGCGCCTCGACCGTGAGCTCGAGATGATCGGCGGTGCCGCCGTGAAATTGGATGACGCCATCGGCCGTGACGCTGGGTGCCTGGTGGAATTTGTAAGGCGCGATCGCTTTGGCCAGCTTCGGCTCGATCCAGTAAATCGCGTCGATCGGCCGCAGCGTCGTTTTCACGTGGCTGACGCGCACTTCGTGCTTCACGGAATCGTAAGTAAACGATCCCGTCCCGATGCCTTCCTCGCTCGTGACGCGCAAGTTTTCGAAGGTGGTTGCGCCCTTCGCGAAATGCAGGTCGGCCGTCGCGCTCTCCATCCAGACGCCGCGAAAGCGGGTGCGCCCGGTCGCGATCGTGCCGGCGCCCGACCAGGTCTCCGGCTGGCGGTTCGTTCCGCGAATCTTGAGACGAATGGCCGGCGGGCGCGACCATTGCCATGCGCCGAGAAACTCCTGCAAGTCGGGCGGGGCCAGCGCGCGAAGCGAAACGGGATCGAGCGCGCTTTCGATATTGAGCCGGAAGTCGTTAGGCGCATCGAGCAGGTCGGCCGTCAGCTCGTCGCTCCCTTGTTGCAGGTGAACTCCGCGCAACATGGTGCGATGGCCGTCCCACGAAAAATCGGCGCGCAATTTATCGAAGGGAACCGAGCGATAGGTAAAGCTCCCGAAGGCCACGCGGCCAATCACGCTCCGATCGATGGTGGCATCGCCTAACGGCAAGTGCCCGGAAAATTCGAGCAAGGGCGGAGCGGTAAAACGGAAATCGCGCAGCGGCTCGGCGAAACCGAACGCCTCGAGAAAGGCGCGCAGATCGATCGTGCTTTGCACGCCGAAATCGGCGACGGCGCTTTGCCGGCTCCAACTGGCGCGGCCGGCAAAGTGCCCGAGGGAATCACTCCATTCGCACTGCGTGACGTCGAGTTTTTGGCCGGCCCACTCGGCCGCGGCCGTGAAATTTCTCATCTCCGACGGACCATGCTCGATGCGTTTGCCGTGGAGATGCGCTTCGAGCCGCGCGTCCTCGAGTTGCGAAAGATCGCCGCTAAATTTGATCTGCAAGAGCGGCGGCCCATCCGGATAACGGAGCTGATGGAGCTGCGCGACAATGTTTTGCAAAAGCTGCAAACGCTCCTGCCATTCCGCGGCGGACGTTTCGGAGGAAGGCTGGTAATTTTCGCGTTTGATCAACTGCCCGGTCGCGGAGATGCGCACGCCGCAAAAAACGCCTTCCGCCTGGCTGACGTAAATTTGTTCCGGCGGAAAATAAATGTGGGCGCGGAAATGGGAGAGCTCGGCAATGTCGGCCTTCGCGTTTGGATGTCCCGGGAAGGGAAAGGTGATGTTCGCGTCGCGCACGTCGATGGCGTTGAGGAACGGCTGGCGATGGAAAAGAGCCGCGTAGTTGATGTCGAGCGAGACTTCGCTGATGAGAGCAAGCGTGGTTTCCCGATGTTTGTAATCGAAGACGCGCACGTCGCGCGCGATGAGACCGCGAAAAGGATCGAGCGTGAGCCGGCGCAGCGAAATTTCGACTCCGCGTTTGTGCAATTCTTCGACGAGACGCGTGCGCCATTGCCGGCCAAAACCTTTGCGCGCGAGGTACCAGCCACCCCAGATGAAGCCGAGGCAGAGGGCGAGAATGAGCAGCCGCAGGCCGAACATGAAAAAGGTGCGCCTGGCCGAGCGACGACCGAAGCGGTGCCGCTTTTGCGGCGGAGCGACCGGTTGATCATCGAGAAGCGACGGCATCTGTTCTCATTTCTAAGGTCGACGCTCTTTATTTCAAGCGGCGGCGCGCCCGGGAATCATCGCCAACGCTGGTAGGGACGGACCGCCGGGCCGTCCGCTGCGAGAACCTTCGCTGCGACTTTTTATGCAGCCACCCTCGGCGCGCCCGGCGGTCGCGCCCTACCGGAAACGGCGTAGATTCGGCGCGCGCATGCAGATCTCCGACCTTCCAGTGATGAACGCCACGCTCAATACCGTGAGCACGGTTTTCATTTCCGCGGGCTGGTATTTGATCCGGCGCGGCCAATGGCGCTGGCACATGGCCTGCATGATCACGGCCCTGATTTCTTCGACGCTCTTTCTCGTGGGCTACGTCACTTATCATGCGAACGTCGGCGAGAAATCATCCGGTTACCACGGCCTCATCGCCTGGTTTTATTTTCCGATGCTCATCAGCCACGTGCTGCTCGCGTTCGTCACGCTGCCGCTCGTCATCATGACGCTTATCCCGGTTTTTCGCCGGCGTTGGGACAAGCATCGCCGCATCGCGAAATGGACGATGCCGATCTGGCTCTACGTCTCAGTCACCGGCGTTCTCGTTTACTTGATGCTCTATCAATGGTTCCCTCCCGCCAGTCTTGCCACCGGCGGCTGATTGATGTTTGATGTGCCTCGCGGCCCCGCTGCGCATCATTTTTTATGGTTACGATCGCCACCTTTAACGAACCGGCCAAAGCCCAGCATCTCAAGGAACGCCTGCAAACCGCCGGGCTAAAGGCCGATATTCACAATGAAGGCCACCTCCAGTCTGTCGCCTTCATGTCGAAGCCGCAGGCCAACGCCAAAGTGCAGGTCGACGAAAAGGATTTCGAGGCGGCGCAGCAATTACTGGTGGAATGGGAAACGAGCGACCCCGAGCTGGTCGCGGCCTTGCACTGCCCGCAATGCGGCTCATCGCGCATCGAGTATCCGCAGCTTACCCGCAAGTTTCTCACCCCGGCCATCGCCAGCATTCTTTTCGCGCTCAAGATTTTCCCGAAAGAATTTTACTGCCAGCAGTGCCACTACACCTGGAGTAACGAAGGCAACGCCTAGCCTTCGCGGCCGCGGAGGAGAGCGCCTCGCTTCCGGCGCGTCCGCGCGAGGGAGTTGTTCGATGATCGTTTCATGAAATGGCTTTTGGTTTTGCTGCTCGCTGTCGTCATCTTTGGCGGCGCCGCGCTTTTTAGTTACAAGATCTTCTTTCAACAGGAGATGGCGCTCCGGGCGGAGCAGCATTCCACGGCCACTCCAGTGCCGACGCCAGATTTCGGCGCGAAGGAATATGTGGCTGCGGCCGCGCTCAAGGACGAAGGGAAATTATTGGAAGCGCGCACCGCCTTGCTCGCCTTCCTGCAACGCTATCCGCGCAGCGGCCACGCCGGGGATGCGATGGATTTGCTCGGCGAAATCAACATCACGGTGTTGCTCTCCCGCATTCCCACGCCGGACAAAACGGAATACGTGGTCAAGAAAGGTGACGTCCTCGCGCGGGTGGCGCAAAAAACGAAATCGACCACCGAGCTGATCATGCGCATGAACAACATGGACGGCACCATGCTACGCATCGGCGAGCGTCTCCTCATTTCGCATCCGGAATTTACGCTGCTCGTCCAGCGCGAACAGCACGCTGTCATCCTGTTGAACAAAGGCGTCTTTTTTAAACGCTATCACATCGCCGAGGAAAAATTGCCGGCGCGCCAGCCGCCGAAAATCACCACGCGCGTCGCCGAAGTGATGGCGTGGAAAGATGGCAAACGCATCGGCATCGGGAGCAAGGATTACGCGGAGAGCACCCGTTGGGTTCGGCTTGGCGCCGCTGGTTACACTCTCTATTCGATCTCGGATTTGGCGCATTCGGAGAAGAATGTCGAAGCGCCGCCCGTCGGTCTGGGTCTGGCGGCGAGCGACCTCATCGAAATGAGCGCCCTTGTAAACAGCAAGACGCCTGTCACCATTACGGACTAGCGCGATGGATTCGCAACCGCTCGAATTTGAAAAGCCGATTCTCGAGCTGCAGCGCCGCTTGCAGGAGTTGAAGAGTCATTCCCACGCCCATGAACTCGATTTCGATTCCGAGGTCGAGGCGATGGAAACGAAAATTCGTGATACGCGTCGCGAGATTTACGGGAACCTGAGCGCCTGGCAGCGCGTGCAGATTGCGCGGCATGTGCAGCGACCCTTCGCGCTCGATTACATCTCCCGCTGCTTCACCGAGTGGATCGAGCTGCATGGCGATCGCCTTTTTGGCGACGACAAAGCGATGCCGAGCGGCTTGGCCAAACTCGGCACGCAGGGTTGCGTCATCGTCAGCCAACAGAAAGGCCGCGACACCAAGGAGAATGTGAAACGGAATTTCGGCTGCGCTTACCCGGAGGGTTATCGCAAGGCGCTTCGGCTCATGCGCATGGCGGAGAAATTCAATCTGCCCGTCATCGCCTTGATCGATACGCCCGGCGCCTATCCCGGCGTTGGCTCGGAGGAACGCCATATCGCCGAAGCGATCGCCGTGAATTTGCGCGAGATGATGACGCTGCGCGTGCCGATTATTGCCGCCGTAATCGGCGAAGGCGGGTCGGGCGGTGCGCTCGGCATCGGCGTGGCCGATCGCGTTCTCATTCTCGAAAACGCCTACTATTCGGTCATCAGCCCGGAGGCGTGTTCGGCCATCTTGTGGAAGGATCGCAAACACGCGCCCGAGGCGGCGGAAGCCTTGAAACTAACGGCGCAGGATTTGATGAAACTGGGTGTGGTCGACGAAGTGGTACCGGAACCGGCCGGCGGCGCGCATCGCGATCACGATCTGGCGGCCGCGAATCTCGGCACCGCGTTACGCCAGAATTTGCAACGGATCAGCGAACTGCCGGTCGATGAATTGCTCCAGGCGCGCTACAAAAAATTCCGCGGGCTCGGCCGCTTCGCCGAAAGCAAGAAAGCGAAAGCCGAGCGCGCCGAATAGCTCGCGCGCGTCGCTCCGGATTCTGGGGAACGCCCCGAAAGCAATCGGGGCTGGTTTTCGCATTCTGTGAAAACGAACTTTCGAGAACGGACCGATTAAGAAAGCGCGAACACTTCTCGCAAGCCTGTTGCGGCAGAATGCCGCAACCAGCACGCCAGGAGGCGTGCGCTCCCCGGAATCTGATTCGCTCCCCGCAACGAACAATCGCCACGCGACCTGCGATTCCATTGTAAGCAACCATGAACAACCCATCACCATCGCCCGCGCCGCCTTCACCGAATCCCATGCCCGTTCCGCCGCCCCAGGAACCGATGCCGCCCAATCCTCCTGAGCCGCCGATGGGCAGCCGGTGAGCGATTGCGCCTAACGAATCGAATCGAGAATGGAAACGAGCTGCGGCGGTCTGCCTCCAGCTCGCACCGGTGGATAAAGAAAGCGCAGCACCGATTCGAAACGCTTTCCCCACGCGCCTTCGCTGTGGTCGCCCCCCTGCACTTCCAGGTAATTCAAATCGTCGTCGAGCCGCCACCCCTGTTCGACGAGCGCGTCGCGCAATTGTCGCGCGCGCTCCCAACCGGGCTCATTCGTTCCGGTATCGAGCCAGATTTTGAGAGGCAACTTCCCTTCCAGCTCCCCGACCATTCCGTAGATCATGCATTCGTCCCACCAGACGGACGGCGAGAGAACGGCCAGCCGGCGGAAAACATTCGGGTACCAAAGCCCGAGCGCGAGCGTGCAGAGACCGCCGAGCGATGATCCGCCGAGGCCGGTAAATTCCGGTTCGCGGCGCGTCCGGTATTTGCGATCGATGAAATGCTTCAGCTCCTCGACTAGAAAACGGCCGTAATTGCGGGCCAAACCTTTGCTGTTCTTCCCTTCCTCGTAGCGGCCACGCGTCGGCGCGTATTCATGAATCCGTTCCGCGCCCGTGTTGGCCACGGCCACGATGATGAGCGGCTCGATCAAACCCGCCTTGATCAACCGCTGCGCCGTTTCGTCCGCGCCCCATTCCACGCCGGCGAAGGAAGTTGCGGCATCGAAAATATTCTGGCCGTCGTTGAGATAAAGAACGGGATAACGCCGCCGCGACCAGCGCCGGTAACCGGGCGGCAAATAAACGAGCACGTCGCGCCGATTCCCGAGGATTTTCGATTGAAACCCCGGGAAGCTTTGGATGTTCCCGGTCAGGGTATGGTCGGCCATGCGAGCAGAGGTAATGACCGAAGAAATACGCATTGTCCAATGGGGGCGGATTGCGGCTTCTTGGCGGGAGTGAATTTGGAGGCCAGGAAACCAGGAGAGAAACGAGAGAATTAGGAAACCAGGAATGGGAATGAGCGGAGCCGTCATCTCTTGTCATTCCGAGCGAAGCCGAGGAATCTCTAATCCTTGCAGGATTTCTGTCGCGAGGTCCCACCAGCGCGGGTTCATTTTCGCAATCAGCGATCGCTTCTTTGCGCGCGACCATTTCTTCAACTGCTTCTCTCGATCGATGGCATCACGCACATCGCGATACTGCTCATAGTAGAGCAATTTGTGACAACGGTATTGCGCGGCAAATCCCTGGAACTCTCCGGAACGATGTTCGCTCATCCTTCGCGCTAGATCATTCGTCATCCCGATATAGAGCACCGAATCATTGCGATTCGTGATGAGGTAGACCCAGAAATTGTAGTCGCGCGACATCGGGGGAAACGGTAAGAGATTCCTCGGCTTCGCTCGGAATGACAAGAATTCGGTAAAGGATTCGACCCGGCGCGACCGCGTAAAAGCACACCAATCTTATGAAAAAAATCGGAATCCTTTACGGCATGGAAGGCAGCTTCCCCCCGGCATTCGTCGAACGCGTGAACCAAAAAACCGGTGGCCAGGGCATCATGGCCGAGGCCGTCCGGATCGACAAAGTCATGCAGGGCGAACCGTGCGGATACGACGTCGTGATCGATCGCATTTCGCAGGACGTCCCGTTTTACCGCGCCTGGCTCAAGAATGCCGCGCTCACCGGCACCGCCGTCGTGAACAATCCATTTTGGTGGAGCGCCGACGAAAAATTTTTCAACAACGCCCTCGCCACCAAGATCGGCGTGGCCGTTCCAAAGACGGTGCTGCTCCCCTCGCATCAACTGCCGCCCGACACGTCCGATCAATCCTTCCGCAACCTTGGTTACCCACTCGATTGGGAAGCGATTTTCGAATACATCGGCTGGCCCGCGTTTTTCAAGCCATACGCCGGCGGCGGTTGGAAGAACGTCTACAAGCTGCATAATCAGGAGGAATTTTTCCGCGCCTACAGCGAGACCGGTCAGCTCGTCATGATGCTGCAGGAAGCGGTCGAATTTGAGATGTATTTTCGCTGCTACTGCGTCGACCAAAAGCATGTTCGCCTGATGCCTTACGAGCCGCGTCATCCGTATCACCTGCGTTATCAAACGGAGTGGTCGGCCCCGCGCGAGATTCTCGAAGAGGTCGAGCAAGGCGTGCTCACTTTGAACCAATACCTCGGCTACGATTTAAACACGGTGGAATTTGCCATTCGCGACGGCGTGCCGTTGGCCATCGATTTCTGCAATCCGGCGCCGGACGCGGAGATTGCGTCGGTCGGGCAACAGAATTTCGATTGGGTGCTGGAAGCGATTTCCGAAATGGCGATCCGCAAAGCGAAGGAACATGTCCCCGGCCGCAATAATTTGAGCTGGGGCAAGTTCATGCAGGCGGCCGTTAATCAGCGCGACCTGAGCGATTTGGCCTAACGAGCAAAGATCGACTCGCTCTAACGGGAGCTTTCGAGAAATCCGGGGAGCGCGGGCGCCTCGCCAAAAAGCGTCCTCGGGGAAACCGTCCTTGATATACCCAGCGGTGTCCCGCGAGGCGCGGGCCACGGCGGGCGAAGCGCCCGCGCTCCCCGTAACATTTGCCCCGCTTTGCGATTGTTGAAGCACGTCCCCAACGCGACATCTTCTTCGGATGCTGGCCGGTCTCGAGATCAACCTAATCGTCCCCGATCTCTGGCAGCAGGAAGCGGTGCGCGCTTTGCGCGAGGGAAAAGACGTGGTCGTGCAGGCGCCCACTGGCTCGGGCAAGACCTACATCTTCGAGCTGCTTTACCCGGCGCTGAAAGGCCAGGCCATCTTCACCGTCCCGACTCGCGCGCTCGCCAACGACAAGCTGGCCGAATGGCGCACGCACAACTGGGATGTCGGCATAGCAACGGGCGATCTCGCTTTCAATCTCAGCGCCAAAGTGGTCGTCGCCACGCTCGAAACACAGCGCGCCCGTTTCCTTCGTCGCGAAGGTCCGAAGCTGCTCGTCGTCGACGAATACCAAATGATCGGCGATCCAGTGCGCGGCGTTCATTACGAACTGGCGCTGGCTCTTGCGCCGCCGCACACGCAATTGCTTCTGCTCAGCGGCAGCGTGCAAAACCCGGGCGACGTCGTCGAATGGCTGCGTCGCATCGGGCGCGATGCGGTTCTCGTTGAACATCGAGAACGCCCCGTCCCGCTCGAAGAAATCGATCTCTGGCGCGTGTCCGATTCGCAATTTGTCCAATCGAAAAATCCCTGGGCGCGCGTCGCGGGCAAAGCGCTGCGCGCCGATCTCGCGCCTCTGCTTATGTTCGCGCCGCGGCGCCGCGCCGCTGAAGAAATGGCGCAGGCCATTGGGAGCGCGTTGTCCGCGCGCGAGCCGTTGCCGCTTTCGCCAGCGCAAGAGCAATTGGCCGGCAAACGTCTCGCCAAACTTTTGCGCAACCGCGTTGCTTATCATCACAGCGGCCTCAGTTATGGCGTTCGCGCCGGATTGATCGAGCCGCTGGCCAAAGCCGGCCAACTTCACGTCGTCGTCGCCACGATGGGTCTGGCCGCCGGCATTAACTTCTCCATGCGCTCCGTCCTCGTAACCGACACCCGTTACATGGCCGGAACTTTTCAACGCCAGGTCACGCCCGATGACTTGCTGCAAATGTTCGGCCGGGCCGGCCGGCGTGGGCTCGATGAAACTGGTTACGTTCTCTATCAATCCGAGCTTCCCCGGCTCGGCGAAGCGCGGCCGCGCCAGCTCAAACGTGCCACGCAAGTCGATTGGCCCAGCCTCATTGGCGTGATGCGGGGCGGGAGGACAGGCGGCTCGCCTGTCTCGGCGGACGGGCGGCCCGCCCGTCCCATCTCCGTCTCCACCGCCATCGAACTAAGCCGCTCGCTCTTCAGTCCCCAACGAATCCCTCTCGGCGTCGAACATTCCCTCGCCACCGGTCCAAAACCCTGCGGCTGGTGGGTCGACGCCGAGCGTGCCCGTTTCGTGCGTCGGCCAGTCACGGAAATGTTGAACTCGAAAGGCGAATGGGAAATAAAATCAGCGCCCCAACAAGTCTCGTTAGGCGAAGTCTTTCGCCGCGAGAACGAACAATGGGTCGCCGCCCTCAAAATCCCGCGCACTCTCGACGGCCGCGGCTTTGGCAATCTTTGCCACCTGGGAGAACAGGGAATTTACGGGCGGGAAATTGCGCTCGTTACCGCGACGGAAGGTGAAGCGGTCGCGCCGGTGAAATGGCTTCGCCAAATTCTGAACGCCAAAGTTATCTCGCCGCAGTTTTTGACCGAGCAAGTCATTCCACGCCTGTCCGAATTCACCGGTGGCGGCGCGCTCTCCGAACTCGTTAGGCGAAACGGAACCGTCGGCGCGCGTCTCGATTTTTCGGCCATCGCGGTCGAGGCGCACGTCGATTCCTACGGCGTGCCGTTGCAGGAGCCGCCGGAGCGCGAAGTCGTCCCCGCGGTCTGTCGCGATTGTCTCGAGCGGCCGCACGACGAGACGGCGCCGATCGTCGCTTCGCCCGCGTTTGCCTGGCGTCAGCTCGGGCTGGTCGAGGCCGATGGAACGCCCACGCGGCGCGGCGTGATCTTTTCCTTCTTCCAGGCGGGCGAAGGATTGACCATCGCCGCCGCGCTCGAAGACGAAACGTATCCAATTGCCGATCTCGTTTTCGATCTGGCCAACATCCGCGCCGGTCCACGCTTTGCCGGGGAAGATGCGCCGCTCGGTGGCCGCCTCGGGATTCTTTGCCAGCGCACTTACGGACGGGCCGATCATCCCGGCTATTTGGAAATGGGCGTGCCGGCGCACTACGGGTCGGGCGCAGCGGAGGTCATGCGCGAATTGGTCGCGAATCCGGGTTCACGCTACAAGCTCACGAACGAGTTGCTCCGCTCCGGCGATATCGAACGCGGACTGATGGAATGGCGCAGTTTGCTCCGGCACATCGTCGGCGCGCCGGAGGTGGATTGGGATCGGTGGATCGCCTTGAAGGAAGCGGCCGCGCATTACGTCGAGAACACGAAATCGCCGACGTTGCTCGAATTCCCGCCTCTTCTCGCCGCGCAGCAACGGCGCTGAAGTAGACACGACGCCCCCGTCGCGTAGGTGAGAGAAGGCGCGACGATTGGCTTGATCTCCCGATTATTTTCGGGTCCTCTAGAGAAAGTCCGCGCAGCGATGAACCTCAAAGATCACGTTTTCACTCTTGGGATCGAAGAGGAATTTGCCATCGTCGATCCCGAGACGCGCGAGTTGCGCTCGCACATCCATCAAATTCTCGAAGATGGAAAAGTAACGCTCAAGGAACACATGAAGGCGGAGATGCACCAATCCGTCGTCGAACTCGGCACCGAGATTTGCCAATCGACCGCGCATGCCCGCACTCACGTGATCGACCTGCGGAGCAAACTCGCCCACGCGGCGGGACGTGCGGGATTGAAGATCGCTTCGGCCGGCACGCATCCGTTTTCGCATTGGAAAGATCAACTGATCACGCCGGGCGATCGCTATGTCGAAATCGTCAAAGACATGCAGTTGCTCGCGCGCGCCAATCTCATCTTCGGACTGCACGTCCATGTCGGTATCCCCGATCGCGAGACGGCCATTCAGGTCATGAATCAAGTTCGCTATTTTCTGCCGCATCTTTATGCCCTCTCGGTCAACTCGCCTTTTTGGGTCGGGCGCGACACGGGCTTGAAAGGATATCGCCTGAAAGTGTTCGAACGCTTTCCGCGCACCGGCATTCCAGATGCCTTCGAAAGCCACTCCGAGTACGAGGAATATTGCCGCTTGCTCGTCAAAACGGGCTGCGTCGATAACGCCAAAAAAATCTGGTGGGACATTCGCCTCCATCCGTTTTTCGACACGCTGGAACTGCGCGTGTGCGATGCGCAATCACGCGTCGACGACACGCTCGCCCTCGCGGCGCTCATCCAGGCGATTATTTCGAAGCTGCACAAACTCTTGCGCCACAACACTACGTTCCGCGTTTATCGCCGGCGTTTGCTCGACGAAAATCGCTGGCGCGCCACCCGCTACGGCATCACCGGGAAGCTGATCGATTTTGGCCGCGAAGCCGAAGTGGAGACGCGCAGTCTGATCCACGAGCTTCTCGAATTCGTTTCCACGGAAGTGGACGAACTCGGGAGCCGTCGCGAGATGGAACACGTGGAGCGAATCTTGCGCGAAGGCACCGGCGCCGATCGTCAGCTCGCCGTTTACGAGAAGACAAACGACATGAAAGCGGTCGTCGATCAGATTGTCGCGGAAACCTACGAAGGCTTGAGCGTAGGCGATTCGGTGGCGGCGTAGGGTGTAGCCGCTTCCCTGTGGGAAGCGTGAGGATATACTGCCGTTAGCACTGGAGGCATCTTCCCTGGCGTCGCCGGCAGGGCGACGGCTACAGCACGATGATCTGCGAAGTCCAGCCCAACCCATGAATTTCGAGCTGCGATCGACCGAGCCGACCGCGCCGGAAAGCGTGGCGTTGATTCAACAATTGTGGAGCGAGTTGGATGCGCTTTATCCGGAGGTGGATGGCGCGTCGTTTCAAACTCACGACCTCGAAGGCGGACGCTCCGGATTTATTGTCGCGTGGCGGAACGGACGCCCGGTCGGTTGCGGAGGTTTTCGCCCGTTAGGCGAAGTGGCCGAGATCAAACGAATGTATGTCGCACCGGTCGCGCGCGGCGGCGGGATTGCGCGGGCGATTTTGAAGAAACTGGAAGAGCTGGCCGCGGATTCCGGTTTCGTTCGCATTTGCCTGGAAACAGGCGCGCGGCAATTGAGCGCCCTCCATCTTTATGAAACGGCCGGCTACACGCGCATTCCGTGTTACGGCCGCTACGCGAACGATCCGATGAGCGTTTGTTTCGCGAAAACGCTGCGCTGATTTTTCACTCACCGAACGCTTCGGATCCGGAAGGTAGCGCAAGCTTCCAGCTTGCGGCAGCAGAGGAAGGGCGCAAGCAAGATGCTTACGCTACGGTGGCGCGGCAGCGCAGAGCGGCGCAAGCAAGGATGCTCGCGCTACCATGGGGAATTTGCCGATTCCCCGATTGCCGCCGCTTCGATTTCGCGGCATGGTTGCGCTCCAAATGCCCGACCGCGCCTTTAGCGACACCATCGAAATCGATCCGGAATTAGTGCCCGGCGCGCGCAATGCGATTCGCGACTGCCTGCGCGTGCAGGCCGAAGAGCGCGTGACCATCATTACCGACGAAGCGACGCGCGAAATTGCGGCCGCTCTCGAACAGGAAGTCGAATTGCTCGCAGCCGATCACTCCGTCTTTGTCCTCGAAGAACATTCGCCGAGGCCGATGAGCGACATGCCGGAAATCATTCTGCAGGATTTGGCGCGTTCGCAGGTCTCGATCTTTTGCGCGCAAACACAGCGCGGCGAACTCGGTTCACGCATGCAGATGAGCGCAGTCGTGAATAAGCACCGCATCCGCCACGCCCACATGGTGAACATTACGCGCGCCATCATGCTCGAAGGCATGCGCGCGGATTTCAATGCGATCGACGCGTTGAGTCAGCGGCTCGTCGAGATGGCGCGCCGGACGAAGGTTGTCACCTGCCGCACGCCGCACGGCACCGATTTCACGGCGGAACTTTCCCCCGAATTCAAATGGCTTAAGACGAGCGGAATCATCACGCCGGATAAATGGGGCAATCTCCCGGGCGGCGAAATTTTCACCTCGCCGCAAAACACCTTCGGCACGTTCGTGGTCGACGGCGTGGTCGGCGATTATCTCTGCCAGAAATACGGCGACATCAAAGAGACGCCGCTCACCATCGAAGTGAAAGATAACCGCATTTGCGACCTGCAATGCGAAAACGAGGAGCTGCTCGAAGAATTTCGCGCCTACACCTCGACGGACGAGAACAGCAACCGCGTCGGCGAATTCGCCATCGGCACGAACATCGCGTGCACGCACGTCATCGGGAATATTTTGCAGGACGAAAAAATTCCCGGCATTCACATCGCTTTCGGTCACCCGTATGCCGAGCACACCGGTCAGACCTGGATTTCGAAAACGCACATCGACTGCGTCGGGCGCGATTTCGACATCTGGTTTGACGGCGAAAAGGTGATGGAGCTGGGCAAGTTCCTCATCTAAGCGATGGACCCGGAACTGCGCGCGCGGTTTAACGAGGAGTTCACGCCCGAGCAGTACGCCGCGCTCCTCCGCTGCGTAAACGAAACCGAAAAATGGCCGGCCGATTTCCGCGTCTCGGAGACGCCGATTTTTATGACCGGCGCTTTCGCGGAGGAGGTGACGCGGGCGGCACGCGAGATGGTGGCGCGCGTGCGCACGCCGGAGTTTGCCCGCCACGCGGCCGATGCCATTCCCGAAGGTTTGGAAGTTCCTGGTGAAACCGCACATCCCAATTTCGTCATCGTCGATTTCGGCATCTGCGAAGTGGACGGAAGGCTCACGCCGCGGTTGATCGAGCTGCAGGCGTTCCCGAGCCTCTACGGTTTTCAGTTTTTCCTCCTCGGCTGCATGCGTCAGGCCTATCCGGTCATCCCGCGCGACTGGACCTCATCTTTCGGCGGTTTGAAGGACGAAGCCTACCTCGATCTTTTGCGGCGCGTCATCGTCGGCGAGGCCAATCCCGAAAACGTCGTGCTGCTCGAGATCGAGCCCGACAAACAAAAGACGCGCATCGATTTTGCCTTTACGGAAAAACTGCTTGGCATCCGCTCCATTTGCGTCACGCAAGTGCGCCAGCGTGGCGCGCGTCTTTACTATGATCGCGACGGCGTCGAGACCCGCATCGAACGCATCTATAACCGCGTCATATTCGACGAACTCATCCGCCGGCCGGATTTACAGTTGCCCTTCCGATTCCAGGAAAAGATCGACGTGCAATGGGTCAACCATCCCAACTGGTATTTCCGCATCAGCAAACATTCGCTCCCCTTTCTCAAAACGGAGCACACCTCGCCCGCCTTCTTTGTCGATCAATTTCCGCCTAACGAATCATTATCCGACTACGTTTTGAAGCCGCTCTATTCCTTCGCCGGCCTCGGCGTCGAGATGGATCCGACCGCCGAGAAAGTGGCCGCGCTCGAAAAGCCGCACGAGTGGATTTTGCAGAAGAAAGTGACCTACGCCGACTTCGTCCCCACGGTCGATGGCCACAAATCGAAAGCGGAGATTCGCATGATGTTTCTCTGGCCCGACGGCGAAGAGCCGGTCCTCGTCAACAACCTCGTGCGCATGAGCCAGGGCCAAATGATGGGCGTCAATTTCAACCGCGACAAAACCTGGGTCGGCTCCACCATCGCCCTCCACCGCAACTAGCCTCCGCGCTTTTGGTCATGCCCGGGAAGTCAGGCGTCCCGCCCGCCATCTCCTCCGCTCCGGGGAGCGCACGCGACTCGCGTGCTGGTTTTGGCGACCTCGCCGAAACGAACTTGATCAGCCGGCAGCAAGCACGTGTCACCGATGCCAATGTCATCGCTTCAGATCCAGCGCCCGCTACGCCGCAGTCAATCCGCTTTTCCTAGTTTGATCAGAGCAGCGTCACGATAGAATCTGCGTCACATGTCACAGGTCGCTCGCATCGCTTTACGTCCGGTGGAACCCGGCGATTTGCCGTTGTTCTTCGAACACCAGCGCGATCCAGTCGCGGTGGAGATGGTCGCCTTTCAATCGCGCGATCGCGCCGCGTTCGACCAGCATTGGGCGAAGATCCTCGCGGACGAGACGGGCCTGCTTAGGACGATCGTGGTCACGTCCGATGTTTCATCGAACCCCTCAGCGAAGGAGCACGTCGCAGGGAACATCGTGAGCTGGAATTCGGACGGGAAGCGCGAGATCGGCTACTGGATCGACCGCGCGTATTGGGGCCGCGGCGTCGCCACCGCTGCCCTCTCCTCTTTTCTTCGCCTGGAACAGACGCGTCCGCTTTACGCCGGCGTAGCGAAGCACAACGCCGCCTCGCTCCGCGTTCTGCAAAAGTGCGGGTTCACGTTCCTCGACTCCGCCAGCGCGGCATCAGATGGCTCCGACGATTCGCACGTTCTTCTGGTGCTCATAGACGGCTGATTGCGGCGATGCCGCCCGCCGCGCCAGGCTGCGTCGACCCGATCATCGCGCTCAGGGCTAAGTGATCCTTCGGCGGCAGCGGAATTCGGTCTGTGCAGCGAGTGTCGAAAGTAAGCTCTGACCCCGCCGTGACCCCTCGACCATCGGTCTCCACCGCAGCTAGAACCTTTCGGGGCCGCTTCTCGCGAAGGCGGAAGTTTCGACGCGGTTCGGAAAGAAACGCTTTTCCCTTTCATTTCGGTTCGCGTTGAGGCGTTGTTCTGGTAATCATCTTCCCAATGGCTCACGCATTTCCGGCTGAAGAAATCGCGACCTCCTCAGTGACGCCGAGGCGAAGAACTTCTGCCGACGCCAACAAACTGAGCAACGAAGATCGTGCCGCGCACGATTGGTATCGCTTTGTTCTCTCATATCCGCCGCACCTCGTGCGCAATTATCTGAAAGCCTTACCGGCACCCGTCGGACGCCAAGTGCTCGATCCGTTTTGCGGAACGGGCACGACAATCGTGGAGTGCAAAAAACTCGGAATTAGCAGCATCGGCGTTGAAGCTCACCCGTTCTCTCATTTCGCGAGTTCGACCAAAATCAACTGGGCGGTCGATCCGAATGAGCTTGAGGACTCGGCGCGCCGTGTTGCCGCGGCTGCGCTTCGGGAACTCGAAACGGATCACATTGTGGACGATCCATCACCTGCGCTCATCGCGGAGATGCCCCATCCCGCCAAGCTCCGCACGCTGCAACCAGAGTTGGAGAAGTTGATTCTCAAGAATTCGATTAGCGCGCTTCCACTGCACAAAGCGCTGGTGCTGCGAGACGCAATTCGCGCGATCGGCGGTGACCGCTGCCAATCCCACCTGCTGCTTGCGTTGGCGAAAGCGCTTGTGAAGTCCATAAGCAATCTTCACTTCGGCCCGGAGGTAGGCGTTGGCCCGGCGAAAACCGACGCGCCCGTGATTTCTCCATGGTTGCGTCTGGTGAATCAAACGGTGGATGATCTTCGGCTTCTTCAGCCTCGCGCAAATGTACCGAGCCACGTCCATCATGCGGATTCGCGAGACATCGCGAAGCTCATAAAACCGCATTCGATTGACACGGTAATTACGTCGCCACCATATCCGAACGAAAAAGATTACACACGAACTACTCGGCTTGAGACCATCTTGCTCGGATTCATCACTTCTAAGAAAGAACTCCAAGCGCTTAAGCGTACGATGGTTCGGTCGAACACACGTGGTGTCTACAAGGAAGATACTGACCACCACTCCGTCGCTGATCACCCAGAAATTCAGCGTATTGCGGAAGCGATCGAGGCGCGCCGAATCGAGATGGGCAAAACAAGCGGGTTCGAGCGGCTTTATGCAAAGGTTACCAAACTTTATTTTGGCGGCATGGCGCGGCACTTTGCCGATTTGCGTGCGGTTCTGCGACCCGGAGCAACCCTCGCTTACGTGGTGGGCGACCAAGCCTCGTATCTTCGCATCATGATCCGCACTGGCCAGATTCTGGCGTCGCTTGCCGAAAAGTTAGGCTACGAAGTCGTGAGTATTGATCTGTTCAGAACTCGGCTAGCGACCGCCACGCGGGAACAGCTACGCGAGGAAGTCATCGTACTACGCTGGCCAGGGGTTCGCGGATAGCGAAGATTATGGCCGCTTTAGAATCTGCCGCTGGCGTGCCGAATAGGTATGTGCAGATCATCGAGCGCATATTCGCTGACCGCTATGTAGCCGGCGCCAAGGAAATCGGTTTTAATCGCTCCGAGATCGAGCGCGTTGCGAAACAATTAAAGATCCGACTTCCGAAAAACATTGGTGACGTTATCTACAGCTTCCGTTATCGGATCGCGCTACCCGCATCGATTGCATCCAAGGCGCCGAAAGGATTCCATTGGCTCATCCGTCCGAAGGGAAAGGCGCTCTACAGTTTCAGTTTATCCCCGCGAATCGACATCGCACCGAATCCGTTGATCGCGGAAACGCTGATTCCGGATTCAACCCCCGGCCTCGTTAAAAAGTATGCTCAGACCGACGAGCAGGCTTTACTCGCAAGACTTCGGTATAACCGAATAATTGATATCGCAACGGGAATCACATGTTACTCGATCCAGAATCACCTTCGCACATTCATCAAAGAAATCGGGCAAGTAGAAACGGATGAGCTCTATGTCGGTGTCGATAAAAACGGCAGTCACTACGTTCTTCCCGTGCAAGCAAAGGGCGGTCGCGATCGACTCAATATCGTGCAGATCGAACAAGACTTCGCTCTCTGCGCGAGCAAGTTTCCCTATCTGATTTGCCGAGCTATCGCTGCTCAATTTATGGCCGACGAGCGGATTGCGATCTTCATTTTCGAAAATTCATCCGCAGGGCCGAAAATGGCGAGTGGTGGCGAATTGCACTACACACTTGTTAGACCCGACGACGTGACCCCAGAGCTTCTTGCCACTTATCGAGAGCGACTGCCGCGGGTGATCTAATGCCGGCGAATTTACAACAATTCTCAGTCATTCATCAGCACGTTAAGCGCCTCAAGGCGAGCTTCGGCTTACCAGAATTTAGTGATGCTTTCCCATTCGTGCTCCTGCCGCTCCTTCTAGATTTGCGGGAAGATGAAGTTGAGGACTCGATCACGGAGGGATCGTCTGGGGTCAGCTCTTGAATCTTGCAGGATGCATTGTCGATAATGTGGGGCGGTCTAAACATCCGACGTTCTTGTCTGACAGTAGAGGAACTCGCGACTGCTTTGCGGTCGAATGCGCCGCTGATTCAATGCCGCTCGGCTCAAGCAGTGAAGCAGTGAAGCAGTGAAGCGGTGAAGATAGGGAGCGAAGGCAGAACCCGCGAACACCCAGGGAGCAATCGACATGATCTTGGCTGATTTCTCGAGATTATTGTTTGGCGCAGAGCAAGCGAACGTTGGCTGCGGTCAAGCTGCTGCCGTCCCGTGAAAACGGGATGTCGTGATCGAAATGCAGATTCCTGGTTGAACCGCATTCGACACACTGGCCACGGTCGCGGCGCCAGACTTCGACCTTTACTACAGTTAGGATCAGTCGGTTGTGCGGAAGTTCGACGACTCGCCCGAATGATTTCTTCTCCACTGGCTGTCTCGATTCAGGCGAGATGGGTTCGTTCGTGACGCTTGAGCCGCAAACGGACGCCGATGGCGTAGACGAGATAGTAGCTGATCAACCCGGCCGCGACGGCGAGCGAAAGTTGCGCCGCGGTGGCGGCCAGGAGTGGGTTGGATGAGGAAACTTCGGCGGGGTGAAAGTGACGCCAGAACCCGTAGATGAAACGCGCGACGATCGCCAGCGTAATGAGAAGCGCGAGTGACCGGTTCGGGGTGTAGAAGAGGCCGCCCCGTTCCATTTCCCAGCGAGTCA
>JBBSQB010000010.1:0-110275 GCA_038258245.1 Chthoniobacterales bacterium
CCCCCCCCGCCAGCGAGTCCGTCCACCGCCCCAAAACCGCTTTAGTCACCCCCACATGGTCGTTGCGGCGGGCCGCCCACACCAGCCACGCGGGGCCGCGTGCGCTCCCCGGAACCAAGGCGACGCCGAAGAGCGATCTCAGACGGTTTTGCAGGCGTGCGCCCACAGGTCGGGATCTAGATCGCTCCGCGCGCGATCAATCAGGGCAGCGGCTTCGGATCGCTTGCGCAAGACAGCGAATATGGTCGAGCCCGATCCGGAAAGGAGCGCCGCTTCCACTTCGCGTTGCCGAAGGAGCCAGCTTTTCATTTGCGCGAGAAAAACAAACTTCTCGAAAACAGGTCGCTCCAAATCGTTCACGATTTCAATGCCGCTGACCGTCTGCGCAGCATAGGAAATTCCCGGCAACTCGCGCGAATCGCGCCAATGCGAATAAGCCCAAGGCGTCGCCACCCCGAACCTCGGTTTTAGGAGCAAGAGCGAAAGTTTCGCCGGCAACGTCGTGCCATTCACGATCTCCCCTCGCCCGCGACAATGCGCTGCGCTTTGCAGGATAAAAAAGGGAACATCCGATCCAAGCTGCGCCGCAAGGGTCGTTAGGCGTTCACGCGAAAGATCGGCGGCAAAAAGTTCATTCAACCCGAGCAACGTGGTCGCGGCATCGCTGCTGCCTCCGCCAAGACCCGCGCCATGTGGAATCCGTTTCCGCAAACCGATGCGCAAATCGGACGGCGCATTGATCGTTTCGCAAAATAATTTCGCCGCACGCACGACCAGATTATCCGAGCCACCCAACGCGGGGTCATCGCATTCAAACTGAATCCCACCGCCCGCGTCGCCGCGCTCAATCGTCAACTCATCGTCGAGCGAGATCGGCGCCATCAGCGTCTCGATTTCGTGAAAGCCATCGTCGCGCCGATGCTGGATGCGGAAGGAAAGATTGATTTTTGCCGGCGCTCGAAGCTGCATACACTGCACTTTGTCCACGAATTTCCGTCAATTTACAGGATGAACTCGCCCATTGCCGCACTTGAACCACGCGATCGTTTGATCGTGGCGCTCGATTTTCCGACGGCGAACGAAGCGCTTGATCTCGCGAAGAAGCTGGCGGGCGAAGTGCGCTGGTTCAAGATCGGGCTGCAATTATACACAGCCGCAGGACCGGAAATTGTGCGCCAGATCGCCGCCACCGGTGCGAAAATCTTTCTCGATCTCAAACTTCTCGACATTCCGAACACGGTCGCGGGAGCGGTTCGCGCGGCCAGCGAACTGCCGGTGCGAATGCTGACCATTCACCTGAGCGGCGGATCGAGGATGCTTGAAGCGGCTGCGGGGGCACGCGGCGAAAACCTCGCTCTGCTCGGCGTCACGGTGTTGACGAGTTCCGATGCGATGACGCTCCGAGAAACCGGCGTGGCCGGTGATGTCGAACCGCAAGTCGAGCGCCTCGCGCAATTGGGCATCGACGCAGGACTCGACGGCCTTGTCGCCAGTCCGCATGAGGCCAAAATGTTGCGCAAACAAGTGGGAGCCACGCTTCAGTTGATCGTTCCCGGTGTGCGTCCCGCATGGGCGGAAGCAGGAGATCAAAAGCGCTTTACCACCCCGCGCGAAGCGATCGAGAATGGCGCGGATTTTCTCGTTATTGGCCGCCCCATCACCGCGCATCGCGATCCGCGCCAGGCCGTGCGCGACATCATTGCGGAAATCTCCGCCTAACGAGTCGATGCTCGACCGGCTCGACGTTTACTTCGAGAGCGGCCAGCCTTCCGCCGCGCTCAACATGGCGCTCGACGAGGCGCTTCTCGAAAACGCCGCGCGGCCCGCCCTTCGCTTCTATAACTGGGCGCGTCCTTCGCTTTCCTTTGGATATTTTGGGAAACTGGCAGATGCGCAAGCGGTCGGAGGCGACCGCGAGATCGTTCGTCGCTGGACAGGAGGCGGCATCGTTTTACACGGCGAAGACCTGACCTATTCGCTGGTTGCCCCTGCGGCGCATCCCTACGCGCGCCATTCCGCGCGCGAAATTTATCAGCATACGCACAGCGCGATTCGCGATGTGCTGGTCGCGGCGGGCTGGAGCGTTTCCATGGTCACGACGCCAGCTTCCCGCGTTTCCGAAGCCTGCTTCGCGAACCCGGTCGTTGCCGACCTGATGGCGGGTGACGCCAAGATCGCCGGCGCGGCCCAACGCCGCACGCGCCTCGGTCTTCTTCAGCAAGGCAGTATTTTGTTTCGAGACTTGCCAGAACACTTCGCCGCCCAATTTGCGAGCCGACTTTCTTCGGCAGTCGATGCGCGATCGATTACAGACACGCACCTGCGACGCGCCCAAACCCTTGCGGCTGAAAAATACGGCACCCGCGCCTGGCTGGAAGAGCGCCAGACTTCTTCGATCTAGCGTATCGAAGAAAGCCGTCTCAGCCGCGCACTCGACTACCCAGCGCGAAGGCGTGAAAGCGCGCGCCCGCCAGGAGAAGCGCGAAGGCGATCATGTAAATGAGTTGCTCCGAAGCGACCGGCCAATTTTGCGCAAGGCAAATGCCGAAGGTGAGCAGAAACATGAAGAGCATTCCCGCGATGAGCGTGCCGCGGAGAAACAAGCCCGTCACGAGCAGAACGCCGAGAACGACTTCGATGACCGGAATGGAATAAGCAGTCGCGGTTACTATCGGCAGCGGTAGCCAGGTTTCGCCATGGTTTCCTGCGTGTGTTGGACAAAGGCAGCGAGCGCGGGCAGGCGAGAGAAGCCGTGCATGAAAAAATTCACGCCGAGACCGATGCGCAAGAGCGCGTGCGCGAGCGAGACGTCGCGATGGGAGGATTCGGGAGCATCCAATGTCTTAATCCTGCAAGGTGAAATCGGCGTGCGAGAAACTGCCGACGTGAGTGAGCGCGCCGGCGCGATAGATGTAGCCGCGCAAATTGCGGCGACCTTCGCGACTGAGATAGAGCCCGCCGTTATGCTGCACGGACACCGCCGTGTAGGAATGCTCCACCACGCGGCGCGGCGCGCGGTAGTAATAGCCGGCGTCGTCTGTCGCCTCGATGGTATAAAGTCCGGCTGGAAAGTGCAGCGTGGCGGCGCGCAGGTTTTGGTGCAGCTCGAGAAAACGCGGGACGCCCGTCACACCCGCCTCGCCGATTTCCTGGAAATGTTTGCTGCCGGTGCAGCCGCTGAAGAGGCCAAGGCTCGCTAGCGTGAGAAGGAGGAATAGCCGGCGTGGCAAAGCGGACATGATTTTCATTTATCGCATGGCGAGGGCTTCGTCGCGTTTGTTTTGTGCGGACATAATGGTGGCTTGGGTAGCGCAGGCTGCCAGCCTGCCGTTCGCGGCAGCTTACCGCGAACCGGGTGATGGGCGCCGCAGGGCTTTGGTCACGTTGAAATTTTGCCACGCCGCACAAAGATCGCCCCGCTGCCAGCCGGGCGCCGCAGGCTGGCAGCCTGCGCTACCCGGAGCATTCGCGACGCCTATACGTCGATCGTTTCGCCGATTTTCGGGAGCAACAATTCGAGGCCGGCGTCGTGCGCAGCTTTTTGCGCGGCGGCGTGATCGATCTTGATCGGCGGGAAGGTGTCGTAATGCACGCCGACGAATTTTTTCACGCCGACCATCTTTGCCGCGCGCACCGCGTCGTCGATTCCCATCGTGAAATGATCACCGATCGGCAGCACCGCAAAATCGATCCGCGCCGCTTCGCCGAAAAGTTTCATGTCGGAGGTGAGCGCGGTGTCGCCGGAATAATAGAAATTTCCATCCTTCGTCTCAACGATGAAGCCACACGGATTTCCGCCGTAGCTTCCATCCGGCATCGAGCTGCTGTGAATGGCGATGGTTAATTTCACGCGCCCGAAATCCATCTTCGCGCTGCCGCCCGGATTCATGCCCTGCACATCTTTCACGCCTTTTTTCTCGAACCATGAGGCGACTTCAAATGGCGCGATCACTGGAGCGCCAGTCCGTTTGGCGATATCGACGAGGTCGCCGACGTGATCGCCGTGCCCATGCGACACGAGAATAAAATCGGCCTCGATTTTCTTCGCGTCGATCTCCCCGGCGAGCGGGTTATCGGTAATGAAAGGATCGAAGAGGAGCGTTTTGCCGCCCGCTTCGACCGCGAAGGTGGCGTGACCGTAGTAGGTGAATTTCATTTCAGGTAAGAATCGCACAGGAAACGCCGTCGGGTTTTAGAAAGAGGATTTTTATCGCGCTGATCGAGTTTTACACTTTGCAATAAGCGCGAGCGGCGGTCGCGGAATTGGTTAACTTCAATCCGCTCGCCGCATGTCCGAATCAACGCCCGCTCATCTTTTTTCACCGCTGACGTTGCGCGATGTGCATTTGCGCAATCGCATCGCCGTCTCACCGATGTGCCAGTATTCGAGCACGGACGGCTTCGCGAACGACTGGCATTTTGTCCATCTCGGCAGCCGCGCGGTCGGCGGCGCAGCGCTCGTTTTCACTGAAGCATCGGCCGTGCTGCCAGAGGGCCGGATCAGTCCCGAGGATCTCGGCATCTACGACGATCGGCACGTCGAAATGCTGGCGCGCATTTTTCATTTCATCGAGGCGCAAGGCGCGGTCGCGGGGATGCAGCTCGCGCACGCCGGGCGCAAAGCCAGCACGAGCGCGCCATGGAAAAGCGGCGATCCGGTGGATGAGAGCGAAGGCGGTTGGAGTCCGATCTTTGGCCCAAGCGCAGAGGCATTCGAACCGGGCGATCAAGTGCCGCAGGAACTCGATCACAACGGCATCGACAGGATCATCGCGGCTTTCGCGAAAGCGGCCGAGCGTGCCTTGCAGGCCGGAGCCAAAGTGGTCGAGATTCACGCGGCGCACGGCTATCTGCTCCACGAATTTTACTCGCCGCTCAGCAATCAGCGGACGGACGAATACGGCGGCTCGTTTGAAAACCGCATCCGCCTGCTCTGTCGGGTCACCGAAGAAGTGCGCAAGGTCTGGCCGGAAAAGTTTCCGCTCTTCGTCCGGATTTCCTCAACCGATTGGATGGACGACGGCTGGACGGGCGAAGATTCCGTCGCGCTCGCGCGCAAACTGAAAACGCTCGGCGTCGATCTGATCGATTGCTCGAGCGGCGGCAATGTTCCGAACGCCAACATCCCGACCGGCGCCGGCTATCAATTGTCGTTCGCGGAAAAGATTCGGAGTGAAGCGGAAATCGCGACCGGCGCCGTGGGTTTGATCACCGCGCCGGAGCAAGCCGATCAAATTATTCGCGCGGGTCACGCCGATCTTGTTTTGATGGCGCGCGAATTTTTGCGTCATCCGTATTGGCCACTGAATTCGGCGAAGCAGTTGCACCAAAAGATCGAGCCGCCCGTCCAATACGGACGCGCTTTCTCGTAGGCGCCGCCACATTGTCTTTTGCCTGCGCCGCGGCTGGCGCATAGGATGGCCCAATGGAAACGAGCGCGGCCGATGCGGTGGAGGAGTTGCTCCAGACTTACAGCGAGACGGGTGGCATCAATTACATCGACGCCGCCGCCAGCCTCCCCTCGCGTGCGCCGATCGAAGCCGCCTGCCACGAATTGATGAGCTTGATGTTCCCGGGATTTCGCGGCGAACCGCTGATCGATTCCGGCGATCTGCCCGATATCACGCGCAGCCGCATTCGGACGTTGCATTCACTTTTTAAACCGGAGATCTGCAAGAGCTTCGAACGCGGACCGACGAGTCCTGAGATGGAAACCAAAGCGGAGGAATTGCTGGCCGCGTTCTTCGGCGAACTGGCGCGGCTGCGGCGCTTGATTTGGACCGATATCGACGCCGCCTACGAAGGCGACCCGGCGGCGAAAAGTTATGAGGAAGTCGTCCTCGCTTATCCGACGATCGACGCCATCGCCATCCAACGCATGGCGCACGTGCTTTACGAGATGAAGGTGCCACTCATCCCGCGCATGATGACGGAGTGGGCGCATAGCCGCACCGGCATCGACATTCATCCCGGCGCGAAGATTGGCTCGCACTTTTTCATCGATCACGGAACGGGCGTGGTCATCGGCGAGACCTGCGAGATCGGTTCGCGAGTGAAGCTTTATCACGCCGTCACTCTCGGGGCGCGCAGCTTCCAGAGAGATAACAGCGGGCGCATCCGCAAAGGCGGCAAACGCCATCCGCGAGTGGAAGATGACGTCACCATTTATCCAAACTCGACCGTGCTCGGTGGCGAGACGGTGGTGGGCGAAGGGACGACCATCGGCGGCAACGTTTTCCTGACCAACAGCGTGCCGGCGCATTCGCTTGTTTTCTACGAGGAGAAACAGGTGCGCGTCGTCCCGAAAAAATCGCACAGCGCGCCAGCCGATCAGAGTGTGCCGGAAGTATGATCTATCTCGACTATAACGCGACGACGCCGTTGTGCGAGCCGGCGCGCGTCGCGATGCGGCCGTATCTCGAAGAACATTTTGGGAATCCTTCGAGCGTGCATCAAGCCGGTCGCGTCGCGCGCGCCGCGATCGACAATGGGCGGGACGAACTGGCCGCGCTCCTGCGCGTGCGGCCTAACGAGTTGATCTTTACGGCCAGCGGCACGGAAGCGAACAACCTTGCCGTGCTTGGTTTGGCGCGGGCGCACGCGCCGCGCGGGCGTCATCTAATTTGCAGCACGACGGAACATCACGCTGTGCTCCATGCGTTCGAGCAGTTGCAAAAGCAGGAAGGATTCGAAGTCACCTGGCTCGAAGTGGACGAGCGCGGTTTGATCGATCCGAAGCGTCTGGAGAAGGCGCTGCGACCGGACACAATTCTTGCCTCCATCATGCTGGCCAATAACGAAACGGGCGTGATTCAGTCGTTAGGGGAATTGGCGGAAGTTTGCCGCGCGGCCGGCGCTCTTTTCCACAGCGACATGGTCCAGGCCTTTGGCAAAATCGATTGCGATCTCGCGCTCGTCGATGCCGCCAGCTTCGCCGCCCACAAATTTTACGGTCCCAAAGGCGCCGGCTTTCTCTACCTGAGCGCCGGGCTTCCGTTGGAGCGCATTCAATTCGGCGGGGCGCACGAAAACCAGCGGCGGCCGGGCACCGAAAACGTGGCCGCGATCGCGGGCATGGCCGCGGCCGCTCAATGGACTTTGCGCGACTGCGCGGCCGAACAGGAGCGCGAGGCGAAATTACGCGATCGTCTTTGGGAACGAATCGCCGCCATCTGTCCCGACGCCGTCGAAAACGGCGATCCCACTCGGCGTCTCGCCAACACGCTCAACGTCAGCTTTCCGGAAGCCAGCTCGGAAACGCTGCTCATGGCGCTCGATCTGGAAGGTGTTTGCGCTTCGAGCGGCTCGGCCTGCATGGTCGGCTCGGTGACGGCTTCGCACGTTTTGCTGGCGATGGGTTTCCCGGCGGAACGCGCCGCCGCGGCTGTTCGTTTCTCGTTAGGCAAGGAAAACACCGCGGAAGAAATCGAGTGTGCGGCGGATGCATTTGAAACAATCTGGAGTCGACTGGAACGGAGCCGCGCCACCGCGTCACCCACATTCGCGGTCTCATGAGCCGGCTCGAACTGCGATCGCGCCCGCCCATCAGCCAGCTCGAATTCGTCTTCCGTTCCCCTGCTCCTCCGGCCCAAGGCGGCCCGGCTCCGGAATTGGAAGAGCAGGCCCGCCTGCTTCTTCGCTCGTTAGGCGTCCCCGCGCTTGCCGCAAAAGTGCGGGTTCTCTGGAATGGACGGCTGCGCAGTTGTGCCGGCCGCGCTGATTTTGGCAAGGCGCTTATCACTCTTAACCCTTTGCTCGAAGCGCACGGAGCCGCGGAGACCGATCGCACCTTGCGGCATGAGCTGGCTCATCTTCTCGCGCACGCCCGCGCCGGGCGACGCCGGATCTCGCCGCATGGCCGGGAATGGCGCACGGCCTGCTCAGATTTGGGAATTGCCGATGAAGCGCGCTGCCACACCCTTCCCTTTCCAGTGCAACGCCGGGCCCGGCTCTTCCGTTATCGCTGTGCCCATTGCGGCGCCGAGTTCCCGCGCGTTCGGCGGATTCGGCGTGCGCTCGCCTGCGGGACCTGTTGCCGGCGACACAATCGCGGCCGGTTCGACGCGCGGTTTCGCTTACATTTGTGCAAATGAAGGGAATGGTTACCTTCTCCGTTACTTACATATAATCCCATGAATCTTCGCATTTCGACCTTGGCAGCGCTGGCCTTCCTGCTGCTCAGTTCCATGGTTTCCGGTTTCACTCTGGAAAGCGCCTCGTGGACGCGTGATCGCACGGTGAGGATGCAGCTTTCTCTCGGCGGTGCCACTCAACTGAACGATGGGTCCACTTCCTTCAATCAAGTCGCGCAGGCCGCGCTTAACATTTGGAACCCCTACATGGCGCATCTCACTTTCAAGGGGATGCTGAACTCGCCGGTCTCCGCGAAAGATGGCGACAACGAAATGTCTGTCCTCTTCTCCGCGACGGTTTTTGGGGACAGCTTTGGCAGCAGCGTGCTCGCGATCACGCTTTTGAATTATCGCGGCAGCGTCATGGAGGAATCCGACACCCTTTTCAACACGCACTACACCTGGAATTCCTATCGCGGGCCAGTACTCAACGGCGTCCAGGATTTTCGCCGCGTCGCTATTCATGAATTCGGGCACACGCTCGGTCTCGATCATCCGAACGAAGCGAACCAGCACGTGTCCGCCATCATGAATTCCCGCATCAGCGATCTCGATACCGTGCAGGCGGATGACATCGCCGGCATCAAAAGCCTTTACGACAGCGGGCCAGCCTACAGAACAGTGCCGGACTCGTCGGTGCTCCAGAATATTTCGACGCGCGCGCTCATCACCACAGGAGAGAACGTCCTCATCGGCGGTTTCATCGTCCAGGGCTCCCAGCCAGCGACCGTCATCGTCCGCGGGATTGGATTCTCGCTCAGCGCATTCAAAATCACGAACGCCCTCTCCGATCCCACCCTCACCGTTTACGATAAGGACCACAACGTGGTGGCCAGCAATGACGATTGGTTTACGAGCGCGGACGCGTCCACCATCGCCAGCTATCACTTCGATCCTTCTAACAGCATCGAATCCGCTCTTTACCTCACTCTGAATCCCGGTGCCTACACCGCTGTCGTGCAGGGATACTCCGATGCGCAGACGCCAGCCGCGACCGGCGTTGGCTTGATCGAGGTCTACGATCTTCATCGGACCAACTCGCGGGCCGGCAATATTTCCTCCCGTGGCCAGGTGCTGACCGGAAATAACATCATGATCGCAGGCTTTATTATTGGGGGGGCGCAGGCCAAGCCGCTTATCCTGCGGGCCATCGGGCCGTCGCTCGGCGCTTCGGGCATCACTCATCCGCTCGCCGATCCCACGCTCGACCTGCTCAACTCCAACGGCGTCGTCCTGCAAAGGAACGACAATTGGGGGACCAGCAGCAACGCCTCAAAAATTTCCGGCAACCATCTCGCGCCGACCAATCCCAAGGAATCGGCCATCTACGCGAATCTCAATCCAGGCGCTTACACCGCCATTGTGCGCGGAGCGCAAAACACCACCGGCACCGCGGTGGTCGAGGTCTACGATCTGAGCGTCGCGCCGTGACCGGCGGGCCGTCCGCCTAACGAGTCGCTAAACCTCGTCCTTCGCGTCGCCCTTGGCCGCCTTCTGCCCGCGCAGTTTCGCCTGGATGAACGGATCGATGTCGCCATCCATCACGCCCTGGACGTTGCTCGTCTCCGCGCCGGTGCGGTGGTCTTTCACCATTTGGTACGGCTGGAAAACGTAGGAGCGAATCTGGCTTCCCCACGCCACGTCGCCTTTCTCGCCATACTGCCGGTCGATCTCCGCGCGCTTCTTATCCTGCTCGATCTCGTAAAGCTTCGCCTTTAACATTTTGAGCGCGAGTTCGCGGTTGCGCCCCTGACTTCGCTCCGCCTGACAGGCGACCACGATGCCGCTCGGTTTGTGCACAATGCGCACGGCCGTCTCGACCTTGTTCACGTTCTGGCCGCCTTTGCCGCCGGCGCGATAGGTATCGATTTCGAGATCGACCGGATTGATTTCGATGGGCACGGAGTCGGCCATCTCCGGCACGACATCGACGCTGGCAAAGGAAGTGTGGCGGCGCTTGGCCGAATCAAACGGCGAGATGCGCACCAGGCGATGCACGCCGCGTTCGGTGCTCAAATAACCGTAAGCGAATTCGCCACTCACCAGAAAAGTGGCCGATTTGATTCCAACCTCTTCGCCAGTCTGTATGTCGATCGTTTGCGAAGTGAAACCGCTGCGCTCGATCCAGCGTTGATACATGCGCAGCAACATGTCGGCCCAATCGCACGATTCCGTGCCGCCCGCGCCCGAGTGAATGGTGACGAAGGCATTCGCGCGATCGTTCGGGCCGGAGAGAAACTGGCGCAGCTCAAACTCTTCGAGCTGGCGAAGAAGGCGCGCGTGTTCGGTCGCGACTTCCTTTTCGGCCTGCACGCGTTGCGCTTCGACGGTTTCTTCGGCGGCCAGTTGATGCAGCGCCTCGAAATCTGCGATGCCGCGCTCCAGTTCGCGAAAAGGATTGAGCAGGCCGCGCACTCGCGAAACCTCCTCGACATCCACTTGGGCGCGTTCCCGATTCGACCAGAAATCGGGCGCGGCCATTCGTTCTTCGAGAGTCGCTAGATTTTTCTCGAGCTCAGCGACGTCAAAGAAACCTCCGCAGTTCGCCCACGCGCGCATTGAGTTCCTCTGCGTCGATGACTTGAAGCTCGTTTGCCATGTTTCGAAACTAAGAGGCGCGCTTTGATGCGCAACTTTCTGTCATCCCGAGCGCTTCACGTTTCGCGACGGGATCCCTCGACTTCGCTCGGGATGACTGCTGCGGCCGCTACTACTTCCGGCGCGTTTCCAAACGGAAGATCGTTTCGCCTTCCTTCATCAGATCGAGCCGATCGCGCGCAATCGTTTCCAGATAACCCGGATCCGTCTTCAACAAATTCACTTCCCGCGTTTGCCGCGCGAGCAGGAGCTTTTGCTCGTCGACGAGTTGTTGGAGGTTCTCCACCTTCACCCGGCTTCCTTTCAACTGTTGATAGGGCGGCAGAAAAAGGCTGATGATAACCAACCCGCCCGCCAAAAAAAGGAGGACAACGAGAGCGCGATTAAGCCGTTGCCAGATCGTAGCTTCGCGACGTTCTCGGAACTCGCCGTAGCCAGAGTGTTCCACTAGCGCATCCTACCGCCGTAGACGGCGTTGTCACCTAGTTCCTCCGCGATGCGCAGAAGTTGATTATACTTCGCCACCCGGTCGGTCCGGCAAAGTGAGCCGGTTTTGATTTGTCCCGCGTTCGTTGCCACCGCGATGTCGGCGATGGTCGTGTCTTCCGTCTCACCGGAACGATGACTGATCACAGCCGTGTAATCGTTTTTCACCGCCAGCTCGATCGCCTGCAGCGTCTCGGTCAACGTCCCGATCTGATTCACCTTCACGAGGATGGAATTGGCGACATGCTGGTCGATTCCTTTTTGCAAGAACGCGACATTCGTCACGAAGACGTCGTCTCCTACCAGTTGCACCTTGTCGCCGAGACGTTCCGTCAATTTCTTCCAGCCTTCCCAATCATTCTCCGCGCAGCCGTCCTCGATCGAGATGATCGGGTAACGACCGCAAAGGTCGGCGTAGTAATCGACCAACTCCGCCGCGCTCCGCTTCGAGCCATCCGATTTCTTGAAGACGTAGGCGTTTTGTTCTTTGTCGTAAAATTCGGAAGACGCGGCATCAAGCGCGATGAAAATTTGTTCGCCCAATTTGTACCCGGCCTTTTCGACCGCTTGCGCGATCGATTCGAGCGCGTCATCGGCCGAGCGCAAAGCCGGCGCGAAACCACCCTCATCGCCGATCGCGGTGGAAAGCCCGCGCTTTTTCAAAACGCTCTTCAGCGCATGGAAAACTTCCGCGCCATAACGCAGCGCTTCCGGAAAATTCGGCGCGCCTTTCGGCATAATCATGAATTCCTGGAAATCGATCGGCGCATCCGAGTGCGCGCCGCCGTTCAGGATGTTCATCATCGGCACCGGCAGCGTGTTCGCTTCCATACCGCCGAGATAACGGAAGAGCGGCACGCCTTGCGCCGCCGCCGCCGCATGCGCCGCCGCCAGAGAAACGCCGAGCAGCGCATTTGCGCCCAGGTTCTTCTTGTTAGGCGAACCATCGAGCTTGATCATTTTCTCATCGAGCGCCGCCTGTTCCGACGCATCCATGCCAGCGAGCGTTTGCGCGATTTTTCCATTCACGTTCGCGACCGCCTTGGTCACGCCCTTGCCGCCGTAGCGTTGCTTGTCGCCGTCGCGCAATTCCCAGGCTTCGTGCTCGCCCGTGCTCGCTCCGCTCGGCACCGCCGCGCGGCCGAACGCGCCGCCTTCCAGCCACACATCTACTTCGACGGTCGGATTTCCGCGCGAATCGAGAATCTCCCGTGCGTGAATCTTCTTGATGCTGGTGGCAGCCATAATGGTGTGGATTTAACCAGCCATTTCCTAGTGGTGCAATATCTCTTCCCAAACTCTTGCCTTCGCGAGAGCGACCTTCACGCGTAGAACGGGCCGACGCCTGCCGAGGACGACAGCGAATTCGCGCGCCACGCGTCCGGGGAGCGCGGGCGCGTCGCCCGCAGTTTTCGGCGCCTCGCCGAAAAAAGGAGAGCGGCGGGGCATTGTTCAACAAGCACCGCTTGTCTCCCTAACGAGTCTCCACGGAACGCGCCGGAGTGCCGCGCGAGGCGCGCGCCACCGCGGGCGAGGCGCCCGCGCTCCCCAGGCGAAGAGGCCCGTCGGTCAAAGTGACATGAAGCCTGTAGCGGTGTCGCTCCATGCATTCCGTTGTAGCCGTTTCGCTATGCGAAACGCGGCGGTTGCGCACGCTAAGACATTCGATTCTCACGTTTCGCACAGCGAAACGGCTACAGATCAGATAAACCTCCGCCGCAAGATTCGCGCTGGCAATCCGCACTGGCTCGCATAATCTGGCTCCATGCTTTTGCGGGCAGGCATTCTCTTTGCGATCTCGATCGCTTTCTTTTCCCAAGCTCTCGCCGCTGAACCAGCTGCGTTGACCGCCGAACAAATGGCCAAAGCTGTCCGCAGCGACACCATTACCATCCCGACCCCGGGCGAACTTTTCGCGGCTCTCTCCAAACCGGGCAAGATCGACTGGCAAAGCCAATATCGCGGCCCCGTTCCCGTGACCTATCGCAACCGCGCCCAAATCGCCATCAACCTCGGCGGCTTGATCGCCGATGGCTTTATCGCCGTCGAAGCGCAGGACAGCCAGCAGATCAAGAACATCGGCGGCGACATCATCAAATTGTCGAAGGCGCTCGGCGTGAGCGAAAATATTCTCGGTCGCAGCAGCAGCATCACCGAGTTCGCCGAGAATGACGATTGGGAAGCGCTTCAGGAAGAACTCGAAGCCACCCAGAACGAAGTGAAATCCTCCATGCAGACGCATCAGGATCAGGATTTGGTCATACTCGTTAGTCTCGGCGGCTGGATTCGCGGCACGCAGGTGGTGACCGATTCCGTTTTGAAAAACTACAACGAAGCGAGCGCCAAAGTGCTGCGCGAGCCGGCGCTCGTCGCCTACATTCGTTCGAAGATTAGCGACATTTCACCGGCGCTGCGCGACGATCCGCTCGTCAAGGAAATCGACGATAAATTGATCGACATCGAAAAACTGGTCTCCACCCCGCTCGGTGCCGCACCCAAAGTGGAAGACGTGGGCAAGCTCAATGTCGCCGTCGGCAAGTTGATGGAGGAAATTCGGAACAAGGTCCAGTGAAACGATTTCTCCTTATCTGTCTTTGCGGTCTACTGCCGATGGTTTCATTGGCCGAGGAAACGGACCTGGAAGTAGACGCCCGGAAAGTGGCGCTCGACCTGGCCGGCGCGTTTTCCAATGACGGTTTTAAAATTCGCGACGGCCATTGGACCGGGATGCTCAAACCGGACGAGCGAGCCCTCATCGCGGTCAATCTTTACGCCGGGAATCAATACTGGTTCACCGTCGGGGCGAGCGACCCAAAGGCCAGGCTCGGCATCGAGGTTTACGACGAAAAAGGCCAAAAAGTGACGACTCAGGATTACAAATCAGACGAGCGCACGGCCGCCGGCTTTTCGCCGACGAACAGCGGTCAATACTTCGTCTCCGTCACGCTGATCAAGGGTGCGCCGTCTGGCGTTTCTCTGGTTTACGCGTATAAGTAGTTTACATCCGCAACTGGCGGGTGCGCGAACTGCTTAAGCTTACCGTATGCGCACTATCGTTCTCAAATTAGCGGTCGTTTGCGTTTGCGGCTTTTGGTTCGGGAGCTGCAGCACAACGCCGAAGATCACGCTCGGCCCCGGCGAAAGACTTTACGCGGTCAAAGCCAGCAAAACGCCTTTCTTTCGTTACGGTCCGCAGCAGGGCAATGGCGCCGATATGCAACTGCCGCATGATACGTTGATGACCCTCATCCGTCCTTCCTTCGGCTATTGCAAAGTGCACCTGATAACTGGCGAGGATGGCTACGTGGCCAGCGAAGATATCAAAGAAGCGTCGCCTGCCTTGGTGGCGGCCTTGACCGCGCCGCCGCCTCCACCGCCCGACACCACCAGTCGCCTGACCGGGCCGAGTTTTAATCTTGATTCGACTGATCCAAGGTTGGCGGTTCCGCCCGAATCCCTTCCCGAAGAAGCGCCCGAACCGACTCCGCTTCCCGGAACTTCCTCGCCGTATTAAAGTGGAAGGTCGCCCCCCGTCGTCATTCTGAGCGGGAGCGCAGCGGAGTTGAAGAATCCCGGGGAAGTTACCTTAAAGATTCCGCTACGGGATCCCTCGGCTGCGCTCGGGATGACTGCGTGAAGCCGCGTTTGCAATTTCGCACGACCGCTTTCACGTAATTTCAGGCCACCGCGCTTGGCGAGGTGCGTCGTTTCCGTCATGCTATCGCCATGCGGTCCACGAAAGTTTTCTACGAAGGCCACGTCCAGGGCGTCGGCTTCCGCTATTCGGTCCGCCAGCTTGCCAAAGGCTTCGACGTCGTCGGCTCGGTGCGCAATTTGCCCGATGGGCGCGTCGAGCTTTGGGCCCGCGGCGAGGATGCCGAAGTAACCGCGTTTCTCGAAGCGATCGCCCAAAGCGAATTGCGGTCCCACATCCGCAGCCAGCACGAAGAATCGCTCGCTGAGCCTTGTCCCGAGCGCGGGTTCGAGATTCGACATGACTGAGCCGGCTATCGCCCTCACTGGCGTCACCAGGATTTTCCGTGGCGCTTTCGGGAGCGGCCTGCACTCTGTTCGTTTCCACCTTCGCCAGCAGCCATCTGTTCACTGTGATCATCATGCTCGGCGTTTATCTCATCGGTCATCTGCAAGCGACCGCGCGCGCCTACTGGCTGGCGCAGAATGGCGGCGATTGGCTCACCCATTTGTTCCTCGCGTTGGTCGCGCTTTTCTTTCCAGATCTTCAAGCCTTCAATCTGGTCGACCAGGTCGTGGCCGGCGCTTTCATTCCGCTCGCATTTTTTTTGAAAACCGCGTTGCTCGCGACCGTTTACACCGCAATCTATCTGCTCTTCGCCGCCATCGTGTTGAACGGAAAAGAACTGTAATGCGTTTTCTGGTGACCATGCTTTTGCTGGGCGCCTTCGGCGTCGCGCGCCTGCCTCCAGAACGCTCAGTCGACGAAACGCGGCGCCGTCTTCACCTCGCCAGCGGTTTGTTAACTCCGAACGTCTGCGAACGGGGGGCCTGCACGCGCCTACGCGCTCTCTATCTCGAAGGCCAAAATCAACGGTTGCCTGCGCTGCTCGCGCGCCTCAACTTCCTGGAGAACCAACTCGGCATTCCATCCGATCAGCGCCTCACTTCGCTGCAGCCGGATCACTCGTAAAAACCCATGCGCCTTGCCATTCTGAGCGACATTCATGCAAATCTCGAGGCACTCGAAGCCGTCCTCGAAGATGCGCAGGCGCAGAATTGCGGCGAGTTCATCTGCCTCGGCGATATCGTCGGTTACAACGCCAACCCGCGTGAATGCCTCGAGATCGTCCGTTCGATGGGTTGCCCCACCGTGAAAGGAAACCACGACGAACAGGCCAGCCTTCCGCAATCCACCCGCGGCTTTAACGAAATGGCCGAGCTCGCTATTAACTGGACCCGTCAGCAACTCGACGGCGCCGAGAAACAATGGCTGAACGATCTGCGCATGGCGCGCCAGATTCGCGATTTCACCATCGTCCACGCCACCCTCGATACGCCCGAGCAATGGGGTTACGTCCTCAACAACCTCGATGCCGCCGCCAGCTTCACCTATCAGCACACCACTGTTTGCTTCTTCGGTCACACTCATGTGCAGACCGTTTACGCGCGCGATGAAAACATTCAGCGCAGCAAACTGGAAACGCTTTGCCTCAAACCCGGCCTCAAGTATTTCATCAACGCCGGCAGCATCGGACAGCCGCGCGATGGCGATTGGCGCGCCGCTTATTGCATTTACGACACCGAGAAGCAGACCGTCGAAGCCCGCCGTGTGAAATACAATCTCGCCACTGCGCAGAAAAAAATCCTGAAAGCAGGGTTGCCTCACTTCCTCGCCGATCGCCTCGCCTTCGGCAAATGAGAATCGCCTAACGAGCAAGCGAGATCGCCTCTGAAATCGATTCTAATCATTAAACCGAGCTCGCTCGGCGACATCGTTCACACCCTCCCCGCCGTCGCCGCCATCCGCGCAAAACATCCGGAAGCCGACATCACCTGGGTGATCAATCCGGAATGGGCGCCGCTCCTGCGCGGCAATCGCGACGTCAATCACGTCCATATTTTTCCGCGACGCGATTTTCGCGGACTCGGCGGGCCGGTCCGTCTGCTCGCCTGGTGGCGCAAAACGCGCCGGCTGCGACCCGACGCCGCCCTCGATTTTCAAGGACTTTTTCGCAGTGCCTGGATCGGCCGGGCGAGTGGCGCACGCGAATTCCTTGGCATGAGTGATGGCCGCGAAGGCTCCCGCCTTTTCTACGATCGCGTCGCTCGCGTCGATCGCCGCGCGCACGCCGTCGAGCGTTACCTCAAGCTCGCCGAAGAATTCGGCGCGCCCGCGTCGCGCCCGCTCCGTTTTCCTTTGCCGACCGGCGACCCGCTCCCGCGTTTTGACGAACATCCGCCTTTCATCCTGCTCCATCCCTTCGCGCGCGGTCGTCGCAAATCCCTCTCGCCTGCGGTCATCAAGGAATTCTGCCGCGCGTTCGCTCCGGAGCGCGTCGTCGTCGTCGGCAAATCGCGCCGCAAATTTTCGCCGCCCGATAATTGCGTGAATCTGACCAATCAAACGACGCTTCTGCAATTAGTGTGGCTCATTCGCCAGGCCAGACTCGTCATCAGCGTTGACAGCGGCCCCATGCACATCGCCGCCGCCCTAACCGATCAGCTCATCTCCATTCACACCTGGAGCAATCCTTTGAAAGTTGGGCCGCATAATCAGGAAGCGTGGGTTTGGAAAGGCGGCGAACTGCATCGCGTCCGCGACTGGTCCACGCGCGGAAAGATCAAAGGCCCGCACACCTTCAAACTCGAACATGTCCCCGCGATCGCGGAGCACGCACGAAAACATTTCGACCAGGCAGTCATCCCGAGCGTCGCTTGAGAACAAATTCCGCCATCGCCAAATCAGCGGGATACGTAATCTTGAAATTCGCCTCATCGTTCCGCACGATCGCGATCTTCTCTCCCAACTCCATCACCGCCGAGGTTTCGTCCGTGACGGTAATACCTTTCTCCGCGACGAGGGCGTAAGCCCGTTCGAGCACAGCGCGCGCGAAAATTTGCGGCGTTTGCAACGCAAAGAGCCTCTCGCGTTCGATCGATTCCGCGATAAATCCGTCGTCGGTCGCTCGTTTGATCGTATCGCTCACCGGATCCGCCAAAACCGCCGCGCCTTCGCGACGACACGCTTCGAACAACTGCTCGATCTCCTCCGGCCTAACGAGCGGTCGAGCCGCATCGTGCACGGCCACGAACTGCGCATCGGCTTTCAGTTCGCGCAATCCCGCCGCGACCGAATCCTGGCGACGCGCGCCGCCGGCAATCACCTTGCTCACCTTCCCAATCTTCATTGCGTCGAACTCACCCAGGCGATCGGCCCGCGCGACCAGAATAATTTCAGCCACCGACTCCGCGCCCTCAAACGCCGCAATCGTATGCGCGATGACCGCCTTTCCATGCAGCGGCGCAAACAGCTTGTCGAAGCCCATGCGCTGACTGCTGCCCGCTGCAACGATGATCGCTGTCAGCATTGGAATAAAAATTACGAACCGAGCTGGCGCTGCACTTCCTGGCTGAGTGATTTGCCGTCAGCGCGCCCGGCCACTTTTTCCTGCAGCGCCTTCATCACCGCGCCCATTTGCGCGCGCGTCGTCGCTCCCACTTCGGAAATCGCCTCCTTCACCAGCTTCGCCAATTCTTCCGGCGCGAGCGCCTGCGGGAGGTAGCTATTGAGCACGGCGAGCTCTTCCTTTTCCTTGGTCGCCAATTCCGGCCGTCCGCCTTTTTCGAAACTCTCGATCGAATCCTGACGCTGCTTCACCTGTTTGCGAATCACCTGCACGGCCGCCGCGTCATCCATCTCCGCATCCGCACCCGATTTTTCGATCGCCGAATATTTGAGCGCCGATTTCAGCATGCGCAGGACGCTCAACTTCGCCGCATCCTTCGCGCGCATCGCGTCCTTCAAATCTGAATCGATCCGTTCGGGCAACGTCATGTCGGCAGGC
This sequence comes from Chthoniobacterales bacterium, assembly GCA_038258245.1. Taxonomy (GTDB): domain Bacteria; phylum Verrucomicrobiota; class Verrucomicrobiia; order Chthoniobacterales; family UBA10450; genus JBBSQB01. The sequence continues at coordinate 18,758 of JBBSQB010000010.1, forward strand.
TAACGTCCTGCGCCGGACGCGCAACTTCCTTCCCGCTTAATCGAAGATTTGTCCGCGATTAAAACGCCAGACGCTGATCGCCGTGACCACCGCCGCCACTCCGAGCAACACGCCGATGCTCGGCAGAAGCGACACGAAATTTCCACCGACGTAGAGCACGCGCAGAAATCCATCGATTGCCCAATAGACAATGGTCAGTCGGCTCAAATGTTGGATGAATTCCGGCATGAAGCTGGTCGGGAACCACGCGCCGCCGACCGCGCTCATCGTCAGAATTAAAAAAGTCCCGAGTCCGTTCGCCGCGGCGGCAGTGGGCGAGATGGCGGCGAGCAACATCCCAAACGCCACGCACGCGATCGACGCGGCCAGGCAAACGAGCACGAGATTGCCCAGGTTGCTCGTCACGTCGATGCCGAAAAGAAAATGTCCGGCAGTGAAGAGGACGAGCAATTGCACCAGACCGACGATCACGCCGACCAAATACTTGCTCCACAGGATGTGCGTGCGACGCACCGGCGTGGAGAGCAGGCGTTGGAAAATTCCCGCCTTCTTTTCGTCGAAGAGCGAAGTAGCCGCACCGCTCATCGAAAAAAGAAGAAACATCATCGCCCACCCCCCCACCGTTCGCGTCGCTTCGGGATTCTTGACCTGACGCACGCCAACCTGCTCGGAATCGATCTTAATCAGCTTGTCGAGGAAATTGCCGGTCGCGCTCGCTTTGTCGTTAGGCGCCTGGTTGGACAAACCAACATCGCCTTGCCCAATTTTCTTCTCGATGGCCGCGACATCGCCGCCGAAGGCCTGGGCAATCGCGCCCGCCAGATTGTGATTGAACGCGCTCATGGTCGGCGCGCCTACGGCGCGCGTGGCCTGCTTTTGCAGCGATTGAAAAACCGCCTGCGGCGCGGCGGTGAAGATCGTCTTCTGGACCAGCCCGGTCACCATCTGCGTTTCGATTTCGTTGCGCGGATTATTCAAAAACCGGACATGTACGCCGAACGCGTTATCTGCCTCTTCGCCCGGAAAGACGAGTGCGAAACGCAGGCTGCCATTCTGCATTTGCTGGCGCACTTCCGCTTCGGTCAACACGTGTTCCGTTTCCTTCGCATCCTTGGCCGTGCGCACCACGCGGAAACTTTTCTCTTTCTCGAGCGCGGCCACGATCGCTTGCGCGGTCGCCGAATTCTCCGGATTAACGACGGCCAGCGGGATTCCGGTGGGTCCGCTCGTCCCGCTTTGGTTGACCCCGAAGACGTAGCCAAAAATATAAATGAGCACGACCGGGATAACGAAGGTGAGCGCGAGCGCCGATCGATCCTTTACGAAAAGGCGAAGCTCTTTGCCGACAAGTAGGAAAATCTGGCGCATCGGTTCTCGGTCAGGAATCGCGCAACGTCTTGCCGGTGAGATGGAGAAACAACTGCTCCAGCGTCGGCCGCGTGATTTGAAAATAGCGATACGGCAACTGCAGCGCCTCCACCGCCGTGAAAAATTCCGAGAGCGGCCGGCCAACGCGCGGCGTCAGGAAAAACGCCTCATCCGTTTCTTTGATCTCGCCGAATTCTCGCAGCCTAACGAGCGCGGCGCTCGTCTCCTCATGGCGTGCGATGCGAATTTGTTCCCCTTCCGGCAACTCTTGGAGCAGATCATCGAGCGTGCCGAGCGCGAGCATCTTGCCGTGATCGATAATGCCGATGCGCGAGCAAAGCCGCGTCGCCTCCTCCATGTAGTGCGTCGAGTAAACGATGGTCATGCCTTCCGCGTTCAATCGTTCGAGATATTCGAAAATCGCATTCCGCGATTGCGGATCAACGCCGACCGTCGGCTCGTCGCAAAGAAGCAGACGCGGCCGATGCAAAATCGCGGCCACGATATTGAGCCGCCGCCGCATCCCGCCGGAAAACGTTTTCACGTCCGCGCGTCGCCGGTCGAACAACTGCACGGCCCGCAAGCCTTCCTCGACGCGTTCCTGCAAAAGACGGCCGCTTAATCCGCAAAGGCTGCCGAACAAACGGAGGTTTTCCAGCGCGCTCAAATCATCGTAGAGCGCGATCGATTGCGGCACGAAACCGATGACGGCGCGCTGCTCCAGTCGACGCTGATTGAATGGCTGGCCGGCCAGAAAAATCTCGCCCGCATCGGGCGTGCGCAGCCCGACGACGAGCGACATGAGCGTCGTTTTACCCGCACCGTTCGGACCGAGCAGTCCGAAGAATTCGCCGGGCGCGAGCGCGAGCGAGACATCATCCAGCGCGGCAATCTCGCCGTAGCGCTTGGTGAGGTTTTCAATTTTAAGCAGGCTCATGATCCGTTCTCGAGGATGGCCCGGAGCGCGCTGACGTGTTCATCGAAGGCGCGCCGGCCGGACTTCGTCACGTTCAGGAAAGTCTTGGGACGCTTGCCGACAAACGTCTTCTCCACCTTGATGTATCCGCTCTCTTCCAGGGTGGTGAGATGCGCGCCGAGATTGCCATCGGTCAGCTCGAGCTTCTGTTTCAAGAAACTGAAATCGACCTGCTGCGCTGCGCTCAGCCCACAGAGCGCGCCCATAATCCGGAGGCGCACCGGCTGGTGAATCACGGGATCGAGTTCGCTCATACGCGCGAGAGAAAATTTCACCGCCACCAGTAGCGCACGACGAATCCGGAAAGGACGATCGGCACCCCGCAACAGAACGCGAACCAAAGCCAGAAAATCTCCGGAAAAACGAAGAGGCCGATGAGAATCAGAATCGAAACAGCCAGCCCAACGAAGAGCAGGTAATTGTCGAACCAAATGCCGGCGAGAATGTAGATCTGCATCGCAACGAGCGAGTAATAGGCGAATTCCCGGATGTCGGCCCGCGGGCCCTTGATTCCGCCGAAGAGAAAGGGCCAGAAAAGCGCGAACATCACCAGGCAACCCAGCGCGGCGAAGAAACGCTTATCGAGTGGTGTCCGGATGTGGCGCGCCTGATAAATTCCGATCGCAATCGACGAAATGATCCCCGCGGCGATGAGGAATGGGAAAAAGCGCGTCGCTCCGCTTCCGCGAAAATGCACGCTAATTGACATCGCGATCCAGATCGTGCCCCAAAGCCAGAGGTGCAGATGGCCGCGATGCGCACGCACCGCCTGCCGTAACGCAGCGCGCGAGTGGTCGATCAAGCGCAAGGCGTGTTCGGCGTCCGTGGAGTCAGGCGAGTTGCTCATCCGCAGATTACTCTACAATATAGAGTAATCTGTCAATAATAAATCGTCGACGCGAAAATGAGAAACGCCGGTTACGACCCGGCCCGCAACCGATCGGCGCATTCGCGCAAGGAACTGACATCACCCACACTCACTACCTCCGCCTCCTTCCGCGTCCGGCGGAGCAATCCCGCGAGCACCGCGCCCGGTCCCAATTCAATAAAAAGATCGCAGCCGCGATCGAGCAACGTCTCCATGCAATCCGTCCAGCGCACGGTGCCGGTCACCTGATCCTGGAGCGTCCGGCGAATCTCGTCAGGCGTCTTCGCTTCTGCACCAGTCACGTTACTCATGACCGCGAAGCGCGGCGTTTCCAGCGGAACATGCGCGAGTGCGCCGCCGAGTTTTTGGTAAGCCGATTCCATCAAACGCGAATGATAGGCGCCAGCCACATTCAACATCGTCGCGCGCCGAATCCCGTGCTCTTTCGACACCGCGATTGCTGCTTCGATTTTCGCGCGTTCGCCCGAGATCACGATCTGCCCCGGCGCATTAATATTCGCGATGTCGACATCTTCCGCCGCCGCCAGCGCGCGGGCGTTGTTTTCATCGGCGCCGATCAACGCCGCCATCGCGCCAACGGTCGCGGCGCAGGCTTCGTCCATTAATTCGCCGCGCCGCTGCACCAGCCGCAGGCCGGTCGCGAAATCGAACGTTCCCGCCGCGCCGTGCGCCGTCATTTCGCCTAACGACAATCCGGCCGCGCCTTCGACCGGAAATTCCCCGCTCAAATCGCGCAACACGGCCAGACAGGCGAGCCCATGCACGAAGAGAGCCGGCTGGCAGTTCGACGTGCGGGTCAACTCCTCGAGAGGTCCCTGCCACGCGACCTCGCTCAGCTTGCGCCCGAGAATTTCATCCGCCTCGCGAAACAAGTCGCCCGCCACCGGAAAGCGCTCGGCCAGGTCCTGACCCATGCCCACCGATTGCGCCCCCTGCCCCGCGAACATCAATGCAATCTTTCGGCTCATCGTCGCATCAGTTCTCCATATCGCTTGAAGCGTGAACCACCCGTCTGGGGAGCGCACGCGCCTCGCGTGCGGGCGCTGGCGCCCTCGTCAGCGCGAACTTGTTTCTTCCACGGCGTTCGATGTGAAGGAAGCGGTGCAAAAAGTTTGTTTCGGCGAGGCGCCAAAACCAGCACGCGAGGGCGCGGGCGCTCCCCGAATCTGATGCATCGCTCGTTATTATCCTCTCGCTTCATTTGATTACGCCGCATTAGGAACGCCAAAATTGACAATTGGCAATTCGCAATTGGCAATTCATCTTGCCCGATGCCCTTGACCACTCGCGAAATCGAAGCGCCCGATTCCGTCACGCGCGTGGTCGCGGCCGATGCCGCACTCCATAATGCGGAGGCCGATGGCGACATCGGCGAACGCATGGTGCTCAACATGGGCCCGTCGCATCCGGCGACCCACGGCGTGTTGCGTCTCGTCCTCGAGCTCGATGGCGAAACCATCACGAAAGCGACGCCGGACGTTGGTTATCTGCATCGCGGCGACGAAAAGATCGCGGAAAACATGCAGTATAATCAGTTCGTTCCCTACACCGATCGCCTCGATTATCTCGCGCCACTTTCGAACAACGTCGCCTACGCGCTCGCGGTCGAAAAATTGATGGGCTGGGAATTGCCGCCACGCGGCCAGACCATCCGTACCATTTGCTGCGAAACGTCGCGCATCTCCGCGCACCTGCTCGGTCTTGGCGCGATGGCGCTCGATCTCGGCGCGATGACCGTGTTCCTCTACACGTTCACTGAGCGCGAAAAGCTCTACAATCTTTTCGAATTGCTGACCGGCGCGCGCTTCACCACTTCTTACACGCGCGTCGGCGGCCAGATCCGCGATTTGCCCGAGCAATTCATTCCGCAACTGAAGAAGTTCCTCGACGATTTCATTCCGCAACTGAACGAGATCGACGCACTTCTCACGCGCAACCGCATCTTCGTCGATCGCACGCGCGACGTCGGCGTGATCACGAAAGATCGTGCCATCGCCTACGGGTTGTCGGGGCCAAATCTGCGCGGCAGCGGCGTCGAACACGATCTGCGCCGCAAACATCCGTATCTCGACTACGAGAAATACGATTTCGAAGTGGCGGTCGGGACGGCGGGCGATTGTTACGATCGTTACTTGGTGCGCATCGAGGAGATGCGGCAGAGCGTTTCCATCCTGCGCCAGGCGATCGATAAATTGCCGAGCGGGCCGATCAACGTGGTCGATTGGAAAAATTCGCTTCCGCCGAAGTCGCGCGTCCTCACGAAAATGGAGGAATTAATCCATCACTTCATCGTCGTGACCGAAGGGCTCGACGCGCCGCCCGGCGAGATTTATTTCGCGGCCGAAAATCCGAAGGGCGAACTCGGTTTCTACATCCACAGCAAAGGCGGCGGCGTGCCGTATCGCCTCAAGATTCGCGCCCCGTCGTTCTGCAATCTCAGCATTTTGCCGGAGCTCCTGCCCGGTTGCCTCGTCAGCGATGTTGTCGCGGTGCTCGGCAGTCTGGACTTCGTAATGGGAGAATGCGACAGATGACTTTCAGCCTTATGAACAACACCAAACTACACAAACTCGCCCTGCTCCTCATCGCCTGCGCGCTCGTCCTCACCGGGTGCGATCGCAACGCGTTGTCGGGCTCGAAATTGACCCCGGCCAACTACGACCAGATCACCGACGGCATGACCAAAGCCCAGGTGGAACGGATTCTCGGCGCGCCCACCACGACCGAAACCAAGGACATGGTCATCTTCAAGAAAACGACCTATCGCTACGAAGACGGCAAGAAATTCGCCATGATCACTTTCAAGAACGACGAAGTGGACGGCAAAGACGGCAATCTCGGCCGCGAACCCTAAGTCGTCTTTTTCATCGGCAGAATGCAATTTCGATTTCTGCGCTTCCTCACGGTCGTCCTCGCGGCTTCGTCTCTTCTCGGTGCCTGTCAGCCGAGTGAGCGCCTAACGAGTGCGAACGTTGCTGAGGTGACCGAGGGGATGTCGAAAAAGCAGGTCGAATCGATCCTCGGCCCGCCGACCGCGACCGATGCGACTGATTTGCTCGTGACCAAAAAAGCGACTTACACCTATCGGCAACACAACGGCACGGTGACGATCGTCTTTCGCGACGACAAGGTGGCGTCCAAAGAAAGCACGTTGCCCAAATAGCGTGCTCGCTGTGGAAACGACGACGACGCTACCCGCTGAGCTGGAGCGGAAAATGGATGAAGCCATCGGGCATTATCCATCCGATCACAAACGCAGCGCTTCGCTGCCGTTGCTTCATCTTTGGCAGGAACACTTCGGCTTCATCAGCGACGAAGGCGTGACCTGGATCGCAGCGAAGCTCGAGCTGCAACCGATCAACATTTTCGAGCTGGTCACGTTTTACCCGATGTTCCGGCAGGCGCCGGCCGGCCGAAAACATATTCGCGTTTGCCGCACGCTCAGTTGCGCAATGGCGGGCGGCTATGAATTAAAGAAGCAACTCTCCGAAGCCGCTGGCATCGTCCCGAGCGACGACCACGGAATGCACAATCCCGTCGCCGTCAGCCCCGATGGCGAATACAGCATCGAGTTCGTCGAATGCCTCGCCAGTTGCGGCAGCGCGCCCGTTTGCATGGTCGATGACGACCTGCACGAAAACGTCCGGCCGAACGACGCTGCCGCACTCATCAATCGGCATTCGCCACCTGACACTTCTTCTTCCTCCCCGCATCCGCTCGAACATCGACTGATCTTCAAGAACATCGGCAAGCCCGATTGGAAAACGGACATCGACACCTATGTCGCCGATGGCGGTTACGAGCAGCTAAAGAAAGCCGTCACCATGTCGCGCTCGGCCATTGTCACCGAGGTGAAAACGTCCGGTCTGCGCGGGCGCGGCGGCGCCGGTTTTCCCTGCGGCGTGAAATGGGGCTTCATCAAGGAAGACGAAAAAAAGCCGATCTACCTCATCTGCAACGCCGACGAATCCGAGCCCGGCACCTTTAAGGATCGCTACATCCTTCATCAGGATCCGCACCAACTACTCGAAGGCATTCTCATCTCCTGCTTCGCCCTCAATGCCCACGTCGCCTATATCTACATCCGCGGCGAATTCCCCGAAGGCGCCAAAATTCTCGAACGCGCCATCGCCGAAGCGCGCGCTAAAAATTTCATCGGCCCGAACATGCTCGGCAGCGGGTTCGACGTCGAAATTTACGTGCATCGCGGCGCCGGTGCCTACATTTGCGGCGAAGAAACCGGCCTCATCGAATCGCTCGAAGGCAAGCGCGCCTATCCGAGAATCAAGCCGCCTTATTTCCCCGCCGTCCTCGGCCTCTACATGTGCCCGACTATCGTGAACAACGTCGAAACGCTTTGCCACGTGAAGCACATCATCGGGATGGGCGGCGCCGAATACGCGAGCCTCGGCCGACCCAACAATACCGGCACGCGCATCGTGTGCGTGAGCGGCGACGTGCAGCGGCCCGGATATTTCGAGATCGAAGTCGGCGCCGTTACCATGGGCCAGCTCATTTACGATATGGCGGGCGGCATTCGTTACGGGCGCCAACTCAAAGCCGTCATCCCTGGCGGCAGCTCGGCGAAAGTTCTGCGGGCCGACGAAACCTTCACGCTCAAGGAAAAGCAGCCCGACGGCACGACGAACGAACGCTCCATTTCGCTCGATCAAATTCCGATGGATTTTGACTCGTTAGCCGCGGCCGGTTCCATGGCCGGTTCGGGCGGCGTCATCGTCCTCGATGATTCGCGCGACATGGTTTGGGCGCTCAACAATATCAACGAATTCTACGCCCACGAGAGCTGCGGCCAATACACGCCCTGTCGCGAAGGCTCGCTTTGGATGAAGAAAATTACCGACCGCATGTTGCTCGGCGGCGGTGTTACTCAGGATCCGGCGACGCTAAGAAATGTGGCCGACAACATTGCCGGCCGCACCATTTGCGCCTTCGGCGAGGCCTGTGCCTGGCCGACTCAGAGTTTCATCGAAAAATTCCCCGAAGAATTTGCCGCTCGCGCCGAAAAAGCCGAGCCACCGCCGTTGCCACCGGAAATGACCTCCGAAGAATTGATCGAGCAGGAAGAAATTCCCACCGTTCCCCTCGCCCACAACCCCGGCTGGGAACGAGCCGGCTCCGCCGGAACTGTATGAATCAGGAAAGCAGGAAAGCAGGAAAAGAATTGCGAGGCCGCGAGATCACCCAGCGGATCATCGGCGCGGCGATCGCGGTGCATCGCGATCTCGGTCCAGGCTTTCTCGAATCGGTTTACGAAGAAGCGCTCGCCGTTGAGTTCGCCTTGCAAGGGACTGGATTCGTTAGGCAAAAAACCGTCGCCTTATACTACAAGGATCACCAGATCGGAGAGCACCGGCTCGACTTCCTCGTTGAGGATCTGATCGTTGTCGAACTGAAGGCTATCCGGGCGCTGGAAGATATTCACTTCGCCATTGGCCGCAGTTATCTCAAGGCGACCGGAGTGCAGGACGGACTCCTCCTCAATTTTGCAACCTCGCCTCTCACGATCAAACGCTTCTGCCGCGAACTTCCCACGCTTCAAATCGATCAGGATGTCTCATTCTAATTTTCCTGCTTTCCTGCTTTCCTGATTCATCATGTCCGCCGACCCATCCGTCCCGCTGCTCAACGTCCAGATCAATGGCGTCTGGCATCAGTTCCCCAAAGGGACGCGCGTGATCGAAGCGTGCGAGCAGGCCGGCAGCTACGTGCCGCGTTATTGCTATCACAAGAAGCTCACCTCCCCCGGCAATTGCCGCATGTGCCTCATCGAAATGGGCATGCCCAAAATGGGTCCCGATCGCAAACCTGAGACCGGTCCCGACGGCAAGCCCGTCATCAACTGGATGCCGCGCCCGCAAATCTGCTGCGCCCAGGATGTCGCTGAAGGCATGGGCGTGCGGACCGATTCGCTGCTCGCGCAGGAATGCCGCAAGGGCGTCCTGGAATTTCTCCTCATCAATCATCCTCTCGATTGCCCGATCTGCGATCAGGCGGGCGAATGCCCGCTCCAGGAATACAGCGTCGAGTACGGCCGGGCCGATTCGCGTTTCCTCGAGCACAAAGTGAAGAAGCCGAAAAACGTCGAGCTCGGCCCGCGCGTCACCCTCGATGACGAGCGCTGCATTCTTTGCTCGCGCTGCATTCGCTTCAGCCAGGAGATCGCGCACGACGACGTCCTCGGCTTCGTCGATCGCGGCAGTCACACCGTCCCCACCGCGCATCAGGGAAAACGACTCGAGAACAATTACTCGCTCAACACCGTCGACATCTGCCCGGTCGGCGCGCTCACTTCCTCGGATTTCCGGTTCAAAATGCGCGTCTGGTTTTTGAAGGAAACGAAAAGCTTTTGCACGAGCTGCGCGACCGGCTGCAACACCCTCATCGGCACGCGCCAGGACGTCATCCATCGTCAAACGCCGCGCGAAAACGACGCCGTCAATTCCTGCTGGATGTGCGACTACGGCCGCTTGAATTTCGATTACCTTCAATCGGCCGATCGCCTGCTCGAACCGCAATTTCTCTCTGGCGAAAAACTCGCGCCCGCTCCGTGGCCCACTGCCATTCAACAAGCCGCGCTCCAGTTGAAACATTTCGCCGGCTGGGAGATCGCCATCCTCGCCTCCGCGCGGATGACGAATGAAGAGCTCTGGCTCACCGCCCGCCTCGCCAAACTCCTCGGCGTCGAGCTCGTCGACATCATCCCGCATCGCGGGCCCGGCGACGACATTCTCCTCAGCGAAGATCGCAATCCAAATACGAACGGCGCGAAATTAATTCTCGGCCTAACGAGCGAACCGGGCACGCAGTTGAAGAAGATCAAGGAACGCATTGCCTCCGGCCAAATCAAGGCGCTCCTCGCGCTCGGCGAAGATCCGGTCGAAATCGGGCTCACCGTCGAACAACTTTCCGCGTTGCCCGCCTACGTCGCGATGAACATTCTGCGCAGTCCCGGCATCGACGCTGCCACCGCCGTCCTGCCTTCCTTCGGCTTCGCCGAAAAACGCGGCTCGATGATCAACGGCAAAGGCCGGCTGCAACGGCTCAATCGCGCCGTCAACGGCCCCGGCGAAGCGCGCGATGATTGGGAAATTCTGCGCGACCTCATCCAGGCCTGCACCGATCAAAACGGCATCTACTCCATCGAAGACGTCTTTAAACAGATGAGCGCCGCCATCCCGCAATTTGCGGGATTGAGCCTCGGCAAAATCAGCGACCTAGGTGTGCAGCTATTGCAAATCGCAGAGCCCGCCTCGCCGACACCTCCCGAACCCGCCAAAGAAAAAGTGAAGAAGCGCGAGAAAAAGAAATCCTCGAAATGATCCCGCGCATTGCGAAAATTCCGGGGAGCGCACGCGACTCGCGTGCACTCGATGGCGACCTCGCCATCGAGACAAACGACGCGCCGAACCATTTCCCCCAGTCACCCCATTCAAAAAGTTCGTGGCGGCGAGTCGCCGCCACCAGCACGCGAGTCGCGTGCGCTCCCCAGCAACAAATCGCGGCCACCATTAAGTCACGAGCATGACCTTCCTCATCCTCACATCGCTGGCCAAAATCATCGGCGTCGTCTTTCTCGTCATCCTCCCGATGGTTTCCTACAGCGTTTACGCCGAACGCCGCGTCAGCGCGCTCATCCAGGACCGGCTCGGCCCCAATCGCGTCGGCCCGGCCGGCCTTTTCCAACCGATCGCCGACGCCATGAAGTTCATGTTGAAGGAAGACTTCACGCCCGCTCACGTGAACACCTTTTATTACTGGCTCGCCCCCTGTCTTGCCATGGTCCCAGCCATCACCACCATCGCCGTCGTCCCCTTCGGCAGCACGCTCTTCGGCGTCCCGATGGTCATCGCCGATATCAACGTCGGCGTCCTTTTCGTCTTCGCCATTGCCTCGTTAGGCGTGTACGGCATCGTCATCGCCGGCTGGGCGTCGAACTCGAAATATCCCTTCCTCGGCGGCGTCCGCGCCAGTTCGCAGATGATCTCCTACGAACTCTCGCTCGGTCTGGCCGTCATCCCGATATTCCTGCTCGTCGGCCAGCTTCGTCTCACCGGCATCGTGCAATACCAGATCGCCCACGGCTGGATGATTCTCCCGTTCGTCGGCGACTGGACGAACGTCGGCAAATGGTTGCTCGCCATCCCGATGCTCATTTCCTTTGCCGTCTTCACCGTCGCCATTTTCGCCGAGACCAACCGGCTCCCCTTCGATTTGCCGGAAGCTGAAACCGAATTGGTCGGCGGCTATCACACCGAATATTCCTCCATGAAATTCGCCCTCTTCTTCCTCGGCGAATACGCCGCCATGATCACCGGCTCCGCCATTATCGTGACTCTCGTCCTCGGCGACTGGCATTTCCCGGGCATCCCCGACGGCTCACACGGCTGGATTTTCGGCCTCATCAACATCGCCGTCTTCTTCGCCAAAGTGGCCGCGCTCCTTTTCGTCTTCATCTGGATTCGCTGGACGCTCCCGCGTTTCCGCTACGATCAGCTCATGCGTCTCGGCTGGGTCTTCTTTTTCGAAATCGCGCTCGCGAACATTTTCCTCGCCGCCATCATCCTGGCCTACTTCCCGCAATGATGAATTCGGAGACAAGGAAGCCAGAAACTTTTATGAATCAGGAAAGCAGGAAAGCAGGAAAAGATTTGGAACCCAGAAGGTCAGGAAGAATTGATAACGCCCATACCCTCGCGCTCGGAAGAACCAGGCAAATGCGTTCACCCTTTCCTGCTTTCCTGCTTTCCTGATTCAATTCTCCGCCATGGCCATCACCGTCCAACGTCCCAATTTGAAATGGTGGGAGAAAATGTATCTCCCGGCCATCCTCGGCGGCATGGCCATCACCATTAAACATCTCAAGAACATGCTGCTCGGCCGCACCAAAGTGACCATGCAATACCCCGAGCAAAAATGGGACAGCCACTTGCCCGATCACTACCGCGGCGCGCCGGCTCTGGTCCGCGATACGGCCGATCGCATCCGCTGCGTCGCTTGCCAGCTTTGTGAATTCATCTGCCCGCCCCGCGCCATCAAAATCGTCCCCGGCGAAATCCCGCCTAACGACCGCTTCGCTAAAGTCGAAAAATTCCCGCAGGAATTCGATATCGACATGATCCGCTGCATCTACTGCGGCATGTGCGAAGAAGTCTGCCCGGAACAAGCCATCTTCCTGCGCAAAGACTACGCCATCACCGGACTCACTCGCGCCGAGATGGTGCACGACAAAGAGAAATTGATCGAGATCGGCGGCGTCATGCACGGCGTCGTCCTGAAGTGGAACGACCGGAAATGAAGAGGGATTGCCAATTGCCAATTGCGAATTGCCAATTGATTGGCACGCGCCGGTCTTTTCTCGAATTGTCACTTACTCGTTTTCGTCGCGAAGCCACCAAACCGCTTAGGCCACCGCTCCAATTTGCAATTCGCAATTGGCAATTGGCAATCCAATAATGCCCGCGCTCCTCTTCTGGCCATTCGCGTTGCTCATGCTGATCTTCGGCGCGGCCGTCGTGCTCAATCGCAACCCGATTGCCAGCGCGCTTAGCCTGGTCGTTTGTTTCCTCGGACTGGCGGCCCTCTTCCTGTCGCTCAACGCCTATTTCATCGGCATCATCCAGGTGCTCGTCTACGCCGGCGCGGTCATGGTGCTGTTCTTGTTCATCATCATGCTGCTCGACTTGCGCGCGAAAGAGCGACGCCATCGCAACGTCGCCGCGCTGGCTGGCGGCAGCATTGTCGCCCTTGCTCTCTTCGCGCAAATTTATTCAGTCATCCGCTCTTTGCGTAGTGCCGACCTTCCCATGCCGCCGTTGACCGACCAGCGCATCGATGATGTTCGCAACATCGGCACGCTGCTCTTCGACAAATTTAATCTGCCCTTCCAAATCATCGGCGTCCTCATTCTCGTGGCCACCATCGGAGTGATCGTGCTGAGCAAGCGCGAACTGCGTTAACAAGATGGTCACGCTCGGCGATTATTTGCTCGTTAGCGGATTACTTTTCACCATCGGCTTCGCCGGCGTGATGGTGCGGCGCAACATCATCATCATTTTCATGTCCCTCGAGCTGATGCTGAACGCCGCCAACCTTTCCCTCGTCGCCTTCTCCCGTTTCCGTGTCACGCCCGCCGGCCTGCCCGATTACAACGTGCAAGTCTTCGTCTTCTTCATCATCACCGTCGCCGCTGCCGAAGTCGCACTCGGCCTCGCCATCATTGTCGCCCTCTTCCGCGCCCGCCAAACGACTCACGTCGAAGACATCAGCACTTTGAAATTCTGATGACGCTCACCCTGCAAAAATTTCGCTCCTCCCAAACTGACGCGCTCTGCTCTATCCGGGTAGCGCAGGCTGCCAGCCTGCAGTTTCCGGCAGCCTGCCGGAAACGTCTTTTTGTGTCCATCGTTCGTCGGCGCAAGGCAACTGTCGCGGCAGGCTGCCGCGACCCGCAGGCTGGCAGCCTGCGCTACCCAGAAGCGAGACCATCCCGCCGCCTTAGCCTGACAATCCGTCGCTGCGCCTCCTGCGCTCCCTAATCATGAGCGACGCGTTGCCCTGGATCGTCCTGCTCACGCCGCTCAGCGCCGCTGTGCTCATCGTCCTCGCCACTAAATCCAGCCGCGCGCTCAGCAGCGGCCTCTCCGTCGCCGCCGTTCTCATCAGCTTCCTCGGCAGTTGCTACATTTTCGCGTCGCCTGATCGCGAGATCGCCGGCCCCGCCTGGCTCGACCTGTCGCCGCTGCTCACGATTTCGTTCGGCTTCATCATCGATCACCTGAGCAAAACCATGCTTCTGCTCGTCACCGGCATCGGCTCGCTCATTCACATCTACTCGTTAGGCTACATGCGCGATGACGCAGGCCGCTCGCGCTACTTCGCGTCGCTCTCGCTCTTCATGTTCGCCATGCTCGGCATCGTCCTGGCGAACAATTTCGTCGTCATGTTCATCTTCTGGGAATTGGTCGGCATCAGTTCCTACCTGCTCATCGGCCATTGGTATGATCGCGCATCGGCCGCCGATGCAGCCAAGAAAGCCTTCATCACCAATCGCCTCGGCGACTTCGGTTTCATGCTCGGCATTCTCATGGTCTGGACCGCCACCGGTTCCATCGTCTTCTCGGAGATCGCTGGAAAACTCGCGGCCCTCACCGCGCATTCCGGGTTTTTGACCGCCGCCGCGCTTCTCGTCTTCTGCGGTGCCGCCGGAAAATCTGCACAATTCCCGCTCCACGTCTGGCTACCCGACGCCATGGAAGGCCCGACGCCGATCTCCGCGCTCATCCACGCCGCCACCATGGTCGCGGCCGGCGTTTACATGCTCGTCCGCGTCGGCTTCCTCATGCAGGCCTCGCCCGCCGCGCTCTACGTCATCGCCTGGATCGGCGCCATCACTTCGATCATGGCCGCGCTCATGGCGACGCAGCAGGACGACATCAAAAAAATCCTCGCCTACTCCACGCTCTCGCAACTCGGCTACATGGTCACCGCCGTCGGCCTCGCTTCCGGCGAAGCGGCCATGTTCCACCTTTTCACCCACGCCTTCTTCAAAGCGCTCCTTTTCCTCGGCGCCGGCTCCATCATCATGATGCTGCATCATGAGCAGAACATTTGGAAAATGGGCGCGCTCTTCCGCCGATTGCCCATCACCTTTATTACTTTCCTCATCGGCACGCTCGCCCTCGTTGGCTGCCCGTTCTTCAGCGGCTTTTTCAGCAAGGACGCCATCCTCGCCCTCGCCTTCGAACGCAACACCGCCATCTTCGCGATCGATCTTTTCACCGCGTTCCTGACCGCGTTTTACATGGCGCGACTCGTCTTCGTCGTCTTCTTCGGCAAAGCGCGCAGCGAATCCGCGCAGCACAGCCGCGAAGCGCCCGGCGTCATCACCGTGCCGCTCATTCTGCTCGCCATCCCGGCGCTCCTCGGCGGCTTCGCCTTTTTCGCCGAACGCTTTCTCACTTTGCCCGTCGAAAAGGAAACCGTCGTCATCGTTCCCATACTCGCCCTCAGCGCGCTCCTGCTCGGCGTCGGCAGCGCGTTCTTCCTTTACCGCAGCCGCGAGAGCGACCCGCTGAACATCAGCTTTTTCCGGAACCGCTTTTACATCGACGAACTCTACGCCGCGCTCATCGCGGGGACGCAGGGACTTCTCGCCCGTCTCTGCGCTTTCCTTGATCGCTGGATTCTCGACGCCGGCATCGTGCGCGGTTCGAGCATGACGACCTTCGGTCTCGGTTCTCTGTTGCGCTTATTCCAGGTCGGCAATTTGCAGGCTTACGCCTTTCTCTTCGGGTTCGGCATCGTCGGCCTCATTTACTTCACTGTTTTCCGCTGATGCTTTTCTTCGTCGTCCTCGCTCCCATTCTCGCCGCCGCGCTCATCCTGCTCGGCGCACCCGCGCGCCTGACCGCCATCCTCGCCGCCGCGCTCACACTTTTGCTCACGCTGCTCGGCTTCGCTGTTTTCGATCCAGCCGAAAGCGGTTTCCAAATGACGAGCTCACTGCCGATCAGCGCTCAGTGGGGATTGAACCTCTCGTTAGGCATCGATGGCCTCAGCCTCATCATGCTGCTCCTCGCCGGCCTCGTCACCCTCGCGGCCGTCTGGTTCACGCCGAAAACGATCGATCGTCCGAACGGGTTCTACGCCTGCCTCCTCTTCATCGCGGGCGGCGCGATCGGCGCCTTCGCTTCGACCAATCTTTTCTTCTTCTACGCCTTCCACGAGCTCGCGCTCATCCCGACGTTTCTGCTCATCGGCATTTGGGGCAGCGGCAATCGCCAGGCCGCCGCGTGGAAGATCACCATCTACCTCGCGCTCGGCAGCTTCGTTTTGCTGCTCGGCCTCATCCTTCTATATCGGAGCGTGCCCGAAGCCGCGCGCAGCTTTGACTTCGTCGCCTTGCGCAACGCTGCCGCCGCCGGCCAGATCAACGCCACCGCTCAACACCACATTTACCTGCTGCTCCTCATCGGCTTCGGCATTCTCATCTCGCTCTTTCCCTTCCACACTTGGGCGCCGGAAGCCTACGCCTCCGCGCCCGCGCCCGCCGCCATGTTGCACGCCGGTGTTCTAAAAAAATTCGGGCTTTACGGTTTGCTCCGCGTCGCCCAGCCGCTCCTGCCGGAAGGCGCGCATTATTGGAACACGCTGCTCATCGTCCTCCTCCTCGGCAATATCATCTACGTCGGTCTCGTCACCATCGCGCAGAAGCGGCTCGATTGGATGCTCGGTTACTCGAGCGTCATGCACATGGGCTACATCTTCCTCGGCATCGCCGCCGGCAACGTTCTCGGCTTAAACGGCGCCGCGCTTCTCATGCTCGCGCACGGCATTTCCATCGCGCTTCTGTTCGCCATTGCCGGCGAACTCCGCCAGCGCAGTGAGACGCTTCACTTCGAAGATCTCGGCGGCCTTGCCAAAACCATGCCGCTGGCCGGCCTCGTCTTTGGGATCGCCGCGTTCGCGTCCATCGGGTTGCCCGGCTTCGCCAATTTCTCCGGCGAAGTGCTCGTCTTCTTCGGCGCGTTCCGCAACGGCGCCAACTTCCACGGCTTCCATCTTTACCAAATCGCAACGCTCCTCGCGCTCTGGGGCGTCGTCATTTCCGCCGTCTACATGCTGCGCGCTTACCGCCACATTTTCATGGGCGAACTGCCGGAACGCTGGAAAGCCCTGCCCGATCTGCGCAGCAGTCTTCGGTGGCCAGTTGCCATTCTCATCGCCGCCACTCTATGGGTCGGCTTCTTCCCACAATCCATCGTCCGGATCGTGGCGCCGACTTTCGAAACGCACCTTTCCGCTCGTTAAATGATCAGCGCACCCACACTCGAAATCGCTGTGCTCGTCCTCGGGCTCGGCCTGCTTTGCGTCGAAGCGTTCGCCGAGAAAATGGACAAACGCGGCATCGCCTACGCCGGTATGATCGGCCTGTCGATCGTCTTCGCGGCCAGCTTTTTCGTCGCGCCGCTTCCCGCGAGCGAGCCGGTCCTTTGGAATTTTTACACGAGCGACGCGCTCGCCTTGTTCTTCAAACGCTTCGCCCTCGTCGCCACCATTCTCGTCCTCATCATAATGGTCGATTACGCGCCCGTCGTCAGCCGCTTCATCAGCGGCACCAAACCGCAGGCCGGCCTGGGCGAATTTTTCGCGCTCCCCATCTTCACCTGCGCCGGCCTTATGTGGATGGCGTCAGCGAACGACTTCATCATGATCTTCGTCTCGCTCGAACTGGTCACGATGTCGTTCTACGTCATGGTCGCCTTCATGCGTCGGCAGTCGGCCAGCTTGGAAGCCGGCGTAAAATATTTAATCCTAAGCGCGCTTTCGACCGGTTTTCTCGTCTACGGCATTACCTGGATCTTCGGCGTGACCGGCGCGACCAACCTCGACCGCATCGCCACCGTTCTGCAAAGCGGCAACTTCGATCGCGCTCCGCTGCTCTTCGGCATGGTGCTCGTCCTCGTCGCGCTCGGATTCAAAATCGCGGCGGTGCCTTTTCAAATCTGGGTGCCCGATGTGTATCAAGGCGCACCCACCCCCGTCACCGCCTACCTTTCCGTCGGATCAAAAGCGGCCGGCTTCGTCGTCCTGTTGCGCGTGCTCCGCGCGTTCTTCATCTTGCCGCAGATCGAACACGTCCTCGTCGGCGTCGCCCTGCTCACGCTGATCTACGGAAATCTGGCCGCGCTTCCGCAAAACAATCTCAAACGTTTGCTCGCCTATTCCAGCATCGGCCACGCCGGTTACCTCCTCATGGGCGTCGTCTCGTTTTCGGGCGAAGCCGTCAGCTTCTACCTCGTTTCCTATCTGCTCATGACGCTCCTCAGCTTCGCCGTCCTCGTCGTCGTCTCGAATCAAAGCGGCGATGAGATCGAAGACTTTGCCGGATTGAGCAAACGCTCGCCCTTCCTCGCCTTTGCCATGCTCGTCGCCATGATCTCGCTCGCCGGCGTCCCCTTCACCGCTGGATTCCTCGGCAAATTCCTGGTCTTCGACGCCGCCATGGCGCACGGCCACTTCGCGCTCGTCGCCGTCGGCGTGCTGACGGTGGCGTGCGGTTTCTATTATTACCTAAAGGTCGTCCGCGCCATGTATTGGCAGTCGCCGAAAATCACCGACACCATTCCCGTCAGCAACCTGTCGCGCATCGCCATGACCGCGCTGATCGTGGCCATCTTCTGGCTGGGCGTTTATCCCAAGCCGATCCTGAACGCCCTTCATCCGACGCAGCCGCGCCTCGCGACGCAGACTCGTTAGTCGCGCTTCACCTCACGCTGTCCTCGAGGTATCGCGGCAGTCCGGGGAGCGCACGCCTCCTGGCGTGCTGGTTGCGGCATTCTATCGCAACAGGCTTTCTCAGATTTCACGCTCTTCCTTTTATCGTGCCCCACTCGAAAAGTTCGTTTTCGCAGAATGCGAAAACCAGCACGCTACAAGCCTGCGCTCCCCAAACTTCAGGCCACGCGCCGCGTCTACTTCAATCGCTCAGTTCGACATTCCAGTAGGCGAGATCGACAAAGTGTCGCCACGCCTCGTGCTGCTGCGAGCTGAAAGTGATATGCACAAACGGTCGCCACTTGGGCCGCTTCGGTTTGCGAATCAAAGCCATATTCACCTCGTGCGGCAGCCGGTTTCCCTTGCGCGTATTACACGGGATGCACGAGCAAACCACGTTTTCCCAAGTGGTCATGCCGCCTTTATGCCGCGGCAGCACGTGATCGAGATTCAATTCGCTCCGATCGAAAATATGGCCGCAATACTGGCAGGTATTCTTGTCACGCTCGAAGACGTTGTGCCGCGTGAATTTCACTTCCTTCTTGGGCAAACGATCAAACAGGAGCAGCACAATGACGCGCGGCACCCGGATTTTCCACGAAATCGTCGTGACCATTTCGTCTTCCGGTGCAGTCACTGAAACGTCGCGCCAGCTATCGAAATCGTGCGTGAAAAAGTTGTTCTGCGGATCGGAGGAAACGACCTGGGCGTGTCCTTGATAGAGGAGCGTAAAGGCACGACGCGCCGAGCAGATGTTCACCGCCTGCCAGAGGCGGTTCAGCACCAAAACCTGACTATTGAGTAGGGTGTGCAATCGGTTGCTTCGCCCTCGTTTTGCCCAAGGGCTCCGCTCAAATTCGCGCGAAGCTAACAGGGCCGATTTTTTTTGTCAACGCGCGCGCCTTTAACCGGCAGCGTTGCCGAAACCCTCTTCACCCTTCGGAAGGAACTTCTTGAAACGGTTTTTATCGATCGCCTGCATGAAGGCTTCATGCGGCGCGACGTCACCCTGTTGCAACAGCTTCCAGATCGCGTCGTCCATAAATTGCATCCCCTGCGCCTTCCCGGAGACAATCACGTCCTGCAACTTCTGCGTCGCGCCTTCGCGCAAAATCGCGGAGACAGCGGCGTTGCCGACGAGGATTTCGTTTACCGCCACGCGCCCACTGCCGTCCGCCTTTTTCAAAAGCAACTGTGCAAGCACGCCGCGCAGCGAGTTGGCCAGCATAGTGCGCGCTTGCGCCTGCTTGTCGGCCGGGAAAACGTCGACCATACGGTCGACCGTCTTGCGCGCATTGTTCGTGTGCAGTGTCCCGAAAACGAGCAAACCGGTTTCGGCCGCGGTGAGCGCGAGCGAGATCGTCTCCAAATCGCGCATCTCGCCGACGAGCACGATATCGGCATCCTCGCGCAACGCCGCCTTCAGCGCGCTCGGAAATGAAGCGGCATGGGTTGGCACTTCGCGTTGCGTGATAACGCTGCGCTTGTTCGCGTGAACGAACTCGATCGGCTCCTCGATCGTCACAATGTGGCGCGAGAAATTTTCGTTCACGTAATCGATGAGCGCGGCCAGCGTCGTCGACTTGCCGGAACCGGTCGGACCGGTCACGAGGACGAGGCCACCGCGCAATTTCCCGAAATTTTTCACGACCGCCGGGATCCCGAGTTCTTCGAGCGTGGCGATTTTCGCCGGAATGAGACGAAAGACGGCGCCGTAACCGCTCGCCTGCTTGAGGTAGTTGCAACGGAATCGCGCCTTCTCGCCCATTTCGTAGGCGAAATCGAGATCGCCGCGTTCTTCGAAAAGCGCCCAGCGTTCCTCACCACAAATTTCGCTGAGCATGAACGCCGCTTCTTCGTTCGTGACGGCTTCCGCGCGAATGGCCGCGATATCGCCATGCGTCCGCATTTTCGGTGGCTGACCTTCGGCGATATGCAGATCGGAGGCGCCTTGCGCGAGCATGAGGGCGAAGAATTGGTCGAGGTAAGCCATTGATTAAATGACGAAATTCGTCATTTCCCTCGCATCTCGCTCTTTTGTTCGGCGCGAGCATACGCTTCATCCGCGCTGACCAATCCGCGATCAACAAGATCCCGCAGCGCGTCATCCATCAACTGCATCCCCTGCTTTCGCCCAGTCTGGATGATTCCCGGCAGCATGAACGTTTTCGCCTCGCGGATCACGTTGGCGACGGCGGGCGTGTTGGTGAGCGTTTCCAAAGCGAGGACGCGGCCCGTGCCATCGGCGCGCGGAACCAATTGCTGACTGATGATGCCACGCAACGATTCGCTCACCATCGTGCGAATCTGTTCCTGTTGATCGATCGGGAAAACGTCGAGCAGGCGATCGAGCGTGCGCGACGCATTGCTCGTGTGCAGCGTACCGAGGACGAGGTGGCCGGTTTCAGCCGCAGTGATGGCGAGCGAGATCGTCTCGAGATCGCGCATCTCGCCGATCATGATGACATCGGGATCTTCGCGCAGCGCCCCACGCAAGGCCGCCTCAAACGAGGGCGTATGGGTGCGCACTTCGCGCTGTGTGATGTGGCAACCTTTTGATTCGAACAAATATTCGATCGGGTCCTCCAGCGTGATGATGTGCTCGCGCCGCTCGACGTTGATCTGCTCGATCAACGCGGCCAGCGTGGTGGACTTTCCACTGCCGACTGAACCGGTGACGAGAATGAGGCCGTTATGATACCGCGTGAGCAGCTTGAGATGCTCGGGCAAACCGAGCTCATCCATCGTGCGCACGCGTGTGTTGATGATGCGGAAAACGAGATCGGTGCCGAGACGTTGCCGCGCCACGCTGGTGCGAAAACGCCTGCCTTCGTTCGCATACGCGAAATCGACATCGCCACGCTCGGTAAGCTGCGCTTGCTGTTGCTCCGTTAGGAAAGCGTCCGCCAGTTCCTGAGTGGTGGCGGCGGTTAACGGCGCGGCGTTCGGCCAGATCGGCTGCAACATCCCGTGCAGACGCCAGAGCGGCGGCGCACTCACGCCGAGATGAATGTCGGACGCGCCCGCTTCCTGGCCGACCGCCAGATAATCGTCGACGTGGGGGAGCGGAGTCATGCGGCGCGACGATCATTACGCGGCGGGTTCGCCAGCGTAAATCGAAAACGCGCTTAGCGCGGCCGGCGCGGCATCGGCGCGGGCCCGCCCTTCATCTTTTGCATGATGAAGTTCATTATCATCGGCTGCACCAAAGTGGTGACGAGCTTGAGGGCGGTGAGACCAAGCCCGGCTTCGAGAAAGTTCTTCTCTTTTTTCGAGCGGCCTCCTCTGGCGTTCACATAGATCTTTTTCCGCCGCGCCGGCAGCATGACGACGACAAGACCGACAGCCACCGCCGCCGTCACCCAAATCACCGTTTTGCGCTGAAAGGATTTCTTGAACTTGAGCGGGAAATCCAGCTCGTAACGCAACCCGGCGAGGTCGCGCCCGAGGTGATCGCGCGAATGCGCGATGCGCTGCCTTATTTCCTGCTGAGCGTCTTCGTGTCGAGGTTCTTCAGCCATTCGCGATCTTTCTTTAATTCAGCCAAGCTGGCGCGGAACAGAGGTTTCTTCATGCGCGTGCGCGCGATGAGCAGGCAAACGAGGGCGATGAGAAATTGGAGAAGCGCCGCACCGAGCGCGATCCAAATCCAGGAAATGTGCAGGGCATTCGCCACCGCGATGACAAGGCCCGCGATGAGGAAAATAAAACCGACGCCGCAAAGCAACGCCGCCGCGACCAGGCACACGAGAAGCACCACCACTTGCGTGAGTGCGCCTTTCGCCTCCTGGCCCAGCAATCCGATCCGGCTTTCAAAGAAGCTGGCCAGCGAATTGCCGATGCCGAGCAAATTGCTCAACAGACCGCTGTGCCCCGCCGGATTGCGGAACCTCATGGGTTCACCAGCCATCCTGCAGCTAACCTAACGACGGAAAATCAAGCCGAGAACAAATCCGATCCCGAGCGCGGTGAAGACCGCCCTGGTCGGGTTTTCGCGAACGTATTGCTCGCCATCTTCTTGAAAACTGCGGGCGCGATATTTGGCGTCGTCCCAAACCTGTTCCGCTTTGCCACGGGCGTCGCCCCAAGCTTCTTCCGCCTTGCCGCGTGCATCGGTCCAGGCTTCCTCGGCTTTGCCGCGATATTCTTCGGCGGCGCCGCGCGCTGCCGATTTCAAGTCGCCGGCCGCTTTGCGTGCGTGACTTTTACTGCTTTCCAATTTCGCTTCGGGTTGATCCGATCCAGTTGTCTTATTTTCTTCAGCCATAAATTTCTCCGTAAGTGTTCAATGACTATCGGCGGCGAGCCGCATTGAGCAACCTCACCGACCGATAACCTCTCAGGAGAAACGAATTTCACCGGCCAATCGCGCTTACCATTCGTCATTCTGAGCGGAGCGTAGCGGAGTCGAAGAATCCCGAGGTTAAACGTTAATGCGAAACGATGGTTTGCGCGGCGCGCTTTGATCAACAGGGCGTGCCATTTAACTGCACGAAGCCCCACCGAACCAAGCCAGCTTCTCGTTTCGCAACGGGATCCCTCGCCTTCGCCTTCGGCTTCGCTCGGGATGACGACAAGAGTATCGCGCTTCAGTGTGGAAGGCTGCCGTTGGCTACCGCCAATTGCTCCGCGTCGCCTCGGGAAAATAGGGGCGAACGCGTTCGCGTTTCCACCAATCGCCAGTCTGGCGGTGTTCTTCGACGTCGGTGAAACGGTATTGGTACAGCGTCGCGCGAATATAACGCGGCGGCGCGTCCGAAAAGGGATTCGTCTTGAGCAAGCCTGTGACCGGCGGCGCGTTTTCGAGCAGTTGCCGCATCAATCGCACAAACCACGGATTGCTCCGAAAATCACCAAGCGCGGCGAACCACATCTGCCAATCGAGCCGCGGTTGATGCGGCGCAACGAAGCCCGGCGCGCGATCCAGTGGTCCCGGTTTCCATTTGAAGACATACGGCTTCCAAACGAATCCATCCGCGCTTCCTTCCACTTCAATTTCCGGACGCGTTGTCGTCATGACGCGAAACAGTCCGTAGCCGTTCACAATGCGGAATGGCTCCATGATTCCTTCCAATGCCGTGATCGAGCGGGGCCACTCGGCCTTCGGTCGAAACGCGGAATAAAGCAGCATCGCGTTCACCGGCATCGTCACGAGGAGGACGACCACCGCGCCCCAACGCAGAGTGCTGTAGCCGCGGTCGCTGACCGCGGCCGATTGGACGGGAAGCGTGGCGTTCCGCAGGCCGCAGTCAGCGACTGCGGCTAGAGGTTTGCGGAGCACCACGTCATCAAGCATCAGCAGGCAAAGCGCGATGGTGAGCAGATTGAAGAAGCAATAGTTTCCGGTGAGCGCGATCATCAATTGCAGCGCGACCAACAGAACGAAGCCGAGAAACCGCAGCCGGCGCGGCGCCCAAATCAGAAACGGCACCACCGTTTCGATGATGAGCGCGGTCGCGGTGCAGAAATGCTTGAGCCACTCGGAGGTGTTTGCGGCCCACCAACCCAGCGCGGTCGGCAGCGGTTGCGTCCAATAGTGGTAATCGAGCGCAGTCAGATTCCACCAGGTGTCGGTCGATGCATCGGGCAACAGTAGGTAGCTGCTCAACTTCACCACGCCCGACATGAGCATCAGTTTGAAGAGGAGAAAGCGCAGGAGAAACAACCCGACGCGCGACACCGGCGCTTCCCGGCCTTTGCGCATTCGCCATTGCAGCGGCGCGAAGGAGAGCGCAAGAAACCCCGCCTCGAGCAACAGGATGTCCCATTGAAACTGAAGGAACGTCTGACCCGCAACCGATAACGAGAGATAAAGGACGAACAAAAGTGCGAGCGACAAAAGCGGAGCAATCCCGACGATGAGCAACACGCTGATAACCGCGCCTGCGCCGCAGAGAAAATGCAGCATGGCGTCGCTCGCGTTGAACCAGCACAAGGTCGGCAGAACGAACGACGCGCTCCCGCCAATTTGGGCGCGCGCCGCGGGCAGAAATTGGGCGACTGGCGAAATACCATTCGAACCGATTAATCCATCCACCTGCACCCAGAGCGAAACGAACGCGATCAGATAAACGACGCCGAGCATGCGCAGAAACCAGCGGCGTGCGGTGAAGTAGGTCGGAACGCGCACGTCGTTGCCCCAAAGAAGGCGCGTCACCGTGGAAGCGGCGCTCCGATTTTTCGCGACGACGCGGTAGCCAGCTTCCGCGATCGGCGCGAAACCGGGCAGATGTCGATACGACCACTCGAAAATGGGGCGGCCTCCATATTGGCCTAACGAGCGGCAAACAGCTGCCGCCGCAGAAAGCACTTCGCCAGTCGGCTCGATCAGCACCACGGCGCGAGCGAAAAGTTCACGGGGAATCTCGCGGAAACGGTCACCCAATTCCTGCGAGGTAATGTACTCGACACGGTCGCCGGTCATCTGCTTCCAGCGCGCAATCCAGCGCGCACAAAAATGGCATTCGCCATCCCAGATCAGGAGCGGTTTGGCCGGAGGATTTTTCATTGGGTCACGCCTAATCTGGCTGTTCGCGCTCAATCGCCAAACTCGGCCCAGACGGGCGCGTGATCGGAAGGCTCTTTCCCTTTGCGCATCTCGCGCTCGATACCGGCATCAAGAGAGCGCTCCGCCGCCGGCGCGCTCGCGAGAATGGCGTCGATGCGCAGTCCGCGATTTTTCGGGAAGGCGAGCATGCGATAATCCCACCAACTGAAAAGTCCGGCGTCGGCGTGGTGCAAACGTAAAGTGTCGCGCAATCCGATCGCCTCCAGTTTCTGAAACGCGGCGCGTTCCTCCTCCGAGCACATGATGGCGCCGCGCCAGATGGCTGGATCGTGCACGTCGCGATCTTCGGGCGCGACGTTGAAATCGCCGCAGACGAGCAAGGGCGCGCCGCCCTCCAGTTCACTCGTTAGGCAACGGTGCAGCCGCTCATACCATTGCAGCTTATAAGTGAACGCGGCCGTGCCGACCGCCTGGCCGTTCGGCGCGTAGATCGAGTAAACGCGCCATTCGCCAATGGTCGCGGCCAGCACGCGCGCCTGTGGATCTTCCACTTCATCGCAAAACGTGGGCTGCACTTCGACCGGCTCGGTGCGCGCAAGAATGGCCACGCCGTTATAGGATTTCTGCCCGTAAAAGGCGGCGCGATAACCGGCCGCACGCAAAGCGTCGGCGGGAAACTGTTCGTCGGTGCATTTCGTTTCCTGGAGACAGACGATGTCCGGCTGCGTCTCGGCAAGCCAGGCGAGGAGGCGTTCCTGGCGCTTGCGCAGCGAATTGATATTCCAGGAAACGATTCTCACGGCGTGGCCCGGCGGTCCGTCCCTACCATAAATCGAGTTCCACGCCGGGCGTCGGGACGATGACTTCGGTGGCGGGCAAAGCCGCAGAAACTTGCCCACGGAACCATTCCACCGCCGGCAAATCTCCATGCACGAGGACCACTTTTTTCGGCGCCAGCTTCGTGATGTAGGTCAGGAGCGATTCGCGCGGCGCGTGCGCGCTAAATTGGAATTGCTGAATCTCGCACCGCAGCTCGAGCGACGGCTCCTCCGGATCGAGCGAAACGCGATCGCCCGGTTGCGCCGTTTTCAAAATTCCGGCCGGCGAGGCGGGATCGGCGTAGCCGACGAAGAAAATGGCATCGAGCGGATTCTCCAGAATGCGGCGCGCAAAAATATTCGAGAGCGTCCTCGGCGTCATCATCCCGCTGGAAAGGGCGTAGACGCGGCCCGGCCGCGCCGGCGCGCTGCGGATGCTTTTGCCATTGAGAACGAACGGCGCGACTTCCTCCATCAACTGCAGCCGCGAAAATTGCCGCCGCGTGCCGTGCGCATGCCGATCGTAAATGCCGGTCATCTTGGTGCTCAACCCGCCGATGTAGAGCGGGAATTCGCCGAGCAATTTTTCGCGGCGCCATTTGTAAATGCTGGCCAGCATCTCCTGCGTTTTGCCGAGCGCGAATACCGGGATGAGCACGCAGCCGCCACGATCGAAAACGCGCTGGATTTCGCGCGCCAGCCGCCGTTCCTCCTCGGCGCGGGAAAAGTTTTCCGGCAACGGCGTGTCGCCGCGCGTCGTCTCAGTGATGAGCACATCGACGCCGCTCTCGGGAAAGACCGCGCCTTGCATGATGGTTTGATCGTCGAAATTCACGTCGCCGGTGTAGAAAACGGTGCGGCCTTCCCCCCGCAAAATAATTCCGGCCGATCCGAGCACGTGACCGGCATCGACAAATTCAAAGCTGGCCCCGTCTTCCCCGTTTGATTTCGTCCTTTCGCCCTGAAAAGTGAAGGTCTGTCGCCAGGGACACGATCGCCATTCATCGGAGACGCGCTCGGTTTCGCGATGTGTGAAGAGCGGGTACATGGGCAGGCCGAGTTCTTCGCGTTGTCGCGTCATCACGCTCACGGAATTGTGCAAAAGCGCACTGCCGATATCGGCGGTGGCGGCGGTCATGAAAACCGGGGTGTGCAAATGTCGCCGCATGAGCAGCGGCAGCGTCCCGAAATGATCGAGGTGCGCGTGCGAGATGAGAATGGCATCCAGCGGGCGCTCGCCGATCGCCTTGAAGTTCGGGAGCGCGGCGTCGTTTTCCTCCTTCGGATGCATCCCACAATCGATCACGATCCGCTGGTCCTCGATCTCGAGGCAGTAGGAATTCGCGCCGATCTCAGTGTGGCGGGTCAGGTTTGTGAATTTCAAAGCCGGGCAAAAGGGCGATATTGCCCTTTCCCTGCATAACCGAAAGTCATTTTCTCGTACTCGCGTTTCGCACAGCGAAACGTCTACAGCAAAACACTGATCGAGGAGTTTAGAGAAGCTCGCGCAAAATGCGGAGCCAGTTTCCGCGCAAAATCTTCTCGATCTGCTCGTCGCTGAAGCCGCGCTCGATCAACTTGCGCGTCAGATTGCGGGCATGGCCGTGATGAGTCAGATCGGGCAGGAAGTGCGGCGTGGTCAGCTTCGCTTCAAGCGCCTTGCGTTCCTTTTCCGGCATGAGCTGCCAGAGAAATTCGCAGAAATCAAAGCCGATGGCGACACCGTCGATGCCGATCAAAGCCGCGATGTGCTCGATGTGATCGACGTAATGATCGAGCGTCGCCTTCTCCTTCGCGGCGCTGACGAGGATCGCGTTTACTCCGATGACGCCGTCGCGCTGGCCGATCATTTTGATCTGTTCGTCGCTGATGTTGCGCTCGATGTCGTAGAAATGTCGCGCGTTGGAATGCGAGACAATGAGCGGCCGGGTCGTTAGGGCGCAAATTTCCTCGAAACCGGCCGGGTTGATGTGGGCGAGATCGATGATGATGCCGAGCCGTTCGCATTCCCTTACGAGTTCGCGGCCGAAATCCGTCAACCCGGTGGCGGGCGAACCGGTCGGGGCAAAGACGCCGCCGGAAGCAGCGGCGTTCTTCCGCGCGTGGGTGAGGGAAATCGCACGCAGACCGAGTTCGTAAAAAATGCGGAGCAATCGCAAGTCGCTCCCGAGTGGTTCAGCGCCTTCCATGGTGAGAAGTAGCGCGATTTGCCCGGCGGTCCGCGCCGCTTCGATTTCGGCAAACGAGCGGCAAAGCGCGAACCGATCCGAGTGATCGATCTCGGCATAGATCCGAGCGACCTGGCCGAGCGCCACGGGCAGGGCGCGATCCGCCACATCGCGGTCTTCCACATAAAGCGCGACGCCGAGCATTCCCATATTGCCCGCTTCGAATTCGGGGAGGAATTCTCGCGCGATCACATTCGTTTCCGCCGCCTTCAGATGCAGGCCCAGCGGCAGATCGAAATGAAGATCAATCAAGCCTTCGCCGTGCAGGCGATCGATGTGTTCTTCCGTGGCTTTCATTCGTTAGGCAAAGCGGGCTCGCCTGGTCGCTCGCCTGGGGCGAGCAAATAAATCAAGATGAGCAACAGCGCGAGCGCGAGCGGGAAAAATCCAGGCAGCCAGAGAAGAAAGCGGCTCAAGAGAGCGAGGGCAATCAGCCCATAGACCGCGCAAAAGGCGATCGTTCCCAGGATGACACTCGCCCGCGAGAGGCGATGGCTGAGTCCGGCCAACACTGTCGCCAACACGAGGAGGATGTAATCAAAGATGCGGCTGACCCGTCGCACGTAGTGATTGCTCTCGATGGTGGCGATGGTCGCGGCGAAGATGTCCGGCGGCGAATGCGGATTGAGCGGCGCACGCGCCAGCAATACTTGCTCACGCAAATCTTTCACGGCCGCGTCGCCGGGCGTGCCATGTGCCTTTTGCTGCGCGGCAAGGAGCAGCGCATTCAAGCTCACCCGCACGCCGCCCTGGGCGGCATTGGAGTTAATCAAAAGGGTGCCGTCAGACCGAATCGGAATCGGCGGCGCCTTCGGCAGGAGAATGTGGGAGCCAAGATCGATCTTTACCTCCGCCAGCGTAACCCGGCGCCAAAGCATGATCGCTTGCAGCGCAAAGGAAGGAACGACTTCGCCGCGATAACGAAAAAGGAGCGGCACATGCAGATCGTCCACCACTTCGGTCGGCAGATTGGTAAAACCAGGAGTGGAGACGAGGCGCAAATCCTCGTTAGGCTGTCGTCCGATTCCGGGGAATTCGACGAGAGCGCGGCGGCTTCCCGTCACCTGGGTGAAGATGGGAACTTCCTGCGCCGGCGCGTCGGGGTCCGGGGTGACGGTCAGCTCCGCGCCGAGCAAAAGTTTTGGCACACGCATCGCTTGATCGAGAAACACCTGCTCCTGATCCTTGTCGCGGTCGCGCCATTGCAAAACATTTTCAAACGCCACCACCGTTGGTTGAAACGGAAGCGCCGCCTGGAGAAAGAGCGCGTATTCCAAGGGAGAGATCGTCGTGGTGTGGCCATGGACAAACTCGGGCGCAGGCGTGGAGCCGGTCGCGGCCGCGGCCGCGACCGCTGGATCGATGCCGATCTCGACGATGGTGAGCGGAACGGTGGCGACGCGGGGCGGCGCGTTGTGCAACAGCCAGCGCAGGAAATTCTCCTCCAGCCTCGCCCACCGCGGTTC
This sequence comes from Chthoniobacterales bacterium, assembly GCA_038258245.1. Taxonomy (GTDB): domain Bacteria; phylum Verrucomicrobiota; class Verrucomicrobiia; order Chthoniobacterales; family UBA10450; genus JBBSQB01. The sequence goes on from JBBSQB010000010.1 coordinate 48,308, forward strand.
GCGCAGCACGATGACGCCCACCAACAGGATGACCAGCGTCGGCCAGATCGAACTTCGGCGCATGGCCGCACTCTTATGGGAGCGCGCGGCAAAGACAAATGTTTATGCGCGCGCGCGCTGTTAACGACTCAGCTCAAGCATGCGGCGAATGGGGATTTCGGCGCGGGCGCGAATTTCTTCCGCCATGATGATTTCAGGCGCGAGATTGCGCAGCGCGTCGGCCGCTTTTTCGAGCGTGTTCATTTTCATGAAACGACACTCGGCGCAGAAGCAATTATCGGTCGGGCCCGGGATGAAGTTCTTGTCCGGCGCTTCTTTTTGCAGCCGATGCAACATGCCCACCTCGGTCACGACGATGATCTCGCGCGCGGGCGATTCCTTGCAAAACGTCACCATCTTTTCGGTTGAGCAAACTTCATCGGCGAGCAGCCGTACGGCGTAGGTGCATTCCGGGTGGGCGACGAGCGGCGCGCCCGGATGTTCCTCGCGAATGCGGGCAATGCTGCGCGCCGTGAACTCGACGTGCACGTAACAATTCCCCTGCCAGAGATCCATCTTGCGACCCGTCTGTTCCATGACCCACGCGCCGAGATTTTGATCGGGCACGAAGAGGATGTTGCGATCGACCGGCGCGGCCTGGACGATCTTGACGGCGTTGCCGCTCGTGCAGATGACATCGGAGAGCGCTTTCACGCCAGCACTGCAATTGATGTAGGCGATGACGTAATAATTCTTCTCAGCGTTCTTCTCCAGAAACGCGGCCAGCTTTTCCGGCGGACAGGATTCGGAGAGCGAACAACCGGCATCGAGATCGGGAATGAGAACGCGCTTTGAGGAATTCAGAATCTTGGCCGTCTCGGCCATGAAATGGACACCGCAGAAAAGGATCACTTCAGCGTCGGTTTTCGCCGCCTGAAAACTCAAGCCTAACGAGTCGCCCACGTAATCGGCGATGTCCTGCAAGGCCGGCACCTGATAGTTGTGCGCGAGAATGACGGCGTTGCGCGCGCGCTTCAGCTCCGCGATTTCCTCTGCCAAATCGATCCTGCCACTCCGGCTCGGAGCGAAGTTTACACCAGCGGCGACCATCGCTTAATATCGCGGCGCACTATGAATACTCAAACTGCGCAGACTTCATTCACGATCGGCTTCATCGGCGCAGGGCGGTTGGCCAGCTCGGTCATGCGCGGTTTGGTGCGGAGTGGATTTTGCCAGCCGGAGCAGATCGTCGCCAGTGAACCGATCGCGGCAGCGCGCGATGCTTTGGGGAAGGATTTGGGAATCAAGGTCACCGCAGAGAACGCAGAGATCGCAGAGGAGGCTGACGTGATTTTTCTCGCAGTGAAGCCAGGAGTGGTGTTGCCGGCATTGCGCGAACTGGGCGCTCGGATCGCAGGTAAATTGGTCATTTCCCTGGCGGCAGGAACACGGATCGCCGCGATGGAAGAAACAGCGCCGTCGAGATTCATGCGCGCGATGACGAATACGACGACAACGATTTGCCAGGGCGCCACGGCCATCGCCCGCGGCAGTAGGACGACGGACGCGGATTTCGAACGCGTGCGCGAAATTTTTGCGGCGATCGGCGAGGTGGTGGAGATCGCGGAGGAGCAAATCGATGCAGTGACGGCGCTTTCGGGGAGCGGACCGGCCTTTGTTTACTCGGTGATCGAAGCGCTGGCCGAAGGCGGCAAACGCGAAGGGTTGAGTGAGGAGGTCGCGCTCACGCTGGCGACGCAAACGGTTCTGGGCGCGGCCCAATTCGCGCTCGAAAGCAAACTGCCGCCTAACGAGTTGCGCGACATGGTGGTGACGCCCGGCGGAACGACCGCGGCCGGTCTGGCGGTAATGGAAAAGATGAAGGCGGGCGAAGCCCTGGCGGGCGCAGTGGAAGCAGCGACGAAACGCGGTCGCGAAATGGCGACGGAGAATCGTTAGGCTAAACGAGCAGAACCTCCCGCATGGCGTCGAGCGGCGCGGCTTGCTCAAACCAGATCCCGAAAGCGAGCGCGCCTTGATGCAGCAGCAAGGAAAGTCCGTTCGCGCCACGCGCGCCCTGCGCCTCCGCTGCGCGCAGCAACGGCGTTTTCGCGGGAGAATAAATGGTCTCGTAAACGAGATGGCGCGGCGCCAGCGCGCTCGCGGGCACGAGCGATGGATCGTCCAGTCGCAGGCCGACGGAGGTCGCGTTCACGATCAAATCCGTCTCGGCCAGCACTGCCGTCAAGATTGTGGAATCCTGCCCGCTGTTCGTGACCATGATGGGCGCGGGCGCCGATTTTTTCACTTCGTCGACCAGCGCTTTGCCTTTCTCCAAATCCCGATTGGCCAGATGGAGCGCGCGCACGCCGCGCCGCGCGCATTCCCAGGCAATGGCTCGCGCGACGCCGCCCGCGCCGAGCAACAAAAGGCGCAAGCCCGCCAGCTCGCATCCGAAATCCGCGCGAATCGCTTCGCGAAAACCCGCGCCGTCCGTGTTGTAGCCGATCAGCTTACCATCCCGTCGCGCCACTGTGTTGACCGCTCCGATGTCTCGCGCCTCCGCATCGATCTCGTCAAGCAAAGGGAGCGCCGCGGTTTTGTGCGGCGCCGTCAGGTTAAAGCCGACGAACTCGAGACCGCGCAGGAGGTCGAGCGTTTCCGCTAATTCGTTAGGCGATATCTGGAGCCGGGCATAACGCCACGGCAGGTCGCATTGCATCAGCGCCGCGTTTTGCATGGCCGGCGAGAGCGAGTGCTCGATCGGATCGCCGATCACCGCGATCCGGAGCGGCTTTGGTTCGTCGGCCGTGACTTCGTGCCACTTCCGCAGGTCGGCCAGATGATAGGTTCTCTTCACGATGGTTGGATGCCCGGGCGCTCTCTGCTAGGATCACCTTTCCAAAATGACCACGCCGCTCGAACCCGCGCCCGCGCCTTCTGATTTCATTCGCGACATTGTCGCAGAAGATGTGCGCAGCGGAAAGCGGACGACCATTCACACCCGTTTTCCGCCGGAGCCAAACGGCTACCTCCACATAGGCCACATCAAGGCGATTTGTTTGAACTTCGGCATCGCGCACGAGTTCGGCGGCCTTTGCAACGTGCGGATGGACGACACCAATCCGACCAAGGAAGAAGCGCAATACGTCGACTCGATCATGGCCGACGTGCGCTGGCTGATCGACGGCTGGGCAGACAAGAACATTTGCCTGAAGGAGGAGAGCGTCCCGTTTTTTGCTTCCGATTATTTCGACCAACTCTACGAATTTGCGCAAACGCTCGTGCGCAAAGGCAAAGCCTACGTTTGCGACATGACGCCGGAACAAACCGACGAATTCCGGCGTCTCGGCAAAGACAGCCCGCATCGCAATCGCTCGGTCGAGGAAAATCTCGATCTGCTCGCGCGAATGAAGGCCGGTGAATTTCCCGACGGCGCGCGTACTTTGCGCGCGAAGATCGACATGCAATCGCCAAACATGTGGCTGCGCGATCCGCTGCTCTATCGCATTCGCCACGCCAGGCATCATCACACCGGAGACGCGTGGAGCATTTATCCGCTTTACGATTTCGCGCATGGTCTGAGCGATTATCTCGAAGGCATCACGCACTCGGTCTGCACGCTGGAATTCGAAGTGCATCGCCCGCTTTACGATTGGATTCTGGCAACGCTCGAACTCCCGCGCGCGTTGCCGCATCAATACGAATTTGCGCGCTTAAACGTGACCTACACGGTCATGAGCAAGCGTAAACTTAAGGAACTCGTCGACGAAGGATTGGTCAGCGGTTGGGACGATCCGCGCATGCCGACCGTCTCCGGAATGCGCCGGCGCGGCGTAACCGCGAACGTGCTGCGCGACTTCGCTTATCACATCGGCATCACCAAATATCCGTCGCTCACCGAAGTGGGCGTGCTCGAACACGGCCTGCGCCAGGAGTTCAACAAAACGGCACAGCGCCGACTGGCCGTGCTGCGACCGGTCAAGGTGGTGATCACCAATTATCCAGAGGGGCAGACCGAAGAACTCGACGCGATCAATAACCCAGAGGATCCAAACGCGGGCACGCGTAAGGTGCCGTTCAGCCGCGAGCTTTACATCGAGGACGCGGACTTCATGGAAGTGCCGGCGCCGAAGTATTTTCGATTGAAGCCGGGTGGCGAAGTGCGTTTGAAATACGCCTACATCATCAAGTGCGAAGAAGTGATTAAGGATGCGGCGGGTACCGTCACGGAGTTGCGTTGCACGGCCGATCTGGAGAGCAAATCGGGCGGGCCGACTTCGAATCGCAAGGTGAAAGGCACGATTCATTGGGTGAGCGCCGCTCACGCGCTCGACGCCGAAGTGCGGCTTTACGACCGGCTCTTCACCGTGCCGGAACCGGATGCCGATGGCGATTTCAAAGCGTTTCTCAATCCCGATTCACTGGAAGTGGTTACCGCGAAATGCGAACCCTCGTTAGGCGAAGCGAGGCCGGAATTGCGTTACCAATTCGAACGCCTCGCCTACTTCGCGCTCGATCCCGATTCGCGTCCCGACAAGCTCGTCTTCAATCGCACCATCACGCTGCGCGATGCCTGGGCGAAGGAAGCGAAGAAGTAGTCATCCCGAGCGCAGCCGTCAGGCGCAGTCGCGGGATCCCGTGGTGTTACCTGGAGCGATCGGAAGCGGAGAACAGGTGGGATGAAGCGGCGAGCAACAGCGAACCCTTCTCGTAGCGCACCGGAATCCCTCGACTGCGCTCAGGATGACGCCCGTTCGGATGGTTAATCAGCAGCCGATTCTCCGTCGTGAGCACCTGGAGCTTCGAATTTCATCTTCCACTGATTGAACTCTTCCCAAGTCTTAAATCGGTAAACTCCACGCGGCTCGCGTAATCGACGAGACGGCATCGGCGCGGCCCTTTCAACACTGTTCGAGCAGTCAGCGTCAGGCTGGGAATTGTTTCCCCCGTCAGTTGGACTTCTCTTCTCCGGCGCGGGGTTGTCCATCCATGCAGTTTAGGCTGCGATGAGAGCCAGCGCACGATCAATCCGGGCGAGCGCTTTTTCTTTCCCGAGAATTTCGAGGAGATGATAGAGGCTGGGGCCGGCGTTGTCGCCGGTAACGGCGAGCCGCAGCACATGCACCAAATCGCGTGCCTTCAGTCCCATCTCGGTGGCGGTCGTCTTGAGCCCGGATTCGAGAGCGGCGGCATCGAACTTCTCCAGCGCAGCGAAGGCGTCGCGCAATGCTTGCAGGCGCGGTTTGTTCTCGGGGATGAAATGTTTGGCGGCGTTCTCGGCCGGATACTCGATCGCGTCGCTGAAGTAGAAGCCGGCGTAGGCGGGCAGTTCGCTAAAGATGCGGATCTTGCCTTTGCAGGTGTCGAGCGCAGCGCGCACGTAGTCGTCCTCAAAAGAGGCGAGGTCGACACCGGCCCGTTCCAGCGCGCGGCGGCCGAGTTCTTGAAAGCGCGCGTCGGATAAGTCGCGCACGTATTCGGCGTTCAGCCAGGTGCATTTCTCCAGATCGAACGAGGCGTTTTTGCGATTGATCTTCTCGAGGTCAAACAGCCTAACGACTTCGGCGATGTCGAGTTTTTCGCGATTATCCTTGGGCGACCAGCCGAGCAGGCAGAGGTAGTTGCGCACGGCTTCGGAAAGATAACCGCCTTCGATGTAAGTGTTCAGGCTGGCGCCCTGATCGCGCTTGCTCATCTTCGAGCCGTCCTTGTTCAGGATAAGCGGAATGTGCGCGAAGATGGGCGGCGTCTCGCCTAACGAGTTATAAAGCTGCACGTGTTTCGGCGTGTTCGAGAGATGATCTTCGCCGCGGATGACGTGCGAAATTTTCATCTCGATGTCGTCGACCACGTTGACGAAATGGAAAATCCACGAGCCGTCGGGGCGGCGAATGGTCATGTCGGGATTCGTTTCCGGGTCCGTCATGTCGAACTCGATGCGGCCGCAGATGATGTCGTTCACCACCACTTTTTCGCGGGCGAAACGAAAACGAATGGCGCCTTGATCTTCGTAAACGGAGCCGGCGGCCTGGAGTTTTTCGAGGTAACGCTGATAGATCGCTTCGCGCTGGCTTTGGAAATACGGGCCGCAATCGCCGCCGACTTCCGGGCCTTCATCCCAATCGAGCCCGAGCCAGCGCAGGCCGTCGTAAATGGCTTGGGCGGCTTCGGCGGTGTTGCGCGATTGATCGGTGTCTTCGACGCGCAGGACGAACGTGCCGCCGGTGTGTTTCGCGTGGAGCCAGTTGAACAGCGCGGTGCGCGCGCCGCCGATGTGGAGATAACCGGTGGGCGATGGAGCGAAACGAACGCGCGAACTCATGGCCGCTACCTACGCGAAGATGCGTGCGGGAGAAAATGATTTGGTAAGACGCGCCGCTGGAATGCGTGACGCGGACAACGCAACCACATCGGACGGACGGCCCGGCGGTCCGTCCCTACCAAGGATTGCCGGAATCAGCCAAATTGGCGGGGCGCGATTCATCCGTCATCCCGAGCCCCGAATGCTTTCGGGGTCGAGGGATCCCGTGGCGCAAGCTGGAAGGTAGGACAGCAAATCCGGTGGCTGGCTTACAGTTACCGCCACGGGATCCCTCGGCTGCGCTCGGGATGACGGAAGTTAATCGATAAACAACTTTCCAGCCCGGCGGCGCGCGTGTTGGCCGCGAGGCAAATTGGTTTTCGCGACGGACGTTCCGGGCTCGAGCAAGGCGCGCACGCGCTCGACCACTTCGTAGCCAACTTCGGCGATTCCGTTTTGCCGGAGCCATTTTTGCAGAAGACGGCGTTGCGCGCCAAGCGGCTGGACGCGCAGTTTCGCGACCGATAACTCGACGTCGGCGATCAAGTTTTCGTCGATGAGTTGATCGAGCCACGCATTCTCTTCGGCAAAAATCGCCGCCGCCCGCCAGATGCTCGATCGCACGTTGCGGCCAAATGTTTTTTCCAGATAAGGCAGGACGCGCCGGCGGACGCGATTACGCAAGGGCGTCAGTTCCGCGTTCGAAATATCTTCGCGAAATTTCAATCGCTGAGTCGCCACATACTCGTCGATCTCGCGACGCCAGACGCCGAGGAGCGGACGAACAAGTGTGAGGTCGCGACCTTCGATTTTCTGGCGGGCGATTTCGCGAATTCCTCCCAGCCCGCCAACCCCCGCACCGCGCAAAAGATTAATAAGAAAGGTCTCGACCAGATCGTCGGCGTGATGACCGAGAAAAATCGCATCGCAACGGCGGCGACGCGCGACTTGCCCGAAGAAACGGAGGCGCGCAGCACGGCCGGCTGTTTCGAGCGAGCGGTGCGATTTTCGCGCGAGTGTTTTTACGTCAGCCACCGCCAGGATGGAATCGTAACCGAGCTTTTGCGCGAGCCGCTCGACAAATTTCGCGTCGGCCCGGCTGGCGCGACCGCGCAATTGGTGGTCGAGATGGCAGACAATCAGCTTCTTAAAGCGGTGTGCATGCAACCAATGCAGCAGCGCGACGGAATCGCGCCCTCCCGAAACGCCGACCAAATAACGGCCGGCCGCCGGATATTTTCGCAACACCGCTTCGCTGAGCTTCAATGAATGTTCCCCTGCCCTCTCCATCGATCCTGAGCAGGGCACTTGCGCCGGAATCCGTCAAGCATGACGCGGAGATGCAGATGAGGCTGGGGCGCAAGCTGGAAGCACGCGCTACGTTCCAGATCAATCCGGCGAGGCGCCGGATTGGGCACGCGAGGCGCGTGCGTTCCCCAGCAGAAAACGCCTCATTTGACAATGAATGAACGTTCATTCATTGTGGAAACTTCATGTCCACAACGATGTTAGCCCCCGCCCCGACCGATCGGCGCGAACAGATCCTGAGCGCCGCGCTTAACTGTTTCGCTCACACCGGTTTTCACCGCACCAGCATGCACGATATCAGTGCGGAGGCAGGAATCAGCGTTGGGTTGATCTATCGCTACTTCAAAAACAAGGAAGAGGTGATCGAGGCGCTGGCGTCCGGGCACAAGACGCGTATCAACGAGTTGCTCGAACGCGCCGGTCAGGCGCCCACCCTGCTCGAGGCGATGGAGATTCTCTTCACGTCCCATTGTTCCGAGCAAACGCCGCAGATCATCTCTGCGTTCGTCATCGATCTCTTCGCCGAAGCGAGCCGCAACCCGCGCATCGCTCAGGTGGTGCGCGACGTTGCCCAGACGAAAACGGAGGGCGTGATCGAGTTGATCGCGCGTTCCCCCGATGCAAAACACGCAGTCGCCGGTCTGGAGCCGCGCGAAATTGCGGAACTCATCTTTGCAGTTAATGATGGAACGATGATGCGCAGCGCGCTTAACCCCGCCAACGCCTCATCGCCCGACCACCGCGAAAGTCAGTTGAACATCGCCCGCACTTTGTGGCGGCTCCTCTTTTCACCTACGTCTCATGCAAACGACCACCACTAGACCTCCCACTCGCACCGCTTCCAGCGCCCTCCCGTCCACGTCGCCGCCACGCGCGCGGCGTTCGAAGGGCCCCATCTTTTGGGTCATCGGCGGGCTGATCGCCATTTTCCTTTTGTTCGCCGGGATCAAGGCGTTGCAAATCATGACGATGATCAAAGTGGGATCGAAGATGGTTCCACCGCCGACCACCGTGACCAGCGCCGTCGTAGAAAAGGGGCAATGGCAGCCCACGCTTTCCGCGATCGGTTCCATCTCGCCCGTGCAAGGCGCGACCATCAGCGCCGAACTGGCCGGCCGCGTGAGCGAGATCGATTTCGAATCCGGCGCGAAGGTCGAAAAAGGCGCATCGCTTTTGAAATTGGATGCAGGCGCCGAGCTCGCGCAATTGCGTTCCGCCCAGGCGGACGCAGCACTGGCTAAAGCCGATCTCGATCGTGCGCGCGGTTTGGCCAAAGGCAACGTGATTTCCAAAGCCGAGCTTGACTCGGCCGTCGCGAAAGCAGCCGCCGGCGCCGCCTCCGTCGAGAACGTGCAAGCGATCATCGACAAGAAACAAATCAGCGCGCCGTTCACCGGCGTGGCCGGCATTCGCTACGTCAATCCCGGCCAGACCGTCGCCGTCGGCGACAAGCTCGTTTCGTTGCAGACGCTCGACGAGGTCTTCGTCGATTTCTCGCTCCCGCAAAACGATCTCGCCAAGATCGCCGTCGATTTTCCCGTCACGGTCACGACCGACGCGATTCCGGGCCGAGATTTCTCTGGAAAGTTGAGCGCGATCAATCCGTCGATCGACGCCGCGACGCGCAGCGTGCAGTTGCAGGCACGGCTCGATAACAAAGATCACGCGTTACGCGCCGGCATGTTTGCCCGGGTGGAAGTGAAATTGCCCGAGAAAAACGCGACGCTCTTCATTCCGTCGACCGCCGTTTCCTACGCGCCTTTTGGCGATTCGGTTTACGTGATCGAAAAGAAAAAGGATGAGAAAACCAAAAAGGACGAACTCCTCTTGCGCCAGCAATTCGTTCGCCTGGGCGAGACGCGCGGCGATTTCGTCGCCGTCACGGATGGGTTGAAGGTGGGCCAGGAAATCGTCGGCACCGGTGCGTTCAAACTGCGCAATGGCATGAACGTGGTGGTCGACAACAAGCTCGCGCCGAAGCCAAAGCTCGATCCGAAACCGCCTAATACTTGAGCGGGAATTTCGAAAAACCCGAATGTCGAAGCCCGAAACAAATCCGAATTCCCAAATGACGAATCTCCGTAAAGGGGTCGCGACGCTGCGCGTTCAAGCGTCCGATTTCTGTTTGGGGCTCGGGTTTCGGATTTCGGATTTCGGATTTTAAAGATGAACTCTTTCACCGATCTCTTTATTCGCCGGCCTGTCCTGGCCATTGTCGTCAGCCTGGTGATCATCATCGCCGGCCTGCAGGCGATCTCGTCCCTCATCGTCCGGCAATATCCGCGCAGCGACATCGCCTCGGTCAGCGTAAACACTGTCTACGTGGGAGCGAGTGCGGACCTCGTGCGCGGCTTTATCACCACGCCGCTCGAGCGCGCCATCGCGGCGGCCGATGGAATCGATTACCTCGAATCGCAGAGCTCGCAGAGTTCCTCCACCATTACGGCGCATCTGAAGCTCAATTACGACTCGAACAAGGCGCTCTCCGAGATCAGCTCGAAGGTCAATCAGGTCCGCAACGATCTGCCGCCCGAAGCGGAAGTGCCGGTCATCAATATTCAGCCGGCCGATTCCCAATTCGCCTCCGCCTACCTCAGCTTCACCTCCGATATTTTGCAGGCGAACGAGATCACCGATTATCTCACCCGCATCGTCCAGCCACGCCTGACCGCGATCGCCGGCGTGCAACGCGCCGAGATTCTCGGCGGCCGCACCTTCGCCATGCGCATTTGGTTAAAACCGGATCGCATGGCCGCGCTCAACGTCAGTCCCGCCCAAGTGCGCCAGGCGCTCGCGGCGAACAATTTCCTCTCCGCCCTCGGCAGTACCAAAGGCGCGCTCGTCCAGGTAAATCTGACCGCGAACACGGACCTCCATTCGGTCAAGGATTTCCAAAATTTGGTCGTTAGGCAGAAAAACGGCGTGCTCGTTAGGCTGGGCGAAATCGCGGACATCGTCCTCGGCGCGGAAGATTACAACACCGAGGTCCGTTTCTCCGGCCAGCGCGCCGTCTTCATGGGCATCTTCGTCCTCCCGAATGCCAACTCCATCGACGTGATCAAACGCGTGCGCGTCGAGATGGAAGACATCCAGAAGGAACTTCCCACCGGGTTACAAGGCCGCATCGCCTATGACGGCACGGAATACATCAACACCGCCATTCACGACGTCTTCCGGACCTTGATGGAGACGCTGCTCATCGTCGTCATCGTCATCTTCCTTTTCCTCGGCTCCTGGCGATCCGTTATCATCCCGGTCGTCTCGATCCCGATCTCGCTCATCGGCGCGATCTTTCTCATGCAGATTTTTGGGTTCACCATCAACCTGCTCACCCTGCTCGCCATCGTGCTCTCGGTCGGTCTCGTCGTCGATGATGCCATCGTCGTGGTGGAGAACGTCGAGCGCCATCTGCGCGAAGGGCTCAACCCCCTCAATGCCGCGCTCCTCGGCGCGCGCGAATTGGTCGGCCCGATCATCGCGATGACGATCACTTTGGCCGCAGTCTACATTCCCATCGGTTTGCAGGGCGGGCTCACCGGCACGCTCTTTCGCGAATTTGCTTTCACGCTCGCTGGCGCCGTCACCATTTCCGGCGTGGTCGCGCTCACTCTGTCGCCGGTCATGTCCGCCACTTTCCTGCGCGCGGGCGAAGCGGACAAAGGTTTCTCCGGCCGCGTCAATCGCACCTTCGATCGCATTCGAGATTGGTATGGCCGCAAACTCGATCGCACCTTGCAGATGCGCCCGGCGGTTTACATCGCCTGGATCGGGCTCTCCCTCATCGCGATTCTCTTTCTCAAAATGTCGCTCTCAGCCAAGGAACTCGCGCCCACCGAAGACCAGGGCGTCATCTTCGGCATCGTCGACGCGCCCGCCAACTCCACCATCGAGCAAACTCAATCCTACGCCGACGCCGCCGCCAAAGTGTTCCTCAGTTTTCCGGAAACCCGCTTCGTTTTCCAGCTCACGTTTCCGTCGAACGGCTTCGGCGGCATGGTCTTGAAACCGTGGGATCAACGCTCCAAAACCACCTTCCAACTCCTCCCGCAGGTGCAGCAAAAACTCGGCGGCATTCCCGGCATCCAGATGTTTCCGGTCCTGCCTCCCGCGCTCCCCGGTGGCGGCAATTTCCCGGTCGAGTTCGTCCTGCTCTCCACCGCTGAACCCGAGCAGATGCTTGAGTTCGCCAATCAACTAAAAGCGACCGCGGCCAAGAGCGGGAAGTTCGCCTTTCCTCCGATCATCGATACCAAAATCGATCAGCCCGAAGCCGAAGTCGTGATCGATCACGACAAAGCCGCTGCCCTCGGGCTCAACCTCGCGGAGGTCGGCGCCGACGTTTCCGCCATGATCGGCGGCAACTACGTCAACCGCTTCAACATTTCGGGCCGCGCCTACAAAGTCATCCCGCAAATTCAGCGCGTCGATCGTTTGAACCCGAGCCAGCTCAAAGAGATTTACGTCACCGGCCCGGATAACAAACTGGTGCCGCTCAGCACCATCGCCACCATCAAAAAAACCGTCGTCCCGCGCTCGCTCAATCGCATGCAGCAACTCAATGCCGTCAAGATCAGCGGCGTTGCCATCGTTCCGACCGATCAAGCGCTCAAGCTCCTCGAAGACGAAGCCGCCAAAATTTTGCCGAAAGGTTACAGCATCGATTACACCGGCGAATCGCGTCAGTTGCGGGTGGAAGGCGACAAATTTCTGCCCGCCTTCGGCCTCGCTTTCGTTCTCATCTTCCTCGTCCTCGCCGCGCAGTTTAACAGCTTCCGCGATCCGCTCATCATCCTCTTCGGCTCCGTCCCGCTCGCCATGTTCGGCGCACTCATTTTCACATTTCTGAAAATGCCGAACCCGAACATCCCCTTCTTCACCAACGGCTGGACGACGACCATGAACATCTATTCGCAGGTCGGCCTCGTCACATTAGTCGGCCTCATCTCGAAGAACGCCATTCTCATCGTCGAGTTCGCGAACAAATTGCAGCAGCAAGGCCGCAGCAAAGTCGAAGCCGTCGCCGAAGCCGCGCGCACTCGCCTGCGTCCCATTCTCATGACCACCATCGCCACCGTAGCCGGTCACTTCCCGCTCGTGCTTGTCACCGGTGCCGGCGCCAAAGCGCGTAACTCCATCGGCCTGGTGCTCGTCGGCGGCATGACCATCGGCACGATCTTCACCCTCTTCATCGTCCCCTCGCTCTATGTCCTGATTGCGAAAACGCATAATGAGAACCGCGACACCCAGGATACCGACGAGCCGAAGCCCGTCGATGAAGCGCAACCCGAGCAGGCGCCTGCTTGGAACGAACCCGCCCTCGCTCGCGACGGACATTCCGGCTGGAATCCTGCCTAACGAATACTTGGAGGGACGGGCGCCGTCCCGTCCCCTTTCGCGCAGGGACGACACGGCGGTCGTCCCTCCATTTTAGCTCTCGGCAGCTTCCTCTCGCTCCTTTAGTTGCTGCGCCGTCGGCGGATGCTCGATCTCCTTCTGCGTAATGCGCACCGCGTAATGATTCGGCTCGAGCGGCGCGCCGTATTCATCCGCATAGACCTGCGTGAACTCCGCGCCAAACAGCAAAATTTGCGACGAATAATAAATCCAGAGTAGCAACGTAATCAGCGAACTGGCCGCGCCATAAGCCGACCCGGCCGCGCCGCTGCCCAGATATAATCCGAGCGCCCATTTCCCGATCAAGAACAGCAGCGCCGTCAACGCCGCTCCCACCCACACATCCTTCCAACGAATCTTCGCGTCCGGCAAAAATCGAAAGATCATCGCGAACACCACGATCACCATCGCCAGATCGAAGATCAGATAAACGCCGAGCGCCAGCGTCGCGCCGCCCGGGAGATACGCCTGCAAATAGCCGCTCAAACCCTTCAGCACAGTTTCGATCACGAGCGAGACGAGCAGCAAAAAACAAACGCCACCCACCATCGCCGACGACAAAAAACGCGAGCGCAGAAATCCCAAAATGCCCAGGCCCGGCTTCGCCTTCACGCCCCAGATCGTATTGAGCGCGTCCTGCAATTGCCCAAACACTCCGGTCGCCCCGAAGATGGCCAGCGCAATACCCACGATCGTCGCGATCAGACTCTTATCCGGCTGGGACGCCTTCTGCGCGATCCCCTGGATCACATGGATCGCGCTGCGATCGAGAAAATAGCTCATCTGCTCCGTGATTTTGCTCCACGCCCCCGCCGGATCCTCGCGGAAAAGCAGACCGATCAACGCCAGCAAAATCAGAATCAGCGGCGCGAGCGAAAACACCGTGTAATAAGCGAGCGCCGCGCCGAGCTGCGGCGCCTTGTCTGCAATCCACTCGTTAGCCGTCCGCTTGAACAGATTGAATACCGCTCCGAAAAAGCCCCGCGATTTTTTCCTTTTGTCCGCCATGTCTTTATCAATTCGAACCCGCCCCAGTCCGAGGCCGCGTAGCTCCGCGAATTCTTTCCGCTCTCCGGTCTCCGGTTTCCGCCTTCGTTAATGTCCCCGCTGAGAATCGAACTCAGATTTAAGGTTTAGGAAACCTTCGTTCTATCCGTTGAACTACGGGGACGACGCGATGGCGCAGTTTCTCCAAGCGCGGGCGCGTTGTCCACCGGTGAAGCGTTTTGTGTCACCGCGGAGGACGCAGAGAACGCTGAGATTTCGAGAAGACCAAATTCAGAATCCTCTGCGATCTCTGCGGTTAACCCCGCCCCGCCGCGATTGCGCTCCGCCCACAAATCCGTATAGCGTGAACGCTCGTTTTTCGGCGCCGCCTTCGTTTCCATGCACGAACTCATTCGCGACATCACTTACGCCATCGCCGCGGCGTGGCTGCTCGGCCTCGTCGCGCAGTCGTTTCGACAGCCCGTTCTCCTCGCCTATCTCATCGGCGGCTTCGCGCTGGGGCCATCCGGTTTTCGTCTGATCGAATCGGCCGAAAGCATTTCCGCCATCGCCGAGCTGGGGCTGATTTTCCTCCTCTTCATGATCGGGCTCGAAATCGATCTCAAGAAAATCGTGAGCGCGGGCAAATCCATCACGCTCACCGCGCTGGTCCAAATCGGCGGGGGCGCAGTGCTCGGCGTTTTCTTTTTCCGATTATGCGGATTCGGCCTCGGCGGTGGACAATGGGACGCGCTCTATCTCGGCGTGGCTGGCGCACTCAGCAGCACCGTAATCATCGTGAAGGTGCTCTACGAAAAGCAGGAGCTCGAGACCTTGACCGGCCGCATCACGCTCGGCGTGCTCGTCCTCCAGGATCTGGCGGCGATCCTCTTTCTCGCCGTGCAGCCGAACCTCGAAAATCTCGCGCCCGGCATTCTGCTGCTTTCGCTCGTGCGCGTCATCCTGCTCGTCGCCGTCACGCTGGTCGTTAGTCGTTATGTTTTGCCCGTCATCTTTCGGCGCGTGGCGCGTTCGCCCGAATTGGTCCAAGTCGGCGCGCTCGCCTGGTGCTTCCTCATTGGCGAACTCGGCGAACGCCTCCATCTCTCGCGCGAGATGGGTGCCCTCATCGCCGGCGTCGCGCTCTCCACCTTCCCTTATGCGCTCGACGTGACCGCGAAGGTGACAAGCCTCCGCGATTTCTTCATCACGCTCTTCTTCGTCGGACTCGGCATGCAAATCCCGATGCCGACGCCGGCCCTGATTGGTTGGGCGCTGGTCTTCGCCGCGTTCGTGATGCTGAGCCGTTGCCTAACGACCTTCACCCCACTTTATTTGATGAGACAAGGGCTGCGCACCAGCCTCATCCCGGCGATCAATCTCAGCCAGGTGAGCGAATTTTCGCTCGTCATTCTCGCGCTTGGCGCGCAGGTGCATCATCTCGGGAATCCTGCGACGGCCGGCATGGTCGCGCTCGCTTTCGTGCTGCTCGCCGCTGTTTCCACTTTCGGCATGACCCGCTCCGACGCTTGGGCGCGCGCATGGATCCCCTGGTTAAAACGGCGCGGCCTACACGATCTCGATCACGCGAGCGATGATCAACACGCAGAAGGTGGCCACGGGCACGGAAGGGCGCGCATTCTCTTTCTCGGTTTCTTCCGCACTGCGAGTTCGTTGCTCGAGGAAATGCAGCGGCATGCGCCGGACTTGATCGGCGGGACCGCGGTCGTCGACTTCAGCCCGGTGGCGCGTGAAGGCTTGATCGAACGAAAGCTGCGCGTGATCTACGGCGACATCAGCCAGCGCGACACACTTCTGCACGCGGGCGTGGAAAAGGCCGATGTCTTGATCTGCACGGTGCCCGACTCGGTGCTCAAAGGCATCACGAACGAACGCCTCGTGCGGCTCCTGCGCGGGCTCAACCCGAAGGCGCGCATCATCGCGACGGCCGAAGTGCTCGGCCAGGTGGAAGTGTTGCTCGAAGCGGGTGCGGACTATGTCTCGGTCGCACGTTTGCGCGAAGCGGATGATTTGCTCGAAGCGGTCCGCGCCGCGACGGAGGGACTGCTCGGCCAAAAGCGAACGGTCTTGCGAAAAGCGCTGGCCGATCGCCGCGAAGTCCTCGGCTAACGACTTGCAACTCACGGAGGGACGCGCTTCCGCGTGTCCGCGCGCGCAAGCGCGTTTCCCTGGAATAAGCTGCCTGCGCGGCGAGCACTTCATCACGCTCCGCAGACGCGCAGAAGCGCGTCCCTCCGAAACTGGTTAGGCACGCGCAGCGAAAATTGTAGGGCAAGCGTTCCCGCTTGCCTCTTCGCCCAATGTCGCGTCGCCCACCCCGGCAACCGGGAACGGTGCCCTATAGGATCTCCGCCACCAACCGGAGGGACATGCTTCCGCATGTCCAGGCTGCGCGTGGCTCTTCTCCAGCAGCTCCGCCGTTATCCGCGCGGTTTCCAGATCGCCGCATCGATAATCGACCAAAGGTGGATTAGCCACCCCAAAAGGAAAACCCAAAGCACAGCCGCGAGCACGAATTGCAATCCGGCCATGAGCAATCGGCCCTGAATGAGCTGACCGAGCCCGGGGATGAAGAAGCTGCAAAGCGCAGCGATAACGTTGCCTGTCGAACCTTGTCCTGCCATGCCCACAATTTCGGAGCGATCCGCCCGCGACACAAGTCGCGATCGATCCATCCTCCGCATCCGAAAAATTCCTACATCTTCTTCCACGGTCAGGCGCGAACAGAAATTGATGAACGGAACGCAGCTAAAAAAGCGAACGACCGGCGATCGCGGCAAAACGCTGATCGTGTGCGCTCTCTGCCAGGAGGTCCTGCGCTATCTCACTCCGCCTCTGCGGTCGAATCGGCGCGTCTACGGAATTTGCCCGACATGCGCGGCCAACTTTCCGGCGCCCATCCGATTGGCTCCCCGCGCAAAGTCCGTCTGAGAAGGCAGCGTCCTCGTTAGGCAAGCCGCGCCGGCGCCATCGCGGCGTGGCCGTTTGCGCCATTGCGCGGCGCCATCTCCGCCGATTGACGAAGATCGATTCGGAATTCACGCGACTCCGGGATCACTCGATACGTGCGTAAATGCCGGTTCGAAATGAACCAGATTTCGCCCTGATCGTTGGAGAGAATGAAATAGGCTTCACCGCTTTCAGAAAGCGAAAACGCGCCCAACGCGAGGTAGGCCACGTCTTGCGAGAATCCGTGTTTTAATGGCTTCGGTGTCGGGGCCAGTTCGGTTTCAAGCTGCTGGATCGTCACATACAGGCCTGGTTGAAGATACATCATCGCGAGATTTCTTATGCTATTCCCTTATCGCCGCTCAATGGGCGGCCGCGTGTCGATTCTGTGATAAATTGGCCGACCGTGGACATGCCGCTCTCTTACCTTTCCCCGAGGACCGTGGTTAAACCGAGCCCGATCCATGGACGCGGGCTTTTCGCGACGGAGTCGATCGCCGCAGGCGAAATCGTCGCCATCAAAGGCGGGCACATCATCACGCGCCGGCAACTGGCGGAGTTGCAACCGCGCCTTGGCTCAGCAGAAATCCAAATCAGCGACGATCTCTTCATCTGCCCGACCAGCGAAGCCGAACGCGAAGGCTCGATGATCTTCAGCAACCACTCGTGCGATCCCAACATCGGCGTGCGCGGGCAAATCGTTTTCGTCGCCCTGCGCGACATCGAGGCGGGCGAAGAACTGACCCACGATTGGGCGATGACCGACAACGACGAGAGTGCGATCGACTGCCATTGCGGCGCCAGGAACTGCCGGGGTCGCGTCACCGGCAAAGACTGGCAACTGCCCGAATTGCAACGTCGTTACGGCGAATATTTCTCCGCCTACCTGCTCGATAAAATTCGCGCGCGACGGAACCCGCCGGCCGCGTAAGGCCTTTCGGCATGCGATAAATGTCGGCCAAACTTCTAATCGCCCGCTGGATCTCCATCGTCGGCCATCCCTTTGTCTCGGTGTTGCTGCTCGTCTCCGTCACGTCCTTTTATCTGCACAACGCCCACGAATCCCTGCGCACCACGCTCATCATCGCGGCGGCCATCCTGATCCCGCTGGGCGTCTTCATCCGGCAACGCTATCGCAGCGGCCGCTGGATCACCGTCGATGCATCCGCGCCGGCCGATCGACCGGCTCTCTACGCCGCGGCGTTCGCGTTGCTCCTGCCCGTTGCGATTTACTTTCTCGTCTTCCATCGTGGCGATGAAACCGTGCGCGGGCTGGTCGCCGTCGTGCTCTTGCTCGGTCTGGCCGCGATGCTGAATCGCTGGATCAAACTCTCGCTTCACGTCGCGCTGGGCGCCTTTGCTGGATTGATCCTTTACCAGATCGTCCCGGGGATCGGCATTCTGTGGATGGCGTTTCTCCTGCCCCTCGGTTGGTCAAGAGTCCGACTGGCACGCCATTCCGCCGCCGAAGTCTTGGCCGGCGGCGCGCTCGGTTTTGGCATCGCCGCGCTCGCTCTTTGGTGGTGAATCAAAAACAGCCAACCTGCAACGGATCCACTTGCGATAAGTGGGTATGAACTCAAGCACTCGCGATAAAGCAGAAGGAAAAGTTGATCAAGCCAAGGGCGCCGTGAAAGAGAAAGCCGGCGAGGTCACCGGCAATAAGGACATGCAAGACCGTGGCACCGTCGAAAAAGCCGGCGGCAAAGTGCAGGAAAAAGTCGGCGACATTAAGAAAGTCTTCGGCAAGTAGACCCTTGGTCTGGCAGCGGCGGCTTGGGGCCGGGCTTCTCCGGCTCTAGGGCAGCGCCATGCTGTAGACCTCCACCAGGCCCAAGCCAATGCTGCCGTTTTTCCCGCGTACAATCGCGGTGTAAGCGCCCGCATTCAGCGCCTTCAGGATCGCTGACTCCTTTGCATTTGTCGGCGCGATCCCCGAGCCGGCGATCGCCGACTTCTGGCTATCCGCCCAGTTATCGTTCGAAGCCACCAAGGCACCGTTACTATCGTGCAACTCAAGCGTTGGATCAGCCAGCGCCCCTTTGAGACCCGCTTTGCTCAACGACGGCCCCAAGGCGCGGATCATCACTTTCCCAGAACTGTCCTGCTTTCGAACAATGAACCCGCCGATCAACACGTTATCGTTCACCCCGACAAAACCGCGCGTCGAAATGTTGACCATCCGTGCGGTATCGCCGGACCCGACGTTGTAGAGCTCAACCAACGCTGTGCCGACGGCTCCATTTTTCCCGCGCACAATCGCCGTATAAGCGCCCGGTTCGAGAATCTCGAAGATCACAGAGTCTGATGCGCTCGGCGGCACCAGGCCCACGTCTCGAATGGCACCCGCCTGCCGATCCGTCCAGTTATCATTCACTACCACCGTGCCGTCCGGTTTGTGCAGCTCCAGGACAGGATCGTCCAGCTCGTTGGGAACTTTCCCTCGTAGCGAGCTACCCAGCGCCCGGATAACGACGCCTTCAGGATATCCCTTCCCGACAATGAATCCGCCAATCAAAACATTTTCGCCCGTCTGAACCGAGACACGGCTCGAAAGATTCACGAAGCTCGTTCCCGGGATTGGCGTCGAGATGGGTGTGGGCGATGCAGTCGGCGTCGGCGATTGAACCGGCACCGCCGTTGGAGACGGTGTCGCGGTGGGTGAAGCTGTGGGGCGCGGCGTCGGCGTCGGTGTCACAACCGGGGGTGGCGTTGGAGTGGGAGTAGCCGTAGGGGTTGGTGTCGCCGTAGGTCTCGGTGTGGGCGTCGGCGGAGGAGGCGGAGTGTTCTCGGCATAGACAAAGCCCATTATCGAATGACGGTCAGCCCCGAAAACACAATCGTTACCATCCTTCCATCCGGTAGAGACGAAACGCCCAAAACCCTGCCCCTCGACCGGGCTTTGCCACGCAATCGTCTGATAGGTAGGCGCCGTCCGCAGGGTCAGGACCCCGCCAGCCCCAACCCAGAGCCCGCTTCCAGGAATATCTGTAATTCCGTCGGGGGTCTGGCTCGCAAACGAAACCGCCATCAACTCCTGGTAAGAGTTATCGGCGTAATGAAGAAAATGCGCCACCCCAGCATTGTCGCCAGCTATAAGATTGGAGGGTAAAATGGTAGAACTCAGCATGGTCGCTCCCTGGCTCTGCTTTAGGTTTCGCAGCGTTCTGGTAGGCCCATCGAAGGTGTAGAGATCACCGCTTGACACCGAGGAAGCAATTTCATTGCTCCCATTTCCGTCTAGGTCCTGGACGATCAATCCATTCACAATATTCGCCAGACGAACAGAGCGCCATGGATTGGCGGTGGCCGGATAATCAAAAATGTAAACAAAAGCACCATCAGAGCCGCTGTGGGCGACTGTATTGCCCGCGATGATCTCCGGCGTTCCGTTTCCATCGAGGTCAGCGATATCCACGTGATTGAAAGGCGACCCATTGGGCCGATCCGAGTTTGCCCAAATGCGCGAGAACGCGTTATTCGAGCCAAAGGAATAAACTTCCACCACGCCGTTATAAAGATCATCGGCGGCAATGACGATTTCCTCATGGCCGTCGCCGTTCACATCGTAGAGTTTCAAATCGTGCACGCCTGTCCACGCACGGTTATCCACCACCGGCGCTGAGATTGCCCGAAGGGTAAGCGTCGCGTAATCGAATACCAAAATCCGCCCGCTGCTATATCCTGACTCCGAAAAGAGAGAGCAAATCACCAATTCCATCCGCCCATCACCATCTAGGTCACCAATGAGCGGACCGAGAAAAGGCCCTTCCAAATCCAGGCTCTTCCACTTGATGGACCGCGGAGATGTGGTCGTAGCGACATAGAAATAGTCGGCGCCAGACGAAGTCCATCCGGCGCCCCACATCAAATCAGCCACGCCATCTCCATCGACGTCGGCTGCGGCAATGTCGGTCACGCCATGTTCAGGATTGTTCAGCGACCACTTTTGCTGCTGCGTTGTAAGATCATACACGTGAATGGAACCCCATTGGCCATCCCCATAGACGACCTCTGGTAGGCCGCCATCCACGTCGGTGATGCGCAAAGCCGCGATGTCGAGATCTGTCGAGATCGACCACCGCGGCAGTTGGCGCGCGATGTCGTAGGAGTAAATGACGGACCAAGCCTCCGCGACAATCAACTGCTGATAGTTCTCCCCAGGAAAGGGAGCAAGACGAAGAATAGACCCGAAACCACCATTCCTCGTCCACTGTACGGTATGCGTAAGGCAGTCGACCACCTTCCCATTGGTGGCCGCAATCTCTAGTTCGGGGTCATTGTCCATTTGCCCAGCCACCACGTTGTAGCCGCCGGCCCCGGCGACGCTCCAGAGAAGATTTCCCGTTCGATCGTAGACAAATAGATCGCTCGAAGTGGTGGTGATAATTTCGGCGTAGCCGTCGCCGTCAAGATCGGTCAAGTCAAGACCGGACAAGTTGGAGCGGCTGGTATCAACATGACCAACCTCCTCCTTGGTGGAAAAATCGTAGAAATAAAAGCTTCCATTGCTCAGCATCACCACGATTTCGGGCGCGGCGTCGCCCACCACGTTGGCGAGAGCCATTCGCTTTATGCCCGCGGTGTAGATGGGACTGACAAACACCTGATCGTAATTATGGGTGAGCGCATTGTAGCGAATGGATTGCCAGAAATCGTCTGATCCAAAGCCACTTCCAGAGTTTCCCCCCAGGAGAATTTCCGGCGGGTTACCGGCTACGGCCGGCCCGACTACGATATTACTTCCGCCTATACCCGAGCCAAAGATCGAGTACTGCCAAAATGGCTTTTGTGCCGAAGTAGCTGTTGCCTGGATAAATCGGCTGGCTCCTCCGCGATTGGAGCTTGATTCAATCCCCGGCGAAATCTGTTTGGCCACCGGGGCGAGAGTCTCGGCACTGTAGATGACTTGTCGCCCATTGCCATCACGAATTGGTTGGCCGGCAGCATTCGTGAGCGGTTTGTTCCTATCCACGGCGAGAACAGTGGCCGGGGTCGAGAGACAACCGAGAGCGGAGCAAACGATGGCACACGCCGCAGAAAGAGACCGAGGGGATAACTTTTTCATCTGATGGGAACCTTTCTCTTCTTTTAGCGGAACATTGCTCGAGATCGCAATAACTTTTTTGAGAAAGTTTTCAGTTATGAAGCGCCTCGACGCGGGTCGTCATAATACTGAGCCCGGTCGCCGGCCCTGCCCCCCGTTGACCGCAGGCCGAGCTCCCCCAAGCACGGATCTACGGCTTCGGCGCGGCCGACGAGGTCGAACCGTCGTCGCCTTTTTTCTTCTTCGGCGCGCGCTCGATGTGGCTGGCGGTCTTCCATTCGCCCAGGCAGTTCCTGATTCAATCGGTCGTTTTCTCCTGGCTTCCGTTTCCAGATTTCTTCTCCGGGTGGTGGCTTCACGTGGCGCGACGGGATCCCTCGACTCCGCTCGGGATGACTGCGGGTCGGTCTGCCCTTTCCTGCGTTCCTGCTTTCCTGATTCGCGAATGCTTTCGGCTCGGAGCCCGCGTGGAAAAAAATCGCGCGTTAGGGGGCCGTGGCAGGTTCCAGGGCGGGGTCTTGTTCGGCCTCGGCTTCGTGATGGCTGTGGGTGCTGCGCAGGAAGGGGACGCGGTCCAAGACGTTTTCCTGGAACCATTCCAAAGCCAGGTAGATCACCGGCGTGATGTAGAGGGTGATCAATTGGGAGACGATGAGGCCGCCGACAATGACGAGCCCAAGCGGCCGGCGCGAGGAGCCGTCGGCGCCGATGCCGAGGGCGATGGGGAGGGCACCCATTAACGCAGCCAAGGTGGTCATGAGGATGGGTCGGAAGCGTTCGACGCTGGCTTCGTGGATGGCGGTGCGCCGGTCGTAGCCTTCGTCGAGCCGGTGCAGGGCGAAGTCGACGATCATGATGCCGTTCTTTTTCACGATGCCCATGAGCAGGAAGAGGCCGATGACGGAGTAGAGGGAAAGGGTGGAGTTAAAGAGCCAGAGCATCATGAGCCCGCCAACGACGGCGGGAACGAGGGTGGATAAAACGGTGATGGGATGGACGTAGCTTTCGTAAAGGATGCCGAGGATGACGTACATGACGAAGACGGCGGCGAGGATGAGGAAGGGCAAGGCGCCGAAGAGTTGCTGGAGGACGAGGCCTTCGCCTTGCAACTCGCCATGGACAGTGGGCGGCAGGACTTCGGCAGCGGTTTTCTCAAGGTAGTTGGTGACGTCGCCAAGCGCGACGCCCGGTTTGGTGTCGAAGCCAAAGGTGACACTGGTAAATTGGTTGGTGTGATTGACCGATTGCAGGCCGAGCGATTCTTTCGCACTCGTTAGGGCGCGGATGGGGATGAGCTTGCTGCCGTTGTCGGGCTTGACGTAGATCTGGCGGAAATCCTCGGGACCGGCGCGCGCTTTGTCGTCGGCTTCGACGATGACCTGGTATTGATCTTCGGCTTCTTTGATGAGGTAGACGTAATTCTGCGAATAAGCGGCGCGGAGCAGACTCTCAATGTTCGTGACGGAGACGCCGTAAAGGCCGGCGCGGCCGCGCTCGATGTTGATGTCGAGGTTGGGAGTGTTGCGGAAAAGGTCGGAGCGCGGCGGGCTGGCGAAGCCGTCGTAGCTCGCAAGCTTTGCCTGGAGCTTGTCGGCGGCATCGTAAACTTCCTTCGGGTTAATGCCGCTAAGGACATAGCTGTAACGCCCGAACGAGCTCCCGGTCGCACCGATGTTGATCTGCAAAACGGGCTGCGGATTGACGGTGGGAAAGACGCCCGGGATTCCGGCGCAGGCTTTACGCAACTGGGCGGTGACCGTTTCGATGTCGGGCCGTTGGCTCGCGTCTTTGAGGAAGATGACGGTGAAGACGCCGGCTCCCCTGCCCGAGCGCCCGGCCACGGTGAAGTATTTATCGACGTTGGGATTGCCCTGGAGAATGGGATCGAGTTGTTCCTGGAGACGGCGTTGCGCGTCAGGTGAAGCGCTTTCCGGCACGATGAAGAAACCGCGAATCGTCCCGCTATCGCCGGTGGGCAGCAGGGTGAACGGAAGATGGGTGAAGAAGAACCAAACACCAAGGACGCAGGCGGCCAGGATGGGCAAGGCGAGCCAGCCACGCCCGAGGAACCAGTCGAGCGAACGGCTGTAAAACGCGACGGTCGGATCGAAGAAGCGGCTGAAGATGCGCTCGGTCCAGGTCTTGCGATGGCCCGGCCCGCGTTCGGCCAGAATGCGCGAACACATCAGCGGCGTGAGCGTTAACGAAACGAGTCCGGAGGCGAAGATGGCGACGATGATGGTGATGGCGAACTCGCGGAAGATGCGGCCGAGCAATCCCGGCATGAAGGCGAGCGGAATGAAGACGGCGGCGAGCGACAGCGTCATCGAGAGAATGGTGAAGGAAATTTCGCCGGCGCTGTTGAGAGTGGCGCGATAAATCGATTCGCCGGCCTCGGCTCGCCTAACGACATTTTCGAGAAAGACGATCGCGTCATCGACAAGGAACCCGATGGCGAGGGTGAGCGCCATGAGGGTGAGATTGTTGATCGAAAACTCAAACCACCACATGGCGACGAAGGTGATGAGGAACGACATCGGCAATGCGACCATCGGGATGAGCGTGTCGGTCGCCCGCCCGAGAAAGATGAAGATAACGAAGATGACGAGGGTAAACGCGATGGCGAGCGTCTCTTGGACATCGTGGAGGGAATTGACGATCGATTGCGAGCGATCGAACACCGGGATGAGACGGATGGAGCCGGGCAGTTCGCTCTGCAAACCGGGCAGCAGTGCGCGCACCGAGCGCGCAACCTCGACGGCGTTCGCGCCGGCCTGACGCGAGACGGCGAAGACGATGACGGAGGCGGGAGGATGAAATCCCCTAACGAAGAAATGGCGGGAAAGCCGTTCGTTTTCCACGCCGTCGACGATGCGCGCGACGTCACGGAGATAAACAGGCGACGAGTTGGCCGACTGTTTGATGATGAGATTGCGGTAGCCTTCGGCGGTCGCGATCTGTCCGTTTGGGCGCAAGGTAAGCGTCTTGTTTGCGCCATCGAACTGGCCTGCGCCCGAATAGGAAGTGCCGGTCCGGATGGCGGCGGTCAAATCCGCGAAGGTCAGGCCGCGCGAGGCGAGCGCACCGGGATCCACCTTGATACGAATGGCGCCTTTGACGCCGTAGATGTTTACCTCCGAAACGCCGGGGAGAATGTTGATCCGCTGCGAAACCTCGGTGGTGCCGTAGCGATAAAGTTCGCCGTCCGTCAGTGTATCGCTCGTTAGGGCGACATACATGACGGGCTGATCGTTCGGATTCGATTTGGTGAAAGTGGGCGGGCTCGGCAGATCGTTCGGCAATTGACCGGAGGCGCGTTGGATGGCCGATTGCACATCGGTCGCGGCGGCGTCGATGCCTTTGCTGAGGTCGAATTGCAGGGTGATCTGGGTGCTGCCCTGCGAACTGGTGCTGGTCGTTAGGGCGAGCCCGGGAATTTGGGTGAATTGCTTCTCGAGCGGCGTCGCGATGGTGTTGGCCATCGTCTCCGGGTTCGCGCCCGGATAAGAGGCTTTCACCTGGATGACGGGATAATCGACGGCCGGAAGATCGTTCACGGCCAGTTGCTGATAAGTAAGAATGCCGAAGACGATGATCGACGCCGAGAGCAGCATCGTCATGACGGGCCGTTGGATGAACGGACGCGACAGACCGGAAGAAAATTGAACCAGCTTTTTGACGGCGCCGCTCACTTCCTTGGCGGGCGAGCGCTGCGACGGCGGATTTCCGGCGTCTCCGTTTTCCTGCGCGCCGTCGTCCCAGCCGTTGCCGTGGGAGTCTGCCATGGTTACTCGGTTCCTTCGGAGTCGTTAGGCGACGGCGTTTTGTCCGTCGCTTGCACGACCACTTTGGTGCCCGGCGCCAGTTGTAGTTGGCCGCGCGTAACGACCGTTTCGCCAGCCTGCACACCTTTTTCGATGACGGTCATTTCGTTCGCCTGCTTCTGACCAGGCTTCACCTGCCGCAACTCGAGAGTGGAATCTTTTTTAACGACGAAAATGTAAGGGCCGTTCTGGCCAATCTGGATGGCGCCGTTCGGAACCAGCGCGGCGCTCTTGAGCACATCGAGAATGAGACGGACGTGAACGAACTGGGACGGCCAGAGAACATGCTCGGGATTCGGCGTGACGGCGCGAGCCTGCACGGTGCCGGTGCCGGGCTGAAGGGTGTTGGCGATGAAGTAGAGGCGGCCTTCCTGCGCGGGATGATTGTCGTTCTCGGCGTCGGTCAGCACTTTCAGGTTTGGGCCGTTGAGATATTGCCTAACGAGCGGGAGATCGGGCTCCGCCACGGTAAAGTCCGTGTAGATCGGGTCGAAATTATCGATCTGCACCAGAACGGCGCCGCTGCTGCCGGCGGTGACCGTGTTGCCGACATCCACCTGGCGAAGGCCGGCGCGGCCGTCGAGGGGCGAACGAATCGAGCAGTAATCGAAATTGACCTGCGCGGCCGTCGCCGCCGCCGCGGTCCGCAGGGCGTTCGCTTTCGCGGTGTCGAGATCCTGAGGCGCGGTCACCTGTTTGGCTTGCAATTCCAGTTGCCGTTTCAAATTCGCCCGGGCCAGCATGTCGTCAGCTTTGGCGGCATCGAGGGCGGCTTGATACGGACGCTGGTCGATCGTGAAAAGGAGGTCGCCCTTCTTTAGATAAGCGCCGTCTTTGAAATCGCGGGAGACAATCTGGCCGCTGACCTGCGCCTGGACCTGCACGCTTTCGTTCGCGGCACAGGTGCCGATCTCGTCGAGATAAAGCGGAACATCCTGAGTGGTCACTTTCGCGACGGCGACCGGACGCGGCGGCGGCGGCGGCGTTGGTTTTTTTCCACCACCGCAGCCACGCAGCAAAACGATGAGCCCGATGACAATGATCGCTCCGGCGATCCAATAGACTTTCTTGCGACCGACTCGGCGATCGAGATGCGCGACGGTTTCACGGGGGGCCAAATTAACACGGCTGTCTGAAATCATTTGGCCAGTTCCTTTACGCGAACGGTCCGTTTGCCAGCGGGACGCCAGATGCCCGGCACCGTGTCCGCCTTTTCGCGAATTCGTTCCAATACCTTGAGACAAACCTGGATGTCGCGCGCCGGGATCCCGGCGATCAATTCTCCGCGCAGTTCGTCCATTTGTTTACGGATTTCGGTCAGGACGGTGTTGGCGCGTTTCTGCAGGTGCACTGTCTTGCAACGGCGATCGTGCGCGGCGCAACGACGTTTGACCCAGCCTTCCTTTTCCAGGCGATGAAGCAGGCCGACCAGCGTAGGCTCCTCGATGCCGATATGCTGCGCGAGATCGCATTGCGTGAGGTGGCCGTCATTGCGCGCGAGGTAGCTGAGGGTGCGCCATTTTGCCTGGCTGAGGCCAAGCGGACGGAGGCGTTCGTCGAGCTTATTGCGCCAAGCGCGCGCGGCTCCATGCAGGAGCGGGCCGATGGTCTGTTTGTCGGTCGCGGGCATTGACGTTTTCGTTAGCTTGCTAACGAATTACAGTTCAAGCAGAAGTCAAACCACGTGATGTGACATTCTGGTTAATCCACGCGGAAAAGAATGGTGCGGCGCCGGCGGTAATCCTTGATCCGCAGGATTCGTTGCGGCCGTCGCGGCGTCCATCGAGAGATTTCGGCGGCGGCTTTCTCCTTTTTGGGTTGAACCAGAAAATAATGCGTCGTCGCAGGCAGGTCGATGAGTTTGCTCTTGTACTCTAGAGGCGTGCGGACGTAGAAGAGGTAGGGCTGATAATCCGGATCGACGGCGTAAAGCGTTTCGCCCGCGGGAATGAGCGCGTCGATTTGCGCGGCGATCGTTTTCACTTTGGCCCGCTTCTCCAACTGGGGAACGACGGCGACCGCATATAAACAGAGCGCGCCCGCCGCAACGAGCGCGAGCGCGATGATCCATTTTTGGCGGCTGCGCACGGAAAAGCTGCGCCCGCCGAGCCGGGCGGGCCACGTTAGTTGCTCGGTCGTTAAGATCGCAGCCAGGAACCACGCCGCCGGCACGAGCAGCGGCATCGTATAACGCGGCAACGCGCCGGGGATGAGATTGATTACGACAAACGGAACGGCGATTCCCCAGCCAAGCCCGCGCGTCATCCGCCCTTCCCGCTCCGAGCCGAAACGCACACTGGCCGCCAACGGCAGGAAGAGGAGCCACGGCAGGAAGTAGGCAAGACCGCGCGGAATGTTGAGCAGCCAATGATTCAGCTCGAAGTCTTCGCCCTCCAGCCGGCCGGAGAACTGGCGCGACCAGGTCTGGCCGACGTGGCTGGTATCCATGGCGTCCAGATAAGGCAGCGCCCAGGCGGCAAAGATTCCGAGCATTAAAATAATTCCGACGAAATGCGCCGGCCTAACGAGTTCCCGCCATTCGCGGTTCTGCCAAAGAACGGCCAGCACGATCGCGTAAAAGAAAAAGAGATGGAGCGGCCCTTTCGCCAGCAGGCCGAGGCCAAGAAACACAAATGGCACC
The DNA here is from genome assembly GCA_038258245.1 of Chthoniobacterales bacterium. Classification (GTDB taxonomy): domain Bacteria; phylum Verrucomicrobiota; class Verrucomicrobiia; order Chthoniobacterales; family UBA10450; genus JBBSQB01. The sequence continues at coordinate 76,762 of JBBSQB010000010.1, forward strand.
GTCCAGGTGAACCAGGGCGAGCGGCGTTGCTGCCACCAGCTCAGCCAACCGATAATGGCCAGGCCGAAAAGCGAAACGTAGAGCGCTTCGATTTCGATGAGCCGCCCTTTCTCGATCATGCCAAAATTGGTCAGCCAAATGACGGCGGCGATGAGCGAGCCTTTTGCACCGAGCGATGGCCGCGCGATGGCCAGAAAGGCGAGCGCGACTGCCAGCACCATCAGCGCGGAAGGCAGCCGTGCCGTCCATTCATTGCGCACGCCGAAAATCTTGAACGACGCCGCGACCAGCCAATTAACCAGCGGCGGCTTGCGCAGATAGGGCTCGCTCCCAACGCGCGGGATCAAATAATCGCCGCTCTTCAACATGGTAACGGCCGGCAAAATGCGCCGGCCTTCCTCGCCTTTCAGTTCCAACGAACCTAACGAAGGAAGATAAATCGCCGCCCAGAGCGCGAAAACGATGAGCCAACTGCGCCACATCGGCTGACTCTCCCGGTGTCCCCTCGCCTTGCAAAGCGTTTTCTCGCCGAGCTCTGCGGGATTCGCCGCTTGACGGAGCGGGCGAACAAAATTACGTTTCGCGTCTAGTCCGCGCTGAGGAGAGTGGGAGTTGGTATCCCACTCTTTTTCATCTGCGGGCTAGCTGTTTTTTATGAACGCCGAGTTTATCGCCATGTTGGATTACCTCGAGCGGGAGCGCGGCATCAAGCGCGACATCCTGCTCGAAGCGGTCTCGAACGCCCTCCTCTCGGCCTCGAAAAAGAGCGTGAGCGTCTCGCGCGATTTGCGCATCGATATCGATCCAAAAACTGGAGTGATCCGCGCCCTGGCCAAGCCGCTCGTGGTCGACACGGTGAGCAATCCGCAGGACGAAATCTCTCTGGCCAAAGCGCGGGGACTCAAAGCGGACGCGAAAGTTGGTGACGAAGTGGAAATGGAAGTCACGCCGAAAAACTTCGGCCGCATCGCCGCGCAGACCGCGAAGCAGGCGATGATGCAGCGCATTCGTCAGGTCGAGAAGGAGATGATCTACGAGGAATTCAAGGATCGCGCGGGAGAGATCGTCAGCGGCACGGTGCGGCGTTTCGATCGTTCGGATGTGATTCTCGATCTCGGTAAATTCGAAGCGATCATGCCGCAGCGTGAGCGCGTCGTCGTCGAAGATTACAACGTCGGTGATCGTCTCCGCGCGTATGTTGTCGCGGTCGAGAACGGCATTCGCGGGCCTGAAATCATCGTCTCGCGGAGTCACCCGAATTTTGTCCGCCGTCTTTTCGAACTCGAAGTGAGCGAGATTAACGACGGCACGGTGGAGATTCGCGGCATTGCGCGCGAGGCCGGTTATCGCACCAAGATCGCAGTGACGAGCGCGAACGACAAAGTCGATCCAGTCGGCGCGTGCGTTGGCATGCGCGGCTCACGCGTGAAAAACATCGTGCGCGAATTGAATAACGAAAAGGTCGACATCATTCGCTGGAGTTCCGATCCGAAGGATTATGTGCTCGAAGCGCTCAAGCCGGCGAAGGTCAAAAATTTGGTGTTCGATATCGAAAAAAAGAGCGTGCTCATCTCGGTCGATGAAGATCAACTCTCGCTCGCCATCGGGAAGAAAGGGCAGAACGCCCGGCTCACTTCGCGTCTGACCGGCTGGGAAATTAATATCGACAAGGACACCTCGGCGACCAACGCGGTCGAGCAAAAGGTGGCGCAGGCCGCCCAGGCTTTATCGGCCGGTTTGCCGGTCACGGAAGAGGAAGCGTTGAACCTGGTGAAGGCCGGGTTCACCAATCTGGAAGGTTTGCGCGATGCCGACGCCAGTGATCTGGTGGAGATTCTCGCAGTGGACGAAGCCAAGGCGCAGGAAATTTACGATGCTGTGCATAAGGAAGACGCGGCATGAAGACCATGGCTCACCCCTAACCGCTCCGAGCCATGAGCGATTTTTTTGAAAAACAAGATGCCTACCAAAACCACGACCAAAAAGACGGCGCGCAAATCGACCGCGACCGCTCGCAAGGCGTCTGCTTCAAAAAAACCATCGACCGCTAAAAAGAAAACGGCGGCCAAGACCGCCACGAAAACAGCAGCGCCGCCGGCCGCCAAGGCCACCATCACGGAGGCTCCGCCCAGCAAATCCACGGCGACCAAGACCCTGCCGAAAATCACCGGCCACAAACCCGCGCCCGCCGCCGCCCCGAAAACGGCGGCCGCTCCCGAGCCGGCCAAGCCTTCTGCACCCGCGTTGCGTGCGGAATCCGTCTCACTGATCGACGAAGCGGCCCCAAAACCAAAGCGCCCGGCCAGCGATAATAGAGTTCGCCGCACCGTTCTCCCGCCCATCTCCCGCATTCTTCCCGGGCCTGAGCCAGCCGCACCTCCCGCCGAAAAGAAAAGCGAACCGATTCCGGAAAGCCCCGCGCCCGCCGTCTCCGCGCCCGTCGGCGAGACGGCTGCGGATGAAGAAGTGCCGGAATCCGCGGAGGACGGCAGACCGATCATCCATATCAAGCCGCCGATCATCGTGAAGGATCTGGCGGTCCAGCTCGGCGTGAAAAATTTCCAGCTCATCAAAGAGTTGATGGACGACTTCAGCATTTTCGCGAACCCGAACCTGACGGTGGAGCCGGATGTCGCGACCAAGGTTTGCGACAAACACGGCTTCGTCTTCGAGATGGAACGCCGCGAAAAAGGCGGGGGCGTTCACAAGGTCGAGCAGGTCGTGGTCGCACCGCCGCCGCCTCTCATTGAGAAGGAAGAGGAACTCAAAGCGCGCGGGCCGATCATCACTTTCATGGGCCACGTCGATCACGGCAAAACGTCGTTGATGGACGCGATCCGCAAGACGCGCGTCGCGGCCGGTGAAGCGGGCGGCATCACGCAGCACATCGGCGCTTACACGGTCGATCATAAGGGCACGCGCATCACGTTTCTCGATACGCCGGGCCACGCTGCCTTTACCGCCATGCGCGCGCGCGGCGCGAACGTCACCGACATCGTTGTCCTGGTGGTCGCAGCCGATGACGGCCTCATGCCGCAAACGATTGAGGCGATCAATCACGCGAAGGCCGCGGAGAACGTGAAGATCATCGTCGCGGTCAACAAAATCGATTTACCCGGCGCGAACATCGATCGCGTGAAGCAGCAGTTACAGGAACGCGAGCTGTCGCCGGAAGATTGGGGCGGCGAAACGATCGTCGTGCCGGTCTCGGCGACGAAGGGCACGGGCGTCGATCAGTTGCTCGAGATGATGTCGCTGCAAGCGGAGGTGATGGAGTTGAAATCCTCGCCCACTGCGACGCCGCGCGGAACAGTCATCGAAGCGCAGGTCGAACCAGGTCGTGGACCAGTCGCGACCATTATTGTGCAGATGGGCACGCTCAAAGTAGGTGATGCATTCATCAGCGGCGATTACGGCGGCAAGGTGAAGTCGCTCATGGACGATCACGGGCAGACGATCAAATCGGCCGGCCCGGCCACGCCGGTGAAGGTGCTCGGTTTTACCGGACTCCCAAACGCGGGCGACGAATTTTTGGTGATGGAATCGGAACGCTCGGCCAAGACATTGAGCGAAGAGCGCCTTCTCGTGAAACGCGCCCAGAAACTGAGCAAGCCAAAACGCGCCACGCTCGAATCGTTAATGGTCGCAGCCGACGGCAAGAAAGTTTTGCGCATGGTGCTCAAGTGCGACGCGCAGGGTTCGCTCGAAGCGCTCGTCGGCGCGCTCGGCCAGATCGAGAGCAAGAAGATCGATCTCGATATCCTTCATGCTGGGGTTGGCCCCATTTCCGAATCGGACATCTTGCTGGCCAGCGCGTCGAACGCGGTCGTGGTCGGGTTCAACATCAAAGTCGAGGCGATGGCGGTCGGCGCGGCGAAACGCGAAGGCGTGCAGGTGAAGCTCTACAGCATCATCTACGAATTGATCGATCAGATTAAGGATTCGATGGCGGAGATGCTCGATCCGGAGCATCGCGAAAGCGTCATCGGCCACGCGGAAGTGAAGCAGGTTTTCCAATTGACCCGCGGGATTGTCGCCGGTTGCCTCGTCACCGATGGCCGCATCGCGCGCACGGCGCGAGCGCGTGTGCTGCGCCGCCGCCAGCCGGTTTACGATGGCGGGCTGTCGACGTTGCGCCGTTTCCAGGACGATGTGAAGGAAGTCCGCTCCGGCCTCGAGTGCGGCATCAAGCTCGGCGATTTCAACGAATATCAGGTAGGCGACATTATCGAGTGCTACACGCTCGAACAGGTCGCGCAGAAGCTGTGATTGCACGTAGCGCAAGCTTCCAGCTTGCGAGTTTGAATGACGCAAGCGGGACGCTTGCGCTACCATGAAACACCGACTCTTACGCGTAAACGAATTGCTCAAACGCGAGCTGAGCAGCCTGATCACGCGCGAGCTTTCCTTCGGCAAGGTGCTCGTCACCGTCAATCAGGTCGACGTCACGCCCGATCTGAAATCGGCGCACGTTTACGTGAGCATTCTGGGCAAGGAAGGAAAATCCGCGGCCATGAAGACGCTCGAGGGCAATCGCGTCATGCTCCAGACCGAAATGGCGAAGCACGTCGTTTTGAAATACACCCCACACCTCGTTTTCCATCTCGACGATTCGATCGAACGCGGGACGCGCATCATCGAGATCCTGCAGGAAATCGAGCCACCGGGAGACGAGCCGGAGTGAGCGCCACCAACAATACCTTCGCCGAAATCGGACGCGCGCTGCGCGAACATGAGCGCTTCGTTGTCATCAGCCATGTGCGCCCGGATGGGGACGCGCTCGGCAGCGAAATCGCGCTCGCGCATTCTCTCAAGTTGCTCGGCAAAGACGCCCGCGCCTGGAACGAGGACGGCATGCTCGAGAAATACAGCTTCCTGCCCGGCGCCGAAATCCTTTCGTGCCCGCCTAACGAGCCCGAAGATTTCGATGTCGCGATTGCTCTCGATACCGCGACACAAAGCCGCCTCGGCACCCCGGCCGCAGCGGTGAAGAGCGCGAAGCTCTGGATCAACATCGATCATCATCCGAGCAATCCGCGCTACGGCGATCTCGTGCATATCGACCCAATCGCTCCCGCCACCGGCCAGATTCTTTTCGAGTTTTTGAAGAGCGAGCAGTTGCCGGTCGATCGCGTGATCGTGGACAATATTTTCACCGCCATTTCGACCGATACCGGTTCGTTCCAATATCCGAACACAACCGCGCGCACTTTCGAGATTGCGGCCGAGCTGATCCGCGAAGGCGTCGAAGTCGGCCGCATCAATCAGCAGATGTACGAAAGCTATCCGCGCCGGCGCATTGAGTTGTTGCGCGCGCTGCTGGAAACGATGCGGTTCGATGCCGATGGCAAAGTGGCGAGCTTCGGATTGAGTATGGCCACGGCGAAGAAGCTCGGTGTTTTGCCGGAGGACAACGAAGGCTTGATCGATCATTTGCGCGCGATCGATGGCGTCGTCGTGGCCGCCTTTTTTGAGGAACTGGCTGAGGGGAAAGTGCGGTTGAGCATGCGCTCGAAAAGCCAGGACGCCGACGTTAGCGCCATTTGCCAGAAATTTGGCGGCGGCGGGCATAAACTGGCGGCTGGCGCGCGCGTGCGCGGGTCGCTCGCGGAAGTGGAAGAGCTTGTTTTGAAGGAGGCTATCGATGTCGTTAACGGCAACTCCTGACGGCGTTCTTCTCGTCGACAAGGCTGCGGGCATGACGTCGCACGATGTCGTTGCGCTCGTTAGGCGGCGTTTGCAGATCAAGAAAGTCGGCCATTGCGGCACGCTTGATCCGCTGGCCACCGGCCTGCTTCTGCTCACGCTCGGACGCGGGACGAAGATCCAGGATTTACTCATGAGCGAGGATAAGGAATACGTCGGCACGCTCACGCTCGGCACGAGCACTTCGACGCAGGATCGCGAAGGCGATGTTTTGGAAGAGCGGCCGGTTCCGGAATTGAGCGAGGAGGAAATCCGCGCGGCCTTTGAGAAATTCCGGGGCGATTTTTATCAAATGCCGCCGATGGTTTCGGCGATCAAGAAAGATGGCGTGCCGCTCTATAAGCTGGCGCGCGAGGGCAAAACGGTCGAGCGCGACCCGCGCCTGGTGCACGTTTATCGTTACCAGATCGATCGGATCGGGCTGCCGGAGATCGATTTCACGGTCGTTTGCAGCAAAGGATTTTACGTGCGCACTTATGCGCACGATATCGGCGACGCGCTCGGTTGCGGGGCGCATCTTAGCGCGCTGCGCCGGACGAAATCTGGGCGCTTCGAAGTGAACGGCGCTATCACCGTCGACGAGCTGCGCGAGAAGGAGCCGGTCGATATTCTCGAACGCATTCTGACTTTGCCGGAAGTATCGCGCATGCGCGGCGCGTGATGTCCCTGACGCGCTCTTATCGAATCGGGGAGCGCACGCCTCTGGCGTGCTGGTCTCCGCGTCTCGCGGAGACGAACTTTCGCCACGCGAACGAAGAAAGAATAGTTTCGCATCACGCCACACGTATTGAAAAGTCCGCGCCGGCAGGATGCCGACGCCAACACGCCAGAGGCGTGTGCTCCCCGGAAGAGCAGCATCGTTTTCCCTGATCTGGAATGCGCACTCTGCACGCGATCCCGGAATTGGCCGAACTGCGCGGACCGCTTTTCTTGGCCATCGGCGTTTTCGACGGCGTGCATCTTGGGCATCAGGCGGTCATTCGCACTTCGGCCCAGCACGCGCAGGCGGCGAACGGCACACCGGTTGTGGTGACCTTTGATCCGCATCCGGCGAAAGTGTTGCGACCGGAAGCAGCGCCTCATTTGCTAACGGCAACGGCGCATAAAATCGCGCTCATTCGCGCGCTCGGCGTGGAACACTTGCTCATCATCCATTTCGATCGCGCGTTTGCCCAGACCACTCCGGAGGAATTTGTCGCGCAACTCGTTAGGCACGCCAGACCCCTGCGCGAAATTTGTGTCGGCCACGAATGGTCGTTCGGCAAAGGGCGGGCTGGGAATCTCGCGTTGCTCACGGAGTTGGGCGCAACGAACGAGTTCGAAGTGGTCGGCATCCCGCCGGTGCAAGTGAACGGCGCGGTCGTCAGCAGCACGGCGATTCGACACGCTGTGCAGGAAGGCGATTTCGCGCGCGCGGCCGAAATGCTGGGCCGCGATTACACCATTCTCGGGACGGTGATTGAGGGGGAGAAGCTCGGGCGCACGCTCGGTTTCCCGACCGCAAATCTCAGCGCGCACAGCGAGCAGTTTCCGCCAAATGGCGTTTACGCGATCGAAGCGCTGCATCGCGGGACCACTTTTCGCGGCGTCGCCAATCTCGGTTATCGGCCGACGGTCGCGCATAAAGACCCGGAACGTTTGCTCGAACTCCATCTCTTCGATCTGCGCCACGACATCTATGGCGAAGATGTCGAAGTGCGGTTCCGGCGGTTTCTGCGCCCGGAGAAAAAGTTCAATGGGCTGGATGCGTTGAAAGCGCAGATCGGCCGCGACGTGGCGGAAGCCCGGGCGATCACCGATCGCTAGGAACGTCGCCACACATCTTCTGGGGAGCGCACGCCTCTGGCGTGCTGGTCTCCGCATTTTGCGGAGACGAACTTCGCGGCGCTGCACGAAGAAAGGACGACTTTCATAACGCCTCACGTTGTTGAAAGTTCGCGTCGGCAGAATGCCGACACCAGCACGCTACAAGCGGGCGCTCCCCGGAGTTACTGCCGCTCCGCGCGCAGCTTCGCGACGGCGGCCAGCGTGGCCACCGACGTGCCAATCACACTAACGAGCGCCGCGGTGATCATGAGCAACCAGATCGGTTGCGCGAGCAAATCGCTCATCCCGGTGGCCAAAAACTTCCCGCCGCCGGAAACCACATACGTGATCGTGCTGGCCAAAAGCGTAATGCAAAATAGAAGCAGCGCGCGGAACGAACGGCGCTGCGATCGGCGCGCCGGCAATTGCTGCACCACGCGCGCGGTGAAACCGTTATCATCGAGATACGGCGCTTCCTCGCGCAAACGCGCATCCAGCCAATCTCCCTGGAGTTGCTCGTCCATGTTCAATTTGGTCCCCACGCTGCCAGCATTTTCTTCAATTTCTCGCGTCCGCGCAACACATTCGTTTTGACGGTGCCGAGGGGGATATCGAGCACGCGCGATGCCTCATCGTGCGACAAACCATTTTGGCAGCAGAGAACGATAGCGGAACGTTCGTGTAACGGCAGAAGTTGAAGAGCTTGCATGAGGTCCTGTCTTAATGCCGGATCGACGGTGTTCGGATCGACCTGAGCTTCGAGCTGCGCTTCGTCGATCCCGACCAGTTCCTTCCGCTTGCGCGCTTCTTCGCGGAAGCAGTTGTAAGCGATGCGATAAAGCCAGGTGGAAAACTTCGCTTCGCCGCGAAAGCTCCGAATGTTTTTATACGCGCGGACGAATGTTTCCTGGCCAAGATCGTCGGCCAGGGCGGCGTCGCCGCGGGTGAGTTGTCGCAGGAGTCCACGGATGGGCGATTGATGATTGCGGACCAGTTCCGCGAAAGCATGGTGGTCATCATCGAGCAGGACTCGTGCAACAAGATCGGCATCGCTCAGTGGCACGTCGCGAGACTACACCTTGGGAGAAGAGTCCTCGCGGCGAACATCCAGACGCCAGACCAACAGGTAGCCCAGCCCGATGAGGAATGGAATGATGCCGAGGCTCCAGGAGCCTCCGTCCCAATCGTTGCAGGCGCCGAAGAAAACCATCAGCCCCATACCGACCATCATTAGAGTGACGCCGCGGCGCAGATCGGAGCGTTGCCGAATGACCGGCGGCGGATTCAAGAGCGCCTCGGGAACAGGCTGGCCTTTCTCCACCATCATGCGGACGGTGCGATGCATGGCGCGGGATTTTGAGAAGCTGAAATACATGATCAGCGCCACGATCATTACCGGCGTGCCGAAGATGGCGAGGAAGACAATCGTGACGATGGGAACGGCGAGCCAGGGAATATCCGATTCACGATCGCTGCCATGATCTCCATCGTGATCTCGACCGATCCGGACGTTGAAGTGGCGGTTGAGCTTGCGTTCTATCACATCGTCGATCGTCTTATCGACCGATGATCTGGTTACGGTGGGCGTGACGGCGACCGCGGGCGTTTCGGTGGGCGACACGGAAATTGTCATGCTGGCAATGGGCGAAGGCGTCGCCGCGGGCGTAAACGCTGCGTCGGGCGAAACGGACGGAGTTTGCCCGAGTAGCGGGAGAGCCAGCGCCAGAGAGCAGAGGCAGGTGAGTAATACTTTGTTCATATTTATCCTTTCCTGTGAGATGCAGCGGAAGGAGTGATTGGATTCAAGAATTTTACGTTTTTCGCGCGTCTGCCGGCTGCGTCGTGCGGTGATGTCGGCTTGATCTGCTCTCTCCGGGGCGGCGCAGGTAAGAGTGGAGCGGGTGACGAGACTCGAACTCGCGACGTCCTCCTTGGCAAGGAGGTGCTCTACCACTGAGCTACACCCGCAGCGGAGGGGAAAGAATAATGTCCACGCGTCCCGGCGGCGCAAGTTTAATTCCCAATTCTGCTCCAGATCGCACCCGAATTTGCGCGGCGGCATTTCTGAGCGACTCCACTCACATGCATCTGTGGCAAAAGCGCGTCAATGCCCTCTGGCTCGCGCGGCACGTTGATTCCCTCGAAGCCCGCTTCGCCGGCCGTGTCGCCATTATCGATCAGCCGAATCGCCAGCGGTCTCTTGTCGAAATTTGCTGTCATGATCGCAGCGAGGTTCTCGCGTTGCGCAAAGAATTCGGCGGAACGAATACCGCCATCCCGCGCGATTGGGCCAGGGTCTTCGCCCGCAACTCGGCCCGCAAGCCGCTGGCCATCGGCGAACGCCTCATTGTGCAAAGCGAAAGCTCAACCGCGTCTCGAAGAAGCCTTTCCCCGCGCGTGCTCGTCATCCCAGCGGCGGCGGCCTTCGGCACCGGCGAGCACGCCACCACCGCCATGTGCCTGCGCATGCTCGAACGCCTCTCCCGCCGAAAAGCGAATGGCTGGAGTTTATTCGACGCCGGGACCGGCACAGGCATCCTCGCGTTCGCAGCCAGGATCTTCGGGGCGGGCAAAATCGTGGCGATCGATTTCGACGAACGCGCCATCGCCGTCGCGCAACAAAATGCGCGCGCCAATCGCTTGACCGATCTCGACTTTCGCGTGGCGGATGCCGTGCGTTTCAACGCGCGTCACAAGTTCGATTTCATCACGGCCAATCTGTTCAGCGAGCTGCTCATCGCCGCGCTTCCGAATTTCACCCGGCAGCTAAAACTCGACGGCCGCCTGATCCTTTCCGGCATTCTTCGCCCCCAGGAAAAATCAGTGGCGCGCGCGTTGCGAGCTGCCGGTTTCACCATCCCGGAAACTCGCCGACGCGGTAAATGGATCGCGCTCGTAGCGGCGCGCGCGCCGGAAAAAGCGATTGACGGGTGAGGGCTCAAGGCTACCTTCCCGACGCCTTAAGCGGCCTCGATTTTCCTGCATCTCGCGCGGTTTAATCTGTTGAGCCGCGCAGGCGTTTACCCATGGAGGCCGAAGAACTTTCCTACGTCATTGTGACGCCGTATTCGATGCGCAAATCGCGCACCGGCGGCATCATCGCCCGGCTCATTTCCCGCACTGGTCTCGACCTGATCCGCGGCCGCATTTTCGCCCCGAGCGCGGAACTGGTGAAGCGCTACGCCGAGACGATCGTGACCGAGACCGACCCGCGCCATCGCGCCACGCAGGAGCTGCTGCGCGATTACGTGCGCAAGAATTTCACGGGCAAGGTGAATGGCCAACCCGCCCGCGTTTTACTGCTCGTGCTGCGCGGGCCGGACGCGATCGCAAAAACGCACGCAGCCGTCGGACACATCGTGCACGAACGAACGAGTGGCGAAACGATCCGCGACACTTTCGGCGATTACATCACAGACGGCGACAAGGTCACCTACTTCGAGCCCGGCGTGCTGGCCGCTTTTAACGCGGAAGAAATCGAGCGCGATTTGAAGCTCTGGGCCGAGTTTTCCGACAAGGATGGCGGCATTCTCGATCAGCTCATCGAATTCCCCGAAGGCCAGACCGCCGAGAAGACGCTCGTCCTCATCAAGCCCGACAATTTCAAATTCCCCAACGCCCGCCCCGGCGGCGTGATCGAAGTTTTCTCCCGCACCGGCCTCTACATCATCGGGTTCAAAGTCCACCGCATGAGCGTGGCGCAGGCGAAGGAGTTTTACGGGCCAGTTCTGGCCGTGCTCGAAGAAAAACTGGGCAAGGAAAGCGGCCGCGAGAATTGGGAAAGCATCGTCGAGTTCATGGCCGGCTCGAAGCCGAGCGCGTGTCCGCCCGACCAGGAAAACGAACCCGGCTCCGAGAAATGCATCGCGCTGGTCTATCAGGGTGTTGATGCCGTGAAAAAAATTCGCGAAGTGCTCGGACCGACCGATCCGAAAAAGGCGCCTCCGGGTTCGATCCGCAAAGAATTCGGCCAAACCATCATGATCAACGCCGCGCATGCTTCCGATTCGGCCGAGAACGCACAGCGCGAGATGAAGATTGTGCAGATCGACGAAAACAACCTCAAACCTTTGATTGAAAACGTTTATCAGTGCCCCTAGTTTCCGCTCCCCTTTTTGAACCACCCACCACACTAATTTCACACATGGAAATCTCGACCCGCGCTGCTCAATTAAGTCCCTCGCTCACTCTTTCGATCGATAGCAAAGCGAAGGCGATGAAGCTCGAAGGTCTCGACGTTTGCGGCTTCGGCGCGGGCGAACCCGATTTCGATACGCCGGAACACATCAAGGCGGCGGCCATCGAGGCGCTGCAAAGTGGCTTCACCAAATATACGCCCAGCTCCGGCATTCCGGAATTGCGCCAGGCCATCGCCGATAAATTGCAGGCCGACAACGGCCTCGAATATCGCGCCAGCCAGATCGTGGTGAGCAACGGCGCGAAGCATTCCTGTTACAACGCCATCCTCGCCACCTGCCAGCCGGGCGACGAAGTGATCGTCCCCTCGCCCTACTGGGTCAGTTATCCCGACATGGTGAAACTGGCCGGCGCCGAGCCGGTCATCGTGCCGACGACCGAGCGCAACGGCTGGAAATTGCGCGCGGAAGATTTCGAGAACGCGATGACGCCGCGCACGAAGATGCTCATTCTGAACAGCCCGGGCAATCCGACCGGTTCCGTTTACACACGGGAAGAATTGACCGCGCTTGTCGAAGTCGCGGCCGAGGAAGACATCGTCATTTTATCCGACGAAATTTACGAGAAACTCGTTTACGACGACGCCAAGCACGTCAGCATCGCCTCGCTTTCCAAGGAAGCCTACGATCTCACCATTACCGTCAACGGTTTCAGCAAAGCCTACGCCATGACCGGATGGCGGCTCGGTTACATGGCCGCGCCGGAAGCGATCGCCAAAGCGGTCGATTCCATCCAGAGCCACAGCACTTCAAATCCGTGTTCCTTCGCGCAGCGCGGCGGTCTCGCCGCCTTGAAAGGCGATCAGCAACCGCTCTCCGACATGCGGGACGAATTCGACATGCGCCGCAACTACATGTTCGATCGCATCACCAAAATTCCGAACATCAGCGCGGTCAAACCGCAGGGCGCTTTCTACATTCTGGTCAACGTGAGCCAGCTCGGGCTTTCCTCGCAAAATTTTGCCGACCGTTTGCTGAGCAAAGCAAACGTCGCGGTCATCCCGGGCGCCGCTTTCGGTGACGATCGCACCGTCCGCTTGAGCTACGCGACCAGCATCGACGTCATTAAAAAAGGACTCGATCGCTTCCAGGATTTCTGCCGCACGCTCTGACCGAGAGCGGAAAGCGGAGCTCGGAAACCGGAAAGCCATGATCGTCACCACGCGACTCCGCTTTCGGTAAAACTTTTCCCTTTCCGGTCTCCGCTTTCCGGTTTCCGGTCTCACTGTGGGTTCGCTCGCTCTCATTCTGCACGCGCATCTGCCGTTCGTTAGGCATCCCGAGCACGACGATTTCCTCGAAGAAGATTGGCTCTTCGAAGCGATCACTGAGAGCTACATTCCGCTCCTCCATATGATGCAGCGGCTCGTCCACGATGGCGTGCCTTTCCGCCTCACCATGTCGGTCACGCCGACGCTTTGCGCGATGTTGGGGGACGATCTGTTGCGCAGGCGCTACCAGCGGCATCTCGAACGCGCCATCGCCCTCGCCCGCCGCGAGCTCGAGCGGCAACGCGGGAACGAGCAGTGGCAGCAGCTTGCCCGATTCTATCTCGATCGCTTCACGGAATGCCGCCGTTGCTACGTCGAGGAATGGAACTGCGATCTGCTCGGCGTTTTTCGCGAATTGCAGCAGACCGGTTCCCTCGAACTGATCGGCTCGGCCGCAACCCACGGATTGTTGCCGCTATTACAGACTTCTCCCGAGGCCGCGCGCGCCCAAATCCGCATCGGCTGCGACGCGTTTCGCGACGCCTTCGGCAGTGAACCGCACGGTTTCTGGCTGCCGGAATGCGCCTACGCACCCGGCCTCGAAGAACTGCTCCAGGAAGCGAACTTGCGCTGGTTCGTGCTCGACACGCACGGCCTCATGTTTGGCGATCCGCCGCCGCGCCGCGCCATCTACGCGCCCTGCTACACGGCCGCGGGACCGGCCGCGTTTGCGCGCGATGGCGATTCCAGCCGCCAGGTTTGGAGCGCGGAGGAAGGTTATCCAGGCGATCCGTTCTACCGCGAATTCTATCGCGATCTCGGATTTGAACTGCCGTCGGAGGATTTGTCGTTAGGCGCGAATCCCGCCGCTCCGCGGCGCTTCACCGGTTTGAAATTCCATCGCGTCACCGGCGGCAATGGCGAGAAAGAGCTTTACCAGCGCCAGCTCGCCGAGGAATCGGCCGATCGTCACGCCACCGATTTCCTGGAGCGCCGGCGCGCCCAGTTCCGCGAAGTCGCGGCCACGGTTCCCGATCCGATTGTGGTCACTCCGTTTGACGCCGAGCTCTTTGGTCACTGGTGGTTCGAGGGCCCGCGCTTTCTCGATCTCTTTATTCGTAAGGTGGCGTTCGATCAGAACGATTTTGTTCTGGCGACGCCGAGCGAATTTTTGCAGAAGCATCCGGAGCAACAGGTCATCGCGCCGACCGCTTCGAGCTGGGGCGACAAAGGCTACTTCGAGGTCTGGCTCGACCAGAGCAACGCCTGGATTTATCCGCATCTGCATGAAGCCGCGCGCCGGATGGTTCGCCTCGCGCGCACGCATCGCAACGATACGTCTCTGCAAGTGGATCGTGTTCTCAAACAACTCGCGCGCGAACTTTTGCTCGCGCAATCGAGCGATTGGGCCTTTCTCATTCGCACCGGAACGGCGCGCGATTACGCAACGAAACGAACGCACGGACACCTGCTGCGTTTCAATCGGTTGCGCGATCAATTCGTGGCCGGAACGGTGGATGAAAATTTTCTCTCCGAATGCGAATCGCGCGATAACCTTTTCCCGAACGTGAACTGGCGCTATTACGTCTGAGCGATGGAATTGAAATTGCCCAGTCCGATTTCGCTCTGCGGCTCAAATCCAGAGTCGGCGATGCAGCATTCTGGGGAGCGCACGCCTCTGGCGTGCTGGTTTTCGCATTCTGCGAAAACGAACTTTCGGGCGGTTCCGAAGCCAGTGTTCACGTCCAGAACGGATTCGACCACGTCGGCATCAAGTTCGCGTTGGCAGAATGCCAACGCCCGCACGCTACAAGCGTGCGCTCCCCGGATTGACCATTCGTTAGGCTTCCACCTGAAGAACATCATCATCGCCTGCACGGTTCTCCTGGTGACCCAAGCGACGGCGCAGGAAACTCCCACAGCAACCGCAGCCCAGACCCCAGCTCCGATCGCAACTGTAACCCCGTCACCCACGCCCACCGCTTTCCCAACGACGCGCACCATCCAACTCCGATTCGTCCCACCACCGGTCGACGGCAAAATTAGCCTCGGGATTTACGATGCGTCTGGCAAACTGGTCCGCGTACTGCATCGCGAAGCGGAGACCGAGGAATTCACCGAAGGCCACGATGCACTCATCACAGAATGGGATGGCAAGGACGAGAACGGCGCGGATTTGCCGCCCGGGAAATACAGCGCGCGCGGTTATCTTGTCGGAGCGCTCTCTGTTGAAGGGATCGACTATTTTTTCAACGATTGGGTAACGGATGACGACTCGCCGCACCTGAAGAAAATCGAGCGCCTCTCTTACGACGGAAAAGATCTGCATCTCATCGGCGAAGGACCGGCCGGCGAGAAAATCGCGGCCGTCTTTGATCTCACGGCGAAATCCCTGCGTGCGGCTTCCGATCCGGCACCGGCGCCGGCGGAGCCAACGCCGCCGGAAGCCCCGCGCGCCGAGTCGGTCATCGAGCTGGTCGACGCCGCTCGCGGCAAGGACAACACCTTTTGGATCATCGATCACGTCGCCAAAGATACGCCCGCGCTCGAAGTGAAACAGCTTTCCGCGGAAGGCAAAATCCTGCGCCACCTCGCTTATCAGCCTAACGACCCGCCGCCGAAAGCAATCGCTGCCTCCACCATCGACGACAGGATTTTTGTGCTCGAAGAAAACGCCGCCCTCCAGCAAGTGCGCGAACTGAGTTTGCTCGGCACCCAGACGGGCTCAACCGAACAACCGGCCATCTCCGATTGGAAAGTCGAGTTCGAAGAAGCGATCACCGCACATCCCAACTTTGCCATCGAAAACGCCACGCTCGTCGCCGCGCCGACGGCCACTCCCCCGGCTCCTGCCAAAATCAGCCAGCAGCTAAAACCAAATGCGCTACAACACGACGAGCGCGGGAAAGTGGAACTCACCGTCGGCTTCGACGCGGATGGCAGCTACTTGCAGACGGCCGACGGTCTCCCATTGTGCACGATCAGCGACTCGCCGCACCTTATCCGCGCGTTGGCGCGAACGAAGAGCGCGAATTCGATCGACGTGTTTCAGGACGACGGCGCAGTCGTCGAGCAGTATCGCATTTCCAACACCGACCAGTTGTTCGCGTTCGATTGCGGCGATTTTGAATTGAAATAGCGCGCGCCTTGCCGGATCGAAACAGATGCCGCGCGACATCGTTTACTTCGATCTCGAAACGCAGCGCACGGCGAACGACGCGGGCGGCTGGTTGCGCAAAGGCGACATGCGGATGTCGATCGGCGTCGTCTACTCCACCGCTAGCGGGAGCTACGAAATTTACAGCGAAGCGCGCGTCGATGATCTGGTCGCGCGCCTGCGCCGCGCTGATCTGGTGATCGGCTTCAACGTGCTCAACTTCGATTACCACGTTCTCATGGGCTACACGGTGCTCGATCTTTGTTCGGAATTGCCGACCGCCGATCTCATGCTCGACATGGAACAGCGGCTCGGCCATCGCCTCGGGCTCGACACCATCGCCCAAGCCACCCTCGGCGTGCAAAAAACGGCGGGTGGCCTGGACGCCATTCGCTGGTGGCGCGAAGGGCGCATTCTCGACATTGCCGAGTATTGCTGCTTCGACGTGAAGGTGACGCGGCTCGTGCACGAGCACGGTTGCCGGCACAAGGAATTATTCTTCCACGACCGCTTCGCCCAACGCCAACGGGTCGCCATCGAGTGGGCCCACCTCGATGAGGAAATCGTGGCGCCGAGCGCGGAACCGGCGTTACGGATCTAGGCGATAAACCTCGATCAAGGCGACGCCGGTGCTGGTGCCCGCGCCGCGCACGATCGCGGTGTAGCGGCCTTGCGGTAAAGTGGTGATGAGCGCGGCTTCTTTGTCATCCGTCGGCGCGATGTCCGTCCCTTGAATGTCCGCTTCCTGGGTGGAGCGCCAGTTATCGTTCGAAGCGACGATGGCGCCCGACTCGTTATGCAGCTCGATGCTCGGATCGGCCAGCGGGTTGGCAATTCCCTGTGCGCCTAACGAGGGGCCAAGGCCGCGCAGCAAGATGCGTTGCGAAGTCGTCCCGCCGACGATGAAGCCAGCAATCATGACGTTGTCACCCGACTGCACGCGGCCGCGGGAAGAAATGTTGGTGGCGTTCGACGCCTGATCCTGTGCGACATCGTAGAGCTCGACCAATCCGATGCCGCTGGTGTTGCCCGCACCTCGCGCAATCGCGGTATAAGCACCCGGCGCAAGGGAAGCGAAAATGGCTGATTCGTGAGGATCGGACGGAGCAAGGCCCTCATTGCGAACTTGCTGCGCTTGTGGACTCGTCATCCAATCATTGTTGGCGGCGATGAGCACTCCCTCGCTGTCGCGCAATTCGAGCGACGGATCGGCCAGGCTTCCCGGGATGGGTGTGCCGCCGACCGAGAGCGATGGGCCAAGTTCGCGCACGATAAAATTCTTGGGCGTGCTGCCGTTTACGATGAAACCACCGATGAGGACGTTATCGCCCGTCTCGATGCGCGCGCGGGTCGAAAGATTCACCAAAGCGGGCGCCACCGGAATCGGCGTCAATTTAACGGCGGTCGTTCCGACCAGCGCGTAGAGCTCGCCGGTCGCATCCTGGCCGATGCTTTTCAAAGATGCCGAAAGTCCATCCACGCCAGCGACAGGAAGCGATTCGATCACGCCCGTGGAAAGTTCGGTGTAGAAGAGCCGCCCGGTGCCCGTCTCCGGATTAGAGAAATCTCCGAAAACATATTTACCGGCCAGGGCGGGGATCGCTGCGCCACGATAAATAAAGCCGCCGATGATCGCGACTCCATCGTGGTGCCCATATTCGGCCACGGGGTCCGTGTAAGCAGGGTCGTGCACCGTATCGACCGAGATGGCGGCGTTCGCGGGATTGAAGAGGAAGCTGCCTTCTTTCCGATTCCATCCATAATTCTTCCCGCGCTCGACCAAATCCACTTCTTCGACCGAAGCCTGGCCAACATCGCCGAGGATGAGCGAATCGGTCGCGGCGTCGAAGCTGAAGCGAAACGGATTCCGAAATCCAATCGCGTAAATTTCGTCCACACCCGCACGACCGACGAAAGGATTGGTGCCCGGAACGCGATACTTGCCATTCGCACTGACTGCATCGGCGCTGCCACTGATCCCGGACGCGAGCGGATTGATGCGCAGCATTTTGCCGAGCACGGTGTCGATGCTCTGGCCATTGCCGCCGTTGGCCGTGTGCCCAGGGGCCGTATCGTTGCCGCCGCCGCCATCGCCTAACGAGAGGTAAAGATAACCATCGCTCGCCCGGAACGCGAGCTTGCAGCCATTGTGATTCGATTGCGGTTCGTCGAGGCGGAGAATTTCGCGGCGGCTCGCCGGGTCGGCCACATCCGGATTGCCCGCCGAAACCTGCCATTCGGCCAGTACGCCTTGATGACTAAACGTGCCGTTGAAAGGCACGGTGAAATCGGCAGCCCCAGAGACCGGCTCGCTGCCGTAAGTATAAAACTTGCGATAGCCTGGGCTGTTCGGATTCGCCAAGCCGGGATGAAACGCAACACTGAGCAGGCCGCTCTCGCCGGAGAAAAAAATGCGGCCGCTCAGATCGAGAAACGGAGTGGCGAGCAACGCGCCATTTTTGAGCACGCGGATTTTGCCAGTTTGCTCAGCAATAAAAAGGCGGCTGGTCCCGCCCGGTGCGGAAACGAGATCGATTGGCGACGAGAGCCCGCTGGCGACGGTTTGCGCGGCAACCGCAATATTTCCACGCTCGACTCGAGGAATTTCCTGCGCGTGCGCGGCGGCGATTGCGACGACGCAGGCCAACGTAAGAATAGGAAGGAACTTGGTGATGATTTTCGTCATGGCCTCCTTTGTTTGATTTCCAGCGACGCACAGTTCAGCAAAAAGCGGAAGAACGCAAAGTCATCCCGAGCGGAGCCGTCAGGCTTCGCTCGGGATGACTGGTCAGCCTGCGGTTTCTTTGTTAGTTAGCGCGTCATGCCTGCCACGCCCGAGCTCCAACATACTGTCGCCAAAGCCGCCGCCATGAGCGGCACCTCGTTGCATACAGGCGAAAAAGTGACGCTGAAAGTCCAACCGGCTTCCATTGATTTCGGAATCAAATTCAAACGCAAGGATCTCGCCGAAGAGCCGCTCATCGACGCGAAAATCGAAAACCTGAAGACGGTCGAACGCGCCACCACCATCGGCGAAGGCTCTGTGCGCGTGCATACGGTCGAGCACGTGCTCTCGGCGCTCTCCGCCATGGGCGTCGATAATGCGATTGTCGAAATGGACGCGAACGAGCCGCCGATCGGCGACGGCAGCGGGCGGCCGTTTGTCGAGTTGATCAAGAAAGCGGGCGTCGCAGCGCAGGAAGCGCCCCGCCGGTTTTTCGATGTGCGCGAACCACTGCACCTGGAAACGAAGAACGGCTCCATGCTCGTCCTCTTGCCGGATAACGGTTTGCGCATCTCCTGCACGCAGGCCGGACCGAACGGGCGTTTCACCCAGTATTATTCGACCGAGATCACATCGGCCATTTACGAGAAGGAAATCGCGCCGGCCCGCACCTTTGTTTACTACGAAGACGTCCAGCCGTTGATGGAGAAAAATCTGATCAGGGGCGGCAGTTTGGAAAACGCCGTGGTCGTGCGCGGCGATGCGGTGCTGAGCAAGGAACCGCTCCGCTTTCCCGACGAGTTCGTCCGGCACAAAATTCTCGATATCATTGGCGACCTTTCGCTGGTGGGGCAGCGCATTCGCGGCCACGTCATCGCGGTGAAGCCGGGCCATGGAGTGAACGCGGAGCTGACCCGCGCGATTGTGAAGGAGCAGGCCAAGATTATCGCCATGTCGGTGCCGCGGAAGTTTCCGCCGGGCGAAGGCGGTCTCGACATCGGTGAGGTGATGAAGATTTTGCCGCATCGTTATCCGTTCCTAATGATTGATCGCATTATCGGATTCGAGGGCGAAACCAAATGCACCGGCGTGAAGTCGGTCACCATTAACGAGCCGTATTTCCAGGGACATTTCCCCGACCACCCGGTCATGCCGGGCGTGTTGCAGGTGGAAGCGATGGCGCAAGTGGCGAGCGTGCTGCTCATGCGTCTCGCCCAAAGCGCCAGCCGCATCGGTTATTTTATGAGCGCGGATAAAGTGAAATTCCGAAAACCGGTTTTCCCCGGCGACGTGCTCATCATTCAAGCGGAACTGACGAAAGCGCGGAGCGGACGGATCGCGAAGGCGAGCTGTTGTTGCATGGTGAACGGCTCGGTCGTCTCAGAAGGCGATCTAATGTTCACGTTTATCGACAAGTGAGGGAAATGACGAAGCTCCAATGTCGAAAAAGGGACCGGCGCCCACGGTTCGTCATTCGTCATTCGTCATTCGGGCTTGCTTCGGATTTCGGATTTCGGATTTCGGATTTCGCCTTGTCGCTTTGCCCATGAACATCCATCCCACAGCCATCGTGGACCCGAGCGCAGAACTCGGCACGGGAACGACAGTCGGTCCGTATTGCATCATCGAAGCCGGCGTGGTCCTCGGCGAAAACTGCTGGCTGCAACATCACGTCACGCTCAGCGGCCCGCTCCGCGCCGGAGCCGGTAATCGCTTTTACGCCTACTGTTCAATCGGCCAGCAGACGCAGGATTTGAAATACAAAGGCGAGCCGACCTGGCTCGAAATCGGCGACGAGAACACGTTCCGCGAATTCTGCACCGTCAATCGCAGCACGATGAGCGATGGAAAAACGCGCGTGGGTAGTCGCGGAAATTACCTCGCTTACAGCCACATTGGGCATGACTGCACGGTCGGCGACAGCGTCGTCTTTTCGAATAACGGCACGCTCGCCGGCCATGTGCAGTTGGGCGATCATGCCGTCATCGGTGGCCTCACCGCGGTGCATCAATTTTGTCGCATCGGGAAATTCGCGATCACGGGTGGTTGCTCGAAGATCGTGCAGGACGTGCCGCCGTATATGATCGCGGATGGCAATCCGGCGGAGATCCGTGGGATCAACTTGATCGGGCTCGAGCGCAAAGGTTTTCCGGCAGAGCAATTGAAGCCGATCAAGGAAGCGTTTCGTTTAATCTATCGCTCGAAGTTGAATACGAAACAGGCGCTCGAAGCGATCCGGAAAGATTCGCCGCCTAACGAGCAAATCAACGAGATCGTCTCGTTTATCGAAAGCAGCGAGCGCGGCATTATTCACTAATGCGGTGCGGTCAGGTTTCTGGGGAGCGCACGCGTCTCGCGTGCCGGCGATGACGTCTCGTCATCGCGAACTTCCTCAACGTTCCGCATCACCCTGCCAAGGTAATTTCGGCGAGACGCCGAAACCAGCACGCGAGACGCGTGCTCTCCCCAGAGTCAGCGTTCGAAACTTCACGTATTTCCCTGCCTCTATTGGGACGACCGGAGGTTCTAGGGTCGGCGCGGGGTGGCCGCCGGCGCCGGCGGGGCGAGCTGATTCTGCAGCGCGCGCAAAGGCTCGGCCGAGGTCGACTCGGGCAGGACGTTGAGGACGCTGCGCAGAAGAGCGAGCGCGGCGCCCGGTTTCTCCTGCTTGATCAGCGTGTTCGCCTGCTCGAGCACCACGCGCAAAATGTCGTCCAGGTTTTTATAAATCGTTCGGGCTTGCCGGAAATAGCTAAGCGCATTCGCATAGTCGCCATCGGCAAATTCCATCAGGCCGAGGTCCTCGATCATCGGGCCGTTATCGGTCTTCGAAGCGAGCACGCGCGCCTGTCTCCGATAACCGGCTGGCTCCTTCGCGGAATTCTCGATGGCAAATCGATGATACGCCTGCCACGGCGATCCTTTGTCCGGCGATGCTGCTTTCGCCTCCGGCTGCCATGATACGAACGGCCGATAGAGCGGATCGCCCACCATCACCGACATCCAGGAAAGCACCCGCATCGACATGTAGGCGCTCTCGGCAAAAGTGAATCCCTGCATCAGCCGCGCGTTGAAAATATCGAGATGCGCCGTGAGTTGCAGATACGGCTCGTAAACATTGCCTAACGACGCCGCTGCTCCTTTTTGCAAAAGCGGCCCGACCCAGTTTGCGTTCGGATCGCGCAACGTGCCCGCGCTAAAGGAATGGATGTGGACCGCTACCGCGCCAGGAACGAACCGAAAATCCGGTCGCAAAAAGGGACCGGTCACACCGCCCGCATACCAACCGTAATAGAGGGAGCAATCGCTCATTGGATAACCATTGGGGAAGACCGCGGGTGTATCTTCGGTGACCACGGGAATGCCGGCCTTGCGCAGTTCCTTGGTGATCGCCGCCATCCATTGATCCCCGACCTCGAAGCCCGGCGCATTATTGCGAGCGCTGTCGATATAAGCGCGCCCCCAAATCCCGCTCTTTTCGGCGGCGATCGAGTCGGTGATCATACGACGCACGGTCGCGGCACTCGGCGCATCGAGACGGCAGACGAGCAGCATGCTCGGCTCGCCAAAACTGCGAATATCGAGCGAGCTGTTGTAATAGGGGTTATTTTGCGCGCCGGAAATCTCGCGAGAGTAACGGCCGAGCGCGGCGATTTCGGAATCGACGGAGGCTTCGTTGCGATCGCCGATTGGCGCGGGCCCCTTTTTATCGCCCGGATAATCGGCGGCGGCGCGGACCTTCAGCGGCATTCCCTTGATGAGCGCGAC
Organism: Chthoniobacterales bacterium; assembly: GCA_038258245.1. Lineage (GTDB taxonomy): Bacteria > Verrucomicrobiota > Verrucomicrobiia > Chthoniobacterales > UBA10450 > JBBSQB01. Next base: position 99,331 of record JBBSQB010000010.1, read on the forward strand.
GAAGCGAATGGAGTTCCTGGCCACGCCCATCTCGGGGTGGTCGTCATTGAGCGGCGTCCACCATTTCCGTTTCCGAAAGGCCGCGCGCAACGGCGTGGCGATGGTGCGATCGAATTGTGCGCGACTGATTTCCTCCTCGATCGGGCAATCGAGCGCCACGAGATGGTCGCGCGCGATGTTGCGCTTTTGCGCATAAAACTTGGCCAGCGACGCCGATTCAGGAGCGTTGACGTTGTAAACGACGATGGTGGCGGCCGCGAGCGGCTCATCGGCTCGCAGCGAAGCGAGCGGCAGAAGACTCAGCGCGACAAGAAGAAAAAAAACGCCGCGTCTCATCTCAAACCTCGACCTTCAAACCATCGTAAGCGATGTGCGCATGCGGCGGCAGATCGGTCTCGGACGACTGCGGCAGACTGTGGCAAATGTGCGTGAAATAAGTTTCCTGCGCCCGCACCCGCTTTGCGACTTCCAGTGCTTGCGTCACGCTCAAATGCGTCGGGTGCGGTTGGTGCCGAAGTGCATCGATGATCAAAATTTTCACTCCTTCGATTTTCGCGCCGATTTCACTCGGCACTTCGCTGCAATCGCTCAAATACGCGACCAGCTTTTCGCCGCCTCGCGAAAAAAGGTAGCCGTTCACTTCGGAATTTCCGTGCGGCACTGGCAGCGGCGCGATGGTGGTCGCTCCCAGTTGAAACGGCCCGCAAATAATGTGCGGCTCCGGTTTCAGGTAACCGGGAAACGGATTCGTCCCCTGGAAGGCGAAAGCGAAAACACGCTGCAAATCGGCCATCGTTTCGGCGGAAGCGTAGACCGGCATCGACCCGCCACGCTCGGCGCCGAAGCGCCGGAGATCGTCAAAGCCCATCACGTGATCGGTGTGTGAGTGCGTAAAAATGACGGCGTCGAGATGCCGAATGTCTTCGCGCAAAACCTGGGCGCGAAAATCAGTGCCGGTATCGACGACGAAGGCGCACTCCGGTGTTTGCACAAAAATGGAGGAACGCAGTCGCGCGTCGCGCGGATCAGTCGAATGACAAACGGCGCAGTCGCAGCCGATCATGGGCACGCCTTGCGAAGTGCCGGTGCCGAGGAAGGTGACGGAGAGTTGAGAGTTTTTAGTTGAGAGTTGAGAGTCGAGAGCGTTCAAAAGGAGTCGCAGCTTCCGCTCTCAACTCTGAACCCTCAACTCTCAACTTTTTCGACATGGCCGCCATGCTCACGCTGTTGCGCATAAAGAATCTCGCGCTCGTCGAGGATCTGGAATGGTCGCTCGAACCCGGGTTTGTCGCGATCACAGGCGAGACGGGCGCGGGCAAATCGATCATCATCGGCGCGCTCCAGTTGTTGTTAGGGGAACGTGCTGACAAATCGCTCATCCGCACCGGCGCCGAGCAATGCACCGTCGAAGCGATCTTCGCCGGCGAGTCGCTGCAGAAATTAAAAGCGTCGCTCGAAGCGGCTGGCGTGGAAGCGGGCGATGGCGAGTTGATTTTGAAGCGCACGTTTGCGGCGAGCGGCGGCAATCGGCAATTCATCAACGGCTCGCCCACCACGCTCGCCGTTCTCAAAAATCTGGGCGACGACCTGGTCGATCTGCACGGGCCGCACGATCATCAATCGCTCCTCTCGCCCGAGAAGCAGCTCGCTCTCCTCGACGCCTTCGCGCATGCGAATGACGCGCGGCACGAATACCGCACGCACTTCGACGAACTGCAAAAATGGCAGAGCGAATTCGACGCGCTTAACACCGCGGAGACGGCGCGCGAACAGGAGCTCGATCTTTTGCGCCATCAAGTCAGCGAAATCACGGCGGCAAATCTGAGCGCGCTGGAGGAGGAAGACATCGAACAACGCTACAAACTGGCGAGCAGCAGCCAGCGATTGATCGAGCTGGCTTCCGGCGTTTCGCAACGCCTGGCCGAAGCGGAGAATTCCATTTTAGCCCAACTGGCCGAGACGCAGCGGCTCTTGCGCGAACTGGAGAAGATCGATGACGCGGTGGCGCCTTTCGCGACAGCGCACGAAGCGAGCGTGCTGGAACTTTCCGAGATTGCGCACTCGCTCGCCAGTTACGCCGAGCGTCTTGATCTCGATCCGCAACAGCTCGCCGCGCTCGAACAGCGTGTCTCGCTTTTTGAATCTTTGAAGCGCAAATATGGCGGGTCCATCGCGGAGGTGATCGCGTTCGGCGAACGCGCGGACGAGCGGATGCGCAAGATCGAAGGCCGCGATGCCGAGCTGGAGCGGCTCACCGCCGAGATCGAGAAAGTGCGCGGACGAATGCAGAAGAGCGGCGATGCACTAACGAAACTGCGCGCTAAGGCGGCTCCCAAACTTTCTGAGAAAGTGCGCGGCAATCTGCGCGACCTCGGTTTTCGCCAATCGGAGTTCGAGGCAAAACTGACTGCGCTGGAAACGCCGCGCGCGAGCGGCCTCGATGCGGTGGAATTACTCTTTTCGCCCAATCCGGGCGAGCCGCTGAAGCCGCTGCGATCGATCGCGTCGAGCGGCGAAATTTCGCGGCTCATGCTGGCAATTAAATCCGCGCTCGCCGCGCAGGACGCGATTCCGTTGCTCGTCTTCGATGAGATCGACGCCAATGTCGGCGGCGAAATCGCCAACGCGGTTGGCGCGCAGATGCGCGCGTTGGCCGAAGATCATCAGGTGCTTTGCATCACGCATTTGCCACAGGTGGCGGCGGCGGCAGCGACGCATTTTGTGGTGACGAAGGAAGTGGCGCAGGGTCGCACTTTTTCGGAGCTCCATTTGGTGAAGGGAAAAGCGCGACAGGAAGAGATCGCGCGCATGTTGGGCGGGAAGAGTGATTCCGCGCTCAAACACGCGGCAACGTTGTTGAAAAACTGATCCTGGAGGGACGGCCGCCGTGTCGTCCCCGCGCAAATCGAGGACGGGGACAGCGCCCGTCCCTCCGAGGTCGTTCGGAGGCTGAGTGACAGAAAGTGCGACAACGCTAAGTTGCCCTATGCCGAAACTTTCGATCAAGTCGTTAACGTTGGACGAATTGCAGACGCATGTCGTCGCGGCTGGACAACCGGCGTTTCGCGCGAAACAGATCGCGGATTGGCTCTACGAGAAGCGCGTGCCGTCGTTTGAGGCGATGACCGATTTACCGCAGGCCTTGCGCGATCAGCTCGCGGTCGACTTTTCCTTCGACAAACTCGACACCGTTCGCGTGCTCGGCTCCGCCGATACGACGCGCAAGTTTCTCTTCCGCCTCGTCGACGGCAATCTGATCGAGTCGGTCCTCATCCCCGCTTCCGTCGGCTTTGATGGCGAACGGTCGGATCGGCAGACGCTTTGCGTCTCGACCCAGGTAGGCTGCGCTTACGGCTGCAAATTTTGCGCGAGCGGGCTGGATGGTTTTTCGCGCAACCTGCAACCGGATGAGATCGTCGATCAACTGCTCGCGGTGGAGAAGGCGACCGGCGATCGCATCGACAACGTCGTCTTCATGGGAATGGGCGAACCGTTGGCCAATCTGACCAACGTTCTGCAAGCGATCCGCATCATCAATGCGCCTTGGGGGCTCGAGATCGGCGCGCGCCATATTACGCTTTCGACGAGCGGGCTGGCGCCGCAGATTCGCAAACTGGCCTTCGAGACCACCCAGTTTCGCCTCGCCATTTCGCTCCACGGCGCGACCGACGAGGTGCGCGATCTCATCATGCCGATCAATCGAAAATATCCTCTCGCGACCTTGCTGGCGGCTTGCGATGAATACGTCGCGCGAAAACGGCGGCTGCTTTTCGAATACATCCTTATCGCCGATGTGAACGACTCGGAGGATCAAGCGCATCAACTGGCGCGCCACGCGAAGCGTCTATTGGCTAAAGTGAATCTGATTCCCTACAACACGGTCGAAGGCCTGGAGTGGTCGCGCCCTTCCATCGCGCGGCAGGAAAGGTTCCACAGCATCCTGCGCGAACACGGTGTCACTGCGACGTTGCGCCGCGAAAAAGGCCACGACATCAACGCCGCCTGCGGACAACTCCGCCTCCAAAGCAAGCGCGCCGAGAAGAGCCGGGTCGACGCTTCGCAGCCGTCACCGCGCGCCTGACAAAAATTTTGCGCCTTCTCCCAAGCTGGCCTAAGACAAAGGCATGCCCGGCGAGGACTACGAGCCAGAAGGAGCTTGGGACGAATACCAGTGGGAGCGTTTCCTGCAGCAGCAGGACCATAAAACTGAGACGTATATGGAGCTTCTCGAGAAGTATCTCGACGATCCGCAGCGCGACCAAATCATCGCTCGCGAAATGGGCTGGACCTCGCTCGCCAACGAGCACGATTGGAGCAGCGAAGTGGATGCCTTGCTTTCCCAGGACGAGGAAGAAGAAGACGACCCGCCCAGCCCGATTTTCGACGCCGCCAGTGATACCTTCGAGGAGCACAGCCTCTATCGCGCCGCCTTTGCCCTCACCGTCTGGATCGATCAACTTTTCGATGACGATAGCACCCTGCAAGGCGAGCCCGCGGCGGTGAAACTGGCGACCCATTCCGCTCTGGCCAGCGCCAAACTCGCAGCCGCCCTCAGCGGCGAGGACGCGGACGAGATCGGCATGACGATCGCCTACTTAAAGCGCGCCTTAAAAGCGATCACCACGGCGATGGACGCGGCCGCGCAATTGCTCCGGGATCGCTGCATCTCCCCCACCCAGCATTCCGTGCTGCAACAACGCCTCTTCCAGGTGCGCGATGGCATCATCAGCCTGATGGGCGAATATCGGGGCGAATGGCGGCGGCGCTTCGGCACTCTTTAAGCCGAATCGCTTGAATGAATTAGCCGGTAATCCGTCCAAAATGAATACGGCAGCGACTCCGGCGGAAGTGTCTGATGCCGACTTGGTCAAGCAAAGCCAGGCCGGTAGCACCGATGCCTTCGACGAGCTGGTCACGCGCTATCGGCAAAGAATTTTCGGCATGATCTATAACATGGTCCATAACGAGCAGGATGCCTGGGATCTGGCTCAAGACAGCTTCGTGAAAGCGTGGAAATCGATCGGCCGCTTTCGCGGCAGCTCTTCGTTCTACACCTGGATCTACCGGATAGTGACCAACGTGACGATCGATTGGTTACGGAAAAAGCAGGTCAAAGGTTCGGGCATGGAGTTCGATGACGGCATTGCTTTAAAGGCGGTGGACCCGGCGTCGCGCACGATGCCAAAAGCAGAGGCGCCTCCCGCGCAGCGGCTCGAGCAGGCGGAGATTCGGGTGCGGATCGATGCCGCGATTGCGCAGCTCTCGCCGGAACATCGCGCCGTCATTTTGATGAAGGAAACGCAGGACATGCAATATCACGAGATCGCCGAATCGCTGGAATGCTCGATCGGCACGGTGATGTCGCGTTTGTTCTACGCGCGCAAAAAATTACAAGGATTGCTGAGGGATGTTTATGAAAACGTTTGAGGAAAAATGGACCGCGTGGGTCGATGGGGAATTGAGCGGCGCGGAGCTGAGCGAGTTTGAGGCGGCCTTGCCTGATAAGGCCCAGGCGGAAGTGGAAAAGCGCGACGCGCACAAGCTGGGCGTTTTCCTTAAGGAACAATTGGCCGCCACGCCGCTGGGCAACGAGGATTTCTTCAATCATCAACTGCGCCAGCGAATCGCGGCCGAAGCGCCTACCGCCGGCGCGCGCGGGCGCGAAACCGCGCCCCGGCCCGGCTGGTCGCTCGGCCGGCTCGTCTGGGTGGGCGCCACGTCGCTCGCCATCTTCGCGGTTTGCGCCATCTTCATTATGCGCGAGCAGGGGCCGGCCGATCAGTCGCAATATCTTTCGCAGATTCTGAATGCGCGGGTCGATCCCGCGGCGAACCCAAATGCTTCCGTCTCCGTCTTCCAGGCGAAGGACGAAAAGGCCACCGTGATCTGGCTGGATGGCTTGAAGACTTTGCCACCGGAGTACGCCTCCAAATAATCGTGATGCCGCTGCGTTTGCTCCTCATTTTCCTGGCCGCCATGGCGTGGCTGCCTGGAAGCGTTCGCGCGGCGGAGCCGGAAAAAATCTGGAGCGGGATCGTCATCGCCCGCAATGTCGCCCAGCCCGAACCCACGCCCGCCGAGCTGCGGCCTCTCCAAAAAACGCTGCACCACTTGTTTGGCTACAACCAGTTCAAGCTCATCGGCCAGGCGAGCAAGAAGTTGAACAAGGGCGACGAAGATTGGATGGCCTCGAGCAAATATTTCTCGCTCCACGTGGACTCGAAAGGCGTCACCAATTCCACCTACCTGCTTAATTTGCAGTTATTTCAGGAGAAGAAAGTTCTTCTCGAAACGGAAGCCCGGCTGAGCAAAAGCAGCCCGCTCGTCATCAAAGGTCCGCAGATCGGCGACGGCGTGCTCGTGCTGCTTTTGATGGTGCAATGAGGCCGCCGGCGCGCGGTGACGGCTTGGCCTTGCCAAAAGGGAGGTCTGCGAGATTTATTGCAGCATGCGTTTTCGCCTTCTTCTCTCCTTCGCTTCCCTCGTCGCTCTCTCCTCAGTGAACGGAGAAGAGCCCTTCGATTTTAACGCCACCCCCGGCAAACTCCCGAAAGAGGTCGTGCCGACGGAATATGCCATCCGCGTGAAGCCCGACTTGAAGGCGCTCACTTTTTCCGGAGCGGAGACGGTGAAACTCGATGTGCGCAAGCCGGTGCGAAAGCTGGTCTTGAACGCGCTGCAATTGCGCATCGCCGACGGCGCCATCGACGGCCAGCCGTTGCCCGCGGCCAGTCTCACGCTTGACGCGAAGGAGCAGACGTTGACCGTAGCTTTGCCTAACGAGTTAACGGCCGGCACTCACACGCTGGCGCTCAGCTTCACCGGCAAGATCAACGAGCAAGGCAGCGGCCTCTTCTATTGCCGATACCAGGAACACGGCAGCGGCGCAGCGAAGACGATGCTCGGCACGCAGTTCGAAGCGACTGATGCGCGCCGCTTCTTCCCGTGCTGGGACGAACCGAGCTTCCGCGCGCGCTTTCAACTGACCGCTGTCGTCCCGGAAAATTTCCTGGCCGTTTCCAATATGCCGATCGAGCACGAGCAGAAAGTCGAAGGCGGCAAGGAAGTGCGTTTCGGCATGACGCCCGCGATGGCGAGCTACCTGAATGTCTTCGTCACCGGCGAACTCGATCTCATTGAAACCAAAGTGGGCGAAACCCAAATCCGCGTCATCGCGACGAAAGGCAAAGCGGAGCAGGGCCGCTACGCGCTCGAATCGTCCGCCCAAATTCTGAAGTTCTACAACGACTACTTCGGCGTCCCCTACCCGCTGCCGAAGCTCGATCAGATCGCGTTACCCGGCGGTTTCGGCGGCGCGATGGAGAACTGGGGCGGCATCACTTATTACGAATCCGCGCTCCTCTTCGATCCGGCAAAATCTTCCGACGCCACGCGCAAACGCGTCTTCGCCGTGATCGCGCACGAGATGGCTCATCAATGGTTCGGCGATCTCGTGACGATGGCGTGGTGGGATAATCTTTGGCTGAACGAAGGCTTCGCGTCCTGGATGGGAAGCAAGTGCACCGCGCATTTCAATCCGCAATGGGAAGTCTGGCTGGCGACCGACACTCCACGCGACCCGACCCGGCGCAGCGGAATGGCCAAGGAGACGGCGATGGAAGGCGACGCGCGTTCGACCACGCATCCGATCCAGCAAAAAATTCTGACCGAAGCGGACGCGAACGGCGCGTTCGACGACATCACTTATAAGAAGGGCCAGTCATTCATCCGCATGCTCGAAAGTTTTCTCGGGCCGGATGTGTTCCGCGACGGCATTCGCCAATACATGGCGGCACACAAAAATTCGAATACGACGACGGCCGATTTGTGGGCCGCCCTGGCCAAAGTCTCCGGGCGCGACGTGGCCAAAATCGCCACGAGCTGGACGGAGCAACCGGGGTTTCCGGTGATCATAGTGAATCGCGAAGACGGCGCCAAAGTCGCGCTCACGCAGGAGCGTTTCACAGTCAACGTGAAGGAGCCCTCGTCGCTGCTCTGGCCCATCCCGGTGACCTACGCGCTGGCCGAGAGCGCGCCGCAAACCGTGCTCATGACGAAGAAGACAATGGCGTTGCCGAACGTTCCGTTGGACAAGCCGCTCAAGCTCAACGTCGACGGCACGGGCAACTATCGCGTGCAGTATGACGCCGGTTCCTGGAAACTTTTGCGCGGTGAACTGAAGGCGTTGAGCGAAGCCGATCGCGTTAATTTGTTGAGCGATTCCTGGGCGCTCTTCCAGGCGAATCGCGCGCCGCTCTCGCTCTACCTCGGCTTGATCGAAAAATTACCGGCGAGCGCCGGCCTGGCCGAGCGCGAGCAGGTCATGAACTCGTTCGCCTTTATCAATCAACTACTCGCCGGGACCAAGCCGCGCGGCGCTTTCCAAAATTACGCGCGCGGTTTGTTGCGGCCGATTTTCGATCAAATCGGCTGGGAACCGAAGAAGGACGAGCCCGCTCGCTCGGCCACCTTGCGCGCCGATCTCATTGACGCACTGGGCGATCTAAACGATCCCGCGATCGTCGCCGGTTGCCGCGAGCGTTTTCAAAAATATCTCGACGATCCCAACGCCATCCCGCCCGATCTCCGCCCGGCCATTCTCAACGTCGTCGGCCGTTACGCGGACGAAGGCACCTGGGACAAACTGCACGAGCTCGGCCGCAAGACGACCAGCATCGAGGAGAAGCAAAATTATTACGACGCGCTCACCCAAACGACCGATCCGCGCCTGGTTAAAGAAGCGCTTCAGATTGCGGTGTCGGACGAGTTGCCGGTCAGCCGCGCGATCAGCGTGGTGCCGCGCGTCGCCCGCTACAGCGATCATCCCGAGATGGCCTGGCAATTCGCGCAGAAGCACATGAAGGAATTGCTGGCCAAGACCGATGCGCTCGGCGCGAATCGTTATGCGCCCGGCCTCTTCAATTTCTTCTCGGAGACGGCGCGCGCGACCGAGCTGAAGCAATTCGCCCAAAAGAATCTGCCGGCCGAGAGCCACAAAGCGGTCGCGCAAGCGATCGATGAAATCACTTTCCGCACGGAACTGAAACAGCGGCTCGTCCCACAAATCACCGAGTGGACCGCAGCGGCGACGAAGTCCAAGCCGTAACGAACATTCTTCGCCGCAAACCCGCTCTGATCGCCGCGCAAAAGCGATTCAGTAGCGATGAAAACTATTTTTCCAGGCGGACGAGCCGCCCTCGTCGCATTGATTCTCGGTCTGTTCGTCGGCGTCGCCTTTGCGCAGGACACTTCGACCGATAAGGACATTCAGAAAAAGGAAGCGGCTCTCGAAAAGCAAAAGCTGGAATTGCAAAAGAAGAGTCTCGATTTGCAGCAGAAGGAGATCGACCTCGAAAAGGCAAAGCAGGAATTGCAATATCAGGAGACCGGCAAATCGCTCAGCATGAATTTATCGGGCGACGTTCTTTTTGATTACAACAAGGCTGAACTGAAATCGGCGGCGGAAGACGCGCTCAAGAAAGTGTCCGTCGTGCTTTCCCAGTTTCCGGAGAGCAACGTTACCGTCGAAGGCTATACCGACTCGAAAGGCGGCCAGGATTTCAATCTCAAATTATCCCTCGAACGCGCGGATGCGGTGAAGGATTGGCTGGTCAAAAACGGCGGCGTGAATCCCTCGCATATCACGGGCAAGGGTCTTGGCGAAGAGAACCCCGTCGCGCCGAACGCGGATCCCGACGGCACCGACAATCCGATCAACCGCGCCAAGAATCGGCGCGTCACCATCATCGTCGAAAAGCCGGCCACCTCCCCCGCCCCGCCCGCGCCTTAGAGCGTGGCCTGCCTCGCGAAGGGTCCGCCTGTAGCCGTTTCGCTATGCGAAACGGGGGAATTGGCGCCCGTGGTCTAGGAACGAGGCGGAGAGCCTGAGGCGAGGATCGAGAGAATCAAGGTAGCGCGAGCTTCCTGCTTGCGTGGGAAGCGGGCCGCAAGTTGGAGGCGTCTCGCCCCGCGAAATGCGAAGTCGACCCTGGCCGTAGAATCAACACCTGCATTTCGCACAGCGAAACGGCTACAGCGGAACCCAAGCGATTTGCAGTTGCCTTCCGCGGCCTTTCCCGCTCTCCTCGGCGAACGAATATGGGAAAAGAACTTACCATCCGCGGGATCATCATCGGGATTCTCATCACGCTGGTCTTCACGGCGGCCAATGTTTACTTCGGCCTCAAGGCCGGACTCACCTTTTCGACGTCGATCCCCGCCGCCGTCATTTCGATGGCGATCTTGAAGGCGATGCGCAACGCCACCATTCAGGAAAACAACATCGTGCAGACCATCGCTTCCGCGGCCGGCACGCTGTCGGCGATCATTTTCGTGCTCCCCGGCCTCGTCATCGTGGGCTACTGGTCGGGGTTCCCGTTCTGGACATCGGCCGCGATTTGCGCCACCGGCGGCATCCTTGGCGTGATGTACACGATCCCGTTGCGGCGGGCGATGGTCACGGATTCGGATCTTCCTTACCCGGAAGGTGTGGCCTGCGCAGAAGTGCTGAAGGTCGGCTCGGGTGACGCACCTGGCACTGAGGCGGAAAGGGTCGAAACCAGCGGCGCTGGCCTCAAGGCGGTCCTGTGGGGCGCCATCGTGTCGGCTGTGTTTTACGTGATCGTGCAGACCAGGGTATTTGCCGAAACCGTCAGCAGCTACTTCCGCGTCGGTGGCGCAAGGGGCGGAGCGACGGGGTTCGATTTTGGGTTGTCGTTTGCGCTGCTTGCCATCGGGCATTTGGTCGGCTTGTGGGTGGGGGTCGCGATGCTGGTCGGTGCGCTCATCGGTTGGGCTTGGGCCGTGCCTCACTTCACGCAGATATTCTATACGGCGGCCCCGGCCGCCGAGGCTGCGCGCGCCGGTTGGACCCACTACGTGCGCTTCATCGGCGCGGGCGCGATCGGCGTGGCCGCCATCTGGACACTGGCGAAGCTGGTGAAGC
>JBBSQB010000011.1:0-99213 GCA_038258245.1 Chthoniobacterales bacterium
AGCTCGTGCATCCTTCCGGTTAGACGGCGAGGAGCGCCTTTTCCAGTTCGTCCAGGCCTTCGCCGGTGCGCGTGCTGGTGGCGATAACTTTGATGTCGGGTTTCAGTTTGTGCACGTCGGCCTTCAATTGGTCAACGCTCACTTCTTCCATGACGTGGGCGAGATCGATTTTGTTAATCACGACCACCTCGGCGCCGAGGAACATGTGCGGATGTTTGCGCACCATCCACGGGCCTTCGGTCACGCTGACGACGACGACGCGGGCTTTCGAGCCAAGCGGAAATTCGGCAGGGCAAATGAGGTTGCCGATGTTCTCGATGAAGATGAGCCGCAATTTATCGAGCTCGATTTGCTTGAGGCCTTTGCCGACCAGATTCGCGTCGAGATGGCAGCCGTTGATCGTGGCGATCTGCACGACGGGCACGTTCTGGCTCTCGATGGCATCGGCGTCATTGCTCGTGGTGGCGTCGCCGTTGAAGACCGCGACGCCGATTTTGTCTTTCAACTTCTCGACGAGTTTGGTGATGAGCGTGGTTTTGCCGGAGCCGATCGCGCCCATAAAGTCGATGGCGGTCGCGCCGTTTTTATCGAGGAGCGCGCGATTTTCCTTCGCGAGTTTGGCGTTGGCTTCGAGCAGGCTGTGCTCGAGTTCGATATCGTAGATTTCGTCGGGTTGTGCTTCGAGTGTGATCATTGGTTTGTGTTTAATGTCCGTCATTCCCCCGGCGCGCCCGGCGGTCGCGCCCTACCAGTCCTGAACTGAACACGCAGTTAGTGCGCGAGGCCGGCGAACGCGGTCGGCGTATGGTTTTGGCGCAGGACTTTGCCTTTGCCGAGATACATGTGCACACCGCACGGCAGGCAAGGATCGAAGCTGCGCACGGCGCGCATGATGTCGATGCCTTTGAATTTATCCGGCCCGTTCTCCTCGAAGATCGGCGTGTTTTGGACGGCGTCTTCGTAAGGGCCAGGCGTGCCGTAGATGTCGCGCGGATTGGCGTTCCACGGCGTGGGCGGATACGGATGGTAATTCGCGATTTTGCCTTTGCGGATGACGAGGTGATGCGACAGAACACCGCGAACGGCTTCGTGGAATCCGCAGCCGATTCCTTCGTCCGGCACTTTGAAGGGGGTGAAGGTCGCAGTGCGTCCGGCGTGAACTTCTTTCATCGCCTTGTCGAGGAAATGCAGCGCGCAGGCGGCGGCATAAGCCTGGAAGTAAGTGCGGGCGCGATCGCGTTCGATCGCGTTGCTCCACTGCGGGATTTTCCATTCGAACTCGGCCTCGTCTTTGAGCGCGGTTTTGGGCAGGCGAATCTTCACGCTTTGGCCGGTCGATTCGACGTAGCCAATGTTGACCTTCTTGGCCAGCGCGGTTGCCCAGAGGCGCGCGATCGGTCCGCCGCCTGTGTCCATGGCAAGATGATCGCCGGTGCGTTTGTCGAGCCAGCGGGGCGACATCACCCAGGTGTAATTGCCGGCGAAGTCCCGCTTCTGCGGTTTTGGAATGGTCGTCTGATTCCACGGATGTTTTTTGTCGACTGGATTGCCTAACGGATCGTTCTTCACGAACGTTTCCGAGTTATCCCAATCGTCGTAGAAGGAGGAGCCGAGCAGGATGCGGATGCCGAGGTTGATTTCGACCAGGTTGGTCGTGACCAGTTCGCCATCGATGATAATGCCGGGCGTGACGAACATGGCGTTGCCCCATTTATCCATCGTGCGGTAATCGTAATCGCACACGTCTGGGTCCTGGAACGAGCCCCAGCAGGCGAGCAGGATGCGGCGGCGGCCCACTTCTTCGTAGCCGGGCAGTGCCTCGTAGAAGAAGTCGAAGAGATCGTCGTGCAGCGGCACGCATTTCTTCATGAACTCGATGTAACGCATCAGCCGCACCGTGTAGTCGGTGAAGATTTGGATCGATGGCACGGTGCCAACGCCGCCCGGATAAAGCGTGGACGGATGGACGTGGCGGCCTTCCATGAGGCAGAACATTTCGCGCGTATAGCGGCTGACGTGTAGCGTCTCGCGGTAGAACTCACCGGTGAACGGATTCAGCGCCGTCATGATGTCGGCGATCGTCTTGTAGCCGTGATCGTCGGAATGCGGCGCAGGGGTGCGCTGCGCTTTTTCCCACACGCTGGGGTTCGTCTCCTTCACCATCATTTCGCAGAAGTCGACGCCGACCAGGTTATCCTGGAAAATGTTGTGATCGAACATGTACTCGGCCGCTTCGCCGAGGTTCACGATCCATTCGGCCAAAGCTGGCGGCTTCACGCCGTAGGCCATATTTTGGGCGTAGACCGAGCAAGTCGCGTGGTTGTCACCGCAAATGCCGCAGATGCGGCTGGTGATGAAGTGCGAATCGCGCGGATCCTTGTTCTGCATGAAGATCGAATAACCGCGGAAGATGGACGACGTGCTGTAGCACTCGATCACTTTCTTCGAGTCGAAATCGATCTTCGTGTAGATGCCAAGGCTGCCGACGATGCGCGTGATCGGATCCCACGACATCTCGACGATGTTGCCGGATGGCGCGGAAGTTTTGGTGGCTGGTGCGGTGAGAATATCAGGCATGTTAGTGTTCCAGTTGAGTTAGCGAATTTGCGAAAGCCATTTAATTGCGGGCGTAGTTTTTCGGTTCGTAGCCGGTGGTGAGTTCGCCACGCGGGTGACGCCACTTCGGTTCCTTATTCACGGTGGTGTTGGTGATGGCGCGCAGTTTGCGCAGAATGCCGCCCCAACTGCTCACCACTTTGGTCGAGAGCGCTGAACCCGGAGGCGCGTCCATGAACGGCATAAACTTATCCGGAAATCCCGGCATGGTGCAGCCGATGCAGATGCCGCCCACATTCGGGCAACCGCCGATGCCGGCCATCCAGCCGCGCTTCGTCACATTGCAATTAACGACCGGTCCCCAGCATCCGATCTTGACCAGACATTTCGGCGATCCGTACTCGCGCGCGAAATCACCTTGCTCGTAATAACCGGCGCGATCGCAGCCTTCATGCACCGTTTTACCGAAGAGCCACGTCGGGCGCAGTTGCTCGTCGAGCGGAATGAGCGGCGCCATCCCGGCGACTTGATAGAGGAGATACAGCAGCGTCTCCATCATGTTATCCGGCTGCACGGGGCAACCGGGGACATTCACGATCGGTAAGCCGGCTTTGGAACGCCAATCCCAGCCGAGATAATCGGCGAGCCCCATCGCGCCGGTCGGGTTGCCTTCCATGGCGTGAATGCCGCCGTAAGCGGCGCAGGTGCCGGAGGTAATCACGGCCAGCGCTTTGGGCGCGAGCCGGTCGATCCATTCGTTCGTGGTGATCGGCTGGCCCGTGTCGGGATCCGTCCCCATCGCTGCCCAGTAACCTTCCTTCTTGATCTTCTCGTTCGGCACGGAGCCTTCCAGGACGAGGACGAACGGATCGAGCTTGCCGGCCGCGGCGTCGAACCAAAATTTCATGAACTCATCGCCTACTTCGTAAGCGATAACGGGATTGTGGATGTGCACTTTGGGCAATCCCGGGATGTTACCCATGACGATGTCCTCGATGCTCGGCTGCGTGGCCGCCGTGATGGAAACCGAATCCCCATCGCATCCCAACCCTGTCGTCATCCAGATCACGTGAACTTCCTTCACGGCCGACTCTTTGTGCTTAAACGCTTCGTTTGTTGCTACCATGGTCTTTGTTCCTGTCTGGGCACGATTCGGCTCCGGTTGGCCGGACGCGTCCGGTTTCTATTCGCTGACTGATTTACATATCTAAAACTACTGCTGGAAAATGAGTGCGGGATCGCGGGACTACATGCTTCGGAGTCGCAAATAGCGCCGCAATTCCGGAATCATTGAAATAATTGAAATCACCGCGACCAGCGCAATGATCCCGCCCAAAATCGCCCAGCACATTTCTGCTACATTCATATCGTCCTCACTATTTATTCGCATTTCGTTAGAGCTTCGGTTTGGAAAGGGAAGAAGAAGAGGGGAGAAAATCCTCGCCAAAAATTTCGTTGATCAGTGATTCAATCATCTCGATCGCGGGGGTAACAGCGGCTTGCACGGACGCGCTCAAACCCATTGTTCCATCCTCCGATTCGAGCACGGCTGGCTCGCAGCCGACGACGCGTAGCCATCCCGGCGTGCCGCCCAATGAGCGGACCAGTTGCAAAACGCGAACCGGATTCATGCTATGAGCATTAACTGCCTCTTCGGGTAGTTCGTCCAGTTTTTTCAGGTCGGGCTCAATCAAGTAGACCGTTCCAGGCGCGCTTCCTTGCGGCGTCGCATCGACCAAAATGGTCGCGTCGTAGCGATCCATGATCGCGTATGCGAGATCGTAACTGCGGATGCCGAAGTCGGTTACACGCACACCGTCCGGCCACGAACGTTGCGCCATTTCTTTGGCCACTTCGCAACCAAACGCATCGTCCCCGAAAAAAATATTTCCGATTCCCGCGACGAGAATGCGCTTCGCCATCTCCGATCGACTAGTAACCCAATTCTGCTTTCTTCTTTTCCGCGGTGGGCAACGCTTCCTTTTTCGTCTCGATAGCACCCTGGCCAGACTCCTGCACCCGCCTCGCCTCGACCGCGTTAAACTCGATATCGACTTGAAACTCGGACGGAACATCCTCCTCGGCATAGATGGCATGGACTGGGCATTCATCCACGCAGGCCATGCAATCGATGCACTCCTCCGGGTGAATAAGAAGTTGTTTATCCAACTCGTAAAAACAGGCCACCGGGCATACCACCACGCAATCGGTGAACTTGCATTCAACACACTTATTGGTCACAACATGCGGCATAAATTATTCCTGGTTTGACTCGTTAGGCGAAACTGATTCGGGATAGCGGGACCGACTTTGCAGCGGCCTGACCAGTTTCACCATTCACTTTCACTTCGCAGATCGCTCCTTGTTCGGCAATCATTCCTTACAGTTCGCTCCATCCCGATGTCGAAAGATGCTCTAACCAAATCGCCCTTTTTTCTCGCGGTGGTCGCCGCCATCGAAAAGAAAATTGCGGAAGGCGATCGGATCGCTCTCGCCAACCAGATCCTCCTGACCGATGCGCAGATTGCATCTTTACTCACCAAAGTTGCCGGCGTGGCGCGGGGAAAGGTCGCGAAGAGCACTCCGGCACGTCTCCCGCGAGGTCAGATTCTGACCGCTCTGGCCGAACAGTTCAACTTGCTGCGGGCCTCCATTTTTGAGAAAAAAATTGGGACGTCCGGCGTCGAGACCGAAGTGCCTCTCGCCACCGAACATTGGACTGCGGCGTTGGGAGTCGTGCGAAAATCGATTCGTCTCGGGACCGGCCGTTTGCGCGGGTCTCGCAGTTCTCTCGACGCTCTGGGTATTTTCATGGCCCGAAAAGTTTCGCCCAGCGGCGAACCGTAACCGGGGCCGACTCTGCCTCAGCTTATCGGCTCGACTTCATCCGTGGCGTAGAAGAAGCGATGGCCAGGCTGGCGCAGCATTCCGAGATCGCGACCGGGATCATCATCGAGGACGAGCGCGAGTTGCACGCCGCCTTCCACATCTTCCTCGACCGCCTCGATTACAGCGATTTTGCCATCGAGCACCATATCAATCGCATCCGCGCGTTTTTTCGGTCGAATGCGCACGCGATCACCCGCTTTCACTTCCACTCCGCCGACGGTGGCGGTCTCCAGCTTTTTACCCGGATTGAAAAAATCTTCGTGTGGCGAACTCACGTTGCGCATCACGCCATGCATCTTGAGCAAATGATCGCTCGGCAATGATTCGGTGCGCTCCAGAATTTTGCGCGCCTGCTCATCGATCTGGCGCATCTCGATTTTTTCCGCATCGCTCATCGCCATCACGCGCAACGTGAGAATTTCGTCGATCTCCAATCCATCATAAAGATCGCCCGGGCTCTCCGGCGCGATCTGCGGGTAATCGTAAAGAATGATCGGCGACGAAAGCATCGCGTCGCGTTCCTTCTTCGCTTCGTCGCCGACGAGAACCGGCCAGGCCCCAATGTTTTTGCAAGCTGCCGTCGCCTCCGCGTAAGCCGGCGGCGGATCAGTCAACGAAAGCCACTCGCCTCCATCCGCGTGCAGAATGGTGTGCGCGGAAGTGAACGTGCGCATGATGATCGCGCTTTGATTTTCGATCTCGTCCGGCGGAACTGGAGTCCGATTCAGAATGCGCACCGTTACTTTCGAGACCGCGTCGTCGACCGGCGCCGTCGCGAGCTCGATCACGCCGTGAACCGCTTCCTGCCGGCGCACCAACACCGCGATGATTTTTCCGCTCTCATCGGGCAGCGGCTCGAATGTGCGCGTCGCTGGAAAGGCGAACTCATGCGCGGCCTTCGCGCCTTCGTTGAGCGCAATCGCTTCGAGTTCGACTTTTTGTTCCACCACTTCCTGCCAGGTCTGATGAAGTTTTCCGGCGACTTGCAATTCCGGGACAAATTCAAGACCGGTCGGTTCGCCGGCTGGCAACTCGTTCAGCGGTTGCGCGAGCCGGCCCACTTCGCGCGCCATTGGATGCAGAAAGCGAACGGTGACGACCAGCCGCGCATCCTTTGACTCATCGCGCACGAGACATTCGGTCTGCATGACGAACGGCTCCGCGCCTTCCTGTGCGATGCTGTAATCCTCCGGATAGACCCGTCCAAACGTGAAGCGCTCCCGGTTTTTCTTCGACGACGCGCGGTAAGGATAGAGGATGTAGCCCTCGTAGAGGACAGCGTTTACGACCTTCTCGACGATTGCCGTGTTCATATGATTGGGGAGCGCACGCGACTCGCGTGCTGGCAACTCCGAAGGCTTTCGCGAGTTGCGAACTTTTCTTCTCTTCCACCGTCCTCGTGGGCGCGGCTCTCCAAACCGATGACAAGTTCGTTGCGGCGAGTCGCCGCAACCAGCACGCGAGTCGCGTGCGCTCCCCAATCGTCGTCGTGCCTCCTCATTCGCCGTTCCTCGCAGGCTCCTCGTTTTGCGCGAGCAACCGCGCCATCGTCTGATCCCAATCCGCCAAACCTTCCCGCCGGCGAAACGCATAGAGACGCTCGAACAAACCGCGCTCCAGCGACAACCACGCCGAGTTCGGATAATGCTCGTCCATCATCGCCTGCCAGACAGTGATCGGCATGCGGAACGCGCACTCCTTGTTCCACGAAATCTGCTGAATCTGCAGCCGTTCATCCGCGCTCTGGTAAAAAATGGTGCCGCTAAATAGAAAGAGCAGCGGCACCTCTCCGCCTTCGAGCGCGTAAAAATATTTCGTCGCGGCCACGTTGAGATCGTAGCTGCACGGCACCGACAGAATCGTTTCCGTCTTCCCCCTGAATTGCCGCACGTTCGCGCTGGCGTGCGTCCACAAGCGCGCCCGCAGAGTCTGTCCCCAACGATCGGGCGTGCCGAAAAGTTCGCCGAGCTTCTCCTTCTCGTCCGGCATGTAGGCGCGTTGCGTCGATTGAATCTGAATCTGCGCCTGCAACATCACGCTCTGGATCACTTCGGTCTCTGGCGTGTTGGTCACATCCAGTTTGAAGTGCAGCAAGGGCGCGATGCCATTCACCGCCGCTTCCACGCCCGTTACTTTGAAATCGAGATCAGGCATTGCCTCACTGTTCGCCTTTCAGGCGCGCAAAAAATTTATCGATCTCACGCCAGACTTCCTCGCCGCCCGACAACCCACGCCAATGCACTCGAATGAGTCCGATTAATTCAAAACAGACATCGATCGGTGCGACGAAATATTCGCGGCGATCGTCCACGCGATTGACGAGCAACGTTTCCACATCCGGCTGCATCTCGCGCAGGACCGGGTTGGTGTTCACGATCGTCTCCCACGCCGTCAAGGGCAGTAACGACTCAGTCGCGCCGGCCGGGCTCGGATAATAAGCGGCCGTCTTCTCGTTAGGCGTGTCGTAAAAAAAGAACGCCAGATTGATCGGCAACGCCAACCCTTCCCATTCCACGTCGCTCATTTGGAAATCTGGGAGCGGCTTCGTGTCTCGCGGGATCAATTTGAACCGGCCATCGACCACGCTTTCGAAACGCAACGCGCACGGATCGCAGGAGCAGACGATGCGGCGCGTCGCCATTTCGAGCAGATGCCGATGCGTCGGCGCAAGGCCGACGCTGCACAGTTCGCAATGCTCCACCTGCGACTCCGCCTTCTGACTGGCGAGGCTTTGCGTCGCGCCGGCCAGACGACGCAGCGTTTCAAACGAACTCGATTTCATGGACTGATCGACGCACTAGAGCAACGCGCGGACATGCCGAAGCACGTCCCTCCGAAAGTCAGATGGCGTGGAAGTTCTTGGCCGCTTACGACGGCTGCAAATTCGGCATGTCCGGATGAATCGGCCCGCGCGCGTCGGCATTAATGCCAGTCGCGTCCCGCGCTGTCGTATAACTCTTCCCGCCTTCGCCGCGCCCCGGTTCCTTGGTATCGATGGCGAGCTCTTCGCCTTTGGGGTTTCCGGGGATATGGACTGGTTGTGGTGGTTTGCTCATATGTTTGCTCCTGCTGTCTGTGCGACTGGTCCGTCGCCATTCGGTAACGGGCATTCTGTAAATTTCGGAATCGGAGCCGCGCCATTCGTCGCGGGTTTCGCGTGTTCCTCGGCGAGCCCTTCCACGTCGAGCCCGGTTAAATCCGGCGCCGCCGCGTAGAGCGCTTCTTCGATCGAGTATCGCAGCGTCAACCGTGACGATGGACATTCGTGACAATTTCCTTCCAGCTTCAATTGCACGCGACCTTCCGGCGAAACCCCAAGCAATTCCACGCTGCCGCCATGGAGCCCGAGCCGCGGTTTCACTTGCTCAATCGCGCGACGCACCCGCGTTTCCAAATCGAGCGGATGCAGCCCGTGCAACAAAAGCAGACTCGAGACCAGCTCGTCCTCCGCCATTTTGGCAATGAGCGCGTCGCCGCCCGCCGGCGAATCGTAAGAAATCTCGAGCGCGCGATTCAATCCAGCGCCGTGCAATTCGAGTAACGCCTGCACCAATTCGCGACTTTGGTTGCGCGCCGTTTCGTCCGGCAGCGCATCGATCCCCTGAATCAATTCCTCGATCCGAGCGATGCGTGATTGGAATTCCGATTTCTTTTTTTCCACCCTGGTCCCTTTCGCCGCTGCGGCTTTCTATCAGTATAGATGGATCGAGGTTCGAGGGAAGCGCGGTCTTGCCGAAGCTTGTCTCTGCTGGTCGAAACCACTTTGCTTCACGAGGTGACGCGCAAAATTCTGCTCCTCGTGATCGCGCTGATCATTGCTGCCGCTTTCACGCCCATGAGCGATCGCCTCATCATTTTTCCAACGACGTATTCGATCGATGCACACGGCGCGCAGCGGCAGTTCGTCTCTTTCGAGAACGAGAGATTGGAAATCTGGACGGCGCTTTCGCCCGAGGCGCAAAGCAAAGGCTCTTTCGATATCGCCATCCTCCGCTTTTACGGAAACGCCGATCGCGCCGATCGCTGGGTCGCCGCCGAAGCGTCCATGTTTCCAGGCCACGCGCTCAAGGTTTTCGGCGTCAATTATCCTGGCTTCGGCGGCAGCACCGGTCCGGCGCGTTTGAATCGCCTCGGACCAGCCGCGCTCGCGGCTTACGACCAAATCAAACGCGAAGCGCCGCATGCACGCGTCATCGTTTTCGGCGCGAGCCTCGGGACCACCGCCGCTTTGCACGTCGCCGTGGAGCGCGAAGTCGGTGGCTTGATTCTGCACAATCCGCCCGCGCTTCGCCAAATCGTCCTCCAACAACACGGCTGGTGGAATCTTTGGTTGCTCGCCGGTCCGATCGCCTGGCGGTTGCCGTCTGATCTCGACAGCGTGCGCAACGCGGCGCGTTGCCGCGAGCCCGCCGTCTTTTTGTTATCCGACGCTTACGCAGGTCCGAAAAAAATCGTGCCGCTGCCCGGCGCGGATCACAACACGCCGCTCAGCGCGCAGACCATGACGAAACTCCGCCACGGTTTCGATTGGCTGCTCGCGCAAGATCACGCGGCGCACTGATCAGGCTCCGCGAGGACGCGCGTCTTCCTGTAGCCGTTTCGCTATGCGAAACGCGGGCCCCGATTCCCGTAGTCTTCCCCATACCCGCGTTTCGCACAGCGAAACGGCTACAGCGCTGCTTGCACCATCCGAGCTCTTCCCGACATTGCCCGCTCTCGCATGCTGACCATTTCACAAATCACCAAAAGCTTCGGTGGACGCATCCTCTTCGAGGACGCGTCGCTCCAGGTAAATCGGGGCGATCGCATCGGCTTGGTCGGCCCGAATGGCGCAGGCAAGACCACGCTCTTCTCGCTCATCCTCGATGAAGCGTCGCCCGACGCCGGCAAGATCGCGCTCGAGAAATCGGCGTCGATCGGTTTTCTACCGCAGGAAAATGCACCCGCGGGCGAGGAAACGGTCCTCGAGCTGGCCTGCGCCGCGTCTCCCGAATTAATGAAGGCGCAACGCACCATGAAATCGACGCCGGAAGATTCGCCCGAACATCACGACGCGCTCCAGGCTTTCGACGAGCATGGCGGCTGGCAGGTCGAACCGAAAGCGAAACGCATCCTCGCCGGCCTCGCTTTTCGCGAGAGCGATTTCGATCGCCCAGGCAAGGCGATGAGCGGCGGCTGGATCATGCGCGCGCATCTCGCGCGTCTGCTCGTGCAGGAACCCGACCTGTTGCTCCTCGACGAGCCGACGAACCATCTCGATCTCGATTCGCTCGTCTGGTTCCAGGAGTATTTAAAGAACTACGACGGCGCGATTTTGATGATCTCGCACGATCGCGAATTCCTGAATCAACTCGTCGGGTCCATCGTCGAGATCGCGCATCGCCGGTTGCATCGCTATCGCGGGAATTGGGACAGCTACGTCGAACAAAACGCCGCGCGTGAAGAGCAGCAGCTTTCCGCTTACAAAAATCAGCAGAAAGAGATCGCGTCGCTCCAGGCCTTTGCCGATCGCTTCCGCGCCAAGGCGAGCAAAGCTTCGCAGGCGCAGAGCAAGTTGAAGCAGATCGATCGCATGGAAAAAATCGAAGCGCCGGTCGCGCGCGAGAAGACCGTGCACTTCCGTTTCCCGCAACCGCCGCGCAGCGGTCATCGCCTCATTACCTTAAAAGAAGTCGATCACGCTTACGGCGAGCTGGTCGTTTATCGCGGGCTCAATTTCGAAGCCGAACGCGGACAGCGCATCGTTTTGGTCGGGCCGAACGGCGCCGGCAAATCCACGCTCTTAAAATTGCTGGCCGGCGTCCTGCCCGTGCAAAACGGCGACCGCAACCTCGGTCATAACGCAAAGGTCGGTTATTTCTCCCAGCACCGCGCCGAGATGTTCGATGCCGGCATGACCGTGCTCGACACCGTGCGAGACATGCCAAATCCCGTTTCGGAACAGGTCGCCCGCACCGTTCTCGGTTCCTTTCTCTTCCGCGGCGACGACGTTTTCAAAACGACCGGCGTGCTCAGCGGCGGCGAAAAGACGCGCGTCGCGCTCGTCAAGTTGCTGCTCGATCCGCCGAACCTTCTCCTCATGGACGAACCGACCACGCATCTCGATGTCGGCAGCATCGATGCGCTGCTCGGCGCGCTCGCGCAATACGAAGGCACGCTCGTCTTCATCAGTCACGACGTCTATTTCATCCGCGCCATTGCCAAAAGCGTGCTCCACATCGCGGCCGGCCAGCTCACGCCTTACGCTGGCGATTACAATTATTACCTCGATAAATCGAAAGCCACTTCCGCCCGCGCCGCGCTCACCAGCGGCGCGAAATTGGCTAACGACCAACCTGTCGCCGCAGTCGCTGACCGCGACCGTGCGTCTGCCCCTGCCTTGGGCCTGAAAGAAACGCGCGAACGCCGCCGCGCCGAAGCCGAGCAGCGCAAAGCCGAAGCGAAAGTGAAACGCGATCGCGACAAACGCGTGCAGGAATTGGAACACCGAATCCTCACGCTCGAAGGTCGCCAAAAGGAATTGAGCGAAGAATTGGAAAAACCGGAGACCTACGAAGCCGGCGGCGCGGCCATGGAATTAAATCGCGAACTGCTCGGTGTGGCCGACGAACTCACGCGCGTCACGGCCGAATGGGAAACCGCCGCTGCCCAAGGCGCTGCCAAATAATCACCTGCGTGCGCTGCCGTCAGTCGGAGGACAGGCGGCTCGCCTGTCTCGGCGGCCGGGCGGCCCGCCCGGCCCGTCCATCCCGTGAAAATCCGCCGCAAAATGAGATTCATTCCGCGGGTGGCATCGTCACTGCTTAAACAAGTATCGAAAGCTAGGAAGACACTTAAACCTGCAATATTTCCTTTAGCTTCGAGAGCGCGACCAGCGATGGGCGCGCTCTCATTTTTTAGCTGGAAGCTGCCCGAAATGCGTCGCCGTTGTAAGACAGGCTTCCAGCCTGTCAGGTCGCGCGGGCTTCCAGCCCGGCATTGACCGATCTGCAGGCAGGATGCCCGCACGACGAACAGCCAGGATGGCTGTATTACGACTTCTCGGACAGCTTTCAGCGAACGCCGGTGATTGAATTCACCTTCCCCATGCGTCAGCATGCGCGGATGCGATCGATTTCGGCCAGCCAGCAAAAGTCGATCGTCGCTTCCGGCTGTGAAGTCTCGTTCGATAATCTGACGCGCCAACTCTACGCGACCGACGCTTCGATTTACCAAATCGAACCGGCCGGAGTATCGTTTCCGCGTAGCGCGCCGCAGGCCAGCGCCATCATTCGCGCGGTGGCTGATGCCGGCGTTTCCATCACGCCGCGCGGCGCGGGCACCAGCCTTTCCGGGGGGGCGATCGGCGATGGCTTGATCGTCGATTTCTCGCGGCACAATCGGCAGATCACCGATCTCGATTTGGAGAAACGCAGCGTGCGCGTCGGCGCCGGCGTGGTGCTCGATCAACTCAACGCTTTCCTCAAACCGCACGGTTTTTGTTTCGGCCCCGACGTGGCGACGAGTTCGCGCGCCACGCTCGGCGGCATGATCGCGAACAATTCCTCCGGCGCACGCGTCCCCGTTTACGGAACCACCGCCGATCATCTGCGCTCGCTCGATATTGTGCTGGCCGATGGCCGCGTCGAGACGATCGGTGGACCAAACGATTCGTTAGGGGAAACGCGTGCCTGGATTGAGCAGCTCGTTCAAAACTCGGCGAGCGCAATCGCCGAAAGGATGCCGCCCGGCATGCTAAAACGTTGGAACGGCTACGGCGTCGAGCGTTTCCTGCGCACGCCGCAACTGACCGAAATTTTAGCCGGCAGCGAAGGAACGCTCGCCGCCATTTTCTCGGCCGAGCTCAATATCTCACCGCTCCCTCGTGAGAAAGGTCTCGGCATTATTTTTTTCGCATCAATCGCCGAAGCGATGCAGGCGACGGTCGAGTTGCTCGATCTCAAACCGGCTGCGATCGAGCACGTCGACAAGCCGTTGCTCGACCAGACGAAAGGCCAGCTTCTCTTCCAGGCCGCGCGCGATCTCCTCGAGCTCGATGCCAAACCATGTGAATCGTTTTTGATCGTCGAATTCTACGACGACGTGGCGGAACGACTCGCGCTCCTCGAAGCAAAAAGGCTCGGGTTGCGCTCGAAAGTTCTGACGCGTCCCCTCGATATGAATCTCGTCTGGGCCGTGCGCAAAGCAGGGCTCTCACTCCTGACTGGTTGCGTTGGCGCGGCCAAGCCGGTCGCGTTTATCGAAGATGCAGCGATTCCGCCGCGGCACCTGCCGGAATACGTGGCCGGCCTGCGCGCCATCATGGATCCGCTCGGGCTGGAGGCTTCCTATTACGGCCACGCCGCCGCCGGCCTGCTCCATGTGCGGCCAGTCATCGATCTGCATGA
The DNA here is from genome assembly GCA_038258245.1 of Chthoniobacterales bacterium. Lineage (GTDB taxonomy): Bacteria > Verrucomicrobiota > Verrucomicrobiia > Chthoniobacterales > UBA10450 > JBBSQB01. The sequence goes on from JBBSQB010000011.1 coordinate 13,833, forward strand.
TGCGGACGATTTGCGGAAGTTTCGGCAGGTGGCCGATCAAACGTCGGCGCTCGTTAGGCAATTCAAAGGCTCGCTCTCGGCCGAACACGGCGTCGGCATCGCGCGCACCGAGTTCATGCGTGAGCAGGTCGGCGACGAATTGCTCGGGTTGATGCGCGAGATCAAGCGGATGTTCGATCCAAAGAATCGTTTCAATCCCGGCAAGATTTTTAGCGACGGACGTTCGCGGGTCGATCAGAACCTGCGCATCAATTTCGAGAAACCGATGGAGTTGCCCTTCGAGCCGGTGCTCGCCTTCGCCTTCAAGGATCGCTCGTTCATTGGCAATCTTGAGCAATGCAACGGCTGCGGCGGTTGTCGCAAAGATGCGCCCATGATGTGCCCGACGTTTCTGGCGACGGGCGATGAAGTGATGTCGACACGCGGCCGCGCCAACATCCTGCGCGCGGCGCTCGAGTTGCGCGTCGCTGGTCACGATCCGCTGCAATCACCGGAGTTGGAAGAGGCGTTGAGCAACTGCCTTTCCTGCAAAGGCTGCACGCCCGAGTGCCCGTCGAACGTAAACATGGCGTTGCTCAAAGCGGAGATGAATCACGCCCGCTTCCGACGCGATGGTTTGCCCTTGCGCGTGCGGATGCTAAGCAATGTGGACTTGTTAGGCAAACTCGGCTGTCTCACCCCGCGCCTGGCCAATGCGATGCTCGATGCGCCGCCCATTCGCGCCATCATGGAGAAGACGATCGGCCTGACAGCGCGCCGCCCGCTGCCGCATTACACGCGCACACGTTTCGATCGCTGGTTCGCGCGTCGACGAAGCAGGAAGCACGGGAATGCGACGCGCGGCCCCATCATTCTATGGGACGACACCTTTGTGCGGTACAACGAGCCCAATATCGGTATCGCCGCCGTCGCCGTGCTCGAAGCGCTTGGCTTCGAAGTCTCGCTCCCTCGCAAACGGAGATGCTGCGGACGACCGGCTTTCAGTCAGGGGAATCTGGCGGAAGCCGCGCGCCTCGGTCGGCACAATCTCGACTTGTTAGGCAAAGATGACGCGACCGCGCCGATTCTGTTCCTCGAGCCCTCCTGCTACTCGATGTTCGTCGAAGACTATCGCGAATTGAAATTGCCGATGACCGAAGCGATCGCGGCGCGCTGCTTCCTGTTTGAAAAATTTGTCGACGACTTGCTCGAGCGCGAACCCGACGCGTTGCGCTTCAACGACCAACCTGCGCACGTCGCCATTCACGCGCACTGCCACGCGAAGTCGATTCTGAAACCCGCCTTCATGGCGCGGCTGGCGAACCGATTGCCCGGACGCGAAGCGACGCTCCTCGAGACCGGCTGCTGTGGCATGGCCGGCGCGTTCGGCGCGCTCGAATCGAAATACGCTCTCTCGGTTCAGGTCGGTTCGATCCTTGTCGATACGTTGAAGGAACAGCCAGCCGATTCGATCGTCGTCGCCTCGGGCACAAGTTGCCGTCATCAGCTCGAACATCTGGCCGACGTTCATCCAAAGCACATGGCCGAGCTGTTGGCCGACGCTCTCCTGTAGGGCGTTTCTGTGAAACGCCGTTCGTTCCCGGGCCAGTTGTATTTCCCCTGAAATAGGCGACAGTGCCCGCTTATTGGATAAGTCTGTTGTCTTCGTTGCGTGGTAGATCGTCAGGTGAGTTTTCCTCAGTGGTGATTTGAAACCCGGCTCTCGGGAACGGCTCTGTAGCTGGCAGAATTTTTTTCCAAAGTTAAATCACTATGAAGTTGTATGTTGGTAATCTCTCCTTCCAGACCACCGAAAACGATCTCCAGGATCTTTTCGAGAAACACGGCAAAGTTAACGAAGTCGCGCTCATGATGGATCGCACCACGGGCCGCTCACGCGGTTTCGCCTTTGTCACCATGGCCGACGCGGCCGGTGGTAATGCCGCCATGTCCGCCATCAATGGCCAGGACCTCGATGGTCGCAGCCTGACGGTTAATGAAGCGCGCCCACGCGAAGAGCGTCCGCGGCAGTTCTCTGGCGGTCGCCGCTAAGAGATTTGGTTTTGACCGGGCCGGTGCGAGTGCGCCGGCCCGGATTTTCTGAATGAATTCTGAGAAAACAATAGAACTCGAAGGAAAGATCGTTTCCGTGCTCGCGGGCACCATGTTCCGCGTGCAGCTCCCCAATCAACACACCGTGCTTGCTCACATCTCCGGGAAGATGCGCAAGCGTTTCATTCGCCTCACCACCGGCGACCGCGTGAAACTCGAGATGTCGCCTTACGACATCGACAAGGCGCGCATTGTCTATCGTCTCGGCTAACTAATTTATGAGCACCACCATCGCGCCCAAAAAGCCCAACGTCATTAAACGCATCCTCGTCCGTTGCCCGTCCACCGCCCGGCTTACCGCGACCGGTTTGACCATCGAGGAAAGTGCGTTTGAAAAGACCAAGTTCAAAGTGGCCAAGATCAACTGCCCACATTGCGACAGCGTGCATAGCTGGACGAAAAAAGACGTGATTCTGGCGCGCTAAGGCGCGTCGTTACGATTCGTTAGGCGGCCGGAGAACCCGGCGCCACCCGTTGCAGAGCTGCCTCCAGCTCCGGCCATTCCACCGGTTTCACGACCGATTCCCGGAAGCCTTCGAGCGCGCTCGCATCCGCCGCGCCCGCGCCATTTGGCTCGCGCAAGGCGATCCCTTCGATCGCGCCCCGCTCCCGTGCATAGCGCATCAGTTCCGCGCCATTGCCATCGGGCAATCCCAGGCCGGTGATGAGCAAGTCGTAACGGCTTTCGCCGAACAATACACGAGCCCGTTCCGCCGTTTCCGCCGTTTCGACATCGTGTCCGGCGCGGCGCAGGAGGCGCGCAATCATCTGCACATTATTCTGGTCGCCTTCCACCACGAGGATGCGCAGATGATCGGCAGTTGATGTCGCTTCATCGCCGGAAGTCTCCGACGCAACGGGCGCCGCGTTGGCGAGCGGCAGCTCAATAATGAAATTCGAACCGCGATTCTCGCCTTTGCTCGAAGCGGTGATGGTGCCGTGATGCAGTTCCAGAATCTCCTGGCTCAAGAATAAATCGGCGCCGCTGAAATCGATGGGCCCGCTGCTCGGGGGCGCGAAAAGATTGGGCAGATCTTCCGGAGCAATGCCGCGACCAGTATCGGCGATGCGCACACGGATTACGCCCGGGCGTGGGTTCGTGGTGAGCAGCGCGATGCAGCCATCCGCCGGCGTGGTGCGAAGGGAATAATTGAGCGCCGCGCGCAAAGCCTGCTCGAGCCGCGCGGCATCACCCACCACCGCCGCTTCCGGCGCGCGCAGCAAGGCTTGCAGCGGCACGTTCACGCCGCGCGCCTGCGCACTCTCAAGCACGCGCTCGAACAGTTCGTGCAGGTCGAGCGCCGCACGCTTCACCGCGAGATCGCCGCGCAGAGCCTGTCGCCAAGCCGCGAGGTCGTCGATCATTTTATCTCCCCGCTCCGCGTTCGCCCGAATCTTATCCAGCTCATTGCGTTGGGCTGCCGACAGATTTTCATCGCGCAGCAGCGAACTGGTCGCGTTGAGCATCGGCGCAATCGGCTTGCGCAACTCGAGCGTGAGAGTTGAAATAAATTTTTCCTGGCTCCGTTTTGCGGCCGCCTCGATCTCCGCCGCCTCCGCGAGCAGCGCGCGTGTCCGGCGCAATTCCAGCAGCGTCATCACGCAGCGGGCCAGCGTCTGCATCGCTTCTTTTTGCGCATCGGAGAGGCCGCGCGGTTGATGCCCGAGCACGCAGAGTGTTCCGACCGCCGTGCCTTCCTCCGTTTCGATCGGCGTGCCCGCGTAAAAGCGAAAATGCGGCCAGCCGACGACGAGCGGATTACTCGCAAACCGTGAATCGCTCAACGTATCCGGCACCATGAAAACGCCGCGATGCGTAAGCGCATGCGCGCAAAACGAAACGTCGAGCGACGTTTGCTTTAAGCCGAGCCCGACCTCCGCTTTGAACCATTGGCGGTTCTCATCTAGGAAATTGATCAACGCCACCGGCGTGTCGCAAAGCTTCGCTGTTAATTGCGCGATCCGATCGAAATCGTCCTCCGGCTCCGTATCGAGAATGCCGTAATGAGCGAGCGCTTCCAGTCGAGCGGTTTGATCGTCGGGCGCGGGCATGGAGGTGAACTGTGGACAAAAAAGTACGCTCTGCAAAGTCCGTTTTGCGCATAATTCTTTTGCGCTTGGAGCGCGTCGCCGGCGCGATAGACTCACTTCCTTCACTCGCGGAACAATTTGATGAAAGCGCTCGCTGAAAAACCCGCTGCCCGCGCGGATGCTCGCGTGCCCGCCGCCGTCTCCATCGATCAAGTGATGATCGAAGAACGCGCAGCCGCCTTTACCAAGCGCAGCATCAAAACCGCGGCTAAACTGGCCGGTCTCAAGCTCGCTGTCTCCATGATGGATTTGACGACGCTCGAGGGAAAGGACACGCCCGGCAAAGTCGCCTTCCTTTGCCGCAAAGCGATACAGCCGCTCGATCCGCGTTACGGCGTGCCGCCCTGCGCCGCAGTCTGCGTTTATCCAAACTTCGTCCGGGTCGCCAAAAAATTTCTCGTCAATTCCGGCGTGAAAGTCGCGTCGGTGGCCACCGCATTTCCCACCGGCCTGATGCCGTTGCGTTTAAAATTGCAGGAAGTCCGCAGCGCCGCGCGCGACGGCGCCGATGAGATCGACATGGTCATCAACCGCGGCGACTTCCTCGCCGGCGAACACGCCCGTGTCTTTGACGAAATCGCAGCCACCAAAGAAGCCTGCGGCCAGGCGCATCTCAAAGTCATCCTCGAAACTGGCGAGTTGCAGACCTACGACAACGTCCGTCGCGCCAGCGATCTCGCCATGCGCGCCGGCGCCGACTTCATCAAGACCTCCACCGGCAAAATCGCGCCGGCCGCCACCATGCCGGTCACGCTCGTCATGCTCGAAGCGATTCGCGATTACTTCTACGCCACCGGCATTCGCATCGGTATGAAACCCGCCGGCGGCATCCGCAACGCAAAGCAAGCGCTCGCCTGGCTCGTCATGCTCAAAGAGACGCTCGGCGACGACTGGCTCACGCCCGATCTCTTCCGCTTTGGCGCCAGCACCCTGGTCAACGACGTCCTCATGCAGATCGTCAAGACCGTTGATGGCAACTACCAGAGCGCCGATTACTTCTCGTTGCCGTAGGAATTTCGTCCGCAGATTACGCAGATGAACGCAGATTATTTTCTGTAGGGCGTTTTGAAATCCGATAAATCTGCGTTCATCTGCGCCATCTGCGGATGACTCCTGCCAGTAACCCGATCACACATGATCGCGACCATGTCGGTGGCGACCCTTGAACGTGAGCTCGGCGATGCCGGATTTATCCAGGTCGCCAAGGCCTTCGGCGATCATACGGTCGTATTGCTTTTTCGTCGCGCGCGCCAGAGGCAAATCGAGGCCGACTTCGTCGCTCAACGCGAGCGCGATGCTGCTGTCTTTCGCGGCGTGGGCGGCCGAGAAGAAGCAGGCGTGATCACGCTTTTGCATGTCTTCGCCGTCGGTTTCGAGAACGCGGGAAGCGGCGCCAGTTTCGCCGAAGACTTCGCGCAACATTTCGAGATCGAGACCAAGCGCGTCGCCGAGGCCGAGCCCTTCGGCGAGGCCGGCAGTGTTGATGTTCATCACCATATTGACCAGCGCTTTCACTTTCGCGGCCTGGCCGCTGCGGCCGATGTAACGGAGGGAAGAGGATAATTCTTTCAACAAGGGCTCGGCGCGTTGGAAAATTTCTTCGCGCCCACCGCACATGAGATAAAGCGAACCTTCCCTCGCCTGTGTGATGCTCGAGGCCATGCAAGCCTCGAGCGTGTGGGCGCCGGCTTTTTCGGCAAGCTTTTCGATTTCCTCGTGCACCGCTGGGGAGAGGGTGGCGCAGTTGATGAAGAGTTTCTCTTTCGCGTTTGCGAGCAGGTTGTCGGCTCCGGTGAAAATTTCGCGCATGGCCGAATCGTCGGTCACGACAGTAAAAATTACATCCGCGCCGGCGGTGACATCGCCCAGTGTTTGGGCGGCGGCGCAGCCAAGTTCCTGCGCCAGTTCCGTCGCGGTCGCGCGATGCGCGTCGTAAACCGCGGTCACGTGATAACCGCGATCCTTCAGCCGGCGCGCCATGTTTGCGCCCATGCGCCCGACGCCGACGAAGCCGATGTTCATCGTGCTCCCTTCGCGAAAAATGGATTGTGCGCTTTCTCGTTCGCCACCGTGCTGAGCGGACCGTGCCCGGGACAAAGGATCGTCTCGTCGGAGAGCGTGAGGATTTTCTCGCGGTTATTCCGGAGCGCATCTTCGTAGGAAACATTTCCGCCGCCCATCGAGCCGGCAAAAATGGAATCGCCGACGATGGCGACGGGTCGCTCGAGGCCGTGCACCACAAAGGTCATGCCGCCGGGCGAATGTCCCCAAGTGGAAAGCGTCTCGATTTTCAAACGACCGACCGAAAACTGCTTTCCTTCCGGGATCGATTCCGCGCCATCCATTGGTTCGCGATCGGAGATATAAACAGGCGCACCGGTCTCGCGTTTCAATTTCTTGAGATCCTCGACGTGATCCGGGTGCGCGTGTGTGAGGAGGATGAGGGAGATGCGCACATTTTCCTGGCGCGCGCGCTGCAGCATGGGCGTGCAGTCCGCGCCCGTGTCGAACGCGACTGCTTCGCCGCTCGCCTTGTCCCAGACGAGGTAGGCGTTCACCGTCATGTCGTGATACGGCGTGTTGAATTCGGCGAGGCCGGCGAGCTGGATTGCTTCCGGCGTCCATTTTTCGCAGGCGAGAGTGTGGAGAGCGTCGGCGTCGAGTTGCAGCGTGGCGGCGATCTTGCGAATCGCGTCCTCCTTTACGCGGCCTTCGCGCACGGTGTGAACTTCGTCTACGCTCACCCCCGATTTTTGCGCGAGCTGACTCTCGGAGATGATCAAGCCGCGCTGCGCTTTGCCGATGATGTCGGTGAAATTATCTTCCAAGGGAATGGCCATTCTTCAATGAAGAGAAGAACGCCGGGGCGTCCAGAATTAGGAGGGAGGAATTTGGAAGCCAGGAAGCGAGGAGTTCAGAGAAGAGGGATGAATCAGGAAAGCAGGGAGAACCCTGTAAGGGAACGTCTTCCTGATCGGCGCGCCGTTCCTGCCGCAACAGCAGAGCGATGGTCGCTTCACATTACGCGACGGGATCCCTCGACTGCGCTCGGGATGACAGACTTTGCTAGTGCTCCCGGCTTTCGGCCGGCGACAGCGCCAGCTCTGGCAAACGTTCTCGCGCGAGCGCGCCCACCTGTTCGGCCACTTCCTGCACATTCCAGTCGCGGCCGGTTTCACGCGCGAGCGAGGTCATGCTCACGTTCGTTAGACCGCAGGGCACGATCTGCTCAAACGCGGCGAGGTCGCCGGTCACGTTGAGGGCAAAGCCGTGCATGCTGATCCAATGGCGCACGCCCACGCCGATTGAGGCGATTTTGCGCGGCCCAATCCACGCGCCGGTCAATCCCGCGCGCGTCTCGGCGACGACGCCGCATTCGGCAAGCAACGCGATGAGCAGTTCCTCAATCCAGCGCAGGTAACGATGCAGATCCTGGCCGTGCCGGCGGAGATTGAGAATGGGATAGCCAACGAGCTGGCCCGGTCCGTGATAGGTGGCCTGGCCGCCGCGGTTGATGGTGAAAAGCGGATGCGGCAGGTGGCCGACGCCGCGCAGGCTCGATTGATCTGGCGTGCGGCCGATGGTGTAAACCGGTTCGTGTTCGAGGAGAAGCAATTGGTCGCCTAACGAGGCATCGGCGCGGTGCGCGGCGACCAATTCGTTCTGCAAGGCGAGCGCATCCTCGAAGCGAACGCGCCCGAGCCAGCGTGTCTCCAACTCTTCGCTCATATCTGCGCGCCGCCTGGCACGCCGAGCTTGGCCGCTTCGGCCGCGCGCAAATGCGTGATGCCGATGGCGAGCGCATCGGCCGCATCGGGACCGGGCGTTTCGGTTAAACCGAGAAGAGCGCGCACCATGAAAGCGACCTGATCTTTTTGCGCGCCGCCGCGGCCGACGGTTGCCTGCTTAATGCGGGTGGGCGCGTATTCGAAAACGGGAAGGCCGCGTCCGCTCGCCGCGAGAATGGCCGCGCCGCGCGCCGCGCCGAGGATGATGGCCGTCTTGTAACTTTGCACGTAGATGATCGATTCGAGCGCGCAGCAATCGGGCTCATATTCGTGGATCAACTCGGCGAGCCGATCGTGAATGGCGACGAGGCAGGAGGAGGAGCGAAGCGATTTTTTGTTTTCGACGGTGCCGTAAAAAAGCGCGTGCAACTGCGAGCCCGTGCCTTCGACAATGGCGACGCCACTGCAGCGCAGCGAAGCATCGATGGCCAGAACGCGCATGGCGGATCTTAGACCGGAAAAGTGAGGCCGGAAACTTTTGAGACCGGAAAGCGGAGAGAACGAGCCGCCCAGTGCTGTCATCCCTCGACTTCGTCTGCGGCTCCGCTCGGGATGACGGGTTGGCGTCACTGTCGGGTTTTCCTGCTTCCCTCTCCGGTTTCCGCTCTCCGCTTTCGATGACGCGCGCCTTATGCCATCATTGTCGTCCGCGCGATGCCGACATTTTTCATCAAAACCTACGGCTGCCAGATGAACGAACGCGATTCCGAACAGGTCGCGCATTCGCTCATCGCGCGCGGTTACGAAAAAGCGGCGAATGAACAGGAAGCGGACGTCGTGCTCCTCAATACGTGCAGCGTGCGCGACATGGCCGACCAGAAAGCGATCGGCAAAATGGGAATGCTTGGCCAGCTCGCGAAGCGGCGGCCGGAAGTCGTGTTCGGCTTTCTTGGCTGCATGGCGCAGGCGCGCGGCGAATCGTTGCTCAAAAGTCTGCCGCATGTCGATCTCGTCGTCGGCACACAAAAATTCCATCGCGTCGCGGATTACGTCGAAGAACTCCGCGAACGGAAACGCGCCGCCGTCGCCATGGACGATCTGCGTTTTTCGATCGTCGATGTGGAGGAGGAAGCTGGCTCGCAGGAAACCATCCGCGAACAGATGCTCGCGCCGCAACAGGCGACGGCGTTCGTTTCCATCATGCAAGGCTGCAACATGCATTGCACTTTTTGCATCGTCCCGCGCACGCGGGGCGCGGAACGCAGCCGCACCATCGCCGACATCGTGCAGGAAGTGCGCATGCTCGTGGCGCGCGACGTGAAGGAAGTCACGCTCCTCGGCCAGATCGTGAATCTTTACGGCCGCCACGAATTTCCGAAAGCGAACGGCAAGAGTCCGTTCGTGCAATTGCTCGAAGCGGTCCACGAAGTCGAAGGCTTGCACCGGCTTCGTTTCACTTCGCCGCATCCAATGGGTTTTCGCGGTGATCTCGTGCAGGCCTTTGCCGAATTGCCGAACCTGGTCGAGCACGTCCATCTCCCGCTCCAATCCGGCTCCGATCGCATTCTCAAGGCGATGCATCGGCCTTATACCGCGGAAAAATATCGGAAGCTGGTCGCGCGTTTGCGGGCCGCGCGACCCGGCATTGCCCTAACGACCGATGTGATCGTCGGTTTTCCGGGCGAAGAGGAAAGCGATTTTGCCCAAACGCGTGAATTGGTCGACGAGATCCAATTCGATAACGCCTTCATCTTTCGCTATTCGCCGCGCGCGGAGACGCCCGCCGCGGAGATGGCGGCTCAACTACCGGAAGAGGTTAAGGAACAGCGAAACAAGGAACTGCTCGGCGTTGTCGATCGGTCTGCGCATCGCGCCCATGAGCGCCTCGTCGGCGAAAACGTCGAAGTGTTATGCGAAGGCCCGAGCAAGACGAACGCTGCCCGCCTGATGGGCCGCACGCGCGGGAACAAGATCGTTTTGTTCGATACGGAGCCAGGGCGAATCGGCGAACTTTTCGATGTGCGAGTCGAGCGGGCGAACGGTTTCAGCTTGTATGGAACGCCGGTCGTGCAAACCTGACGGCCACCACCGCGCATGATTTACCATTGGTCTCTGCAATTTGTCGCGCTCGTCGCGGGTCTTGTCCTGATCGCGTTTGCCCTGCCCGGTTTGTTCGCGCCCGCAGCGATGAGCCTATCGGTGGCGCGGTTTCCGCGATCGCGGGCCGCCGGGATCGTTCTTTTGAGCATCGATTTTCTCTGGAGCTTCTGGCTGCTCGCTACCATGGAAATGGGAGAATTTTCCGGGTTCCGCCGGCCGCTTCTCATTGTTTTGCCGATTGCCTTTCTCCTTGTGCTTCGCTTTGCCGATGAATTTCTGAGCGTGCGCGCCCTCGGCATTTTTCTTTTGCTCGCCGCCGAGCCGCTGCTCGATGCCGCGTTCTTCCGCTACGAAGAGAGCCGCCTTTTCGTGACTGTTTTTGCTTATCTGCTCATCGTCGCCGGATTGATCTGGGTGATGATGCCGTATCTGCTGCGCGATAAAATTAATTGGAACGCGAAGAGCACAGGGCGCTGGCGATTGCTCACCGGTCTGATGTTTGTTTACGGCGCGATGCTGATCGGGCTGGCGATCACTCGTTACTAAGCGCATCCGCGCGGGCGCGTGAAACGCATCCTCATTATCCGTGGCGGCGCGCTCGGCGATTTCATTCTCACGCTGCCGGCGGTGAAGTTGTTGCGCGATGCCTATCCGGCGGCGCACCTCGAGCTGCTCGGCAACGTGCGCTTTCTCGCGCTTGCCGAAAATCGTTTCTACGCGAACGCGATCCGCTCGCTCGACTCGGCCGACTTCGCCAGCTTCTTCGCACGCGATGCGCCGCTGCCCGCCAAACTCGGCGGCTACTTCGCGAGCTTCGATTTGATCATCAGCTACCTGTTCGATCCGGAGCGCATCTTCGAAGCGAATGTTGCGCGCTGCAGCGCGGCGCGCTTTCTCACCGGCTCGCCCAAGTTTCATGAAGCCGAAAATGCCGCACGCCAACTGGCGCGGCCGCTTGAGTCGTTAGGCTTGGAATTGCGCGAGACGTCAGCGCATCTCTTTTTTCCGGACGACGCCAATCGCGAGATCCTCTCTGGAACGATTGCCCTTCATCCGGGAAGCGGAAGTCGACGCAAGAATTGGCCGATCGAGAATTGGGTGGAACTGGGCGATCGCCTTTTGGAAGAAGGCCGCTCACTTCTGGTGGTTGGCGGCGAAGCGGATAGGGAGGAGATCGCAACGCTACGCGCACGCTGGGAAAAGCAGCCGGTCCGTTTTGCGATTGATTGGCCGTTGCCGGAACTCGCGGCGTGGCTCGCGGGAAGCACCTTTGCCGGTCACGACAGCGGCGTTTCGCATTTGGCCGCGGCAGCCGGAGCGCGCTGTTTTCTTTTGTTCGGCCCGACCGATCCAAAGGTCTGGGCGCCCACCAATCCGCACGTGCAAATTTTGCCGATGGCGGAGGCGAACGCAGCCGATCTCGCGGCCGCGATCCTGCAGGCGCCTACGAACTGATGCGCATCGGCATCAGCACGTAAAGGAACGGGCTCTGAATCTTGAGGACGCCCGGGCTCATCTCGTCGATGAGATCGAGGAAAATTTCGTCCTCCGACAAGTTGCGGAGCGGCGCCATGAGAAATTCCGGATTGAAGGCGATGGAAAATTCGCGGCCCTTGTAGGTGACCGGGAGCGATTCTTTCGCTTCACCGACTTCCGGCGTGTTGGCCGTGATGTCGATATTGTTCTTGGTGAAATTAAGTTTGATCGAATTCGATTTATCGCTCGCGAGAAGCGAGACGCGCTTAAGCGAATTCAGAAACGTCTCGCGCTCCAGCGTGACGCGTTCCTTCGTTTCCGCCGGAATGACCTGTTTGTAGTTTGGGTAATTTCCTTCGATCAACTTCGAGACGAGGAGCGTGTTATTGAGATCGAACGCGATCTGTCCACTGCCCACGCTCACCTTCACGTCGCCCTCTTCGGTGAGGAGGCGCGATAATTCTGTCACGGCCTTGGTCGGCACGATGATGTCGGTTTCGTGGCTGCGCGGAAATTCCAGCTCGATGTCGAGCATGGCGAGACGCCGGCCGTCGGTCGCGACGAGCGTCAATTTGTTTTCCTTGAAGCTGAAAAGGACGCCGTTGAGGACGTAGCGCGTTTCGTCGGTCGAGATGGCGTAGGAAGTTTTCTTGAGACCATCGCGCAAATCTTTTTGCCGAATGGTGACGACGTTCGCGTTTTCAAATTTCGGCAGCGGCGGAAACTCTTCCTCGGGCAAACCGAGAATCTTGAAGAAGCTGTTGCCGCTGCGAATGGAGGCGGCGTTCTTATTGTCGACGTCGATCTGGATTTCGCTCGAGGGCAGCTCGCGAATGATGGTGAACAAACGCCGCGCCGGCAGAGTGGTCGCGCCTTCCTTGTCGACCTGCGCTTCAAAACTTCCGCGCACGCCGACATCGAGATCGGTGGTGGTGAGATGGACCTCGCCGCCTTTCGCCTGCAACAGCACGTTCGAAAGGATCGGCAACGTCGTGCGCGTGCTGACGACGTTTTGAACCTGCTGCAAACCTTCCAAAAGTTTTTCTTTGGTGACGCTGAATTTCATAACGAGGCGGACGGCCTAAGATGTAAGGCTTCCAATTTTATTCGGCAACCGTATTTCTCTCGTTGGGCAAATGCGAAATGCCCAACGAATTTTTCTTCAACGCTGCAACGAGCTGTCGATGAAGGAAATCGTCTGGCGCAAATTGTCCTGCTCCTTCATCCGCTTCTTCACCAGTTTGCACGCGTGCAAGACGGTGCCGTGATCGCGCCCGCCGAACGCGTCGCCGATTTCGTTGAGCGATGCTTTGGTCAATTCGCGCGCGAGATACATGGCGACCTGGCGCGGGAAAGCGATGCTGGCGGGGCGACGTTTACTGGTCATATCGGCGAGACGAATGTCAAAATGCTCGGCCACGCGCCGTTGAATCTGCTCGATGGTGACGGCGTGCCGCGCTTCCTCCTGCAAGATATCCTTGAGCAAATGCTCGACGACTTCCTGCGTAAGTTCCTTGCCGCTGAGTGACGCGAACGACGCCACGCGCATGAGCGCGCCTTCCAGCCGGCGCACGTTGGTGCGGATGCGAGCGGCCAGAAATTCGAAGACGGTGTCGTGCAACTGAATATGCAGTGTGCGCGCCTTCTTGCGCAGGATGGCCATGCGCGTCTCGATGGCGGGCGGTTGCAGCTCGGCGGTGAGGCCCCATTCGAAACGCGAAACGAGACGCGCTTCCAGGTTCGCAATCTCAGAAGCCGGCCGATCGCTCGAGAGCACGATTTGTTTATGCCCGTCGAAGAGTGTGTTGAAGGTGTGGAAGAATTCTTCCTGCGAACGTTCCTTGCCGCCGAGAAATTGAATGTCGTCGATGAGCAGCAAATCGGCCTGGCGATAACGCTTCCGGAATTTCACGAGCGTGTTGTGCTGGATCGCGTCGATGAACTCGTTGATGAAAAGCTCGCTCGAGAGATACATGATCTTCGCGCCTTTTTTCTTCTCCCAAACCCACTGGCCGATCGCCTGCATGAGATGCGTCTTGCCCAAACCGACACCGCCATAAATGAAGAGCGGGTTGTAGGTTTTGGCCGGCATTTGCGCGACGGCGAGACTGGCCGCGTGCGCAATTTCGTTGTTCGGGCCAATGACGAATGATTCGAAAGTGTTGCGCGGATTGAGTCCTAAAGCGGGGCCGCTCCGTTTCGCGTCGCTGCTTTTTTCCGGCGCGGAACTGCGCGATTTCGGCAGGTCGAGCAACACATCTTCTTCACCGGAAGCCGCGCCGTCGGGCGAAGTGAAGTTTACTTTGCGCGGCGCGCCGCACGTCCTCATGATCGCAGCCTGGAGCGCGGGCATGTGATTACTCTCAATCCAGAATTGATAGATGTTGTTCGGCACGCGGAAGGTGAGCGAATCGCCCGTCGCGCCGACCAACTGCACCGCGGAAAACCAACGCTTAAAAGTATCCGCGCTGACCTGCGGTTTTAGGGCAGCAGAAAGCTTCTGCCAAAGCTGGGAACATTTCTCGTCCATCGCCGACTTGTTAACAGGGTTAGGCAACCCGCGCAGCGACCGCTACGAGAGAACGCGGAGATGAAGAAAGGGTGAAAAGGATTCGTCCAAGAGTGGCCATGCTGGAACGAAACGGACAGAAACTCCGATAAGAAATCGAAAAATACGAGGGAAAATGACGAAGATGCGCGCGCGACGTGTCGTTAGGCCGACTCGGCCAGTCGGAAAATTTGAAAGTTGGGTGTGGGATTATTGGCGTCATCATTTTTCTTCCTCCGTAAAACATCGCAAGCTGTTCACAGCTTATTCACACCCACCATCTTTTCCTTCCGGGCAGCGGGCTTGAGACTAAGAACCGAAATGCAAAGGGACAACAAAAAACTCGAAGTTTATTTTGAAGTGAACTTGAAAAAAACTTGACTGAAAAAATCCATATACTTCGTGCCCGAAAAGTTCGCGGCGCTGACGCAAGACGGTTGACCACGTCCGTGCGCACGGTCAACTTCCAACGCTTCCTGCCGGGCCAATTCGATCCCAGCGCGAGCTGAACGAATGCAATTGACGAGCAAAACACGGATGTTGGCCGTCCGACAAATGACGGCGCACGCAACTTTCTTTCGGGTGACGGCGATCTGCCTGGCGCTGTCGTTTTGCTCGTTAGGCGAGAGGTCGCTGCAAGCGGCGCCACCGCGCATTACGCACGTCGTCATCATTTGGCTGAAACATCCGGGCAATGCGGCTGATCAGGAGCGGCTCATTCGGGCGTCGAACAGTTTTCGTCGCATTCACGGCGTGGTGCGAGTGGAAGCGGGTCGTGGCTTGCCGGTGCAGCGGTCAGGGATCGACCAGAATTTCGACGTCAGTGTGATCATTACTTTCAAAAACCGGGCGGCGCTTGAGCGTTTTCAAAAGAGTGCGCGCCATCAACTGGCCGTGCGCGAAGTGTTGCGGCCGCTGGCCAGGCGTTTCGTCGTTTATAACGCGGTCGTGGAAGAAAAATGATGCGCGTTTTTCTGGCGATCCTTTTTCTTGCAGTCGGGCTCTCCTCGGCCTCGGCGCTGGATGAAATTCCGCCCCCGTTTGGCTTTGGCTGGAACGATCTGACCGGCCGCGTCGAATCGATTTTGAAAGGCGCGAAGGCGAAGATCGTGACGCGCGAGCAGAAGGAAGGGCGCGAGGTTTGGACGGTGGAAGGGCTGGTGCAGCCGGGCTTGAAACGGACGCTCTTCACTTTTCGCGAAGGTTTTCTCGTCGAGGTGGAATTGCAGTACGAATACCCAGACTGGACGATCGAGCGGTACAACGATCGGATGGGGGAGATTCGCCGGTATTTCGACGCGAAGTTCGGGACGGGGAAATTGGTTTCGCGCTCGCGTGATACCGATACCGACGTGGTTCAAACGCTGGTCGGTTATCAGTGGATGGTGGGGAGCACGATGCTGGAATTGTTTTATTTTTCGGCGCAGCAGAACACGAACCTGTTCCGCACGATCACGGTGAATTACAAGATCATCTGATCTTCGCTTACTCAGAAATCTTCTGTAGGGCGTCTGTGTCAGACGCCTCCCTGAAAATCGCGGACGACACGGAGGTCGTCCTCCGATAAAACGTCTGACACAGACGCCCTACAGAAGAGACTGATCGTTACGCGTCTTCGGTTTCGCGACGCAATCTTTTCAAGCGGCCTTTCAAACTCGCTTTTCCCACGGCGCTCAAACGATCGATGAAAAGGATGCCGTTGAGATGATCGATCTCGTGTTGCAGGGCGCGCGCGAGCAGGCCGCTTGATTCAATTTCGATTTCTTTCTCATCCGGCGTGAGTGCGCGCACTTTGGCGATCACGGCGCGCGGAACATCGGCGGTGATATCGGGAAAACTGAGGCAGCCTTCGACGCCGAGCACGATTTCTTCGCCCAGCTCGATCTCCGGATTGATCAGAACGAGCGGCATAAAGCTGACAGGATCGACCTCCTCGCCATTCAAGCGCAACGTGCTCGGCGAATCTTCGGCGTGCGAAACATCGATGACCGTTAACTGCAACGCTTCGCCGATTTGCTGCGCGGCGAGACCAACGCCATTCGCAGCGTGCATCGTCTCGATCATGTCTGCGGCCAGTTCGCGAATACTGTCGTCCACTTGCTCGATGCGGCGGCCTTTGGCGCGCAGGACTGGGTCCGCATATTTTACGATCGGTAAAAGCATCGGTTATTCGCCGCGGGTGAAGGCGGGCAGGTTGCGCACGCCGGCGAGCTTGAGCGCATCCATTACTTTAATGATCACGCCGAAGGAGGCTTTCTTGTCCGCTTGCAGGGCGAGGGTGCCGCGGCGTTCGGCCGGCAACTGACGGATGGCGTTTTCGAGTTGCTCGAAATTAACCGGCTGGCCGTCGAGTTGGATGGCGTCGTTTTCATCCACGGTGACGATGGCGTGCTCGGTCTCGGCTGGCGCCTTGGTCGCGGTTTTCGATTCCGGCAAATTGATCTGCACTTCCGGCTGATCTTTTTTGAAGGTGGTCGAGACGACGAAGAAGATGAGCAGGATCGTCAGGATATCGACGAGCGACACGATAATGATCGAGGGCGCCCGACGTCTTCGAACCGCGAACTTCATGGCAGGAGCATCGCGGGTTTTCTCAAACGACCGGCGCGCGCGGCGGCGGGAGCGTGGTTTTCGGCGTCGTCGCAGGCAAAGCCGTCGCGGTGCGGACGCGGCCGTAGTAACACTTGGTGATCAACTCGACGACGAGCGTTTCCATTTCGACCGACATCACTTCGATGCGCTTCGAGAAGTAACTGAAGGCGACCAGCGTCGGGACGGCGATGCTCAAGCCGAAGACGGTCGCATTCAACGCCTCGGCGATGCCGAGCGCGATGATCTTGGTATCGGCCGGCCCGGCGCTGAGGCCGAGATGCGAGAAGACGTGCATGAGGCCCGAGACCGCGCCGATGAGTCCGAGCAACGGCGCGATGCCGGTGATGACTTCGAGAATGATGAGACCGCTCTCGAGCACGACCATTTCGTGGCGGGCGCGTGTTTCGACGGCTTCGATATTTTCGCTGCGCGGGCCGCGCAGGTTTTGCAACGCCATGCGCACGATGCGGCCGAGCGACGAAGGATCGTGCTGCACGATGCGGCCGAGGCGTTCGGCGCTGCCACCTGGGACAAGCCGTTCGATTTCGCTTTCGATGTTGAGCGGCAACACGTTTCTTCGCCGCAGCGCGAAGCTGCGCATGATGATGGTCGTGAGGGCGACGAACGAACAGAGCAGCAACGGCCACATGAAAAGGCCGCCCTTGGAAATGAAATCGAGAACGGTCTGGGCGGTCTCCGGCATGGCAGCGAGCGAGTGTGGATTCATTTTAATTGGCGAAAGCGGTAAAGCTGATCTCGATGATTAACCCTTCCGGCGGCAGGACCTCAGCGACTTCCGGCGGAATGGGCGGCGCCTTCACTTCCTGCACCGATTGCAGACAGACGTTGGCAAACGATTCATTCGAGGAATTCCCATTCATTTTCAGATTCTCCACGTGTCCCTCCCGGTCAATGGAAAAGGAGACGCGCGCCGTGCCGATGGTAATGAGGTCCGCCTGCTTCTTGATATAGTGATTCCAGCGCGAGCCGATGCCATCCAGGACCTTCTTCTGGTAGCGGCCGAGCGGCGTGCCGAGGGCGTTCACGGCGGAAGCGCCGCGATTGGTGATGCGGCCGTTCACCTTCGTTTGCTCGCGATATTTCTGATAAGCGGAGGCGGGCTCTGCGGGCTTGGGCGTCGGGGTGGGGGTCGGCGGTCGGGATTCCTGCGAAGGCGAGGCTTCGGGTTGCTCGTTAGGCGAGGCAGCCGGTGTGGGAGTGGAGGTGAGCATGGCGAGCTGGTCAGGCGCCGGCGTCGCCTGCGGCGACGGGCTGGGAGTGACGGGCGGCTGTGTCGGAGTCGGGCTGGGCGCGCGTGAAGGCGCGGGAGTGAGAGCGGGCGTTGGAGTGGCCGTGGGCGTCGGAGTCGGTTGCGGCGCGACCGAGGGCTGTGGCTCCGTGCCCTCCAGGGCGAGCGCGGCCTGCTGGTTCACAATGTCTTGAAAGGGCCGCTCCTTTCCAGTCTGCGAAGGAAGGTCGCTGTCGCCCGTGGCGGGTTGCTCGCTCGCCGCGATCGAGTTTTCATTCGACTCGAAAGTCTTTTCCTTCGGCGCTTCCGCCGACTTCTTCTTCGTATCGACGAACTGCGCGTTCTTCGGCACCGCTCGCGGAGGCGTCGCCAGGTTCACTATGGTCAATTCGATCGGTTTCTCGTCGGGAACATCCGGCAACGACGAATCACGGACCGCGAAAGCAGCCAGCGAAAACGCGACCGCCAGATGAACTAAAATGGAAATGAGAACCGCCCACCAAAGGGTTCGACTGTCTCGGTTTCGGGTCATGGATCGGTGCGCACAAACAGGAACGGGCCAGTGCGATGGGAAGAATCTAGCGCAACGGGAGCACGACGCAGGCTAACCCGAGTTGGCGGCGCGTTTTCAATGGCGGAAGTTTATCGCACCTCCCTCGGCCTGACAACTTGCCGGCCGAGCGCGCGCGTCACGCCTTCTGCTTCGAACCGACACGCGCGTGGTGAAACAAATATTGCTGCGCGTAGCCACCGTGCTCGCCGAAGTAGCGCGCGCTGAATTTCTGCAATTCGCCTGCCCGAAATTTCCGACGGCGCGGGAAATATTTCTCGCGTAAAACCCGCTCGATCCAGACATCGATCGGAAACGCGCGGAGCCGTTCGTAAGCGAAGAGCATCACGCAATTCGCCACCTTCGTGCCGACGCCCGGCAATTCGCAAAGGCGCGCGCGCAATTCCCCATCCGGCAGCGCTCTCCACCCTTCGAGATCCGCCTCGCTGCTGGCGACGAGTCGCGCCGTCGCGAGAAGATTCTTCGCCCGATAGCCAAGCGCGCAGGCGCGCAATTCCTCTTCCGTGGTCCCGGCCAGTCTCTCCGCGGTCGGAAACGCGGATACGTGATTCCCGTATGCGCTGAGGCGCGTCCCAAATCGGCTGCGCAACGCCGCCGACATCTGCCGGATGTGCGCCACCTGTTTCATCGATGAACAGATAAAGGTCGCGAGACATTCCCATTTCGGTTGCCGCATGATGCGCAGTCCGGTGCAGTAGTCGCGCGCCGCCTGCATCGCCGGATCGTTAGGCAGAGCCGCGCAGATTCGAGCCAGCGGGTGATCGAGCGCAAAATAGCGCGCCACGATTCCGGGGAGCGCACGCGCCTCGCGTGCCCGGGAAGGCGACTCGCCTTCCCGAATCTTCAGCACGTCATCGCGCTGCTCCACGTAAACCGCCCGCTCGCCAATCGCTCCCACGAAACCAGCGCCACTCCGTTCCCAATGGAACGTCTGCCCCGAGTCGAGCGTCTTCGCGAGATCGAAGTCCGGCGCGGCGATCTCGTAGGATTTCATTTCGTCACAGATTAACACGGATGAAACACAGATAGAGAATAGGCGTTATCAGACTGCCTCCCGAAAAAATCAGTGTTTCATCCGCGTCGATCCGTGGCTAAATAGCCGCTCCATGGACTTCCGTCTCGCCATCGATAGCGGCGTTCTCCTCCTTTACTTCTGCATCATCATCTTCATCGGCCTCTACATGGGCCGGAAGGAGGACAGCCTGGAAGACTTCGCGCTTGGCGGCCGGAAGATTCCGTGGTGGGCCGTGCTCGCCTCCATCATCGCGGCCGAGACGAGCGCCGGCACATTTTTCGGCACGCCGGGCGAAGGCTTCGCGCTTCGCAACTACACCTACCTCCAGCTCGCCATCGGCACCATCCTCGCGCGAATTCTGGTCAGCTACATTTTCATCAAGCCGTATTACGACTTCAAAGTTTTCTCCATCTACGAATACCTGACCGTCCGTTTTGGCACGCGCAGCAAAAACGCCGCGTCCGCCGTCTTCATGATCACGCGCCTGCTCGCCTCCGGCGCGCGGCTTTACGTTGGCGCCATCGCCCTCGCGCTCGCTTACGAGATGATCAGCGGCGTGCGGCCAAACCCGACGCAGACATTGTGGATTTACGTTCTCTCCACCATCGCCATCGTCGCGCTCACCGCGATTTACACCACGCTCGGCGGCATCAAAGCCGTCATCTGGACCGACTTCATCCAGGCTTCGATCATGATGGGCAGCGCGCTCGTCGCGGTCGGATTGCTCTACTATTCAATTCCCGGAGGGTGGGACGAAATTGTCGCGCGAACCGGCGGATTTCACTGGCACGACTTCTTTGCCACCGGGCTCGACCCAGCGAAAACTGGCTGGCAAAAAATCGTCGGCATGTTCGGCGTCGAATACACGATTTTCGCCGGCCTCTTCGGCGCGACCTTCATCACCATGGGCACGCACGGCACCGATCAGGACATGGTGCAACGCATGCTCACCGCGCCCGATGTAAAGCGCAGCCGCCGCTCGCTCATTCTCTCCGGGCTCGCCGATATCCCGATCGCGTTCACCTTCCTCACCATCGGTCTGCTCCTTTGGGTTTACTACCAGGCGCACCCCGATCCGACATTGCCGAAAACGCCTAACGAGACGTTTTGCCATTACATTCTCTACGAAATGCCGGTCGGCCTGCGCGGGTTGCTCATCGCGGGCATTTTCGCCACCACCATGGGTTCGCTCAGCACCGCGTTGAACGCGCTCGCCACCAGCTTCACGCGCGATTGGTACCAGCCCTACATCAACCGCGCCGCCACCGAAGCGCAAAGCCTGCGCGCCGTCCGCTGGGCGACGATCGTCTTCGCTGCCCTTATGATCGTGGTCGCGTCGGCCACGTCGTATTGCGTGATCGTGCTGCCGAACGTGCGCATCATCCCGATCGCGCTCGGTATTTTCGGTTACACCTACGGCTCGCTCCTCGGCATTTTCTTCTGCGGCATGCTCACGAAAACGCGCGGCCGTGATGCCGTGAATCCGATCGCCATGATCTGCGGCTTCCTCTTCGTCGCGCTGATCAGCAATTTGCCTAACGATATCGCGCGCATCTTCGGCGTTAAACTTTACACGCCGCCGCCCTGGTTCCCGATCATGGAATTCCCGTGGTGGATTTGTTTCGGCACGATTGTGACATTCCTCGTCGCGGTGCTTTTCCGATCAAAGCCATTAGTCGAATCCGGAAGCCAGGAAGCCAGGATTTGAATCAGGAAAAGAGGAAAGCAGGAAAATCATGACCGCCACCGCCGAGCCTGAAGACGCCGCGCCGCTCACCGGCGAAGAACATCTCCCCGATTTCCTGGGCCATCCGCGCGGGCTTTGGTACCTCGCCTTCACCGAGGCGTGGGAACGCTTCTCTTACTACGGCATGCAGGCGCTGCTTGTCCTTTACATGGTCAAGTATCTCCTGCTCCCCGGCCGCATCGAAAACGTCATCGGGTTCGAAACATTCCGCCACGTCTACGGCGGGCTCGACGGCCAGGCGCTCGCTTCCGCCATCTTCGGCACCTACGCGGCCAGCGTTTATCTCACGCCCATCTTCGGCGGCTTCCTCGCCGATCGGTTGCTCGGCCGACGCCGCACCGTCTTGTTAGGCGCGCTCACCATGGCGGCTGGCCATTTTCTCATGGCATTCGAAGGCGCGTTCCTTTTCGCGTTGCTCTGCCTCGTGCTCGGCTGCGGCATGTTCAAAGGGAACATCGCCAGCCAGGTCGGCTCCCTTTATAAACCCGAAGACCTCCGCCGCGCCGACGCTTTCCAAATTTTCTACCTCGGCATCAATGCCGGAGTCATCGCCTCGCCCTTAATCGTTGGCACGCTCGGCGAAGTGTATGGCTGGCATTACGGCTTCGCCGCGGCCGGAGTCGGCATGCTGCTCTCCATCGCCATCTACCTGGCCGGGCAGAAATATTTGCGGGGCGAAGAAATCGAAGCCCGCGCCGCCGCTGCTGCGCAGACTCCGCGCGCCAAACTCACCCGCCGCGATTGGCGCGCCGTCATCGCCTTGATCGCGCTCATCCCCGTGCTCGCCGTCGCCATTGTCCCGAACAACCAAATCTTCAACGCCTATCTCGTTTGGGGCGACCAACAGTTCGACCTCGTCTTCATGGGCCACAAACTCCCCACCACCTGGCTCGTCACCCTCGACGCCATCGTCAGCGTCAGCTTCCTCGCCATCGTCGCGCTCTTTTACCGTTGGTATGGGAAACATTGGAAGGAGCCCGACGAAACGACCAAGCTCATCATCGGCTCCGGATTCTCCATCGGCGGCATGCTGTGCCTCGTCACCGCTGCCGCCACCCAAACCGCCGGTCATAAAATCGGACTCTTCTGGCCTGTCGCCTTCCACTTCGTCAACAGCATCGCCTTCGCCCATCACTTGCCGATCAGCCACGCCCTCTTCGACCGGTATGCGCCGAAAGCGATCAACTCAAAAGTCATCGGCCTGTATTACCTGGCGTTCTTCTTCGCCAACAGCCTCGTCGGCTGGGTCGGCGGATTCTTCGAAACCATGCCCACCACCACCTTCTGGCTCATGCACGCCGGCTTCGCGGCCGGCTCGGGCGTATGCTTCGTCATCTTCAAATTCCTCGTCGGCCGCCATCTCGAAGCGGAAGTGCAACCGACGGCATGATCGTTCATTAGAACCGATCTAGCCAAAATTCCGGCCGCCGATGTGCGTGCGCGATTGCGACCACCCAGATGGTCTCCTCGCGAATGACGTAGGCGATATAATGCGGGAATGCGTGCAGGTTGTGTCGTCGATACCCGCGCGATCGTACCCGCGGCAATTCGGGGTTGCTCTCTATCCATGCGACGGCCTCCACGACTTCGTTGCGAAATCTCCAGCCGAGACCGGACTCCTTCGCTTCGTAATAAGTGACTGATTCAGCGAATTCCCGAGCCGCTTGGTCGAGAACGACGAGCCTCATCGACCCAACTGCCGATCGACTTCCTCCACCACCTCTGCGAAGGGGCGGCTTTGCGCGAGTCCGGCATCGATGGTGTGAATCCGGCGTTCGATCTCATCCTCCCACGCCGCATCCACTGCGGAATCGCCCGTCGCCTCACTTCTCTCCAGCAAAGTTCGCGCGAGTTTCAGTTGTTCTGGCAGAGGCAGCTCCAGCGCTTCCTGCGTGATCTCGGATAGCTTCGAACTCACGCAGTGATCGTATCGACGAAGGATGGTGCTGTCCAGAAACGGATTGCGGTCGTCAGCTGGGTCGGCCGCTTCTTCGAAACGATGTCCACCACCACCTTCCGGCTCATGCACGCCGGCTCAGGATTGTGCTTCGTCATCTTCAAATTCGTCGTCGTCCGCCATCTCGAGGTTGAGGCGGCCCAAGATGACGAAATGGGGGCGCGTCGAGGCAATTGGAGTTTTTCCATCGCGACGGACCTCCGATCCTTCACCTAGAAGATACGCCTACGAAATAGCGGAGTATTTTGCAGGATTCGTTTTACTGAATAAACCGGATCGTCATCGGGTAACGGTAGAACTTTCCGTCGCTCGCCTGGATGGCGGCGATGATGACGAAGATGGCGTTCAACACCCATATGACGGCGAGAAAGACGAAGCCGACCAGGATCAGGCAGAAGACGGCAGCGACGCAGTTGTAGATGAGCATCGAGATTTGGAAGTTGAGCGCTTCTTTGCCGTGGGCGTCGATCTCGGGCGAGTCGCCGCGTTTGGCGAGCCAGACGATGAGCGGGCCGAGCAGATGCCCGGGAAAATGAAAGACGACGCCGAGCAGGGCGCTGGCGTGACACAGCGCGTTCCAACTGCGGACGCTGGTAATAAGAGGGGCGCTGAGCGGCGGTGGCGGTTGTGGGTATGAAGTTTCCATTGGTCTAATGAATGGATGCAACCGGACTGCGGTTTGGATTCAGGAAATTTTGGGGAAGGGCGGGAGCGGCCGGACGTTCACGAGTTACCGCAAACGAAGTCTGGCGGAAATCTTGCGAAAAATAGTGGCGGAGTTATACGAACACCGTGGAACTGGATGAGACCGCTGCGGCGAACGTCGGGCCAACGACGGGACGACGCCTCGATTCGTTGAGCGTGCCGGACAAGTTGCAGCGCAACGATGCCAGCGTCGTCGCGGAGGGAGTTGAGAAGACCGGAGAATTGCTTCTTCGCGTCCTGGCCGAACGGATCGGCCGGAGTGATCTCGAAGGCTTCGATTTGCTCGATATCGGATGCGGGGTGCGTTTTACCCAGACGCTGGTTAATCGCGACATTCCCTTTGCCTCTTATACGGGGATTGAAGTCTCGCGACCGATCGTGAACTGGCTCGCAGAAAACGTCGAAACGAAAGACGATCGGTTTCATTTCGCCCACTGGGACGTCTACAACGCAATGTATAATCGCGCCGCGCCCCGGATGGAAAGCTACGAAAATCTACCTGTCCCCGGACAGTACGATGTCGTGACGGGATACTCTCTTTTCACTCATCTGGATCCAAGCGATTCCGCCCTCCTGCTCCAGCTCGCCCGCAAAGCAGTGCGCGACACGGGCCATCTTTTCTTTACTGCCTTCTGTGACGAGACGATCGAGAGCTTTGAGGATCGAGTACCGGGGAAGCCGCTGTTAAATGCGTATTACAACCCGCTTTATCTGCAAACGCTCCTCTCACAAACTGGCTGGACGACCCTTTCCCTCCGACCGCCGGAACATTGCATGATGCATTCGTTTCTCTGCCGGCCCGCTACGGTCGGAGAATCATTTAAACCGGCTTAGGACGGCGAATCGAGCGCTGTCATCTGCGCTTCCGTGAGCGTCAGATTGCGGGCCGCGACATTCTCTTCGAGATGCGCCACCGACGACGTGCCAGGGATCGGCAGCATGACGGGCGAATGCTGCAACAGCCAGGCGATCGCCACCTGATAGACGTTCGCCTGCTGCTCTCGCGCCACCTTTTCCAATGCGGACTCCTTCAGCGCCCGGCTCCCGCCGCCCACAGGTGCCCACGGCATGAAGCCGAGGCCTTCCTTCTCGCAATAGCGCAGCGCGTTCTCCCATTTCCGATCCGCCAGGTTGTAGCGATTCTGCACCGTCGCGATGGGCACGATTTTCCGCGCGTGCGCAATTTCCTCCGGCTCCACTTCCGATAAACCGATGTGCCGAATCTTCCCCGCGTCGCGCATCTCCTTGAGCGCGCCTAACGAATCCTCCATCGGCACCTCCGGATCGATCCGGTGGAGCTGGTAAAGATCGATCCGCTCCAGCCGCAACCGTTTCAGGCTGCCGTCCACGCATTGTTTCAAATAATCCGGGTGACCATTGGCGACCCACCGGTTCGGTCCCGGTCGCGTGAATCCGCCCTTCGTCGCGATCACCAATCCCTTCGGATAAGGGTGAAGCGCCTCGGCGATGAGTAATTCGCTTGTGTCCGGTCCGTAGGCATCGGCCGTATCGATCAGGTTCACCCCGAGTTCCACCGCGCGCCGGAGGACCTTGCGCGCCCCGTCGCGATCTTTCGGCCAACCCCAGATGCCCGGTCCAGTAATGCGCATCGCGCCGAACCCGAGCCGAGTCACCGCCAAATCTCCACCGATCTTAAACATGGGATGACCCTCCGCCGCTTTCGCCGTCGCCGCGCGCAAAAACCTCGGGCCTCCAGCCAGAATGGCTGCGCCACTAGCGACCGTCAGTCCCAGAAATCGACGGCGGGACACGCCGCCCTCGAAACGGTTGTTGCTCGCGTCGTTCATCGATCATCTTCCAGCGCGGCTTCACCGATCGCAAACGTAGGCGCGATGGCGCGACCTTCGCCTGAGGTTAATCGCAGCGACGCCACTCGACGCTCAAACCGCGCGCGGCGATTTCCTTTTCCAAAATGGTGCGATCGACCTTGGTCACGGCGAGCATGCCGCGGATGTCGCGCAGGTGTTTTTCGCTGCCGCCCTCGCGAAAGAACTCGAGCTTCCCGATGATGACGTATTCGGGCGGGGCCATCCAAACTTTCACCGCATCAAGCTCGACGGGCCGCCGATGACGGAACGCCCATTGGGTGAATTGGTCATCGCTGGCGAAATAAAGGTCGGCTTTAAAACCGGTGTCGTGATGGATGAGATTGAAATGACCGCGACTTGTTCGCGCCGCTTCGGCGGCGATGACGTCGTTAGGCGGACAGTAAAATTCTTCGATCGGGAACGCGCTGGCGAGCTTTCCGGCGTGAGCAGGGGAAAGCGTGAGGATGATGTCGATGTCGTTCGTGACCCGATATTCGCCGTAGGTCATGGCGGCAATGGATCCGGTCGTCATCCAGACCGCGCTGGCGGAGTTTAATCGCGCGGCGATGAGTCGCGTGATTTTAGGAAGTGCCATGCGAGACGAAGTCGCGCAGCGCTTGAGCGACCTGGGGTTCGGTCCAATCGGGATGCTGCGTCCGCAAGGCGGCAGCTTTGAGCTGGCGCATTTCTTCCATGAACTGCAATCCGGTCTCGAGCCGTTGCGCGGGCGTCATGCGACGGAGCGCCTTGGTCTGCTCGGGATGAAGCCCGCCTTCGACAAACATGGCGGAAGTTATCCGCTCTTTTGTCGGGCGCGAGTTGGATCGTGAGGTCGGCGCGGCTGGTGGTCCCAAGACGTCCCCGCGTTTGAATTGTAGGGCAGGCATTCCTGCCTGCCACCATGTGAGACAGGGCAAGCGGGAGCGCTTGCCCTACAGAGATCGAGCGGAAATCGTCGTTGCTGGGGAAACCGCTTCTTACTCTATCTCTACCTTCGGGGTTGCGAGGACGATCTTGAGGTCGCGCAATTGCCGCGCGTCGACATCGCTCGGCGATTGGGTCATGAGGTCCTGGGCGCGATTGGTCTTTGGGAAGGCGATGACTTCACGGATGGATTGCTCGCCGCAGATCAACATGACGAGGCGATCGAGGCCAAGAGCGATGCCGCCGTGTGGCGGGGCGCCGAGATGGAGGGCGCGGAGTAGGTGGCCAAACATGATTTCCTGTTGCTCTTCGCTCACGCCGAGAACGCTGAACATTTTCGCCTGCAAATCCGGCTCGTGAATTCGGATGCTGCCGCCACCGAGTTCGACGCCGTTGAGGACAACGTCGTAGGCTTCGGCGCGCATTTCGCCGTAGCGTTGTTCGTCGAGGAGCGGCAGGCCTTCGGCTTTCGGGCGAGTGAAGGGATGGTGGACGGCGTTCCATTTATTCTCGGTGGCGTCGTGGGCGAGGAGTGGGAAATCGGTCACCCAGAAGAAATCGAGCGCGGTGGAATTCGCAGTAAGGTTTTGGTATTCGGCGGTGCGGGGGCGGAGACGGCCGAGCACTTCGCAGGCGATTTCCCATTTGTCGGCGGCGAACATGATGAGGTCGCCTTCTTCGATCTGGAGCTTCGCGGTGAGCGCGGTTTTCTCGGCGTCGGTGAAGAATTTAACGATGGGCGATTTCCATTCGCCGCCTTCGATTTTGATGAAGGCGAGTCCTTTGGCGCCGGCTTGTTTGGCGATGGCGGTGAATTCGTCGTTCTGCCCAATGGTGAGGCTGGCGAAATTTTTGGCGTTAATCGCTTTGACGACGCCGCCGGCATCGAGCGCACCGCGAAAGACTTTGAAGGAGCTTTCGCGGAAGGTGTCGCTCAGGTCGACGAGTTTCATGGCGAAGCGGCGATCGGGTTTATCGCTGCCGAATTGATCCATCGCTTCGCGATGCGTCATGCGCGGGAAAGGCGTGGTGATGTCGAGCCCGCGGGCCGCTTTGAAGACGGCGGCGAGCATGCCTTCGGTGAGCGCGAGGATGTCGTCCGGCCTAACGAATGAAGCCTCGATGTCGATCTGGGTGAATTCCGGCTGGCGATCGGCACGCAGGTCTTCGTCGCGAAAACATTTGGCGATCTGAAAATATTTCTCGATCCCCCCGACCATGAGGAGCTGTTTGTATTGCTGCGGCGCCTGCGGGAGGGCGTAAAATTTTCCCGGGTGGACCCGACTCGGGACGAGAAAATCGCGCGCGCCTTCCGGCGTGCTCTTGCTCAAGATCGGCGTTTCGATTTCGACGAAGCCCTGGCTGTCGAGGAAATCGCGGGTCGCTTTGGTGACGCGATGGCGGATGCGCAGATTGCGCGCGAGCTGCGGACGACGGAGATCGAAGTAGCGATAACTGAGGCGCAGGTCCTCGTTATGCACATCAGCGTCGAGCGGGAAGGGGAGGGCGTCGGCGCGATTTAAAATCGTGAGTTTGTCGACGATGATTTCGATCTGGCCGGTGGCGAGTTTCGGATTGACGGTGCCGACGACGCGAGGGGCGACGCGGCCAGTCACCTGGATGACGTCTTCGCTGCGCAAAGCGTGAGCGCGTTGCGTGACCTCAGCATTTTCTTCCGGACGAAAAACGATCTGGGTTAATCCCTCGCGATCGCGCAGATCGATGAAGATGACGCCGCCGTGATCGCGCCGCGAATGGACCCAGCCGGACAGCGTGGCGGGCTGGCCGATGTGGGCCTTGGTCAACTGATTGCAATGATGGGTGCGATACATGGCGTGGCGGGGGAATGCTCATTGTGGGCCATCAGGCGGACCGCGCAAGTGGCGCGGGAATTCGTTGCCCGAAATCCGTCGATGCGCGGGGTGGGCGGCGGTGTTTAGGCTGCGGACATGAAGAGAACAAATTATCGCGTGATCCCGTTGCCGACGGCGGTGGCGAATGAGGCGCGCCGGCAACTGGCGGTAGGCGCGTCCGATCATTCCCTGGTGACGACTGAAGCGCCGGGTGTTTATCCGTGCCGCCATTGTTTGCAATGGGCGCAGCCGGGCGAACCGGTGGTGTTGTTCCCGTACGCATCGATCGCATCAGACCGGCCGTATGCGGAGAGCGGGCCGGTGTTTGTGCATGCGGAAAGGTGCGAGCGTTACGCGGCAGCCGGCGTTTATCCCGAAGATTTTCGCGGCCAGCGCGTGGTGCGGGCTTATAATGGGAGCGACGAGATGATCGATGCAATCGTGAGCGACGAGCCGGAAGCGACGGCGGAGCAGTTGTTTGGGAATTCCGAGGTAGATTTTCTGCAAGTGCGGAGCGCGACGCGCGGCTGCTACACTTTTAGAATGGAGAGAGCATGAAAACACTCGAACTGCTTCCGCCTAACGACATGATGTATCGCGCCCTCGTCGAGAGCGACGCCAGTTTCGAAGGCATCTTCTTCGTCGGGGTGCGGACCACCGGAATTTTTTGCCGGCCGACCTGCAGTGCAAAAAAGCCGGCGCGGCAAAACGTGGAATTTTTTCCGTCGCCTAACGAGGCGTTGCTCGGTGGTTATCGCCCTTGTCTGCGCTGTCATCCGATGGACCCGACCCAGCGGGCGCCGGAATTGATCGAACGGCTCCGGGCCGAAGTGGAGAAGGCGCCGGACGGACGGCTGACCGACAAGGAGCTGGCCGCGCTGGCGATTGATCCCTCGACGGCGCGCCGGCAATTCAAGCGGCATTACGGAATGACGTTTCAGGCTTATCACCGCGCCCGGCGGCTTGGGCGCGCGTTGCAGGAAGTGCGGCGTGGCGAGCTGGTGGAAGCTGCGCGGAACGGCAGCGGGTTCGAATCGGAGAGCGGTTTCCGTGATGCGTTCACGAAGATTTTTGGCGAGACGCCGAGCGCCGCAAAACAACAGGGCGGCCTTTTCGCGGAGCGAATTGAAACGCCGCTTGGCTCCATGTTGGCGATCGCGAACGATGCGGGACTGCGCTTGCTCGAGTTTGTCGACCGCCGCGCACTCGAGCGAGAGCTGTCGATTCTGCGCACGCGGTTAAAGACGAACGTGGTGCCGGGCGAGCATCGGCATCTGGCGGCGGTGCGGAAACAGTTGGGTGATTATTTCTCGGGCAAGAGTCTGGAATTTACCGTGCCGCTGGCACCAGTCGGATCGCCGTTTCAGTTGCGCGACTGGGAGATGTTGCAGAAAATTCCGTTGGGCGAAACGCGCTCTTATTCCTGGATGGCAGAGCAGCTCGGCGACAAGGAAATGCGGCGCGCGGTCGGGCGGGCCAATGGCGACAACATGCTCTGCATTATCATTCCGTGTCACCGCGTCATCCGTGCAGATGGAACGCTCTGCGGCTACGGCGGCGGTTTGTGGCGGAAGAAATGGCTGCTCGATCACGAGCAGCGTTTCGCCGGGAAATGATGCGCGCCCGGGGTGACTTGAACACCCGACCCACGGATTAGAAATCCGTTGCTCTATCCGGCTGAGCTACGGGCGCATCGCAACAGAATCTGCAATGACACGCGCGCGGGTGCGAATCAATTCCGCGGGACAGTGACGGCCGGCTCGGTTTCGTGGAGGCGGGCGTAATCAACAATCAGCCGGCCTCGTTCGTCTTCGGTGTAAATTTCGACGAAGCGTTCGTCGATGCGGATGTCGCGCCAGGAGTAGTCGTGCTGGCTTTGGACGGAGGCGGGAATGACGGTTTCGATGCAAACGATGGAGACCATGAGGCGAACGTCGGTTTTCTCGAGGCTCTCCGGAGTGAAGCCGTAGAGCGGGCTTTCGGCGTCGATGCGATGGCGCACGGTGAGCGCGGCGGGGAACATGATCATGCGAGCGGGATCGAGTTTGAGCGGATAGAAACGGCGGACGCTGTCGCCTTCGAGCGTGTCTTCGCTGCGCGCGCAAAGAATGCGGAATTCGGCTTCGACCATGTTGGTGTGGCGCAAATTGGCGACGCGAATCATGAGCGTGGGTTCGCCGTTGAACGGTGCGATGACGGCGCTGTTGCTGAAGGAAATGCGGGCGGTCGGCCGGGAGAAGCGGACGAAGATGAGGCCGGTGATGACGGCGAGCCAAAACATGCCGATGATGATCTCGGCGGCGGTGAGGACATGGCCGTAAAGGGTGGCCGGATACATGTGGCCGTAGCCGACGGTGGCGAGCGTTTCGATGCTGAAAAAGAACGCAGCCGGAAAAGAGCCGGAAGGCATTTCGCCGATGCAGTTAGGCCCGATGGAGTAGAGGAAGGCGAAGAGGACGTTCAGCGCGAAATAAACGGCCAGCAGGAAAAGCGCGAAGCGCGGCCAGGTAAGGGAAAGAATCCAATGATAACCGTCCCGCCATTCGCGGCGGCCGGTGTTGATCTTGACGAACTCCATGCTGCCGGCGCGAACGAGGACGGAATCGTTTCTTTTTTTCATAACTAGGAATGGTTAGGCGGGCAGATAATTGCCTTTGATGCATCCATCTGCCCCTTTGAGACGGATGTCTAATACTCCGCTGCGGAGCGATGAACCAAGCCGGCAACGACCGGGCGCTTAGGTCGCATCGGGGTAAAAGAAAAATATGAAATCATTACGTTTAGCAGTGGTGGCTTTGGCTGCCTCATTTTCAATCGCAACCGTTATGGCCTCGGATAATCCGATGGTCGGCGGTGCGGCCATGTCGAAAGAAAAGAACATCGTGGAGAACGCTTCGAATTCGAAGGATCACACGACGCTGGTGGCAGCGGTCAAGGCGGCAGGTCTCGTGGATACTTTGGAAGGCAAAGGACCGTTCACGGTTTTTGCGCCGACCAATGAAGCTTTCGAGAAGCTTCCTTCCGGCACGGTGGATACCTTGTTGAAGCCAGAGAACAAAGAGAAGCTCGCCGGTATTCTTACCTACCACGTGGTGGCCGGTAAGATGACCGCGGCCAAGCTGGCCAAGAAGATCAAGGCGGGCAATGGCTCGGCCGAATTGAAGACCGTGAACGGCGAAAAGCTCACGGCCAAAATGTCGGGTGACTCGATTGAGTTGACCGACGCCAAGGGCGGCACCGCGATGGTGACGATCGGCGACGTCATGCAATCGAACGGCGTGATTCACGTCGTTGATAGCGTGTTGATGCCGTAAGGCAATTTGCAGTTGGGGGCGCGGACGGTCTTCGCGACTGTCCGCGCCCTTTTCGCGTACATCAACGCTTACTCTTCGGTGGTGGCTTGTAGAAGTTTCGCTATGCGAAACGTCTACAGGGCATGCGGTGCATCCGCGCTGGAAACCGCTGCGCATAACTTTTGGGAAGATCGACATTGCGTAGCTCAAATGTGATCACGAGTGAAGAGTGGGGCGCAAAGTTTGTCGGAGCTGAGTAATTAAATAGCCATGCCTTTTTGCACTTTTTGCCCTGGGAAAAATAAGGCGGCGTATTGCGTACGCGATCTGCTTTCGAAAGCGCTATGAAGATGGCTGAAGAACTTCAAGATCAGGCGGCCCTTCACGCGCTTGGCTTGCTCGAAGGAAAAGAAATGGCGGCTTTCGAGAAGCAATTGTTCCTGGATACGGATTTGCGGGAGCTGGAGCGGGAGTTGGCCGAATCCGCTGCGTTGCTGGCGTGGAGCAGTCCGCCGCGCAGAATGCCGTTCGAGTTGCAGGAGCGGATCGGCCATGCGCTGGGCGCGTCCGATGATCGGCACAAGGGACAGGTGCGATCGACTGGCCATAGCTCGGCTTGGATACCGTGGGCCATTGCAGCGCTTCTCTTTGTCTTTTGCGGATTTTTGTTCAAGGAATATGTGGAGCTAAGTGGCGCATCGAAAAAGGCTCAAGCGAGCGATCGTTTGCTCGACGCGACATTGGTCGCGCTTTCGCCCACTGAAGAAGGACCGTCCGGCGCGACGGCCACGGTCGCGTGGGAAGACGGGCGCCAGAGTGGCGTTCTCAAGGTCGCGCACCTGCCCCAGCCGAAGTCCGGACGCGATTATCAACTCTGGGCGGTCGATGCGGACCAAAAGCAGCCGGTCAGCGGAGGCCTCATCCGGGTGGATAAAAAAGGGGAGGCGCAGATGCGTTTTCAGACCGCCGATCCAGCGCATCACGTCAAAGCTTTTGCCATCAGTCTGGAGAAAGCGGGAGGATCACCCACCAAGGAAGGCCCGATCCTTCTAATGGGTCATGCCTAACGAATGGCTGGGGACGGATCGAACGAGCTTCCAGCTTTAACCATCCGACTTCCAGTAGCTGCCAGCGCGAGGAGAAAGAGAAGCGCGCACCAACTGGCGCCGCCCAGGATGCGCCAGGTGTCGATGAACGGGTTGGGAAACGAGGTCGCCGCCACCAGCAGAACCAGGCTCACGATGAGCCACCGGCCGGAAACTGATCGCGGCAAAGAAAAAAGAATGGCCAGCGCGATGGCGTAGGGAATCAGAAGCAGGAACAGGTGTCGCGAAGTGCTTTGCGGGCTGAAGACGAGCGTCACCACCACCAGCGTCGCCCATTCCAGACTGTGTGACGGGCCGCAGGTGCGGCGACCAAAAATGGCGAGGCCATGCCGGCGAGCCACCAGGAGAATGGTTGCGATCAAGGCCGCGAAAGTGACAAGGATGAGCGCGATCGCCGCGGCATCGGGCAAACCGTGCGCACGGGTGAAACGAAAAAGCGCAGAGGTGACGGAGACCGAGCGTTCCCAGGTGACCGGCAGGACCTTGACGCGCCGCTGGGTTTGCATTGCGCCGATCATGCGCGCCATGCCGCGGGACGTGAGGGAGAGGTAGTTGCTTTCGTTTTCGATCCCGACCTGGACCGCTGGCAGAAGCATAAAGAAAACGAAGGCCAGAACGGAGGCGATGGCGGCGCGATAGTTTCGTTTGAGCAGAAAATAGGGAACAAAAATAAGG
The DNA here is from genome assembly GCA_038258245.1 of Chthoniobacterales bacterium. Lineage (GTDB taxonomy): Bacteria > Verrucomicrobiota > Verrucomicrobiia > Chthoniobacterales > UBA10450 > JBBSQB01. Next base: position 47,383 of record JBBSQB010000011.1, read on the forward strand.
CTCAGATACTTGATGCTGGCGGTGAGGCCGACGGCGATCCCGGCGAGAAGCGGCCGGCGTTCCATCCAATAAAAGGCGAGGACGAAGCCGAGCAGCATAAGGCTATCGGTCTGGCCGAGGACGAGGATGGTGTGGACTTTGTCGACCATGAGCAGCGTGGCGAGCGCGGCGATCATCCACGGGATCGAATCATCGCGGCCTGCGCTCTGGCCGAGGTAGCGCAAGCTTCCAGCTTGCGGCTGTCGTGCGACTGTCGAACTCGTCTCCCATTGCCAATGCGCAGCGGCGCGGCGCGCGATAAACAGCGCGCCGAGAAAGACAGACGCCGCGCTGGCCAGCGTCCATAGGAGCGCGGCGTTTTCTTCCGAAAGAAACGCGAGCGGTTGGAGCGCGAAAGCGAGTAGCGGCGGGTAGATGTAGTGGCTGTGGCGGCCATCGGCGGTCTCATACGGGCTGGCGCCGTGTCGCATGGCGTCGGCGGCACGGTAAAAAATGGCGAAGTCTTGCGTGTTACTGGTGCGGTGAACGATCGTCGCGTGGGCGGCGCAAGCGAGCAGCACGATGATGAGCAACACGATGCTCGATCGCCGGCGCGCGGCCGGTGTGCCGAAAAATCTTTGGCGGGCGGACGAAAACATGAGGCTTTGACGAGCGCGATGGTCGCATCGCCGGGGATGTTGCGCTAGGCTCGGCGATGGCTTTCTCCACTTTCGCGCGTGCGTTCGGCTCCAGTGTTTGTTTCATCGCGGTCTCCTTTATTGGCTCGTTAGGCGCGCAGGAAGATCAACCAAGCGCGACGCCCGTCGCTTCGCCGGCGGCGTCTCCTTCACCGACCATCGCGCAAACTTCAGCGGCGCCTGCTCCCCCGTTGGCGGCGCCCAGCGCCACGCCGGCGCCTTTGACCGACGTGCTTTTCAAGAACCTGAAGGCGCGCTGGATCGGCCCGGCCGTGATGGGCGGCCGCATCTCGGATATCGCGCTCGACCCGCGCAATTCCGCCGTCTTCTACGTCGGGTTTGCGACCGGCGGCCTCTTCAAGACGGGCGACAACGGCGTGACCTTCAACCCGGTCTTCGACAAGCAGCCCCTGCTTTCGATCGGCGCAGTCGCGGTCGCGCCGTCCGATTCGGATGTCGTCTGGGTCGGCACGGGCGAGGCCAACGATCGTAATTCTTCCGAGTGGGGCAACGGCGTCTATCGCTCGACCGACGGCGGTGCGACCTGGCAGGACACCGGGCTGAAGGAAAGCCGCGCCATCGCCCGCGTGGCCGTGCATCCGACCAAGCCGGAAATCGCTTACGTGGCGGCGATGGGAAATCTTTGGAAGGATGGCGGCGAGCGCGGCCTTTATAAAACGGCCGACGGCGGCAAAACCTGGAAGCGTGTTTTGCAAGCGCCCGCGCCTAACGACTCGAAAACAGGCTGCGGCGACGTAGTCATGGATCCGGCGCATCCGGATACGCTTTACGCGGCTCTTTACGCGCGGCAGCGCACGCCCTGGTCGTTCGCTTCTGGCGTGACGGCGACGAACGGCGCAGATGTGGGCGGCATTTTCAAGACGATCGACGGCGGGGCGACCTGGAAGAAATTGAGCAATGGTCTGCCGGGAAAAACCGGCCGCATCGGCCTCGCTCTCTCAGCCGGCAAACCGAACATCGTGATGGCCGTGGTGCAAAGCGACGAAGGCGGGGCAAGCGATATCCGGGAATTGCACAGCCGGCGCGGCGGCGTTTTCCGCTCGGAAAACGGCGGCGAAAAATGGACGCGGATGAGCGACATCGATCCGCGGCCGTTTTATTTCAGCCAGATTCGGATCGATCCGGCGAATGACCAGCGCGTCTACGTGCTCGGCATGGCGGTGCTTGTTTCGGATGATGGCGGCCACAACTTTCGCGAAGATCTTTCCGAGGGACTGCATCCCGATTGTCATGCGCTGGCCATTCAGGCGGGCTCGACGCCAGCGCCGCATCCGGCCAAGGCGGATGACAAGAAGACCCCGCCGAAACCGCCAGTCTGCCAGCGTCTTTTGTTAGGCACGGATGGGGGACTTTACCAAAGTTATGCGGCCGGCAAAGGCTGGGAGCATCTCAATCGCATTCCCGCAGGCGAATTTTATCACATCTCGGTCGATGACATGCAGCCCTACTACCGCGTCGCGGGCGGCCTGCAGGACAACGAAAGTTTTGTCGGGCCGAGCCAGGTGGCGAGCAAGGAGGGGATCCGCAATAGCGATTGGATCGGGCTGGAAGGCGGCGACGGTTTCTGGGTTGTCTTCGATCCGAAAGATCCGGACATTTTCTACGCGGAGAGCCAGGAAGGTTACATTCATCGGCTGAACCTGCGCACGGGCGAACGGCGGGATTTGCGGCCGGCTCCGCCCGAAGGCCAGCCGGCTTATCGGTTTCATTGGAACGCGCCTCTCATCGCCACGCCGGCGGCACCGGGTATTCTTTACCTGGCGGGCAATCGCGTTTTCCGCCTGACGGATCAGGCAGAGCATTTCGCAGTGATCAGTCCTGATCTCACTCATCACGATCCGGCGCGCATTAATGCGACCGGGAGCGGCGCGGAAAATTACGGGGTGGTTTATTCGTTAGCCGCGTCGCCTTTGCGCAAAGGACTGTTGTGGGCCGGCACGGATGACGGCCGGCTTTGGGTGACGGCGGACGACGGCGGGAAGTGGACGGAGTTAACCCAGAGTCTCCCGGAGACGATGCGGAACCATTGGATCGTGCGCGTCGAACCGAGCGGCAAAGACGCGAACGTGGCCTACGTGGCGGCGAATGCTTACCGGCAGGGTGACGATCGCCCGATGATCGCGCGCACGGCCGATCTCGGGAAAACCTGGCAGAGCGTGGTCGGCGAAGGCCTGCCGCCTAACGACCCGGTGGAAGTGGTCCGCGAGGATCCGGTGAATCCGAATCTGCTCTATGCCGGCACGCATTTCGGGTTATACGCTTCGTTTGATCAGGGCGCGCATTGGCTGCGCATCACCGACGCGCCAGCGGTGCGGGTGGATGATTTGAAGATTCAGCCGCGCACGGCCGATCTCGTCATCGGCACACATGGTCGCAGCATTGCCATTCTCGATGACACGCGGGCGTTGCGGGAGTTGACGCCGGAGATCGCGGCGCAACCGGCGCACCTTTTCACGATCGCGCCAGCGCGCGGCGTTTATCGATTGCCCGGCTTTGCCGATTTCAACGGCAAGGGAGTTTATCGCGGCGAGAATCCGCCGGAAGGCGCGCTCTTCACGGTGTGGGTGAAAGAATTTACCGGCGACGAAATCAAGGTGGCAATTACGAACAAAGCCGGGCAGCCGGTGGCGAATTTGAAGGCGGCGGGCACGCCAGGGATGAATCGGCTGAGCTGGGATCTGCGGCCGACGAAGGATGTCCGGGTCGAATACGGCGGCGACGATGCGGAGAAGTTTGTGCCGAGCGGCGAGTACACGGCGGAACTGCACTATGGGCCGACGAAGGTAAAGCAGACCTTTCAGGTGACAATCACGGAGGGGATCAGGACTCGTTAGGCCGCTGAATCCGCTGTAGACGTTTCGCTGGGCGAAACGGCTACAGGGTGGTTTAGGCTTCGCGCAATCTCCGGTGCGGAAATGTTTCGTGACAAGGCGGATCAACGAAACGAAAGCAGCAGCGCGATGGTACCGCAAAGCGACCAAACATCATCCCAAACACGCTGGCGCATCGCCTTTGCCTGGATCGCGCTCTGCGTGATCTGGAGCTCCACCTGGCTGGCCATCAAGATCGGGCTGAACGATCTGCCGCCGGTCACGTTTTGCGCGCTGCGTTTCGTCATTGCGTCGGCCGTGATTTTTCTGCTGTGCATCGGGCGGACGCGCATGCTGCCGGAGCGGGCGTCGGATTATTGGTTCCTGGCGCTGACTGGCTTTCTCGTTTTCACGGTGAATTACGGGCTGCTCTTTTGGGGCGAACAGCATATTTCCTCTGGGTTGGCGGCGGTGTTGCAGGCGACGATTCCTTCGTTTGGTCTGCTCTTCGCGCACTTCTATTTGCCTGACGAGAAAATCAAATGGGAGCGTGCGCTCGGGGCATTGCTCGCGCTCGGGGGCGTCGGAATTATTTGCGCGCGCGTGTTGCACCTGGAAGGGGCGATGCCGTTGCGTGGCGGGCTCGCCATCGTCATCGGCGCGGCTAGTACGGCTTATGGAAACGTTTTGATCAAGGCGCGGCCGCGCAAACTTCCGCCGACGATGATGGCGTCGTGGCAAATGGCATTTGGTCTGATCCCGCTGGTCGCGCTCGGCTGGTGGCGGGAAGGGAGTTTTCTTCGGTTTAACTGGAGCTTCACGGCGCTGGCCTGCCTCATTTATCTCGCGCTCGTCGGCTCGGTGCTGGCGTTTCTCCTTTTCTACTGGCTCATGCCGCGGATGGCGGTGACGAATCTGCTTACCATTTCGCTGATCACGCCGCCAGCGGCGATTGGGCTGGGCTGGCTGGTGGAAGGGGAAGCGCTCTCGCCGTGGGCGCTGGTGGGAGCGGCGTTCGTGTTACTCGGAATCGGTTTGATTGTCTGGAAAGCGGAGAAGCACTCTCCAGCCGTCCCTTCAGAAGTTCCGCCCGTCACACCGCGATGGGAGCCTTGATCGCCGGGTGCGGGTCGTAATCGGTGAGTGTGAAATCTTCGAAGCGAAAGTCGTGAATGTTTTGCACGGCCGGGTTTAGCTGCATGCGGGGCAGCGGGCGCGGTTCCCGTGCCAATTGAACGCGCGCCTGCTTGAGATGGTTCCGGTAAAGATGGAGATCGCCGAAGGTGTGAATGAACTCGGCCGGCTGTAGCTGGCAGACTTGCGCAACCATCATGGTGAGGAGCGCGTAACTGGCGATGTTGAACGGCACGCCCAGAAAGAGATCGGCGCTGCGTTGATAAAGCTGGCAACTGAGCGCGCCTTTCTGGACGTAAAATTGAAAGAGGACGTGGCAGGGCGGCAGCGCCATTTTTTCGATCTCAGCCACATTCCAGGCGCTCACGATCAAGCGCCGGCTGTCCGGTTTCGCTTTAATCTGGGAGATGACTTCGTCGATCTGGTTGATAACCGCGCCATCGGCTCCGCGCCAGGCGGACCATTGTTTCCCATAAATCGGCCCGAGGTCTCCCTCCGCATCGGCCCACTCGTCCCAGATGGTGACGCCGTGTTCGTTCAGATAAGCGACGTTTGTTTCCCCGCGCAGGAACCAAAGCAGCTCGTGGATGATCGACTTGAGATGCAATTTCTTCGTGGTGAGCAGCGGAAAGCCGGCGCGCAGATTAAAGCGCGCCTGCGCGCCAAAACAGGAAAGCGTGCCCGTCCCGGTGCGGTCGTCGCGTTCGGCTCCATGATCCAAAACCAGCCGGAGAAGATCGTGATATTGCTTCATGAGTTCTCGTTAGGCGATCAATCCACCGCCAGCGCGATGTTGCTGTAGCGCGCGCTGCCGGTGACATCCTCGCCGAACCAATCCGGCGGAGCAAAGGCGGTGCACATCGCTTCGTTTTCGAATTCCACTTCGGCCACGGCCAAACCTTCGTGCCGCCCGCGGTAGAGATCGATCTCGATGAGATGCGCTTCCCAAGGCATTTCGTAGCGCACTTTGATCAGGCGATGGCCTTCGGTGCCGGGCCAGAGGGTTCCGAATTGCTCGGCGCTCAGCTCGATCTCGCGTTCTTCGCGCGCCGGCGTTGTCCCGCGTTTGAAAGTGAGCGAATGATGATCGCCTTTCTTGCGCAAACGCACCTGCGCGCCGTCTGGTCCGACCGCGAGATATCCTTGCGCGATTTCTTCGTGCGGAAAATCGGTGAGCCGTTCCGGCATTTGCCGGATGAGAAATTTGCGTTCGATTTCCTGATGCCGGGGCATGGAATCACCTTGAACTGCGCGCACGTCCGGCGCGACGAAATTCGCGGGAACGATTGCGTGGACTGGCGTTGCCCTTAGAAAGGGAGATGGCTGATAACCCGGTGAATTCGCCCGAGCTGAAAACACGCGAGTTTTCGAGCGACGCTGAGGTCGAGCGGTTGGTCTTCGGTTTTGAGTCGGCGACCATCTCACCGTCGCACTTCGATCACTCGGCCCACCTCGCGACCGCTCTTTATTATCTTGAGGAGGGCTCCTTCGCGCAGGCCCTGGACCGGATGAGATCGGCTTTGCGGCGGTTCACCGCGCACCATGGCGTGGACGTTTATCACGAAACGATCACCACTTTCTGGGTGCGGCTCCTTCATCATTTAACGGAAAATGAATACCGCGCCGTTCCGCTCTGGCGGCGGATCAACTTGATTACCACCCGCTGGGGTGGAGCCGAGCCGCTCGAGGCGCATTATTCCCGGGAACTACTTCGCTCCCAGCGCGCGCGGCAGGAATGGGTCGAGCCCGATCTGCTGCCCATGCCCTTCCTCTCGCCACCGAAGTGTAAAATTTAGGTAGCCAGAGCTCCCTGCTTCCTGATAAATTTTACACATGAAGATAGCTATTTTTGCGGGTGTTTTGCTGGTAGGCGCGGCGCAGTCGGTCCTGAGTGATCCGTCTGTTTACGTTCCGCCGCAGCTCGGCAGCCATATTGGCGGCGGTTACGCGAGCTCGGGCGCGCCGCCTTCGGACGTAAAGACGGTCATGGTGAATCGACAAAGGGAAACCCCCGCGCTGGCCAAAGCGCTTTCTCATTTGGACGCTCAAGCAGGCACCGTTGTCCAGGGCTACGCGCTGGCGATGGCAGCGGTATCCGTGCAAACCAAGGTCCCGGTCGACACTTTGAGAAAACAGCAGGCTGCCACGAAGATGGGCGCGAGCGATTTGCTGGTGGCGGACTCGCTGGCTAACGGAAGCGGCAAGAGTTTCCAGGAGATCATGGCCATGCAGAAGCGCGCCGGCGCCTGGACTCCGCTGGCCGGTCAATTGCACGTCAATCTCAAATCAATCATCGCCCGCGCGGAAGCGGCGGCCAGTTCGGTTCGGTACGCCGAGGCGCGCGATAACCGGCACCGCGAAGATTACAAACGTAATATTTTGCGCTCTCACCAAAGGATCCCCGGCAACTAGCCGCCCAAGGGCACTCCTTTGGTCCACCCCGGCGAAAGGCGCGCTTGCCCTTTTTCGCCGGTCCCTTGCCAAGCGCGAAAGTTCATCTACACTGGCCACTCGTTTATGGCAGAAAGCAGTGTAACGAAGGACATGACGGAGTTTCAGCTCCACGAAAAGGATACCGGCAGTGCGGATGTGCAAATCGCCATCCTCACCCGCCGGATCGCGCAGTTGACGGAACACCTCAAGACTAACGCCAAGGATCATTCCTCGCGCCGCGGCCTCCTCATGATGGTGGCCCAGCGCCGGAGTTTGCTCGATTACCTGAGCAAATCCAAATCTGAGCGGTATAAAAGCCTGCTCGTGAAGTTGAACCTGCGTAAATAAAGCGCAGGGATCGCGCGGCACAGTCGTCCGTTCGTTCAGAGCCGACGCCAGATTCGTAGACAAGAATAAACCCGGCAGTTCCGGGCCTTTTTCACCTTTGGTTTTTAGGTTTTAGCCCCGCCGCGCGCGGGGTTAAAACCTACAAAACAAGGTGACCGGCCTGGATGTTTGCCATTCCAGGAAAGTTATATGCAACAAAAGGTCACGGCCCAAATCGGGCCCCATCAAATCTCCATCGAGACAGGTAAAATCGCGAAACTCGCCGACGGCGCAGTTATCGTTTCATGCGGCGACACCATGGTGATGACGAGCGCTGTCTCGGCCACCAAAATCAAGGAAGGCCAGGATTGGTTTCCGCTCACGGTCGATTACCGCGAAAAAGCCGCCGCAGTCGGGAAATTTCCCGGCGGCTATTTCAAACGCGAAGGTCGTCCCTCCGAAAAGGAGACGCTCACTTCGCGCATGACGGATCGCCCGTTGCGTCCGCTCTTCCCGGCCGGTTATCTCTACGACACCCAAATCATTTCCATGCTCTTGAGCGCGGATGGCCAGAATGATCCCGATATCCTCGCGATCAACGGCGCCAGTGCCGCGTTAACCGTTTCCGATATTCCCTTCGCCGGTCCCGTGGGCGCGGTGCGGGTGGGCCGCGTGAATGGCGAATTTCTGGCCAACCCGACGCATGAAGAACGGGCCGAGAGCGATCTCGATCTCGTTTACGTTGGGACCGAAAACGATGTCATTATGATCGAAGGTTCCGCGCTCGAAATTCCGGAAGCGGATTTCGTCAAGGCGCTCGAATTTGCGCACGGTCACGCGAAGGAAATGATCCGCGCGCAGAAGGAATTGGCGGCGCATGTCGGCAAGCCGAAGCGCGAAATGCCGTTGATGACGGTGAACCCGGAGATCCTCGATATTGCCTATCAAGTGGCCGGCGATCGCATCGAAGGCGCGCTCTACAACGCCAAGAAAGTCGACCGCAGCAAAGCGGTGAACGCTCTCGCCGAAGAAGTGAAAACGGCGGTGCTCGAGAAATTCCCCGAGGCCGACAAGTTCGCGATATCGCAAGCGTTCGATTACGTGCAGAAGAAAGCATTCCGCATCAGCGTGCTCGACAAGCAGAAGCGCATGGATGGTCGCGGCTATCAGGATCTGCGAGCGATTGAATGCGAAGTAGGCGTGCTCCCGCGCGCACACGGTTCCGCCATTTTTCAACGCGGCGAAACGCAGGCGCTCGCCCTCGTCACTCTCGCGCCGATCGAAGAAGCGCAGAATATCGACGCCTACGGTGGCGGCGAGAATTCGAAGAGCTTCATTTTGCATTACAGCTTTCCGCCCTTCAGCGTGGGCGAAACCGGACGGACCGGTGGCGCTAGCCGACGAGAAATCGGGCACGGCGCGCTGGCCGAGCGTTCGCTTGAGCCGGTCGTGCCCGGGATGGATAATTTCCGCTACGCCGTGCGTATCACGAGCGAGATCATGGAATCGAACGGCTCCAGCTCGATGGCGAGTGTCTGCGGCGGCATGCTCGCGCTGATGGATGCGGGCGTTCCGATCAAGACACCGGTGGCCGGAATTTCCTGCGGTCTCGTGACGGAGAAGGACGAGAACGGCCAGATGAAACGATACGAACTCTTAACCGACATCATCGGTTCGGAAGATCACTTCGGCGACATGGATTACAAAGTTTGCGGCACCGAGCAAGGCATCACCGGCTTCCAGCTCGATCTCAAACTCGCGGGCGTCAGCCACCAAATTATGGCCGAAGCGACCATGCGCACGAAGGAAGCGCGCACCAAGATCCTCGAGATCATGGCCAAGGCGATCGACAAACCGCGCTCTGACTTGAGCAAATACGCGCCGCGCATTGAAACGGTGAAAATTAATCCCGAGAAAATCGGCGCGCTCATCGGACCGGGCGGCAAGACAATCAAGGGCATCGTCGCCGAAACCGGCGCCGAGATTAACATCGAAGACGACGGCTCCGTCCATATCTACGCCACCAGCCCCGAGAGCATGGCTCGCGCGAAGGAAATCATCGGCGGCATGACCAAGGAAATCGAAGTCGGCCAGACCTATCATGGCCGCGTCGTTTCGCTCAAAGAATTTGGCGCATTTGTCGAAGTGTTCCCGGGCAAGGATGGCCTCGTTCACATTTCCGAACTCGCCGATTTCCGCGTCAACCGCACCGAAGACGTCGCCAAGATTGGCGAAATGATCTGGGTGAAATGCATCGGCATCGACGACAAAGGCCGTGTGAAACTTTCGAGAAAGGCGGCCTTAAAAGAACGTGCCGAAGAAGAGACCGGACAGTCGGCCACACCGGCGACGAGTCACGACGGCGCGCCGCGATAGGTCGACGCGCCGTCGCACTAAGTCAAAAGCAACGCTGCCTGCTATCGCGTGCCAGCGGCACTCCCGTGGTCGCCCGAATTTCGGCGATTATTTTCAACAAGAACACCACGGTCGGCCTGAGAACTTTCTAAACGGGCTTGCCGGACTTCGAGAGCCTGAAGCTTTTGCGCAAGAGCTGTATTTGTTGCACGCAAATCCTGGTTCTCATGCTGTAGTTGTTGCAAAGTCGGCACGAGAAGGCTGGTCTGATCGAAACCGACGGCGGTGTTAACCTCCTTGAGGCCTTCCTTGTCGGAGCTTTCCCAGGCGCACCCCACGATACGCGGTATATCGGCAATCGTCAGTTTACTTGCCGGCTTCGCGATGCCGGTTCCATCGTTAGCCGGCGACGCGATGACATAGTCGCCGGAAGAAACTTTTCCGCGAATCTTCACCGGCACTTGACCGAGAAAAGCAATGCGGCTGCGAGGCTCGGGATTGGCGTCGCCCCGATCGTTTCCAACGAAGCCTGGATGTGCGGAAATTACCATGAAACGATCGGCTTGGTTCCAATCGCCAATTTTGCCTCCATGCACCGGGACAATCTCGGCCGAATTCCCGGCTTGCGCCGAATGCGCGACCGGCAATGCTTCGGCAAAATCATTGCCACTGGTGACGTAAGCGATCGTGGTAGTGTCGACGGCCTCGATGCTCCCCATCGCGGTTCCAGAACCGTTGAAAAAGGTGATGAAGTTGTCCGCACTGCTCGGGTCTGTATCCGCCGTCTGCAGAGCAAGAATAGCAGAGTTACTCGCCTGGTTATTCTTGATAAGAACCACGTGATTTGTGGGAGTCGAATTGAAGTCGCCCTGACCAACAAATACGGCCGCGTGTGTGTTTTGGCTGCCCACATCAGCCGTCACCGTCCCGGCGAGAAATGTGTTTGTGTGCACGCCGGATGTGCCAATGCGGATAATCCCGGATTCTCCGGCGACTCCCATATGCCCGATATCGATGTTGTTGGTCCCGGTGGTGAGGTTGGCACCTGCATCCATACCTAATGCGATGTTGTTGTTACCGGTGGTGCTGTTCATAAGCGCTCCATTTCCGACGGCCACGTTGTTTATGCCGGTGGTGTTGCCATAGCCTGCCAGCCACCCCATTGCAGTGTTGTCGTTCGCCGTGTTGTTCTGGAGCGCGGAATGACCGACAGCCACATTGCGAGCCGCGGTGAGGTTGCCATAGAGCGCGCCAGCGCCGACGGCCACATTTTGGGATCCCGTAGTGGTCAAGCGGAGCGAAAGGTTTCCCACGCCGATGTTTTGGCTGCCAGTTGTCAAACTAAAGAGCGCACTATTGCCCTGCGCTGAGTTGTTGTTGCCGGTGGTGAGCTTATTGAGCGCGTTCGTGCCAAAGGCGGTGTTGAATTGGCCGGTGGTGATATGGGCCATCGAGCCCTGTCCGTCTCGCGTGTTGGCTCCAGGTGGAGGAGCGGGATCGGGGGCGGCCTGCACTACTCCTGGTGATATTGCCAGGCAGCCGAGCAAGAGTGCAATCAGCACTCCGAGCCTGACAGAATGTTTTGTGAATGAATTTTTCGTTTGCATGGAGCGAGTCCTTCTTCTCCGAATCGGTTATTGTGATGACTACTCGCCTGAACGAGACGGAGAAATCCTGGGTTTGGCCTCTCCGCCCTCGTGCTGGCTTTCGTCGCTGCACTCGTCTTGAGACAATCCCGCGAAGTTGTCGAGCTAATATAAAGGGGAACTTTCGCGCAACGCGCCGCGCTGAAATAGCGCGCTAAAAGCCGAGACCGGCCAGCCAACCGAGCGCGAAAGCGAACCCGAGCGCTAAGGTATTTGCTCGGCGGCAGCGCGAACAACCTTCTATTGGGTGATCGAGACGAGCTGCGCGGGCGTTCGATACGCGTCAAGCAGTTCGTTGGCCTTTTGGATTTTCGACTCCTGCTCTTTCAGGCGAGCGAGAATGGATTGGAGCTGGCGCTGCTGCTGAATGAGGAGGGCGTGCTGCTTGTCCGCGGCCGATTTTAACTCGGAGATATTCGCGGCTTGCGTCTCGACTCTTTGGTGCTCTTTGAGAAATTCATTGAGCAACATCGCGTTAATCGAATCGACACGGATGGCATCGACCTCTCCCTTGGCATTGCGCACGGCCAGGTCTGGACTCACTTTGGCGACCTCCTCGGCAATAAGGCCAAACATTCTGACATGGGCAGAATCAATATCGCCATTATAGCGGAAGGTAACCGGCTTGAGGGCATAGAGCGCTTCGCTCGCGCTATCCATCGGCTCAATGTCGTGTTTGTAACGACGCGATGAGGTGACGAAACCGAGTTTACCGGCCGTATCGACCTGAACATACATCCCGGTATTCAGTGCGGTTACGCCGATGTTTTTGATGCGAGTGGTATTGCTCTCGCCGGCCACTCCAAACACAGAGGCGCCAATGCAGACATTGTCACTCCCAGTGGTAAGGTTCTGTCCTGCTAAATCGCCTACCGCCGTGTTCCTATCACCCGTGTTCAACAGGAGCGCGTTGTCGCCCAGCGCATCGTTGCCGATACCGACGGTATTGTTAAGAAGTGCGCTGACACCCATGGCATTGTTGTAGTGGCCGGTCGTGTTTGCCGAGAGAGCGGATACACCCGTGGCATTATTGCGATAACCAGTGGTGTTATTAAAGAGCGCCTGATATCCGTTGGCGGCGTTGTTATTCCCGGTGGTGTTGGAATTGAGCGCTCGATAGCCGGTGGCGATGTTTGCACTCCCAGTCGTATTTTGAGAGAGAACCTGAGAGCCGATGGCCACGTTGTATGTGCCGGTGGTGTTGCTATAGCCTGCCTGCCACCCGATTACGGTGTTGTCGCTCGCCGTGTTGTTCTGGAGCGCGGAATGACCGACAGCCACATTGCGAACCCCCGTCACGTTGCTGTAGAGAGCGCCAGCACCGACGCCCACATTCTGGGAGCCAGTGGTGGTCAGGCGGAGCGAGAGGTTTCCCACGCCGATATTTTGGCCGCCCGTTGTTAAACTAAAGAGCGCACTATTGCCCTGCGCTGAGTTGTTGTTGCCGGTGGTGAGCTTATTCAACGCGTTCGTGCCAAAGGCGGTGTTGAATTGGCCGGTTGTGATATGGGCCATCGCGCCTTGTCCGTCACGGGTGTTGGCGCCAGGTGGAGGAGCGGGATCGGGGGCGGCCTGCATTACTGCTGGTGATATTGCCAGGCCGCCGAGCAGAAGCGCAATCAGCACTTCGAGCCTGACAGAATTTCTTGTGAATGAATTTGTCGTGTGCATGGATCAAGTCCTTTTTTCTTCGAACGGTTATTGTTAATGACTACTTGCCTGAACGAGACGGAGAAGCTCTCGGGTCTGGCCTATCCGACCTCGGATTGGCTTTCGTCGCTGCACTCGTTCTGAGACAATCCCGCGGAGTTGTCGAGCTAAATAGAGGGGGAACTTTCGCGCAAAGCCGCGCTGAATAGCGCGCTAAAGCCGAGACCGGACAGCCGCACGAGCCCGCAGAAGCGCGCTACGTCATGGCGCGTCCATTCTTGTCATTCCGAGCGAAGTCGAGGAGTCTCTCGATGCTTTGAGCGATCCTTCGCTTACGCTCAGGATGACAAGAATATGAAATCCGGCTTCCTCGAGAAAATGATCGAGCGCCTTGGGCGCATTGGGCCGGAGGATGTGCAGAATTACCTGCTTCGTCTCGCGCAGGAGAAAGGCTTTCTCGAGACGATCTTCAATTCCATCCAGGAAGGGATCATCGTCACCGACGCGAAGGGCCGCATCAATTACGTCAACGATGCCGCCTGCAATCTCTTCGGCTTCGACGCCGAGAGCTCTGTGGGCAAACGACTCGACGAACGCGTGCGCGGTCTCGATTGGAAATCGCTTTCGCAATCGACGGGGGCGATCAGCCGCGACATGGAGATTTTTTATCCGTCGAACAAGTTTATCAACTTCTACGTTGTCCCGCTGTTGATCGAGCGTCGCGCGGGCGAGCCGGGCACGGCCAGTGTCGGTCACGCCATGATCCTGCGCGACATCACGGAGAGCCGTCGCTCCGAGCAGCAAACCCTCGAATCCGAGCGCCTCAACGCGCTCACCTTGCTTGCGGCTGGCGTCGCGCACGAGATCGGCAACCCGCTCAACTCTCTCCATATCCATTTGCAACTCATGGAGCGGAACGTGCGCAAAATCTCGGGCCCGGAGAAAGCGGAGCTGCAGGAATCGATTGCTATCGCGCGCTCCGAGATCAGCCGCCTCGATTCAATTGTTACGCAATTTCTCCGCGCCATCCGGCCTTCCAAACCGCAGCTTCAGCCTGAGAATGTAAACGCGCTCATTGATGAAGCGGTTCGCTTTTTCGCGCCGGAAATCGAAGCGCGCGACATCGTGGTCGAACAGGAATTGCGTTCCGATCTTCCGATGCTGCCGCTCGACCGGGACCAAATGAAGCAGGCGTTTTACAATGTGATCAAGAACAGCTTCGAAGCGATGAAGCGGCGCGGTATTCTGCGCATCCGCACCGACATGGATGCGAACCATGTGCTCGTCAGCTTCACCGATACCGGCGGTGGCATTTCGGCAGAAAACCTGAGCCACATCTTTGAGCCTTACTTCACGACGAAAACTTCTGGGACGGGATTGGGACTGCTCATCGTCCGTCGCATCGTGCGCGAGCACGGCGGCGAGTTGGGAATCGAAAGTGACGACGGGCGCGGGGTCACGCTGACTCTGCGCCTTCCGTTTCGCGACCAACGCGTGCGGATGCTCGAAGCCGGTTCGAGCGATCGTGAATCTTCAGACGGGGTTGCGGCGCCGCGTTAACGCGAGCAGCGAAGTCACGATCAAGAGCGCGCCGAACGTGCAAACAATTGCTGCGCCGGAAGGCAGGTCGCCCCAGAACGAAATGAAGAGCCCGCCCACGCCGCCGATCAGGGCGATAAGCCAGCCAATGAGCAAACGATTGCGAATCGTGCCGGCGAGATTGATGCCGCAAACTGCCGGCACAATGAGGTAGCTAAAGACGAGCAGCACGCCGGCGATGCGGACGAAGCTGGTCACGACCAGACCGAAGGCCGCGTAGAAAAGAAAATCCCACCACCGCACACGCATCCCTTTTTCATAGGCCGCGTCGCGATCGAACGACACGAGCAGGAAGGATTTGCGCAGAACGAAATGGAGCAATCCAACGAGGACGAAAAGACCGAAGCATTTCCAAACTTCGAGCGGCGTGACGAGCAGGATGTCGCCGACCAGCATCCGTTTGATTTCCTCATCGCCCTCCGCGGCGCGACTGAGGAGTAACACAGCGGCCGCAGCCGCGACGACGTAGGAAATGCCGATGACCGCTTCCTGCGGGACTTTGCTCGTGCGTTTGCCGGTGAAAGAAAAGATGGCGGCGCCGATCAAGGTGAAGCCGAGCGCGATGGCGAAAGTTTCCGTGCTTTCCAGATCGAGCCGCAACAGGACCGCCACGCAGATGCCTAACGAGGCCATTTGAGCCATCGCGATATCGATAAAGATGATGCCGCGCTGCACGACATGCAGCCCGAGGTAAACCAGCAGCCAGGGCAAGAGAACGCAGGCCACGATGGGCCAGAACATGACGTCAAACATGGCTCAGGATTTCACAGGTAGACGCGGCGCCCCCGCCGCGTGTTTTGGATTTTTTGCGTCCTCATTTGAGAGCGGCGGACAGCCGGTTCACCAGTGCGTCGATCAATTTCGCGTAACTATCCGTGTCCGGAATGCCGCTCGGATATTGCGCGAAATCGACGACCTTCGCGCCCGTCGCCGACGCGACTTTCTCGGCAATCTTCCGGTTGTGATACGGCTCGACGATGATGGCCTTGATGTGTTGCGCCTTCATTTGCCCAATGACGTCGGCCAGATGAGAAGGCGATGGCGGAATGCCGGGTTTCGGTTCGAGAAAGATATTGATGTTCAACCCGAACCGGTGCGCGAAGTAGGGCCAGGAATCGTGGTAAGCGACGATGCTCTGCCCTTTGAACGGCAGCATCTTCGCGCCCCATTCCTGCAGCTTCGCGTTGATGGTCGCTTCGAACTTTTGTTCGTTCGTTTGATAGGCGGCGGCGTTCGCTGGATCGACCGCGGCAAAAGCCTGCGCGATGTGCGCGGCGACCGCTTTGGCGATGATCGGGTCGACCATGAAATGCGGGTTGCCCATGGCGTGAACGTCGCCAGCTGCGCGGGTGAGAGTGGCCGGGACTTCCATCAGGCGGATGCCTTGCGATGCTTCGACGCGACCGGGCTGGCCGGCGGCGATTTTTGAATTGCGCGCATTTTGGAGGAGCGGCGGCAGCCAGCCGATTTCGAGTTCGGCGCCGCCGTCGATGAGGACGTCAGCCTTGCGCAAGGCGACGACGAAACTCGGACGGGCATCGACAAAGTGCGGATCTTCCGTCGGCTTGGCGAGGACGGTGACGTTGACCTTGTCGCCGCCAATGTCGCGGGCGAGCGAGCCGAAATCGGGCAGGGTGGTGACGATGTTGAGCTTGGCCTGTGTGGTGAAGGCGCAGGCGAGAAGCGTGCAGAGGATGAGGAGTGTTTTTTTCATATTGTCATTCCGAGCGCAGCCGAGAAATTCCGCTGCGGTAAGGTGAAGTGCAGTTTAGCCGAGAGGTCGGTGCGAAATTGGAAGGTGATGGATTTGCTTAATGGTTTCATGACGGGATCCCTCGACTGCGCTCGGGATGACTTTTCATTTGTCAAAATTTGTGGGCGCCATGCGCGCCGAGGATGAATTCGAATTGGAGAAAGACTGAATCAGCGTCGCCGCCGACCAGGAAATTATTCGGTTCGAGAAAGTCGTGGTTATACTGAAGTCGAATCTTGGAAAACTCGGTCGGATACCAAGTGAGATCGGCGGAAATGCGGGAGCGGCTCTGGCGCGTGAAGTCGTCGGTGAACGCCGAATCCTGCATGTGCAAATAGTCGCCGCGCACGCCGGTGACCCAGCCCTTCTTGAAGCCCCAGAGCAGTTGCGAATACATCCCCCAATCGTGAAACGTTTCCGCGACCGGGAAGGTTTGATCGATGCCGCGGCCGGCTTCGAAACGCCGATACATGAATTCGTTCTGCCATTTCACGAATGGGAAGCCGCCTTCCGCGCGCGGGCTTTTCCATTTGTAGAGAAGATCGGCGCCATAGATTTGCGTGCGCGAGTTCGCGCCGGTCTCGTTCGAACCGAATGCGCCGGAAACGCCGCCGAGCACGACCTGCGTGGGGCTGAGATCGACTGAGCTTTCGACTCGCGGGATGTAAACAAAATCCTGCAGGCCGCGCGCTTCGCGATCAGTCGTTAGGCGACCGAAGAAAACGCCGGCGTCACCGGGATTGCGGAACGAGTATCCGGTCCCGCCGCGTCCATTCTGCGCCGCGAAAATGACCTGCGTGTAAAAAGGAAGCGGCACGATCCAGGAAAGTTGCGCGCCGACTCCGCGCAGGCCGTCGGGGCCAAGCAGGCGCCCGTTCACGAGCGGATCATCGGCGAAATCCCAGGTGTGTGGATGCGTCGGATTGAGGCGGCCGAAGGCAGCGAAGAACTGGCCGCCTTTGAGTTGCAGACCGAACGGGAGATTGGTCGTCTGCATGAACGCTTCCTCCAGCTCGATCTCCGTTTGGTTATTGTTGTCAAGTTTGAGGACGATGTTGGCGAAGCCTTCGAAGTAGGGATCGACGGCCCCGTCGAGCGCGATCTCGGCATTGCGCGCGTTGAAGCCGCGCTGCTGCGGATCGTGATCGCCCACTTCAAGTCGATCGAGATTGCGCTCGGTCGAGCCGGCGAGACTGAAGACGCCGTCAAAGGAGATGTTCATGTAATTCTTGCCGCCGCCACTGCTGGCCAGAGTGATCGGAGCAGTCATGGCCGAGCCGGTTGTGCTGCTTGTCACTTCCGGTGCGGTGGTGGTGACGGAGGCGTCAGTCGTGGGAAACGTGGTGGCGGTTCCGTTGGCATCGACGCCGGGATTTCCAATGGGCGGCGGCGCGGAGGAAACGACGGCATCGTCGGTCGTCGGGAATGCGCTGGTCGCGGTCGCGGCTGGTGCAGGCGTCGGGGAGTTCACGGTCACGGTCGTGTCCGTGGTGGAGCTTTCCGGCAACGGCGGAGTGGCGGAATTGATTTTCTCGATAGTGGTCTGCTGTGTTTTCACCTGGGTCTGCAAGGCCTTCACCATGTCGGTGAGAGCGGTGACCTGCTGGCGGAGCGCTTCGACGTCGCTCGAGCTGGCCGTTGGACTAGTGGCTGGCGAAGGGGACGAAGTTTGCGCGACGGCGAGCGTGCAGCAGCTGCCGAGGAGCGCGGAGAGTATGGCGATTTTTTTCATTCATTTCCTGAGAACCCGAATGGGATCGGGCGTTTTGATACGACGGAGGCGTTCGCTCCGTTGGTGCAGCGCTTGCGTTGAACGCGAAGAAAGCGCCGCCGTGCCGCAGCACGGGTGAGCCAACGGTTCAGGAAAGAGCCGGGGGCGCGTGCTCGAAAATGGAGGCGCCTAGAAACGGTGCTTCCACCCAGACGGAATGGAGCGCCGGGAGGATGGAGGGGACAACGGCCACCGAGGGCGCTGCCACCAAATCAGGAGGCGCGGCGTGATGGCATTTGCCGGCGACGATTAACGAGACCGCACATTCGTGCTGCTGATTAGCGGCATCGACGTGGAACTGCTCGTGCCACTGTGGGGCGACCGCAAAAGTGAGGGCGATCAGGAACGAGAAAAGCGCGGTCGCGATGACCAGCAGGCGAAATGCACGCGATCTCATGGCGTTGCATTTTGGCCAAAGCCGGATTTTTCGCAAGAAGCTTTTGTGGCCTAACGAGCAACTCTCGGATTCGCGACGAAATTGACCGGTTCCGGAGAGTCCGCCGCGCTGGACAGCCGAGGGGAGCTGGCTTAACGGTGCGGGCATGATCGCGGCCGCGAAAATTTATTTTATCGTGTTTGGAGTTTTGACCATCCTCGGTGGGATCATGGGCTACGCGAAGGCGGGCAGCACGGCGTCGATCATCGCGGGATCGATCTCAGGAATTTTGCTGCTGGTCGGCGCTTTCTTGCTTCCGGCGAATCTGGTGGCCGGGCTGGCCATCACACTCATCGTCTCGGTGTTACTGGCCGGGCGATTCGTTCCGAATTTTATTAAGACCGGCCACGTCATGCCCGCGGGGATGATGTCGCTGCTGAGCGTGATCGGCATTGTGATGGCGCTGGTCGCCTGGATAAAAAAGTAGCGTCCGGTGCACAAATTTCGTCTCAGGACGTTGCGCCGCGTAGTGGCGGTGCTGTTGCTGGGGATCTTCGCGCTGATCGTTTACCGCTGGATTTCGCTGGAGCGCTGGCATTGGCGGCTGCTCAGCCTGACGGGGCCGGAATCGGAATGGATTCAGCCGGAATATAAAATAGCGATGCCGACGCCGACGCGGCCGCCGGTGATCACGGGGAAGCTGGAGCCGCGGCGCATTTTTAATGGGCTCACATTGAACGCGGAGCTGGAAACGCCGAAAGGAAGCGACGCGGCGGAGGAGCGCATCGACCCGCAAAGTTACGTCGTCGATGTGAAATTGAAGGTGCGGGTGCCCAAGCCTAACGAGACGATCGAGGAGCTGGCCAGGGTAAATCCGGAATTGCCGAGGCTGCTTCCGGGGCTGGCCGAAATGGTGAAGCCGGGCGCCGTCTCGCCCTTTTTCGCGCAGCTCTACGAGAACAAGGTGAGGGGACTGCGCGCGGATTTGGGCCGGCTCGATCAAGTTCTTTCGCGGCACAATTTCTACGATTGCCAGACGGTGCTGCAGCTCGAGCACCCGAAGACGCATCGCAAAGCCGTGCTCCTGCAAGCGGACATGGATGTGGATGCGGACGGCTCCGACGCGGATCGGCTGCCGATCGGCAGTGGCGTTTCGACAAACTTCAAGCCATTCACCAGTTTCAAGTGGGATAAGAAAACGAAAGCGCTCAATCCGTATTTGCCGGGCACGCAGAGTCGGCTCGAAAAGGTGGAAACGGAATACGCGGCGAAGGGGACGAGCGCGGGGCGGAAGCGGGAGTTGAAGGCGGCGCGCGCGGAGTTGAAGGGCGAGATCGACACGCTGAAGAAGTTCAGCTTTCTGATCGGCGCAACCGATCCTTATATCGTCATTCCGATGGGTTTTGCCAGCGGGACGGGCGGTCGCATTGGCGATTATGCGGTGGTCATTGCCGGGGCGAACCTTTATCCCGCGGTCGTGGGCGATGCCGGTCCGTCCGACAAGGTCGGGGAAGCGTCGTTGCGCATTGCCAAGGAGATCAACAAGGCGGCCACCGCCTACAATCGGCCGGTGAGCGATTTGACGGTGAGCTACCTGGTTTTTCCGGGAACCGCCGATAAGAAGTTCGGGCCGCCTGATCTGGCGAAACTGGGGGCACGTTGCCAGGAACTGGTCGACGAAATCGGCGGCGCGAGCGTGCCGCTCCATCAATGGGAAAACATGATTCCGACTCCCACGCCGAAACCGACTCCGACGCCCACGCCGACCGAAACGCCGTCGCCTTCGGCCAGCGCGAGCGCGTCGCCCGACGATTCGCCGGCTGCCTCACCTTCGGCTACCTTTGCCTTTCCGATCCCTTCCCCGCAGGCGAGTGAATCGCCGACTGCGACGGCCAGTCCGACGCCATAGGTGCGGGCGAAAAATTTCGGCAAATACAACCGTGCGGGCCGAGCGGCTCGTAGGAACTCAGGTATTCACACTTTATGGCTATGAAAAAGAAACTTTGGCGTCGTCCGTGGGTTTGGGTGCTGGCGGTGCTCGTCGTGGTCATCGTCGCCGTGCATCTCATGCTCGATATTTGGGTGCGCGATTACGTGAATCGCAAACTCTCCGAAATGCCCGGCTACAGCGGCCATGTCGCGGCCGTCACGCTGCACCTCTGGCGCGGCGCGTATCAGATTCACAGTGTCGAAATTGTGAAGACAGATGGCGATGTGCCGGTTCCGTTTTTCTCCGCGCCAGTCGTTGATTTATCGGTCGAGTGGAAAGCGCTCTTCAACGGTTCGCTCGTCGGCGAGATTTATTTCAATCGCCCCGAGCTGAACTTCGTCAACGCGAAGAGCGACAAAGACACTCAGGTCGGGATCGACAAACCGTGGACCGAAAAAATCCGCCAGCTTTTCCCGCTCAAAATCAACCGCTTCGTCGTGCACGATGGCGAGATTCATTACCGCGATTTTTCGAAGAAGCCGAAGGTCGATGTGGTGATCGATCGCTTCCGCATGCTGGCCACGAATCTGACCAATAGCACCAAGATTTCGAAGACGCTGCACGCGCATATCGAGATGGAAGGGCGGCCGCTGCGCGAGGGAGATTTCCGTTCCAAGATCGATCTCGATCCTTACGCGAGCCAGCCGACGTTTAGCACGCAGCTCGAAATAAAAGGCGTGCCGCTGGTGAAGTTGAACGATTTCGCGAAAGCCTATGCCGGCATCACTTTCGAAGGCGGAACCTTGAGAGTGGCGACGGAGATGGATGCGAAGAAGGGGAATTTCACCGGTTTCGTCGAGCCGGTCTTCGATCACATGTCGATTTTTGATCCCAAGCACGATTCGGAAAATCCGATCAGCTTTGTCTGGCAAGCCATCGTGGGCGGAATCACGCGCGTGGTGCGCAATCAGCCGAAGGATCGCTTCGGCACGCGCGTGCCGTTATCGGGGAGTTTCGACGATCCGAGCCCGGCCATTCTCACGACGGTGCTGAACGTTTTCAAAAACGCGATCGTCAAAGCGTTTGAAGGGAAGCTCGGGGAGAATCCAAATTTGCCGAAGGTCCCGGAGGATCAGCAGTGAGTTGGCGAATGGGCAACCCTCGCGCTAAGATAGACGTCGTGAAGAGTTCGTATCTTGGTTTGATATTGGCGGGAATGGTTTTTCTGGGTGGCTGCGCGCTCCCGCAAAGTCCGGAATCACGCGCGCGCGAAGCTCAGGAGCGGCGTGATGCCGACAAGCGGAATAAAGCATTCACCAACGCCTTGCCGCCCGTGCCAAACGCGGAGCAGCCGCTTCGCTACTAGCGCCTCCGGTTGGAGCGCGGCGCGAAGCGTCTGCTTCCCGGCTGCGCGGCGGGATCGTTCGGCTGCGCTCGGGATGACAGAGGCGCTACCCCGCATGGATTCGAACCATGAATAACGCCTCCAAAGGGCGCTGTGTTACCGTTACACCACGGGGTATGCGGCGCAGGACTGACAGTTAGAGCGCATTTCGTAAATCGCAATTCGCAATTGCGCGGAACAGCCCGGCGGCGGCGGTTTCCTGAGATGGCGCGGCCAAATCGACGTTCGCAAAAGCGGCAGAACTGGCTATCGTTTGGTTCCCCATTATGAAGGAATTAACCATTAAAGATTTGCACGTCTCCATCGGCGAACTGGAGATCATTCGCGGCCTCAGTCTCTCTGTGCCACGAGGCGAAGTGCATGCCATCATGGGCCCGAACGGCTCCGGCAAAAGCACGCTGGCCAAGGTGCTCGCCGGCCATCCCGATTATAAGGTGACGAGCGGCCAGGTGCTGATGGATGGGGAAGACATTCTTGCCCTTGAGCCCGACGAACGCGCCCGCAAAGGAATCTTTCTCGCCTTTCAATATCCGAGCGAAATCCCGGGCGTGACCATCGCCAATTTTCTGCGCGCCGCCGTGCAAGCGCGGATGCCCGAGGGCGAAGAGCTCGAGGCGACCGATTATTACGCGCAGCTTTACGAGAAAATGGATGCTTTGGAGATGGATCGCTCGTTCACCTCGCGCTCGGTCAACGAAGGCTTCTCCGGCGGCGAAAAGAAGCGGAATGAAATTTTGCAAATGGCCATGCTCAATCCGAGTTATGCTGTCCTCGATGAGACCGATAGCGGCCTGGACATCGATGCGCTCAAAGTCGTGGCCAATGGCGTGAACACGTTGCGCGGCCCAAATCTCGGCGTGCTCTTGATCACGCACTATCAACGGCTGCTCAATTACATCGTGCCAGATCACGTGCATGTCATGGTGCGCGGCCGTATTGTGCGGAGCGGTGGTCGCGAATTGGCGCTCGAACTCGAGGAAAAAGGCTACGATTGGGTGCGCGCAGAAGAGGCCGAGTCGGCCGCAGCCTAACGAGGTATTTATATGGTTCAGGAAAATTCAGTGCTCAACGTCGAAAACAACGGCAACTTCTTCTATCCGGAGACGCATCTCCATGATGCGGGGATCGGTTTGAGCGAGAAGACCATCCATTTTATCTCCGACATCAAGGAGGACCCGGATTGGGTCCGCGAATTTCGCCTTAAGGCCTACAAGACTTTTATGAGCAAGCCGATGCCGACGCATTGGGCGAGCAAGGATCTCGAAGCAATCGTGTTCGAGAATATTCGTTATTATTTGAGCGGCGGCACCCAGCCGAAACGCAGTTGGGAAGACGTGCCGGACGATGTGAAGCGCACCTTCGAGCGCCTCGGTATTCCCGAGCAGGAGCGCAAATTCCTCGCTGGGGTGGAGGCGCAGTTCGATAGCGAAGCCGTTTACTCGAACATCAAAGCTGCGGTCGGCGAGCAGGGTGTCATCTTCGTCGGCAGCCGCGAAGGCTTGAAGGATCATCCGGAGATTTTCCGCAAGTGGTTCGGCAAAGTCATCCCGACGGGCGACAACAAATTCAGCGCGCTCAACTCGGCCGTCTTCAGCGGCGGTTCGTTCATTTACGTCCCGCCCGGCGTGAAGGTGAAGCATCCGCTCCAGGCTTATTTCCGCATCAACGCCGAGAATTTTGGCCAGTTCGAACGCACCCTCATCATCGTCGATGAAGGCGCGGAATTGACCTACATGGAAGGCTGCACGGCGCCGAAGTTCAACACGGCGACTCTGCATAGCGCGGTCGTCGAGCTTGTCGCCCTCAAAGGCGCGAAGATCCAATACATCACCGTCCAGAATTGGTCGTCGAATGTCTTCAATCTCGTGACCAAACGCGGCCTCGCTCACGAAGATGCCGAAGTGAAGTGGATCGATTGCAACATCGGTTCGCGCCTCACCATGAAATATCCGGGCGTCGTCATGAAAGGCCGGCGCGCGCGCGGCGAAGTGATTTCCATTGCGCTCGCCAACGACGGCCAGCATCAGGACACCGGCGCGAAGATGGTGCATGCGGCCGATGAAACGACCAGCAACATCATTTCGAAAAGCATCTCGATCGGAAAAGGCCGCGCCACTTATCGCGGCCTCGTCCACGTGCCGAAGCATCTCAAGAACTGCAAAAACAACACGGAATGCGACGCGCTCCTCATTAACGCGAACAGCCGCACTGACACGTATCCTGCCATCACGGTGCGCGGCACCGGGAATGCCGTGCAGCACGAAGCGAGCGTCAGCCAGGTTTCGGCCGAGCAAATCTTCTACATGCAACAGCGCGGCCTGACCGAAGCACAGGCCATGAGCCTGAGCGTGAACGGATTCGTCAACGACCTCGTCCGCCAGTTTCCGATGGAATACAGCGTGGAGCTGAAACGTCTCATCGAGCTTGAGATGGAAGGCTCGGTTGGTTAAATTCCGCCTCCAGTTTCGAGCGCGAAACGCCCACCACGAGGCGCGTGTTTCATCTCGTAGCTTCCGGCCATGAGTAACGCCACATCCGTTCTAGAGGACGTAATGCACGACGAAGCGCCGCCCTCCTCGTCCGAGAGCGCGGCCTTGCTCGCTGGCGTGCCGGCCTCGCGCCACGCCCATTTGCCCGAATGGGTCCGTGCGCAGCAGCAGACGGCCTGGACGGAATTTTTGGCCCAGCCGATGCCGGGACGAAAGGATCAAGCCTGGCGTTTTTCGAATGTGGGCGCTCTCGATCTCGCGCCCTATTCCTTGCCCGCCCGACTTCCCGAGGCGGATCGGAACGAAATTCTCGATCGCTCGTTAGGCAAAAACGATGGCGGTGCCCGCCTGGTTTTTGCGGATGACCAATTGCTCGAACGCGACGCGCTTTCCGAGGAGCTGGAGAAGCGCGGCGTTATCTTCCAACCGATCGAGCGCGCGCTTGTCGAACACGAAGAGCTTTTCCGCAAGCACTTCATGTCGGAGCCGGCCACGCTCGGTTCCCGCAAGTTCGCCGCGCTCCACGCTGCGCATGTTACGGCGGGTGCGTTTCTTTACGTGCCGCGCGGCGTGACGCTCGAAGCGCCGGTCGAAATTTTCCATTGGCTCCACAGCGAGAACGCCGCGGTGTTTCCGCATCTTCTTCTCGTCGCTGAAGAACAGTCGAGCGTCACGCTATTCGAGCATTTCCGCTCCACCGATCCGACGCGGCGCGGTTTCGCCTGCGGCGTGAACGATCTCATCGTCGGCAAGGGCGCGCGCGTCACCTACGTGTGCGAACAGAATTGGAGTCGCGAGGCCGTTTCGTTGCAGCTCAACGCCACGACGGTCGAGCGTGACGCCTCCGCCCTTAGCCTCAATCTCCATCTCGGCAGCGCTTACTCGCGTTTCGAAAGTCTTTGCCGCCTCGTTGGGGAAGGCGCGCGGAGCGACATGCTGGCCGTCGCCGTGCCGATGGGGAATCAGGAGTTCGATGCCCGCACTCTGCAAGATCACGCTTCGCCCCACACAAACAGCGATCTCCTTTACAAGAATGCTTTGAATGGCTCGACCCGCACCACCTTCGGCGGCCTCATCCGCGTCGAGCCGCACGCTCATTTCACCGACGCCTACCAAAAGGTGCGCAATCTTTTGTTGAGCGACGAGGCCGAAGCGAACTCGATGCCTGGCCTGGAAATTCTCGCCGATAACGTGAAGTGCAGCCACGGCGCGACCTCCGGTCAGATCGACGATGAAGAATTCTTCTATTTGCTCGCGCGTGGCATTCCCGCGCGGGTCGCGCGGCAGCTTCTCGTCGGCGGATTCGTGAACGAAGTGATTGATCGCGTTCCGGACAAGGAGATCGCCACGCAGGTGCGCGACTTGATCGAAGCGAAATTCTCCACCACCTCCCGTTAACCGCGGGTTTGCCGCAGGAAAACCTTGCCGATATGGCTGGGGTGCCATATCATGCTGGCAACGTGATGAAGATGACGATGTTTATTGATGAGTCGCTCTTGGAAAGAGTGATGAAATTGACTGGTCTCAAAACGAAGACGGAGACGGTCGAGTTCGCCCTTCGTGAAACGGAGCGGAAGACCAAGCTCGCCAAGTTTCTTGGACGCCCAAAATTGGATGCGCGGGAGTGGAAGGAAGCGCTTCATCCAGCCTACGATTTGACGGCCTTGCGCGCGGCGGAGACGCCCGGGAAATATCGAACCAAACGTGGTTCTCGTTGATTCCTCAGTCTATATCGATCTGCTCCGCCGGGGAGCGGATCCGGTCCGTGAATTATCGGAGCGTTTCGAGGTCACTGAGATCGCGGGCTGCAACTTGGTCCGTTGCGAAGTGCTGCGCGGAATGGTGCGGCCAAAAGCGCGAGCCTATCTCGCCGAGTTTTTCGATCTGCTGGTGCATGTCACGATGGACCGCAGCGCCTGGCAGGAGACGGAGGAACTCGTCTGGAGCCTGGATCGGGCGGGCAAAGTTTTGCCGTTAACCGATGTGATCATCGCCGTGTGCGCGCTCCGGGCGGATGCAGAAATGGTGACGCGGGATCGGCATTTCGACATGATCCCGCAGTTGCGATTCACGCCGTGGTAAGACGGCGGGGCTATTCGTAATAGGATACGATCGCAGTGGCCTCGCGGCGTAATCGCTCGATCAGGGCGGGCGGGGCGAGCACGCGCACGTGACTTCCCCAGCTCAAAACCCAGCGCTCGATTTCTTCGAGACTGCCCAGCTCCAGTTCGAGAGTGGCAGAACCTTTTTTGTTCTCGCGAAAAACCTGCGACTCGTGCCAGGTACGCTCGCTCACCAGGCGGGCGGCGAACGCGTCGAACTTCAATTTGATGCGGTGCTTCTTGCCGCCTTCAAACACCCCGAAGCTCCCGCTCAACACTTTGCTGATCGAGAAATCCTTCGGTCTCCGAAATTTCCGATCCGTTAGGCAAACGCTGCGCATGCGCGGGAGAGCGAAGGTGCGCAAATCCTTCCTCTCCATGTCTTCGGTGAAGACGTACCACTGATTCTCCAGACAGGCGATGTGCAGCGGCCGCACGCGGCGGGGTTCGTAGTCTTTCCCCTTCAACTTCCGATATTCGAAATCGAGCTCGACCGAACGCAGCACCGCCTGGCTCACCGTTTCGAACAGCTCGAGATCAGCCACGCTCGCTCCCGCGCTGTGGAAAGAAATCGCGTCCTCCAGATCGCTCCACGAAAACGAAACGCGCTCCTTTAAACTGTCCGCGATTTTTCGAAACGCCGAACGGAGCGGCCGTTCGAAAGGCGTCCCGTGATATTGCGCGAGCGCTTTCTGGGCGACAAAAAGCGCCGCTACTTCGCCTTCCGAAACTTCGATGCTCGGGAAGCTCGCCACTTCCTCCGTATAATAATATCCGACGTGCCGCGCATCGTAATCGATCGGCAACCCGAGCCGGTCGCGCATAAAATCGATATCGCGCTGGATCGTCTTCGACGACACCTCCAGCTCGTCCGCAATCTGGCGGCAATTCGGGTAGTCTCGGGCTTTGAGTTGTCCATGGATGCGCATCATCCGCTCGAGCGGCGGTCGGGATGTTTGATGTGCGGGTTTCATAGCTGCCGGGGGGGTTAATTAACCACAGAGAGCGCAGAGCACGCAGAGGAAGAATTTTAAAAAACTCCGCGACCTCAGCGTTCTCTGCGGTTTCATTTTTTCTGAAAATCTTTTCGCTCGGACAGCCAATGTCCGACCCGGTCTCCCAGAATGGCGGGCATGAAGACCTATTCGTATCGTTATCGCCGCTCTCATTTGTTTCCGGTTCCGTATTCGGTTCGCCGCGAAAATCGCGAACGCGGATTGCGCATGTTGCGCGCTCTGCGACTCGCGCTCGCCGCTCAGCCGTCGCCCGGGCCTTTCGTGCGCCAGTGTGAATTCGAGTTCGCTCACCTCCGATAATCGCCGCGGTGCCGTCATCCCGACGCAGTCGAGAAATCCCGTGGCGTTACGAGAAGCGGTCTTCCTGGGAGAGGGTTGGAAACTGGAATCGCGCGGTTCATTCCATCGCTATGTGGAACGCTGGCTTCACGTCACGCCCCGGGGATCTCTCGGCTCGGCTCCGCTGCGCTCGGGATGACATTCGAGCGTTGCCAGAGACCGGCTCGCTACGGTAACCTGATTTTCCTGTCCTCCGGCAGGAAGAAATTTTCATCATGGACGTAAGCGGAACGATCGACGCCATCCTCAGCCAAAAAGGCAGCGATATTTTTTCGGTTGGGCCCGAAGCCACCGTCTTCGAAGCAATCGAGCTGATGGACGGCAAGAATGTCGGCGCGCTCGTCGTCGTCCAGGATGGACGTTTGCTGGGCATGATTTCGGAACGCGATTACACGCGCAAAATCATGCTGCGCGGGAAGCGTTCGCGCGAAACGTCCGTTAAGGAAATCATGTCGACCGATCTGACGATCGTGCATCCGCGCGAGCCGGTGGAACAATGCCTGCGCTTAATGACGGAGAAACACATTCGCCATCTGCCGGTAGTGGAAGGGGAAACGCTGCGCGGCGTCATCTCGATCGGCGACCTCGTGAAATGGATCATCTCGGCGCAGAACGCTGCGATTGAGCATCTCGAGAATTACATTTACGGCCAGCCGGGCTAAGGCGGCGAGGCGTTTCTCAGAAACGCCCTACAGTTGCCAGACCGTTTCCCCGTCCACGATCGTCCGCACGGCGCGGCCGCGCAGTTGCCAGCCGCCGAATGGTGTGTTGCACGACGCTGTCTCAAATTTCTCCGGCTCGACCTGCCATTCGAGGCCGGGATTAATGATGGTGACGTCCGCCGGCGCGCCGACTGACAAGGTGCCGGCGCGCAGTTGCAACAGCTTCGCCGGTTCGGCCGTAAACATTTCGATCAGACGAGTCAGCGGAATTGTTTTCGTCTTGTGCACGAGCAGATCGATGAACAATCCGAGTTCTGTCTCGAGACCAACGATCCCGAACGGCGCGGCATCGAACTCGACTTCCTTCTCAAACTTCGCGTGCGGTGCGTGATCGGAAGCGAGAACGGTGAGCGTGCCGTCGGCAATCCCTTCGCATAGCGCTTCAACATCGCGCTCGCTCCGCAGCGGCGGATTCATTTTCGAATTCGTGTCGAAGTTCTGCACCGACTCGTCGGTCAAGGCGATGTGATGCGGGCAAACCTCCCCGCTGATTTTCACGCCGCGCGCCCGCGCTTCGCGCAACAGCCGGACGCTCCCCGCTGCGCTGATATGCTGGCAATGGATGTGATGATCGCACAACTCGGCGAGCAGGATGTTGCGCATGACGATCGCCTCCTCGCCGGCTGCCGGCCAGCCCGGCAATCCCAGCAGCGTGCTCCAATAGCCTTCATGCACCACACCATTGCCGACGAGGTTGTAATCCTGGCAATGATCCATCACGGGTACGCCGACCATGCGCGCATACTCGACCGCACGCCGCATCAGCTCGTGATTTTGGATGCAATGTCCGTCATCCGTAATGGCGACCACGCCGGCTTGAGCGAGGGAACCGATCGGCGCCAGCTCTTCGCCCGCGAGATTTTTTGAAATCGCGCCCGTCGGCAAGACTTTCACGCACGCCACTTCGTCGGCGCGATTCTTGATCCAGGCAATCGTGCTCGCGCTGTCCGCCGCCGGTGAAGTGTTCGGCATGCAGACGATCGTGGTGAAGCCGCCCGCCGCCGCAGCGCGCGCGCCTGATTCGATCGTTTCCTTGTGACTAAAACCCGGCTCACGCAGATGCACATGGATGTCGATCAGGCCGGGTGCGACGATCAGGCCGCTGGCATCAATAATTTCGGCATCAGCCTCATCAAAACGCGACGCGACCTGGCCGTCGGCGATAAACAAATCAGCGACTTCGTCGCGCTGATTCGCCGGATCGATGATGCGGCCGCCGCGAATGAGGGTCCTTTTCATATGTCATCCCGAGCGCAGTCCAGGGATCCCGTGGCGTTACCTTTCAGCCGACGCCCCGGGATTCCTCGACTCCGCTTCGCTCCACTCGGAATGACCAGGTGACGAGGAGTTCTCATGTCGAGACCCCTCCGCAGAGAAAAAGAACGGCCATCCGCACGGCGAGGCCGTTGGTCACCTGATCGAGAATCACACTTTGGTTTCCATCGGCCAGCTCGCTGTCGATCTCGACGCCGCGATTGATCGGGCCCGGATGCATGATGAGGCAATCGGGTTTCAAAAGCTTTGCGCGCGCTTTCGTTAGGCCAAACAATCGGATGTACTCGCCGAGGCCCGGGAAATATTCCTTCCGCTGCCGCTCGTGCTGGATGCGCAATAAATTGACGACATCGGCGGTGGGCAGGACTTCATCGATGCTATACGACACACTGACGCCGAGCTTTTCGAATTCGCGTGGAACCAAGGTGCTCGGGCCGACGAGCGTGACGCGGGCGCCGAGTTTGAGCAGAGCGAAAATGTTCGAACGGGCGACGCGACTGAAAAGGATATCGCCGACGATGACGACGTGCTGGCCGGCGATGCGGCCTTTCTTTTCGCGAATGGTGTAAAGATCGAGCAGGGCTTGGGTGGGATGCTCGTGCGCGCCATCGCCGGCGTTGATTACGCTCGAGTCCAGCCGCTCGGCCAGAAACTGCGCCGCTCCGGCGGAACCGTGCCGAATGACGATGATGTCCGCGTGATTCGCCTGCAGGACTTTGGCCGTGTCCTTGAGTGTTTCGCCTTTCGTTAGGCTGGAAGCGCTCGCCGAGATATTGAGAACGTCCGCGCTCAGCCGGGTGGCCGCGATTTCAAATGAAGTGCGCGTGCGTGTGCTCGGTTCGACGAAAAAGTTCACAAGCGTCTTGCCGCGGAGAGCCGGCACTTTTTTGATCTCGCGCGTGCCGACCTGCTTGAAGGCGTCGGCGCTGTTGAGCACGAGATTGATTTCATCGGCCGAAAGCTCGCGAATGCCGACGAGGTCTTTGCGTGTCCAGTGGTCGCTCAAGATTCCTCCTTCACCAGCCAGACGGCGTCGGGTTCGCCATCGACCGTCTCCAGCCGGAGGCGAACGCGTTCGCCGCTCGCCGTCGGCAGATTTTTTCCAACGTAATCGGCCCGAATCGGCAGCTCGCGATGGCCGCGATCGATCAGGACGGCGAATTGAACGCGGGCCGGGCGTCCAAAAGAACTGATCGCGTCCATGGCCGCGCGGCAGGTGCGACCAGTAAAGAGCACATCGTCCACGATGATAACGGTCCGTTCGTCGAGTGGGAGCGGCAGATGCGACGCTTCCACCGCGCGGAGCGATCCCTGCCGGCTGGAATCATCGCGGTGCATGGCCACGTCGATAACGCCGGTTTCGACGTCTGCCTTCGCAATCGAAGAAATGGCGGCGGCGATGCGGTTGGCGATCTCGACGCCGCGCGAAGGGATGCCGACGAGGACGACGCGCGCCAGGTCATCGTTCGCTTCGATGATTTCGTGCGCGATGCGCCGCAGCGCGCGGAAGATGGCTTCCGCGTCCAGAAGTGGCGCGGTGGCCGAGTGAGATTTTGGTTTAGGTTTGGTCATCTGCTTCCTTGGCGATCTCGCGGGATCGCTTTAAAGGAACTGCGAAGGTCAGGCGGGCATTTTTTCCGCCCTCGACTCCTTCTGGCGTCGGCTGCGCCAACTCGATCGATGTTTCACGATCCAATCGAGGAGTGCTTTCTCAAAGCCGATGTCGTTGCCGGCTTTCTCGCTCTCGATCCACTTGTGTTTCAAAATTTCCTCCCGCTCAGCCAGGAACTCCTTATAGAGCACCGAGTTTTGCACAAACTGCGATTGTTCTTCAGACGAAGAGGTCATCGCGTCATTGTTTTTCATAAAGTCTGCGGCGGGTCAACAAAATCCAGACGTATGGATAATGGACGGAGCATCGGTTGTGCCTATTCGATTCCTGCTGGGAGAGAGGGAACCCTTAGGCTGATGCAGGCGTTTCTTGTTCGATCTGCGCTCTAAGCGCGCGCGCGATTTTGAGAAACTCCTGCGCTACGGCGGAATCGGGTGCTTCGCTCGTGATCGGCTTGCCGCGGTCGCCGGCTTCGCGTGTGGCGATATCAATAGGGATTTGTCCGAGTAGAGGCACGCGCAACCGCTTCGCCTCCCGCTCGCCGCCGCCCGATCCGAAAATGTTGTAACGCTTCTGATCGCTCGGCGAAAGGAAGTAGCTCATGTTCTCAATGATCCCGAGCACCGTCACGTTCACTTTCTCAAACATGGTGGCGGCTTTGCGCGCATCGATGAGCGCGACTTCCTGCGGCGTGGTCACGATGACGGCGCCGGCCAGCGCGACCGTTTGCACGATGGTGAGCTGGATGTCGCCCGTGCCCGGCGGCAGATCGAGCACGAGATAATCGAGTTCGCCCCACTCGACCTGACGCAAAAATTGCTGTGTGTAACGCGTCACCATCGGTCCGCGCAAAATGGCGGGCGACGCGTCGTCGAGGAGAAACCCCATCGACATCAGGCGCAGGCCGTATTGCTCGATCGGGATGATGTGATTTTCCTCCGTCGCCATTGGTCGATCGCGCGTGCCGAACATGAGCGAGATGCTCGGCCCGTAAATGTCGCAATCGCACAGCCCGACGCGCGCGCCGGTCTGTTGCAACGCGATCGCCAGGTTGGCCGCGACGGTCGATTTGCCCACGCCGCCTTTGCCGCTGGCGATGGCGATGACTTGTTTCACGCCAGGGATGCGGGTCGCACCGATGTTGGCGGCGCCCGCGCCGGCGGGTGGCGCGTGGATGTCGACGAGGACGCGCGCGTTTTGCACGCCGGGGAGCGCGCGCAGGATTTTCTCGGAATCGTTTTTGATCGCTTGCGGAATGGCGGAATCGTTGGTGGCGATCGCGAGCTGCACCGTCACGTCGCCGTCGGCGATCGTCACACCTTTGACGAGACCGAACGAAACGATGTCGCGACTGAATCCCGGGTATTTCACCGCACCGAGCGCGTCGCGCACTTCTGCTTCCGAAAGAGCCATAAGAGCGTGCAAACTAGACGCGCTCGTCCATCAGTAAAGGAAGAGGCGTGACCGCGCGTGCTGCGATGCCCCTAAAAATCGCCGGGATCTTCGCCGGGGACCAGTTGGCGGTGCGGTGCGTCAGGATCGGGCGCGAACGCGGGCGGCTGAGCCATTGTTCCCATCGCGCTCGGAGGAAGCGGCGCGGTGCCTGTGCTGTCTTCATCGCCGTACTGGCTGCAGCCGGCCACGGAGAAAAGACCAGCGAGCGCGGCAATACCAAGCAGAAGTTTCATCGCGAAAATGAACATCGGAGTTTCGTCACTGCAAGCGTCGTGGCGTTCAGCGCGGATCGGTCACGCGGCCGATGAAGAGACAAACGCCCGTCGAGGCCTGCTGGATGAGGTAGATAAACGGACGATCGACTTTCACTGCGATCGGCTGCTCCGGATTCATCGCACTCGTCGCCATCGACATGGCGACCGCGGTGGCAGCGGCGGCTTCGGTTCCATCTTCGTCCACCGCGATGAAGGTTTTGTGAAAGACCTTCGAGATATATAAATAGTCATCCGGCCGACGCGGCGCGAGCCGGTCGAAATTCGCGCTGCCGGCCGGCTCATCGAACGCCGTCTTCATGCCGAGCGCTTTCAGCTCGGATTGCAACGCGATCGTCGGCGGCTCCATTTTGAATTTGGGAAACGAGAGCGCGACATACGCGTTCGAGAGATGAGCGCATTCATCCAACAGCGCCGCGCTCAACTTCGATTCCAGGCTTGCCAATCCATTTACTTCCTTCGGCAAGAGGACGGTGAAACGCAGATCGTTCCCTTTGTAGGGCAGGCTCACCATGGTGAAGTCCGGCTTCTCGCCGTAGCCGAAACCGTGGGACGTTTCGTGCATCATCGGCACATCGACTGGCGTCCCGCCATTCGCGTGAAACGGCTCCGGTCGCGTCGCGCTCTTCTCGAAAGGCTCGGCCCACGGCGCTTTCAGATAAAGCGCGTTCGCCAAAACCATGCGCGTCGTCTCATCCAATCCGTTAGGCGGAATCAGATCGACAATCCTTTTGCGCGTCTGGTCCGCGACCCAATCATTGATCTCCTTGGTCGCGCCCGCGCTGTTTTTCTTGAAATCGAGCGGCTGCAAAGGCGCGTCGTATTTCTGTTTCACGAGTGCGAGAAACGACGGCCGAAACGGATAGTCCTTCTGCGCGAAAAGCCGATTCGCGATAGCGAGCGTGATCTGATCGCTCTTCGCGCCTTTTTGCGGCGCGCTCATTTGGACGAGCGATTTTTGGAGCGCGGCGAAGGAATCGGCGACGCCGTTGTCATCGGCCGGATCGAAGTGGAGAACGCGCGCCATCTCCGTGCGCGTGTCGCCCGCCGCGCCCGCGAACGTCATGGCCAGCGCGCTCTCGATCGAGTAAGGCGAAAGGCAGAGATTTCCTTTTTCGTGCGCGAGCGCTTTGTAGAGATCGAGGCCCAGTTGATTGGTCGATTTCGCCGCCGATTGCGCGGAATCAGCAGACGTGAGCGACGGGCAAAGCATGAGAAGCGCGGCGGAGAAGAGAACGAGATGAGTTCGGTTCATCACAGCACCGACAGGCGCGGGAGGACGCGCGTTCATCATTTTTCCAAGGCGATGACGGAATGGTGGCGCGGCGGGATTCCTCGACTTCGCTCGGAATGACAGCGTTGCGCTAGACGATGCCGCTGCGCAGCTCTTCGTGTTTTCCGGCCATCAAATCCTGCACGAGCGCGTAACCGCGCGCGTCGGCATTCACGGAAACACCGGCGAAATGATGATCGATGCGGCTCTTGGCCGAGCGACAAAAGTAATGGGCGAGCGACAGGATTTCGTCCGCCGGTTTCCCGCTCTTCATCTGGTATTGCGCGTAGGAACAGGTCGCGCTCATCGCGAATAATTCCGTGGCCACGCCGACGAAACGCGAGAGCAACAACTGCTCGCGATCGAGGCTCGGGCCGAAGCGCACCATGGCGTGGAAGAGTCCGCGCGCGAGCCGCCGGCTGGTCGACGCGCCGTAGGTGATGTATTCGCGCAAATCTTCGTGCAACGCGCTCAAGTCGCCCGGGCTGCCCCCCATCCATTGTTTCGGATACCACCGCATATAGAACGAGCCGGAGCTGAGCATCGCCTTCATCCGCGTGATGAATGGAAGGGTCGTGTTGAAAATGGCGCCGCCCACCTTGAGATGCGGATCGAGCGCTTCGCGCGCAATGAAGAGCCGCATGATTTCGCTCGAGCCTTCGAAGATCGTATTGATGCGGCAATCGCGCAGGAATCGCTCGACCGCGGTCGGTTCGTCGCCGCGTTCGCGGAGCGATTGTTCCGTTTCGTAACCGCGCCCGCCGCGCACCTGCATCGCGTCATCCGCGATTTTCCAGGTCATTTCCGTCGCCCACATTTTGCACATGGCGGTTTCGATGCGGAGATCGCCCGCTTTCTTGTCGACCAGGGCCGAGGTCAAAAAGGTGATCGCCTCCATGGCGAAAGTGTTGCCCGCCATCTCGGCGATCTTGCCCGCGATGGCGTAATGTTTGCCGATCGGCACGCCCCATTGCACGCGTTCGCTCGCCCATTTGCGCGAGATTTCGAGGAGGCGTTTGCACAATCCAACGCAGGCCGCCGGGATCGTCAGGCGCCCGGTGTTCAAAGTCGTTAGGGCGACTTTTAAACCTTTGCCTTCGCCCGAGATCATGTTCTCCCGGGGAACGCGCACGTCTTTGAAAGTGACGACGCCGTTGTAGAGCGCGCGCAATCCCATGAAGCGGCAGCGATGCGGCATCTCGAGGCCGGGCGTATCGACATCGACGATGAACGCGGTGATCTGCTTGCGCTCCTTGCCGTTGACGATTTTCGGAGCGGTCTTCGCCATGACGACGAGCACGCCGGCTTTGAGCCCGTTAGTGCACCAAAGCTTCTCGCCGTTCATGATGAAAGCGGAGCCGTCTTCCGTTGGGTCGGCGCGCAGGCTCATGTTCGCGGGGTCAGAGCCGGCGTTCATTTCCGTCAAGGCGAAGGCGGAGATTTCGTGGCGCGCGACGCGCGGGAGATACTTCGCCTTCTGCTCTTCCGTGCCGAAAAGGAGCAGCGGTTGCGGCACGCCGATCGATTGATGCGCGGAGACGAGCGCAGTCAGGTTCGCGTCCCAACTGCCGAGCAGCATGGCGGCGCGCCCATAGTTCACCTGCGACAAACCGAGCCCGCCATATTGCTTCGGGATCTTAATGGCGAACGCGCCCATCGCGAAGAGGTCGTCGATGTTTTTTTGCGGGATTTCACCGGTGCGATCGATCTCATCGGCATCGACGTTCGCGTCGAGATACGCTTTGAGTTCTGCGAGGAACGGTTCGCCCGCAGCGCGATCGGCCGGGTCCTGTTCCGGCCACGGGAAGATGCGATCGTAGGCGAACTTCCCGATGAACAAGTTGCTCGCGAAACTGCCGCGCTCATCGAGCGGATCGCGCGAGCTCTCGGTCAATTCGAGCGCGGCGGCTTTCCCCGCCGACATTTTCGATGTGTCGATAACGGACGCCGCCGGCTTCGCGCTGGTTTCTTCCTGGATCTGCTTTTCGGGAGCTTCGAGCGGTGTGGTCATAAGATTGAAAGGTAGCGCAAGCTTCCAGCTTGCGGGCAGGAGGGCGCAAGCTGGAAGCATACGCTACTTTGGCGGGCTCTAAGGCGCGCAAGCTGGAAGCATGCGCTACGGCGGAATCTGGCGACGCCTGGACTTGGTTCATGCGTCGCCGTAAAAGGTCGTGCCGTTTTGGGAGTGCTGCCGCAATAATTCGCAGGGCGCGAATTTGGCGCCGGCCCGCGAGTGAATGCCATCGAGTTCGGCCACCACTTCCTTCAGTCCAAAGCTTTCGGCAAAACGGAGCGGGCCGCCGCGAAACGTCGGGAAACCGGTGCCGAGAATCATGCCGTAATCGGCGTCCTCCGGCGCGGCCACCACCTTTTCTTCGAGACAGCGGGCCGCTTCGTTCACCATGAGAAAAACGAGCCGGTTGGTAATTCCTTCGGCCGCGAAGTTCTCGCCCGTCGGAACCTGCCACTCAGTCAATGACTCGTTAGGCGCTTGTTCTTTGCCTTCGTATTTGTAAAAGCCGCCGCCCGATTTCTTACCGAGCATTTTCGCTTCCAGCATCTGCCTCAAGATCTTCGGCGCTTTGTCGCGCGGGCCGAACGCTTTTTCGAGCGTGTCGGCAATGTCGACCGTGATGTCGATCCCGATTTCATCGATCAAACGGAGCGGTCCCATCGGCATGCCCCATTGCAGGAGCGCGTTGTCGATCTCGTCCGCGTTCACGCCGGCCTGGAACATTTCGGCGGCGTCGAGCAGGTAGGGGAAGAGGACGCGGTTGACGAGGAAACCGGGCGAATCCTGGACGAGGACGGGCAGCTTCCCGACCTGGCGCGCGAAGGCGAGCGCGCGATCGCGCGTGGCGTCGGACGTTTGTTGGCCGACGACCACTTCGATCAGTTTCATGCGGCTGACCGGATTGAAAAAATGCAGGCCGACAACGCGTTCGGGCGAGCCGGTGCTGGCGGCCAGTTCGTTAATGGGCAACGCCGAAGTGTTGGTGGCGAGAATTGCCGTCTCCGGAGTTTTGCCGGCGAGATCGCCAAAGATTTTCTTCTTCACCTCGAGCTTTTCAGAGGCGGCTTCGATGACGATCGCGATGTCGCGCAAATTTTCCGGCGCGATGGACGCGACGATGCGCGCGCGGCCTTCCTTCGCTTTTTCTTCGCTCATGATGCCGCGCTTCACCGCGCCCGCATAGGTCTTGTCGATATTGGCCAGGCCGCGATCGAGCGCTTCCGTATTCACATCGCGCAGGATCACGGAGACGCCGCGCGAGCTGAGCCATTGGGCAATGCCCGAACCCATCACGCCGGCGCCGATGACGGCGGCATGCGCGATTTTTTCGGCCGGCGCTTTGGACGAACCTTTGCGGTATTTGTCGCCGAGGAAAAAATTGCGGATTAGATTTTGGGTGGCGGCCGTGGCGCCGAGTTCGCTGATCGCGTCCACTTCGAGCGCGAGCGATTCGTCCACGGAGACGCTGCCCGCTTTCTCGATAATCTCGAAAGCGCGACGAGGCGCGTCGTTCCCGGAAGTCTTTGGCGCTTTGACGGTCAGGTCGCTTTTTGCGGCCGCGCGTTGCGGTTTTCCTTCGCTGATTTTGCGGCGAGCGGCGTCGAGCAATTGATCCTGCGCCACCACTTCGTCGACGAGCCCGAGCTTCTGCGCTTCGGCCGCGTCGTAGAGTTTCCCTTTGAGAATCACTTCCGCCGCAGCGTCGCCGCCGATCAAGCGCGGCAATCTGGTCGCGCCGCCCCACGCCGGCACAAGACCGAGCGTCGTTTCGGGCAACCCGATCTTGGTCGAGCGATCATCCGAGGCAATGCGGTAATCGCAGGCCAGCGTGATCTCGTAGCCGCCGCCCGCGCAGGCGCCGTGAATCACCGCGACCGTTGGAATTTTGAGCGCGGCGAGACGATTGAAAACCTTCTGCCCTTCGGCAATGAAATTGCGCAATTCGCCGGTGCGCGCCTGCTTGAGCAGCGTCTTCAAATCCGCGCCGGCGATGAAGATCGATTTCTTGGCCGAGGTGACGATCACGCCTTTGAGGGAGGCGTCGCCTTCGATCGCGCCAACGTGTTCGCGCAACTCGTCCATGGTGGCAGCGTCGAAGATATTGGCGCCCGATTCGGGGCGGTCAAAAGTGAGAACGCAGATGTGATCGCTGCCAATTTCGCGCCGGATCATCGCGCCTGTCTGAGTTGCCGTCATCGCGTTCATATTGGCGAGATTCCGGCGGATTCCAAGCGCGGAGAGCGCCGCACCGACGCGACGGAACGACGGAAAGCGCCCCCGGGTTCAAGTCTGGATGGACGATGCATTGCGCCCGTCACGCCCGAGTGATACAAGCTCGTACCGCTCTGCGGCTTCTCAATTCCGCACTACTATGGTCGGCAATATCCTCATTCCGGAAATCAAAGGCCTGATCGAGGAGCGTGATTTCGGTGCGCTGCGGGAGACCTTTCGGGAATGGCCGGCGGCCGATATTGCGGAGGTGATCACCGATTTTCCGGAGGACGATCAGGTGATCGTTTTTCGCGTGCTGCCGAATCCGATCGCGGCCGATGTTTTCGAATATCTCGAAGTCGAAGCGCAGCAACAACTGTTGCGAGCGATGGCGCACGAACAAGTCGCCGGCCTGCTCAACGAAATGTCGCCGGACGATCGCACGGCGCTCCTCGAGGAAATGCCAAGCGCGGCGGCGCGCCAGCTCATCCAGCTTCTCACGCCTGAGGAGCGAAGCGTCGCGCGATCGCTGCTCGGTTATCCAGAGAACAGCGTCGGGCGTTTGATGACGCCGGATTTCATCGCCGTCGGCGAAACCTGGACCGTGCAGGAAGTGCTCGATTTTGTGCGCGCGCACGGCCAGGACAGTGAGACGCTCAACGTCATCTACGTCGTCGATGCAAAGGGAGCGTTGATCGATGACTTGCGCATTCGTGAGTTTCTTCTCCGCCCGCTGACGGCGCGCGTGAACGACATCATGGATCGCAATTTCGTGCAGCTGACGGTGAATGAGAACCAGGAGAGCGCGCTGAACGTTTTCCGCAAATATGATCGCGCGGCGCTGCCCGTGGTCGATTCCGCCGGGGTGCTGGTCGGCATCGTGACGGTCGACGACATGCTCGACGTGGCCGAAGAAGAGGCGACCGAAGACATCCAGAAGATCGGCGGCATGGAGGCGCTGGATGAGCCGTACATGCGCATTCCGCTGTGGAAAATGGTGCGCAAACGCGCCGGCTGGCTCGTCATTCTGTTCCTCGGCGAAATGCTGACGGCGACGGCGATGGCGAGCTACCAGGACGAGATCGCGAAGGCGGTCGTGCTTGCGCTTTTTCTCCCGCTCATCATTTCGAGCGGCGGCAATTCCGGTTCGCAGGCGTCGACATTGATCATCCGCGCGATGGCGCTGGGCGAAGTGACGCTCCGGGATTGGTGGCGCGTGGCCAGCCGCGAATTGCGAGCGGGCTTGTCGTTAGGCTTGATCCTGGGCACGATCGGCACGGTCCGCGTGGCCGTCTGGTCGATCATCGGCGCGAAATATTTTCATCATCAAATGTACGGGCCGCACTGGCCGTTGGTGGCGATGACGGTCGGGATCGCGCTGGTCGGCGTGGTCCTGTGGGGTTCGCTGGCCGGTTCGATGCTGCCGTTTGTGCTGCGCCGTTGCGGGGCCGATCCGGCGACTTCGTCCGCGCCGTTCGTTGCGACTTTAGTGGACGTAACGGGTTTGATTATCTATTTCAGCATCGCGCTGCTCATTATGCGCGGGGCTATGTTGTAACGGAGTTCACCTATGTTTTCGATTCGCAAACTGCTGGGGCACGACGAGAAATTCTTCGATCTATTGGAGGCGAGCGCGCAACAGGCC
Source organism: Chthoniobacterales bacterium (assembly GCA_038258245.1). Lineage (GTDB taxonomy): Bacteria > Verrucomicrobiota > Verrucomicrobiia > Chthoniobacterales > UBA10450 > JBBSQB01. The sequence goes on from JBBSQB010000011.1 coordinate 87,695, forward strand.
GACACGAGCGTGCACGAGCTGGTCGAGCTGTTGAGCAAACTCGAGCACAAGGATTCGGCGCAAAGCCTGGAGGTTTTTGTCCATTCGCGACGGAAGGACAAGGAGATCACGAAGGAGCTGACCGAGCATCTGGTCAAAACCTTCATCACTCCGCTCGAGCGCGAAGACATCCAGGCGCTGGCGACGGCACTTTATAAAATCCCGAAGACGGTCGAGAAAATCGGCGAACGCATTTTGATTTGCCCGGAAAATCTGGCCGATCGCAATTTTTCCCAGCAGGTGTCGCTCCTCGATCAGGCGGCCGAAGTGGTCCTCTCGATGGTGAAAGATTTGCGCGAGGGAACCGACCTGGAAGATGCGCGCGACAAAAACTCGCGGCTGCAATCGATCGAGGGCGATGCCGACAAACTGGAGCTGGCCTTGCTCACCGATCTCTATCGCGGGAATTACGAAGCGCGGCAGATCATGTTCCTGCGCGACCTTTACGAGTTGCTCGAAAAAGTGATCGATCGCTGTCGGGATGCGGGCAACGTCATCCTGCAAATCGTCATGAAATATTCCTGAGCGCCACGCGCCTATGCTTCTCTTTTTTGCGGTCGTGCTGGTGGCGGTCCTTTTCGAATACAGCAACGGTTTTCACGATGCGGCCAATGCCATCGCGACGGTCGTCTCGACTAAAGTGATGACGCCGCGCCAGGCCATCGCGATGGCGGCGTTCTTCAATTTAACTGGCGCGCTCATGGGCGGCGCGGTCGCTTCGACGATCGGAAAAGGCCTCGTCGATACGAACGTCGTCACTTTGCAGACGGTTCTCTACGCGCTCGTCGGCGCGATCTTCTGGAATTTTTTCACGTGGTGGATTGGGTTGCCATCGAGCTCGAGCCACGCGCTCATCGGCGGGCTGTGCGGCGCGGCGTTGGCCAGCGCGCACGGCGATTGGTCGGTCATGAAATGGCGGGTCGGTCTCTGGCCGAAGGTGGTGTTGCCGATGCTCACTTCGCCGGTGCTCGGTTTCCTTTTGGGCGGGTTGCTCATGATTATTTTGCTCTTCGTGCTGCGCTCGTGGACGCCGCATACGGTCCAATCGGTTTTCGGGCGGTTACAAATAGTGAGCGCGGCCTGGATGGCGCACAGCCACGGCACGAATGACGCGCAGAAGACGATGGGCATCATCACGCTCGCGCTTTTCACTGGGACGAAAGCCGGCCGCTTCGATCATTTGCCGAGCTGGCTGCATTTTCTCTACACGCCAGTGTTCGGGAGCGTGCCGATCTGGGTGAAAGTGTTGTGCGCGGCGACGATGGCGGCGGGGACGGCGGCGGGCGGCTGGCGCATTATTCGCACGCTTGGTCACAAGATGGTGAAGTTGCAGCCGGTCCACGGTTTCGCGGCGGAGACGACGGCGGCGCTCATTATTCAAGGCGCGAGTGCGTACGGGATTCCGCTTTCAACCACGCACGTCATTTCCAGTTCGATCATGGGCGTGGGCGCGGCCAAACGCTTTAGCGGCGTGAAATGGGGCGTGGTCGAGCGGATCGTGTGGGCGTGGGTGTTCACGCTGCCGGCGACGGCGCTCCTCGGCTATGTGCTGACGCGGTTGCTGGCGGTTTAACTAACTGCGGCGCACTTTCAATTGCCGGCGCAAAATCCAGTGGAGCAATCCGAGCAGGGCAAAGGCGGAGCCAATCAAAATCGCGGTGTTGAAGACGAAGACGCTCACCTTCACGCTGAAGTAGCGTTTGTATTTCCCGAAGAAGACGTTCGGCTTCCCGCCGCGCCGATAATCGCTCTGCTCCATCTCGGCGTTCGCGATTAAATCGGAGACCTTCTGGTTGACGTAAAGCTGATCGGCCTGGACCGGACCGGAGGCGTTGGCGAACAGGGAACGATTAAAAGTTTCGTTGCCGTCGACGACGCGATCGGCCACGCGCAGATAGCCGTCCAGTTCTTTCGCATTGTGCGCTTCCAATCCGGAAAGCATGGCGAGCGTCTCTTTCAGATCGTTCAGGCGCTGGTTGTTTTCGGGCGTTTGCGGCTTCGCCACCACTTCGCGAATGAGGCGATCGGCGTAATCCTGCCGGGCGGTGAGAGGATTTAATTTCGCCTGGGCCACGACCAATTCTTCATACGACCAGCGCATGGCGATGAACTGGCAGATGATCGGCACCTGCAAACGGCTGTCCATTTTCTCCGCCTCGTCGCCGTCGGGGTGCTCGGCGAACCAGCGTGAGAAACCGTAAACGAGCGCGAGGTTGCGGTTCATGTCCTCGTATTTAATGAGCGCGCCACCCATGATGATCTGCGGAATGAGAACGAGCGGGACGATGTTGGCCGCTGTCTTCGGATCGGCCACGAGCGACGAAATGACCAGGCCTAACGAGACGCCGCCCATCGCCGTCATGAAGACGATGCCGAGATCGATCCAGAACATGCCGCGAATCTCGAGGACGTAATTGCCGATGAGGACAAAGAGGAAACATTGCGCGAAGGCGAAGACGCCGAGCGAAACCGTTTTCGCGAAGATGTAGTAGGGGAGACGCACGTTGAGATTGCGCTCGCGCTGCAGGACCGGGCGGTCGCGAATGATGTCGTCCGCGCTGTTCGTTAGGCCGAGGAACATGGCGACGATCAATTCGAGAAAGAGAAACGTCGGGATGTGATAGGCGGAGGCGAAATCGTAGGTGCCGCTATCGGAATAACGGAGCAAACTCGAGATGAGGAGCGCGAGCACCGGCGCGACGCCGACGGTGATGAGGAGGTTGGCGCGGTTGCGCAGCTTGCTCATGAATGAGCGGAAGAGCAGCGTGTAAAATTGCGTCCACTCGTCGCGCCAGCGAATCGGCGTGCGGCGTTTTTTCTCGGGCAAATCAGGGATCGGCGCGGGCGTTTCCTTGCGCAACGGCACCAGCTTCACGTCCTGGATGAGGCGAAAGGCTTCGTATTTATCCCGCCAGAATTCCGGTGAGTAACGACGCGCCGCGATGAGCTGGCCGCGACTGTTTTCCTCGTAGATGACGTCGCCGCTCAAGTCGCGGAGCGGCGTTTCCAAAACGTCGAAGATGAATTCCGGCCGCGTCGTGCCGCAGGAAGGGCAGGCGCCAAGTTCGGCGCCGAATTGATGCTGATGCTCCGCTTCTGCGAAGTAGCGCAGCATGTCGGTCGGCGTGCCGAAGAAGACGAGCCGCCCGCCTTTGTCGAGCAGGATCGCCTTGTGAAACATTTGGAAAATCTTCGAGCTCGGCTGGTGGATGGTGACGATGATGATTTTGTTGTGTGCCATCCCGCGCACGATTTCGATGACGTGCTCGGAGTCTTTCGAGGAAAGGCCGGAGGTCGGCTCGTCGAAGAGATAAACGTCGGACGACCCGATCATATCGAGGCCGATGTTGAGCCGTTTCCGTTCGCCGCCGCTCAGTGTTTTCTTGACCGGACTGCCGACGACGCTGTCGCGCCGTTCGTTTAGGCCAAGCTCGACCAGCTTTCCTTCAAGTCGCCGCGTGCGATCGCGCCGCGACAAATGCGGAGAACGGATGGCGGCCGCGAACTGCAAATTTTCCGCGATGGTCAGGTGCTCATCGAACGCGTCGTCTTGCGGGATGTAGCTGACGTAGCGTTTCAGTTCGTCGAGATGGGTGTAGAGCGATTGGCCGTTGAGGAGCACTGCCCCGCCGGTCGGCTCAAGCTGGCCACCGAGCACTTTGAGCATGGTGCTTTTCCCGCAACCGCTGGCGCCCATCACGCAAACGAGTTCGCCGCGATTAATGGAAAGCGAAATGCCATCCAGCCCGATTTCGTTGTTGCTGAAACGATGGCTGAGATCGCTGATCTCAAGGGTGCGAATGATGTTGCGCTCTTCCTCGATGATGCGCTCCGAGAAGTTGCAGCGTAAAAATTGGCCGACATCGATGCGAATGGTGTCGCCATCGTGCAACTGCGCGATGGTGCGCACGGCGGTGTCGCCCACCATGATGGGGCGATCGGCCTCGATCACTTCGAGAATGCCGACGCGCTTATCGTAGTCGCAAAGGATTTTGAGGAGCACGTCGCCGGCGGTACCGGGCGAAAGGAGGATGTCGTCCGCTTCGAGCAGGCTCGGGTTATTGGAGACGAGGTATTCGGACTTCGAGGCTTTGAGCTGGAACCGCCCGCCCATGGCGCGGGCGCGCCGGCGCAGGTCGAGCAAGTCCATCTCGCTGTCGTTCGGGAAACTGATCCTGTCCTCGAGCGCGGCTTCGATCTGGGTGCCGGATTTAAGTTTTACGCCGTTGAGCGAAGCGGCCACATCGCGCAAGGCGCGCACCCGCACCTTGAGCCCGAAGGTGACTTCGAGGGAACTTTCGCGCGAGCGCGAGCGCTCCAGATCGACTTCATCGGAGTCTTTGTTCACTCGAATGAAAATTTGCGGGAGCGAGACATTCTTCTTGGCGTTGAAATAAGCGGCCAGCTCCTGGTAGGTGAGCACCTGGTCGCCGATGAGAATGCGTTGCCCTGGGTAAATGCGGCAAAAACCGCCGCGCGCGAGCGGCCGGCCGCGGACCGAGACGGCGAGCGCAGTGTAGTTCTTGAGGAGAATGAGATCGTGATAGCGGAAGGAGATGAGCCGATCTTTTTCGGCCATGTTTTTGAGGATGACGTCGGCCTCGCCGTCGCGGCCGAAGGAGATCGATTCGAGGGGCGAAGTGTGGCGCTGGTAGATGGAGGTATCGGAATCCTCCGGCGCGTTTAGCTGGTAAACGATGTCGATGGCCTGCGCCGCCATGCCGAGCTGCGACATGAAGGAGTAAAAGGCGACGACCTGATCCTGCTTGAGACCGGCTTGCGAAATCAAATCGTAGAGCTGAACGCCGAGCATGATCTTGCGGTCGGCGCTGAGGTCGACGGCCAGCTTTTGCGCCATGGCCGAGAGATCCTGTTGTTCGTAAAGCGCCTGCCGGAAAAGTTTGCGCAGCTCGGAGTAAACGGTTTCCGGATAATCGTAACGCAGGAAGCCGAGGCTCGAATCGATTTCCTCCTCGAGCAAAACGCCGTCCGCTTTCGTAAAACTGGCCAGCACCTGGATGAGCAAGGGGAGAAGATTTGGCCCTTCCGAGACGCTGCGCGGTTTGCGCATGGCGCGCCGCATGAAACGCCGGCCCTTGCGGCGCCACCGGTAAGCCAGCGGCGTCACTTTTTGGACCGCGCGATCGATTCTATCGGCTACCGTGGAGACCAGTTCGGACATGAATTGAGGAAAAGGAAAGTTACGTCAACCCCAACGCGGCGCAATCCGACGCCCGGGCGGCGCGCCTGCAAAGGGAGCGTGTTTCGGGCCGTGGGCAATTCCCAGCGGCCGCGGGCGCGGCTCGTGCTCTTTGCATTACCCAATTCTATGGTAGCGTTTTGTCCCCGCTATCAAGCGCCGATTACATGCCATCACCCGATCGAAATTCTCCAAAAGACAATAAGCCGCGCGGCAACGAACCGAGCTTTAACTGGAAAGGCATCGTGCTCATTGCGATTGCCTTCACCTGTATCGGCGTCGCGGTCCTTTATCGCGGCAGCGCCTACGGCAATTACGAGGACGTTCCCTACAATCGCTTCATCGAGCTGCTCGATAACAAGCAGATCGTAAACGACCAGAAATACCCGCTGCAACTCGTCGTCGAGGAAGGCCGGCCCACCCAAACGTTGCGTGGCTCCTACATCAAACAGGGCACGAGTGGAGCGGAGGCGCAGCAGGTCGCTTTTCGCACGACCATCTTCCTAAATTACAACACCAATCTCCAGGAGAAGTTGGCGTCCGCTGGGATTCAGCCCGCCATTCACACCGAATCGAATGTTCTCGCCCAGACGATCCTCAGCTTCCTCCCGATCGCGGTTTTTCTCTTCGTCCTTTACCTGCTCTTTCGTCAGCAAATTCGGATGGCCGGCAAGGGCGCGCTCAATTTTGGCAAGAGCAAGGCCCGCATGCTTGCGCGGGACAAAAACAAAATCACTTTCCGTGACGTCGCTGGTGTGGAGGAAGCGAAGGATGAAGTGCAGGAACTCGTCGAGTTTTTGCGCGACCCGAAGAAGTTCCAGAAACTCGGCGGCCGCATTCCTAAAGGCGTGTTGATGGTTGGTCCCCCCGGCACGGGCAAAACGCTTCTCGCCCGCGCCATCGCCGGCGAAGCGGATGTTCCCTTCTTTTCGATCAGCGGTTCGGACTTTGTCGAAATGTTCGTCGGCGTCGGTGCAAGCCGCGTGCGCGACATGTTTGAGCAAGGCAAGAAGTCCGCGCCCTGCATTATTTTCATCGATGAAATCGACGCGGTCGGGCGTCATCGCGGTCATGGCGTCGGTGGCGGTCACGACGAACGCGAGCAGACGCTCAACGCGTTGCTCGTCGAGATGGACGGCTTCGATACGCAGGAAGGCGTCATCATCATCGCGGCGACCAACCGGCCCGATGTGCTCGATCCGGCGCTGCTTCGTCCCGGCCGTTTCGATCGCCAGATCACCGTCAATTTGCCCGACGTGAAAGGCCGCGAAGAAATTCTGCGCGTCCATTCCAAGAAAGTGAAATTGGCGGAAGGCGTCGATCTCGCTGTCGTAGCGCGTGGCACGCCTGGTTACTCGGGCGCGGAATTGGCGAACGTGATCAACGAAGCGGCGCTCCTTGCGGCGCGTCGTGGATTGAAAGGAATCACGCTGAGCGAGCTCGAAGAAGCGCGCGACAAGGTGCGCTGGGGCAAGGAACGCCGCAGCCTGGCCTTGAGTGAAAAGGAAAAACAAAACACCGCTTATCACGAAGCCGGACATGCCTTGCTTCTCGAATTGCTGCCGCACACCGAGCCGCTGCACAAGGTGACCATCATCCCGCGCGGTCCCTCGTTAGGCAGCACCATGTGGTTGCCTTCCGAAGACAAATATACCAATCGCAAGAACGAGCTGCTCGCCAGCCTGGCCGTGAAGATGGGCGGGCGCGTCGCCGAGGAAATTATTTTTGGCGACGTGACCAACGGCGCCACCGGCGACATCCGCATGGCCACTTCGGTGGCGCGCAAGATGGTTTGCGAGTGGGGCATGAGCGAAAAGATGGGCATGGTCGAGTACGGCGAACACGAAGATTACGTGTTTCTCGGCCGCGATATTTCCCGCCAGCGCGATTACAGCGAAGCGACCGCCGAGCAGATCGATCGCGAAGTGCGGCGTCTGGTCGATGAAGCTTACGCGACCGCGAAAGACACGCTCACCGAACACCGCGGTCATCTTGAGACGATCGCCAAGGCGCTGCTCGAATACGAGACGCTGGATGGCAAGCAGATTAAAGAAATCATCGAACACGGTCACATGATCAATCCGCCGCCCGGCCCGCCGCCTTCATCGGGCGCGAAGATGCCGGCGGAGAAGCCGCCGAAACAAGTAGTGGTGGCGCCCGATGTAAATCCGCCGTTGCCCGGCGGATTAAGCGGCGCGCCCGCGTAGGCTCGGTCATCCCTCGACTTGCGCCCAGCGGCTCCGCTCGGGATGACATGCTTAGAGAGCTTTCCGGTTTCCGCTGTCCGGTTTATCGAATCGCTACTTCCCGCGCTGCTTGTCGACGAGATGCCGCAATTGCCGCTCCATCGTCTTGAATGCGTCGTGCACGGCCTTCGTTAACGGCTCATGCCCGACGCTATCCTTTTGCTCTTCATCGGCCACCAATTCGTGGCCCGGCGGCACCGTGACATCGATGCGCACGCGCACCGGGTTCCCTTTGTGATGAGCGTGGTTCAGTTGCTCAATCGCCACATCGCATCGGCTGATGTGATCGCAGAAATGGTTGAGCCGCTCGGCCTTCGTCTGCACCATGTTTTCGATTTCTTCGGATTTCTCCACGCCGCGATAGGTAATGTTGACCGGCAATTGCATCCCTCAATCTAGCCATGCCTTGGCTGGGATGTCATGCGCTCTCCGCGCACCGCGGCGCGCCAGCTTGAGCTGCTAAGTGGCTGGCAGCGAACCGAAATGCGCGGCCAGTTTGGCGGGCTCGATCTTGACCAGATCGGCTTTTAGCTGCTCGACCAAACGCTCAGTAATTCTCGCCGGTAACATCTCGACCACGGCCGAATGAATGGAAGCCGGCGCGGCGAACGACCAGCCTTCCTTCGCCTGTTGGGTGACAAGCTGTTCGATGCGCTCGGCCAGCTCACGACAAATTCGCCGTTCGTTCTCCTTCTCGAGCGCGCCCCGTTCTCCCGCCGAGTTAGCATGCCGGCCGGCGGCGCCATCGCCCACCGGGAATTGTCCGGCGCCATCGGTGAATTGGTCTTGCAGACTCCGGTGCCCATCAGTGATGTCGAACGCCTGCACCAGTTGCAAAGAGGGCCCACGAGTTGGCGTGTGATCCACCTGATAGGCTTTCAGACTGCCCCGATCGGCGACGATGATTAACGAGGTCGTTTGCATATGAATCTGTAAACGCCTTTGCCGAAAATTTCAGGAGGTGCTTTTGGCGTCCCCATCTTTTTTCTTTTTCCGCGCGGATGTCGGGGGGGCGGCAACGGCGGGTGCGGGATGGGGCACTTCGACGGGCCGTTTCTTCCACGATTCCTGGCGCGCCTGCGCCTGCGAACCGCCGCCCAGTTTCAAAAGCGTGAGCGCGCGGCCGGCTAATTCCAGATCGTCGCCCGAAGCAAATTTCTTCGGCTCGCTCGCAAATCCTTCCTCGCTGGCGGTGTCGAGCACCAGGTGCCATTCGAGATCTTTCTGGCCAGGCAAAACGAAAGAGACTTCCTCGTAGTGCGCATTCACGAGCAAGAGAAACGTCGCATCGCGAATCGGGTCGCCCTGGAAATTCAACACGTCGATGGTATCGCCGCTCAAGAGCACGCCGAGACAGCGCACAAACGGCGACGACCATTCCTCGTCGCTCATCTCGTTGCCGCCCGGATTGAACCACATCACGTCCTTGATCTCCGAGCCGCGAATGCGGCGGCCCTGGAAAAACTTGGGCCGGCGAAAGACCGGATGATCGCGCCGCAACTCGATCAGTTTGCGCGTAAACTCGAAGAGCGCCTTTTGCTCGTCGTCGTGCTCCCAATTGAGCCAACTGATCTCGTTGTCCTGGCAATAGGCATTGTTGTTGCCCTGCTGCGTGCGCGCCGATTCGTCGCCCGCGCAAATCATCGGCACGCCTTGCGAGAGGAGCAGGGTCGCCATCAGATTGCGGCGCTGCCGGGCCCGCAATTTTTGAATCTCCGGATCGTCCGTCGGCCCTTCCACGCCGCCGTTCCACGAGTGATTATTGTTGTCGCCGTCGTAATTATTTTCGCCGTTCGCTTCGTTATGCTTGTCGTTGTAGCTGACCAGATCGTTCAACGTGAAACCGTCGTGCGCCGTGATGAAGTTGATGCTCGCGTAAGGGCGGCGGCCGGTCGTCTGGTATAAATCCGGGCTGCCGGTCAGGCGATAAGCCAGCTCGCCCAGGCGGCCTTCATCGCCTTTCCAAAAACTGCGGACCGCGTCGCGATACTTTCCGTTCCACTCCGCCCAGAGGATCGGAAAATTGCCGACCTGATAACCCCCTTCGCCCACGTCCCACGGCTCCGCGATCAGCTTCGTCTGCGAGATGACTGGGTCCTGGTGAATGATCTCGAAGAAGGAGTGCAGCTTGTTCACGCCGTTTTCATCGCGCGCCAGCGTCGACGCGAGATCGAACCGGAAACCATCGACGTGCATGTCGTTGATCCAATACCGCAGGCTGTCCATCACCATCTGGAGCGTGCGCGTATTGAGCAGGTTCAACGTGTTTCCCGTGCCCGTGTAATCCATGTAAAACCGCGGATCTTCCGTCGCGCGGTAGTAGGCCAGATTATCGATGCCGCGAAAACTGAGCGTCGGTCCGAGGCGATTGCCTTCGCCGGTGTGATTGTAAACGACATCGAGGATCACCTCGAGGCCGGCGGTGTGCAGATTGCGCACCATCGATTTGAATTCATCGACCTGCCCGCCCATCACTCCGCGGCTCGAGTATTTCGCCTCCGGTGCGAAAAAGCCGATCGAGTTGTAACCCCAGTAATTGCTCAGCCCGCGATCGACCAGCGTGCGATCGTTCACAAACTGATGCACCGGCAGAAGCTCGACCGCCGTCACGCCGAGCTTCTTGAAATACTCAATCGCCGCTGCGCTGCCGATCCCCGCGTAAGTGCCGCGAAATTTCTCCGGCACATCCGGGCAAAGCTTGGTGAAACCCTTCACATGCGTTTCGTAGATGACCGAATGATGCAGCGGCGTGCGCGGATGTTTGTCGTCGCCCCAATCAAACGCGTTATCGATCACGACCGCTTTCGGCATTCCCCACGCGTCATCGCGAAAATCGCGCGTCATGTCTTCATGCTCGCCACCCACGACGTAGGCGAACATTTCATCCGACCAATTGATGTCGCCCGCGATGGCCTTCGCGTAAGGGTCGATGAGCAACTTGGAATTGTTGAAACGCAGCCCGCGCGTCGGATCGTAGGGACCGGTCACGCGATAGCCGTAGAGCTGTCCCGGCCGCACATCGGGCAGGAAAATGTGCCAGACCTGATCGGTGTGCTCCGTCATCGGGATGCGGATGTTCTCGCGCGACGCGTCGAGACTATCGAAGAGGCAAAGATCGATCGAGGTGGCCGCCTCGGAGAAGATGGCGAAGTTCACGCCGTTGCCCATCCAGGTCGCGCCCAGCGGATAAGGATAACCGAGCCAAATTTTTACGGGAGTCATAGACAGAAGAGGCGCGCTTCTCTCGGCGCGCCGGGCGTTTCGTGCGGGAACGGTGAAGCATCGGCCCGGTCAAGTCATGCGAAATCGCATCCGCGCAAAATTTTGCGTGTTGCTCAGTCCCACGCCAAGGTCGAGACCCATGCGCTGGAGCACCTTCTCGATTCTCGCCCTCATCTACGGCCTGTCCGAGATCGCGCTCGCCATCAGCAAACGTTCCGGCGCCCGCGCCGTCTCGCGCGACCAGAAATCGCTGCCTTTTTTGTGGCTCATCATTTTCCTCAGCATCCTCTGCGCGTTCGAAGCGCTCGGCTGGTTTCGGCAAGCCGCCATCGTCCCGGCGCGGCCGTGGCGGATCGCTGGCGAAGTGTTGTTTATCGGCGGCGTTATCCTGCGCTGGGTCGCCATTTGGTATCTCGGTAAATTTTTTACCGTCAATGTTGCCGTCCACGCCGATCACCGGCTCGTCGACACCGGTCCGTATCGCCACCTGCGGCACCCTTCCTACACCGGCGCGCTCCTCATTTTTGCAGGGCTCGGCTTTACCTCCGGCAACTGGGCGACGCTCGCCTTTCTCGTCATCCCGATCACGCTCGCCTTCATCCTCCGCATCCGCGTCGAGGAAAGCGCGCTCGAAGATGCCTTGGGCGAAACCTATCGCGCCTATCAAAAGCGGACGAAACGCCTGCTGCCATTTCTCTATTAGATGCTGTAGCCGTTTGGGGGGGCGCAAACCGGGGGGGGAGTTAGGGGGCGTCACCCAAGCCCCGGGTGGCCCCGCCCAAAGCGCAAAAAAAAGGGGCGGGGAGCGCCGG
>JBBSQB010000012.1:0-89086 GCA_038258245.1 Chthoniobacterales bacterium
GAAGGCCTTGTAGGCGACGATGTCGCGCCCGCAGAAAAAGTAGTGGTTCTCGCCGCCGGCGCGCTTGAACTCGCGCTGCAGAATGCGGAGGGCGTCCGGGTCATCGTTGATGCCCTTCATGATCGGCGCCTGGTTCTGCACGGTGAGCCAACCACGCGAGGCCAGGCCCCGCATCCCTTCGCCCGTCGCGGGGACCCATTGCTTAAAGCCCTGCGCGTCCTCGAGGTAGTTTCCTTCCGCATCCTTGGCGAGGAACTCGTCTGGGTGCTCGAAGTGCAGCATCATGTGCAGGCCGACCTGCGGGTAGGTCTCGTGGAACCGATCGAGCATCGACAGGAAGGTGCGGTCGAAGCGCTGGGGATAGAACGCCATATCCTTGGTGCCGATGCGGATCGACTCGACGCCGGCTTCGGCCAGCGCGCCGAGCCAGGCCGCGATCTTTGAATTGCCCAGCACCATCGCGTCGCCGCCCGAAAGCAGGATCTCGCGCAGCTTTTCGCGTCCGCTTTCGGGGTGCACCCCTCCGTTCTGCGCCACGGCCGCGTTGTGCTGTTTGATATACGGGATGATCTCGGGGATCATCGCGAGACCCTTCTTCGCGATGGTGCCGTCCTGTCGCTTGATCTGTTTGCGAGCGATCAATTCTTCGCGATAGCAGAAGCGGCAATGGGCCGAGCAGGTCGACACGACATACATGAGCCCCATCTCGTACTTGTGCAGCAGGCCCTCGACGGGGCTGTAATCCATCTGGTTGCCGGGATCCTCTGAGCCCGCCAGATCCATCGTCTCGGCGGGGTCGGCCTTGACGATGCGCTGAATCGCAGCGCTGGTCCTGGCCAGCTCGTAGTAATGGCGCGTGATCTTCACGGGCATCCGGGCTTCAACGTCACGATCGGTGCCCTTGAGCGCTTGCAGGCGTGTCACCTCGTCCTTGGAGTAGAAGTTGAGCATGTCCGCCGGAGCCTTCTCGTGGAAGAAGGGGGCGAGCCCACTGATAATTTCCCGCTCGTAGCGGGTATCTTCGACGCTCTCGAGAAACTTCTGCTCGCGTTCGGTGGGGATGTAGGGTTGTGGCTGTGTCATTTTTCGGGCTCCGTTAAAGAATTAGTGTCTCTCAATCAGTTCTCCATTTCAACGCCAGAATCCCCATCCTACAAAAGCATTTTGTGGCGAAGGTCGATCGTGCGTCATCGACTCTGCAACTTTGCCTGAACTCATTGATCGCAAAGCGCAACGATGCCGGGTGCAAGTTCGCGGCCAGCGTATTTGAAGATTGCCGGAAACGTCCTAAGAGGCAGCGCGGCAAAGGGTTTTTTCATGAACCGACGCCCAATTTTTTTTGCGAAGCACTCCTCTGGTGTCGCGCCCTTCCCGTAAGAGTTCTACAGGGTGTTCTAACTGCTGGAAAGAAACAATCGAGGCGCGCGCGATCGATGAGCGGTTGAACGTTTCGGCGAAGAGTCTTGGGGGATGTGCCGCAGAGCCGCGAAAGGCGACATCGCGTAAGAACATTCGCGCGTCCGCTCCGTACGTGGTTTCGGCGAGTCGCCGAAACCGGCACGCGAGGGCGCGTGCGCTCCCCGGAAATCGTCGCGCGACGCGTGCGAGATCCCGCGCTGTCTGCGCGACTCGGGATGACAGGCGCGGCGCGCTGGCTTAACTTCCCGGCTCTATGAACGAAACCGTTTACATCCTCGGCGGTGGCCGAACTGACTTTAAGCGTAACCTCCGCAAGGAAGGCAAAACCATCCGCGACCTGATCAAGGAAGCGGGCCGCAAGGCTCTCGACGACGCGAAGATCGATCCCGCGGAAATCGAAGCGGCCGCAGTCGGCAACTTCAATGCCGGCCAGTTTACAAAGCAACTCCATCTCGGAGCGTTCATCCCCGAGATCGACGAAAAACTGCACGGCATTCCGACGATGCACACGGAAGCGGCCTGCGCTTCGGGGGCGCTCTCCATTCTCCTCGGCGCGCAATGGATCATGGGCGGTTTCCACGACGCCGTTCTCGTCGTCGGCGCGGAGCAGCAAAAAACGATGTCGTCCAAGGATGGCTCCGATGTCCTCGGCGCGGCTGCCGATTTCGAGATCGAACGTCCCGAGTACGGCGACTTCATGTTCCCGAAGCTGTTCGGAAAAATCGCTGAGGTTTACATCGACCAATACGGCGCCTCGCCCGACGACCTCGCCGCGGTCGCCTACAAAAATTACGCGCACGCCCGCCTCAACCCGCTCGCGCAGATGCGCGACGCCGACCTGACTTACAACGACGCGTCCCAAGTGTCGGAGAAAAACCCGAGCGTCGCTCCGCCCTTGCGTGTGTCCGATTGCTCGCAGATCACTGACGGCGCCGCCTCGGTCGTGCTCGTCTCCGGCAAGTATCTGGAGAAACACGGCCTCGATAAATCGAAATACCCGCAACTGCTCGGCTTCGGTCACACCACCGATTACCTCGCGCTGGAGAAGAAGGACGCGCCGACTTTCAGCACCGCGCGGAAAGCGGCCGAGAAAGCCTTCGGCATGGCCAACTTGAAGCCGCGCGACATGCACGGCGCGGAAGTGCACGACTGTTTCTCGATCACCGAGATCGTCGCCTACGAAATCCTCGGCCTCGCCGAGCCGGGCAAAGGCGCCGAGCTGGCCAAGAGCGGCGCGACCGCGCTCCCGCAGGTCCGCGGCGAGCACGTCAGCGGTAAGATCGATTTCGAGATTCCGGTCAATACTGGTGGCGGGTTGATCGGCGACGGCCATCCCGTCGGCGCGACCGGTGTCCGCCAGGTCTTCGACGCGTATCAGCAATTGACCGACCAAGCCGGCGCGCGCCAAATCAACGGCGCGAAAAAGTTCCTCACCTTCAACATGGGCGGGAGCCTCACGACTTCCGTCGCCATGATCTGGGGTCGCGACTGAGAGCGAGTCTACGCCGCGTGGGCGTGATCGATCTTGAGCGAAAGCCGGGCGCGTAGTGCCGCGATGCGGACGCGCACTGTTCCGCAGCGTGTGCGCTCGAATTCCGCGTCCTTTTCTGAGAGGCTTTGCCCTTCGTAAGGTGCCCGCGCGGGTCGCAGGCAGGTGGTCACGAAATCATTGGCCGCGTTCGCGCGATCGATGTTTTTCGTCGTCAGGGATTTCTCGGCTTCGGCCAGAAAGTTATCGCGGATGGCGATATACGTTTGAATCTCCTTTTCGGCCGGCGCCAAACAGGTGTGGTTTCCAGACGCGTTCATGCCTCGAGAAAAGCAGGAGCCGTGCCCGGGCAGAAGCGGACGGGGACGGAGCCCGTCCCTCCAGGGGAAGAGAGTTGCTAATCGACCGGGCGAACGACGTAGCTGCCGGCCTGTTTCTGGTCGCTTTCGAGTTTGAGGAGGCCGCGTTTTTGCGCTTCGAGAAGGAGCGCGTTGAAGGCGCGAAAGCCGTGCGCCCGCTCGTTGAAGCCCGGGCTCCGGCGCTTGATCGTTTCTTTAATGAGCGAACCGTGGATCGGGTAATCCTCGCCGCGCGCGCTGCGAATTGCTTCCAGCGTCTCGGTCAATAAATCGAGCGCTTTCTCGACGGACGGACCGCCCGGTTTGGCATTGGTGTTTTTGCGCGCCGTCGCCGGCGTGGCTGCGATCGGGCGCTTTTTAGCCGCTTCGCCACGCACGAGATCGTCGTAATAGAGAAACTCGTCGCAATTCGCGATGAAGAGATCGGACGTCGATTTCTTTACGCCGACGCCAATGACGGTCTTGTTATTCTCGCGCAATTTACTCACCAAAGGCGAGAAATCGGAGTCGCCGCTCAGAATCACAAAAGTGTCCACGTGGCTCTTCGTGTAACAGAGATCGAGCGCGTCCACGACCATGCGAATGTCGGCCGAGTTCTTGCCCGATTGGCGGACGTGCGGAATCTCGATCAACTCGAAAGCCGCTTCGTGCAGGCCGCGCTTAAAGGCCTTGTAGCGATCGAAATCGCAATAGGCTTTTTTGACGACGATGTGGCCTTTGAGCAGCAATCGCTCGAGCACGAGCCGCACGTCGAACGGGGGAAACTTCGCTTCCAGCGCGCCGAGCGCGATGTTTTCCAGGTCGAGGAACACGGCCATGGTCGCGTCGGATTCGTTAGGGTTTGCCATGCTGGCAGCCTAACCGATTCGGACACGTTGCCTAGAGCGTGTCGTGAAATCTACCGGAGGGACGCGCTTCCGCGCGTCCGCGGTTGCAGTGAGACCGCCAGTGAGCGCTGTCGAATTTTTTGTCAGTTGTTGGCTGGAATGAGCTGGCGCCTTCCCCACGGGCATGCGGAAGCATGCCCCTCCGGAAGACGGCGCGACGAATTTCTGGCTACGTGCGCGCGAAATTTTGCGATGGCCGCCGGTCACGCCACCAGTTCCGCAAAGATGCGACTGGCGATTTCGAATGAGCGCAGCCGCGCAGCGTGATCGTAGATTTGCGCGGTCGCGATGATTTCGTCGGCCTCGGTTTCGGCGAGTAATTCTTCAATCCGGCGTCTCACCGTCGCAGGGCCGCCGATGGCCGAACAGCGCATCCTTTGCGAGACGGCGAGCTGTTCGGCGCGCGTCCAATGTTCGTCCATGCTCTCGACCGGCGGCGGCAGTTCGCCCGGCCGGCCGCGCACCAGCTTGAGGAATTGTAACTGTGCGGAAGTGACGAGCTGTTGCGCTTCCGCATCTGTGTCCGCCGCAAACACGCCCACGCCGATGATCGCGTGCGGTTTTTGGAGAGCGGCCGAAGGTTTGAAATTGCGGCGATAAAGTTGCAGCGCGACGTCGAGATAATCGGGCGCGAAATGCGAAGCGAAGGCGAACGGCAGCCCGAGTTCGGCGGCCAGCCGCGCGCTGAAATCGCTCGAGCCGAGCAGATAGATCGGCACGTTCAATCCGGCGCCGGGCACAGCGCGCAAACGCTGCCCCGAAGCAGCGGGCTGAAAGTAGGATTGCAGCTCCATCAAATCCTGCGGGAACGTGTCGCCGTCGCTGCTGAGATTGCGGCGCATGGCGCGCGCGGTGAGTTGATCGCTGCCGGGCGCGCGACCGAGCCCGAGATCGATGCGGCCGGGGAAGAGCGATTCGAGCGTTCCGAATTGTTCGGCACTGGCGAGGGGCGCATGGTTCGGCAACATCACGCCACCTGCGCCTACGCGAATGGTTTTCGTTCCGCCCGCGACATGCGCGATCACCACCGAGGTCGCAGCGCTGGCGATGCCGGGAATGTTGTGATGCTCGGCCAGCCAGAAACGGTGGTAGCCCCATTTCTCCGCGTGCTGAGCGAGATCGAGCGAATTGTGAAAGGCCGCCGCCGCATCGCCTCCTTCGACGATCGGCGCCAGATCGAGAACGGAAAAATGCTTCATCGTCATCCCGAGCGTAGCCGAGGGATCCCGCCGCGCCACGTGAAGATCGCTTTTCGGTGGGAAGCTGCGCGTTTTTAGAAGCAGCTGTGCGGCGTCGGGACGAAAGTTACTTTCCCGTGACCGCCCCGGGATCCCTCGACTCCGCTCGTGATGACCGATCCGTAGAGCGTTTCTGTGAGACGCCACCGCCGGCTCGGGCGGCGGGGCGAGAAGCGGCAGCAGTTTTTCGTAAATATCCTGTAAGGCGGCATCTTGCACGATGAGATCGCGATCGATCTCGGCGAGCCGTTTCAGGATGGCGGCGTTGGCCGTTAATTTTTCACGCCACTCGACGAAAGCGCGAATGACGAAAATGCTCATGGCGATGGCTCGCTTGCTGTTCAAAACGGAGGCGGCCATCAAGGCGCCATGCTCGGTAAAAACGCGCGGACGATATTTTCGATGCTGACCGCGTCCATGCTTTAAGATCGCAATTTGCGATTTTAAAGCAGCGTGCTCCTCAACCGTAAGTTGAAACATGAAATCCTCCGGAAAGCGTTTGGCGTTTCGCTTCACCGCTTCGTTAAATCGCCCGGTGGTGACGCCGTAAATTTTCGCCAGATCAGAATCGAGCACGACCCGCTGACCGCGAATCGAGAGGATATTGATCGGTCCCGGAAGTTTCAGTTTTGTGGCCATCTGGAGGAACGAAAAGTTCGACTCAACCCATATAATATCCGCCGTTCACGTTCAGGACGTGGCCCGTGATGTAGCTCGCCATCGGCGAAGCGAGGAAGAGCGCGGCGTCGACGATTTCCTTCGCGTCGCCAAGCCGGCCGAGCGGAATTTGTTTTTTGAAATTTTCGGTCACTTCATCCGGCATCCCTTTGCTCATGCCGACGTCGATGAAGCCGGGCGCGATCGCGTTCACGGTGATGTTTTGCCGGGAAAATTCGCGTGCCGAAACTTTCGTTAGGGCAATGATGGCAGCTTTGCTCGACGAATAATTCGCCTGACCGAAAAGTCCCATCTGCCCGCTGACCGATGAGAGATTGATGATGCGCCCATCTTTGCGCAAAACGGCGGCCGCTTTCTGCGTGACGTTAAAAGTTCCGGCCAGATTCACCCGCACGACGCTCTCGAAATCTTCCATGGTCAGCTTCTTGATCGTGCGATCGCGGATGATGCCGGAGTTGTTCACGAGAATGTCGAGGCCGCCGAATTTGTCGGCGATCGTTTTCATCATCGCCTCGACTGCTTCCGGTTTGGTTACGTCGCAATCGACGACGAGCGCGTCTTTCAATTCCTGCGCCACGCTGTCCGCGCCGGTTTTATTTTCGCCATCCGCGTCCGCGATGTAGTTGACGACGCATTGTGCGCCGCGCGCGCCAAAGGCCTTGATCATTTCCGCGCCGAGACCGCGCGAACTGCCGGTGACGAGGACGACCTTGTTGGAGAAATCGAGCGGATTAGTCATGCGCAAGATTAGCCGAATCCGGTGAAACCGAAACACGCCGGAAACGACGGACAATCAGCGCAGTCAGGAGTCCGATGATGAACATGTGGATGAGCATCTGGATGACGATGCCGGACGCGGAATACTTCGGCTTCATCGCGGACAAAGGGAGCACGACGAGGTTCATGAAAAGATAAACGGCCACGCCGTAGCCGAGGCCGGAAATCACGGCGTGATCGGTGAGGAAGCGAAGGCTCCGGCTGGCGGCGTAGAAAAATATGACGACGCTGAAGGCGATAAAAAAATGGATGAGCAAGCCCAGCCCCGCCACGGCGAGTCCGCCCTGGTAAGCGCTGCGTCCGAGCAAACCGCTCGCGACGAATTGCAGAATTCGGATTGGGCTCGCCCCTTTCAGTCCGCCGAGAATGAAGGCGGAAGTGATGTCGAGCGTGCCGACGATCAAGCCAGCCGTCGCGATCGCAGCGAGGCCGCCCGGCTGATCCTTTCCCGTTGCGATCAAATTCGCGCGCATGAGCGGGACGTTAGGCCGAAACGCCGTTGCTCGACAAGCGATTGCCGCTAAGATTTCCCACTCATGCCCGCTCCAATCCGAGTTCTCACCGCTGTGCCGATTTGCGACGGGCACGACAGCGCCATTAACACGATCAACCTCGAGTTCATCCGGCACGGCATTGAGGTGGTTTATCTCGGCTATCATCGTTACGCGACCGACATGGTGCGCGCGGCCATCCAGGAAGATGTGAAGGCGCTCGGTATCTCCAGTTACAACGGTGGACACGTCGAATTTTTCTCGGAGGTCGCTCGGCTGCTCAAGAAACAGGGCGCCGATTACATCAGGGTTTTTGGCGGCGGCGGCGGCACGATCACCGGCAAGGACGACGTGATCATGCGGCGCAACGGCGTCGATAAGATCTTTTTCGCGGGCACCTCGTTAGGCGACATGGTCGACTTCGTGCACAAAAATTACGGCGGATCGCATAAGGCTTTTCGAGGCGGCAAGCCGACCGCCGATATGAAGCTGGCGCGCAAGTTGACCGAGATCGAAGACGCTTACGCTGGGAAGAAGGCACCGAAGAAAAAGCGCGCCGCGAAATCAAAAGCGAAGCTGGGGAAAACGCGCGTCTTCGGTTTCACCGGTCCGGGCGGCGCGGGCAAGACGACGTTGATCGACGAACTCGTTTTGCGACTGCTGCATCGCGAACCGAAAGCGCGCATCGCGATTCTTTCGCACGACCCGAGCGTGGTCGGTGCCGGCGCGCTGCTGGGCGATCGCGCGACCATGATCAACTCGCAAAACGAACGCGTCTTCATGCGTAGCATGGCCACGCGCGGACAGGCCGGAGGGCTTTCCCCGGCGACGGAAGATTGCCTCGTGCTGCTGGCGGAGTCCGGTTTTGATTACGTGATTATTGAGACCGTTGGCACCGGTCAGGAAGCGATGCCTTTCCAG
This sequence comes from Chthoniobacterales bacterium, assembly GCA_038258245.1. GTDB lineage: Bacteria > Verrucomicrobiota > Verrucomicrobiia > Chthoniobacterales > UBA10450 > JBBSQB01. Next base: position 8,260 of record JBBSQB010000012.1, read on the forward strand.
AGCGGTCTCGTGCAAAAGACCGTGCTCGTGATGAATCCCGATTACGGCAGCCGGCTGCAGTTGCAGAAGATCGTTATGCTGGATTTGGCCGATATCGTCGTCGTGAACAAGAGCGACCAGGAACGCGCGCGCACGGCCAGCTCGGAAATTTCGCGGCGGCTGGACCAAAACAAGAAATCGCAACTGCTCGTCTCGACCGTGGCCAATCGCCATCGCGATCCGGGCGTGGATGAATTGTGTGACTTACTGACGGAGGAATAAGTCCGCAGATTACACAGATTTTCGCAGATTAGGATTACAGTAGATCTGAAACAATCTGCGTGAATCTGCGGACCAAAGAAAAATTGGATTATGAGCAAACTCGGCAATGTCGTTGAAGCAGTTGAGAAGTACAACCAGCACGTCCTCGATGAAGTAAAACGCGCGCGGACCGATGAGGAGTTCGGCCAGGAAATGCTCGACCGTTGGAACGACATCAAGGGTCGGATCAAGATGGGCGCGGCGCCGACCGGTTTGAAACTTCCGCGGCTGGCGTTGCCGGAGATCGACGAGCCGGGTGAGATCACGCGTTACTTGTTAGGCGAAGGACTTCCGGGGGAATTTCCCTACACGGCCGGTGCGTATCGAGAGATGTATCTCGAGCCGCTGCGTGAATTGGAAGCTGGTAGCTACGGTCGCGATGGAAAGAATGGCAAAAACGGCCACGCCAAAAATGGGAGCAACGGGAAGAACGCCGCCAAGGTCGCCGTGCCGAAGCCGATCGAAGTGGAAGAGCCGACGCGCCTTTTCTCCGGCCTCGGTTTGGCCGAAGACACCAACAAACGTTTTCATTTTCTCACCGGCCATCAGCGCAGCGCGCGCCTGAGCACGGCCTTTGACGGCCCGACGCTTTACGGCATCGACAGCGATGCGGAAGGCGTTTTCGGCAAGATCGGCGAAGGCGGTCTCGCCATCGACACCTATGAAGACATGATCCGTCTCTACGACGGATTCGACATGGGTTCGCCCGCGTTCTCGGCGTCGATGACGATCAGCGGACCCGCGCCGATCATCATGGCGATGTATATCGCGGCGGCGAAGAAACGCTTCGGCGCCAAAGTCGTGCCGAATCTCCGCGGCACCATCCAGGCCGACATTTTCAAAGAAGTGCAGGCGCAGAACGAAACGATTTTCCCGACGGAAGCGTCGCTCCGTTTCCTCTGCGACATGATCGAATGGACCTCGGCCGAAATGCCGCGCTGGTATCCGGTTTCGATTAGCGGTTATCACATCGGCGAGGCCGGATCGACGCCGGTGCAGCAGGCCGCTTACACGGTTTCGAATGGTTTCGCGTACGCGGAAATGCTGGCCGCCCGCGGGATTCCAGTCGATCAATTCGCGCCACGTCTTTCGTTCTTCCTCGATTGCGGACTGGACGTGGAATACATCGCGCTCTCGCGTGTCTCGCGTCGCATCTGGGCGATCGGGATGCGCGATGTTTTCGGTGCGGGTCCGAAAGGGCAGATGTTCAAATTGCACACGCAGACGAGCGGTCGTTCGTTAGTCGCGGCCGAGTTCAAGAACAACCTCACGCGTACCGCGGCCGAGCTCATGCTCGCCTATATGAACGGCACGAACAGTTGCCACTCGAACAGCGCAGACGAGCCGTTCACCACGCCGAGCGAAGAATGGATCCGGCTCGCCGCGCACGGGCAGGCCATCCTGCTCGACGAATCCGGCATTTTTAAGCACACCATGAACATGCTGAGCGGTTCGCCTGGTATGAAAGCGGTCGAGCGCGCGGTGGAAGAGGGAATGCTTGAAGAGTTCCGTCAGATCGAAGCATTCGGCGGCGTGCTCCCTGCGATCGAACATCGCTATCAACGGAGCCAGATTCAGAACGCCGCGCACCGTTACGAAGAGCAAATCTACAATGGCACCCGGCCGATCATTGCGTTGACCAAATACAACGACATGAAAGACGAGATGCCGGAAGTGAAAATGGTACGAACGCCGAAGGCGAAGAAGCAGTTGCAAGTCGATCGCCTGGCCAAGTTCAAAAAACGGAACGCTGCCAAAGCGGAGCGCGCGCTCGATAAATTGACCGAGGTGGTCGAGAGCGGAAAAAATTGCTTCCCGACGCTGATCGAGACGGTCGAAGTCTGCTCGTTAGGCCAAATCACCGGCCGTTTGCAGGAAGTGGTCGGGCATTTTCGGCCGATGGTTTAGAGACGCCGACCACAGCTTGTTGTCATTCTGAGGCGTGCCGAAGAGTCTCACGGATCAGCCTCGGGGATCACTCATGAGATCCCTCGCTGCGCTCGGGATGACAGGTTATGCGGTTGTGAGCTGACGGATTGAAGTTTCCTCGCCTCCAGCGAAACTAGCGTCCGATGTCCGACAGCCGCGATCGCGGAATCACTCCGTTTGTTTTTGCCGATCCGTCCGGCCGTCGCTGGCCGCGGCTGCGCATGATTTTTCTTGTCGCGCTCGCAGTCATCTTTATCGGGACGGTGCTTTTTGTGCGGACGCTTTTCGTGACTCCGCAACTGCGGTTGCCGACGCAGTTGCGACATTTGAAAGGCCAACTGAAGTCGCTGCAAAAGGTGAATCCGGCGACGACTCCGGCACCGCCGCAGCACATTCCGCTCTGGCAGAAATTTACCGCCGCGCGCAAGGCGACGAAGAAGGTGCCGTCGCCGGTCCCGGCGCTCTTGCGCAAACCTTCGGCGCGCGAAGTGCATCTCGCCTTTTACCGCAACGGCGATCCCTACAGCTACGCCTCGCTGGTGCAGCATGCGGATGAGATCACGCACGTCTGTCCGGAATGGATGTCGGTGGTCGACGGCATGGGAAATTTGCAGATCGATCCGGACCCGCGGCTCCCGAAATTTGCCGCCGCCCATGGCATCGCCCTGATGCCGCTGCTGACCAATCAAATGGGCGACAAGTGGGTGCCGGAAGCGATTGAAAATCTGGCCAACGCCGACGCTGCTCGGCAGGGGAGATTCTTTGACAACGTCCTCGTGGAGCTGCGCAAAGCGAAAGCGGCAGGCGTGGTTCTCGACTGGCAGGAAGTCGATCCGGCTTATACCGCGAAGATCGCGAATCTACTGGGCAATTTCGCCGACGCCTTGCACCGCGATGGACGGCAACTTTGGCTCTCCGTGAATCCGGGCGAATCGCTCGACCTGACCGACTCCAACAAGGTGGTCGAAAAGGTCGATCGCTTTGTTGCTTTGCTCTTCGACGAAAATTCCGACGACGACGCTCCCGGCCCGATCGCTGCGCGCGACTGGTATGAAGGGTGGCTCGATGCGCTCCTGAGCGACGCCGATCCGCAGCAGTGGATCATCGGCCTCGGCAGCTATGGCTACGATTGGACAGCGGGCCAGTCGAAGGCGGATCAAATCAGTTTCGCGGAGGCGATGAGCCGGGCAAATTACGCCGATGTCCCGGGCTTCTCGGTCGGCGCGCCGGATTACAACCCGACCTTTACCTACGAAGATGGCAGCGACGAACACACGGTTTCGTTCCTCGATGCAACGACTTTCCTGAACGAACTGCGGAGCGCGCGGCGGAAGAACGCGGGCGGGATCGGCATCTACCGGCTCGGTTCGGAAGATTCGGCGATTTGGGATGCGCTCAAGCTTCCACACAATCTGGCGTTGGACGCGCGTGCGAAAACCGCGCTGGGAATCTTAAAAAGCACGGACACGATCGCCGATGTCGGTGACGGCGAGATCGTTTCCGCCGATGAAAGCCGCGAAGACGGCTTGCGCCAGGTCGGCCTCGACGCGGCGGGAAATTTTACGGCGAAGTATTTACACTTCCCGGAATTTCCGACGCTCTATCATCAGGGCGGCGGGAAGCCGACGCAGGTCGCGCTTACCTTCGACGACGGTCCCGATCCGAAGTGGACGCCGAAGGTGCTCGACATTCTGAAGGCCGCGCACGTGAAGGCGGCGTTTTTCCTCGTCGGAGTAAATGCGGAGCGTTATCCCGATCTCGTTAGGCGGATCGTGGCCGAGGGGCACATCATCGGCAATCACACTTACTACCATCCGAATCTCGGGGAGTGTTGGCCGGAGCACATTCGCCTGGAGTTGAACGCCACCCAACTGCTGCTCGAGACGATCACCGGCCGCTCGACGACGCTTTTCCGTCCGCCCTACGGCGCGGATACGAGTCCGGGGAGCGTGAGCGAGTTGGTGCCTTTGGAGATCGCGCAGGATCTGAATTACCTCGTCGTCCTGGAGAATATCGATCCGCAGGATTGGGCGCGGCCGGGTACGGACGTGATCGTGAATCGCGTGAAGCAGCAACGGCGCGACGGCAACATCATTCTCCTGCACGATGGCGGCGGCGATCGTTCGGAGACGGTCGCGGCGCTGCCGCGCATTCTCGATTACTTGCAGGAACGGGGCGACACGGTGGTGCCGCTGAGCACGTTGCTGGGAACGACGCGGGACGCGTTGATGCCGCTGGCGCAAGGCGGCGCGAATTCGATGGCGCGCATGGTCAGCGGCACGGGCTTTCGCGTTTTGCGCAATACCGAAGAGCTGCTCTGGGCGTTCCTCATCGTCGCGACCGCGCTCACGGTGGTGCGCACGCTCATGGTCGTCTGGCTGGCCGCGCGTTTTCGTTCGCGGACAAACGATTTCTCCGAGCCGGTGAGCGTGCTGATTGCGGCTTACAACGAAGGCAAGGTGATCGCCGAAACGTTACGCTCCGTCCTCGCGAGCCAATACGGCGCCGAGCTGGAAGTGATCGTGATCGACGACGGCTCGAACGACAACACCGCCGCCGAAGTGGAAGCGATCGCGCGGACCGATGCGCGCGTTCAGCTGTTGCAGCAAACCAATTGCGGCAAAGCTTCGGCCCTGCGGCGCGGACTACTCGCGGCGCGCCATGGAATTGTCATGTTTCTCGACGCCGACACGCATGTGCAGCCGGACACGCTGGTTCACCTGACGAAGCCTTTTGCGGAGGCGGAGGTCGCGGCGGTTTCGGGTCACGCGAAGGTGGGAAATTTGCGCACCTTCCTCGCGCGCTGTCAGGCGCTTGAGTACACCTGCGGCTTCAATCTCGATCGCCGCGCTTACACCCGCTGGAATTGCGTCACCGTCGTGCCCGGCGCGATCAGCGCGGCGCGCAAAGCCGCGATCGAAGAAGTCGGTTGGCTCAGCCTCGACACGCTTGCCGAAGACACCGACCTCACCCTTTCGCTCCATCGCAAAGGCCACCGCGTCGAGTACGCGCCATCCGCGGTCGCCTGGACGGAAGCGCCGGAGACCGTGCGCGCGCTCGCCCGGCAACGTTTCCGTTGGGCATATGGGACGCTGCAATGTCTCTGGAAACATCGCGACATGACTTTCAACTGGCGCTATCGCGCGCTCGGTTGGTTCAGTCTCCCGAGCGTTTGGTTTTTCCAGATCATCCTCGTCGCGATCACGCCGCTGGTGGATTTTCTCCTCCTCGCATCGCTGCCGTTTGGCCTCTGGGGCGCGGTCCTGCCCTTCGTAATCATCTTTCTCGCGATCGACCTTTTCATCGCCGTGCTCGCCTGTCTCCTGGAAGGCGAACCGATCATTCGCGCCTGGCACATTTTGCCGATGCGGCTGATCTATCGGCCGTTGCTCAGCTACGTGATTTGGAAAGCCGTTTTCCGCGCGATCAAAGGCGCTTGGGTCATCTGGGTAAAGCTGGAGCGGACCGCCTCCGTCCCGGCGCGCACGTGATTTCGTCAGGCAAGAATCCCCTCGTGCTCGTGCTCGTGCTCGTGCTCGTGCTCGTGCTCGTGCTCGGCGGCTGTCGCAAACCCACCGCTGCTCCGCCTAACGACGCCAACCAGCCGGTCGAACTGGCCGTTCCCGCCCAGGGAAAATACACCGGCGCCTACATCGATTTCGGCGACACCGAGGACGACGTCAGCCTCGAGGCGATCGAAGATTTCGAGACGATGGTCGGCAAACATCAGGCGATCATCGCGTCGTCGAGCTACTGGGGAGAACAAAGTTTTCCCACCCGCAATCTCGGCATCATCTGGCGCCATGGCGCGATCCCGCTCGTCTTCTGGTCACCGTGGGACAAGCCTTATCTGCAACAGCGCGCGCCGGATCGTTTTAGCCTCACCGAGATCATCAAAGGCACCTGGGACAGCTACATCGATCGTTGGGCGGATGGCGCCCGTGCCTTCGGTCATCCCATGATCGTTTCCTTCGCGAACGAGATGAATGGAAATTGGTTTCCGTGGTCGGGCGAACTCTACGGCGGGAAGACGAAAGTGGCCGGTCACCCTAACGAGGCGGTCGGACCGGAGACGTTCAAAGCCGCTTACCGCCACATCGTGGATCGCGTCCGGGCGCGCGGGGCGCAGAACATCGCGTGGATGTTTCACACCAATAACTACTCCGACCCTAACGAGGGCTGGAATTACCCGGCCGCTTATTACCCGGGGTCGAAGTATGTCGACTGGCTCGGGATGAGCATCTACGGCCAACAAATGGGCGAGGGCGATTGGTCGCCAATCGAGCCGCTTATCACCTGGCCGTACGAACAAATGTGCGCGGTCGATCCGACGAAGCCGATCATGGCCGCGGAATGGGGCGTGGGCGAATTCCCCGACGCCGGCAACAAGGCCAGCTTCATCCGCGAGGGGTTGAAGCTGCTGCGCACGCGATATCCGCGGATTAAAGCCGCGGTTTACTGGCACGAGCGCTGGCAGAACGACGACAACACTTACTCGAATCTGCGGGTGAACTCGTCGGTCGAAGCACTGGACGCTTATCGAAAAGGGGTGGCGAATCCGGGCTGGCTCGGGCACCCGATTTTCCAGCCTGTGGGAAAGCGGAAGTAAATGGTGGGAGCGACTTTCGCCGCAGAGGCCTAACGATTCGGTTCGCGCGGTTCGCGGTGTGCGAGGATGAGCGGTTTCGCGTCCGCGAAATGCTGGCCGCGCGCGGCATCCCGGTCGATCAATTCGCGCCGCGCCTCTCCTTCTTTTTCGATTGCGGACTCGACGTGGAATACATCGCGCTCTCGCGGGTCTCGCGTCGCATCTGGGCGATCGGCATGCGCGACGTTTTCGGCGCAGGACCGAAAGGGCAAATGTTCAAACTGCACACGCAGACGAGCGGCCGCTCGTTAGTCGCGGCCGAGTTCAAGAACAACCTCACGCGTACCGCGGCCGAGCTCATGCTCGCCTATATGAACGGCACGAACAGTTGCCACTCGAACAGCGCAGACGAGCCATTCACCACGCCGAGCGAAGAATGGATCCGGCTCACCGCCCACGGGCAGGCCATCCTGCTCGATGAATCCGGCATCTTTAAGCACACCATGAACATGCTGAGCGGTTCGCCTGGTATGAAAGCGGTCGAGCGCGCGGTCGAAGAAGGGATGCTCGAAGAGTTCCGCCAGATCGAAGCATTCGGCGGCGTGCTCCCGGCGATCGAACATCGATATCAACGGAGTCAGATTCAAAACGCGGCGCACCGTTACGAAGAACAAATCTACAACGGCACGCGGCCCATCATTGCGTTGACCAAATACAACGACATGAAAGACGAGATGCCGGAAGTGAAAATGGTGCGTACGCCGACAGCGAAGAAGCAGTTGCAGGTCGATCGTCTGGCCAAGTTCAAAAAGCGCAACGCGGCCAAAGCGGATCGCGCGCTCGATAAATTGACCGACGTGGTCGAGAGCGGCGAAAATTGTTTCCCGACGCTGATCGAGACGGTGGAGGTTTGCTCGTTAGGCCAAATCACCGGTCGCCTTCAGGAAGTGGTCGGCCACTTCCGCCCGATGGTATAGCACAGGCTTCCAGCCTGTTTCGAAAAGCAGGCATTTTGCCTGCTCGGTCGCCGCTACTGGCAGGCTGGAAGCCCGCCCGACCTGACAGGCTGGAAGCCTGTGTTACACGTTCGGTGCGCGCGGCTCGCGATGCGCCAGTTTGAGTGGCTTCGCCTCTTTTCAGCGCGCCAGCAGCACCACGAGATCCTGGTGGCCGGTTTCGACGTATTCGAGAACGTCGAAATACTTGCTCCAGTGCGCCGCGATGTAGGCGGGCGAGTGGAAGCTTTCCAGATAATAACCGCCATGGGAAAACTCGGTGAGGAGTTCGGAGTAATTCGGGACGAAGACGGCAAATCCTTTCTCGGCAAACTCCGGCGCGAGCGACGTCGGCATGTTTGAACCTCGGAGATTTTCGCCAATGACGGAGAGCGCGACGATGGCGCGGGGTCGCGCGATGCGGCGCAATTCCTCCAGCCAGCGGAACTGCGTCTCCTCGGCCAGATGGGTCATCACCGAGATGCCGTAAATGACGTCGAAACTTTGCGCCGCGTAATCGGTGGGCGGGTAGGGCGCGATCGGCGCGAACGTTGGGCCCGGAATATTCGCGCGATCCCACGCGATCGCTTCGGCGTCGATGTCGCAGCCGCTCAGATTTGCGGGTGGCACGAAGTGCATTAGCTGGGCGATGACGCGGCCACAGCCGCAACCCCAATCGAGAGTCTTTTCCTGCTCGAACGCCGGTTTGTATTTGCCGACGCAGTTTATGATGAGATTGGCAATGCCGCTGCCGACGCTGGCGAAGTCTTTGCTCCCGCCGATTCGTTCCTGCAGATGCAGGGGCGGCTCGGTGGTATTGGTCGCTCGTTCCTTTCCGGGACGATGCGTTCGCCATGGCCCCAAGGGCGTGCCGTCGGGACGAAAGGGGGCGAGTTCCACGACGATTCCGGCGTTGGGATCTAACCCCGGCGGCAGCGGCGCCGTCACGCTGAAGCCGCTACGGATCATGTGCGGACATGGCCCCATCGAGGGCACGAAAGCAGCCTGCACATCGGGCCGATCGTGGAAGGTTTGAGTCGAACCCCACGGCTGGCCTTGGAGAGAAATGTCGAGTCGGGCGATCGGGCTGTCCTCATGGAAAATCCAGCCATCGACGCGCAGCATCCCGTCCGCCGTCGCCGCCAATAGATCGATGTAGGATCGCGCGAAATGGGAGATCGCGATTTCGCTCACGTTCGTGATCGCGCTTTTAATTTATTCCCGCTCCAGCCGCAGTTGCCAATTGTGACGTCGCTCAGGAATTGGGCGCGCGCGGCTCGCGGTGGGCGAGCTTGAGCGGTTTTGCTTCTTTTAAAACGTGACGCGCAATGACGAGGCGCTGCACTTCCGAGGTGCCTTCGCCGATGGTGCAGAGCTTCGCGTCGCGCAGGTAACGCTCGATCGGCAGATCGCGGCTGTAACCGTAACCGCCGTGGATTTGCATGGAACGATCGCAAATTTTCACGGCCGATTCCGATGCGAACAATTTCGCCATGGCCGATTCCTTCGTCGTGTTCTCGCCTTGATCCTGGAGCTGCGCCGCGTGCAGCATCATCACTTCGCTCGCTTCCAATTCCATCGCGGAATCGACCAGCATCCATTGGATCGCCTGGAAATTGCCGATGGCGTGGCCGAATTGCTTCCGCTCGTTCGCGTAGGAATTCGCGCGATCGAACGCCGCTTGCGCGATGCCCACGGCGAGCGCCGCGATGCTGATGCGCCCGCGATCCAAAACCGTGAGCGCCTGCTCGCGACCGCGCCCGCGTTCGCCCAGTATTTCCGCTTTCGCATTTTCGAAACGCAGCTCCGAGGTCTCGCTCGCGCGCATGCCGTAAGTGTGAATCTTCCGCACCGGCGTCACCTGATCCTTCATCATGATGAAGGCGCTGATCTCGTTCTTGCCCTTGTCGGTCTGCCCGGTCGTGGCGATGACGATGAGCAGATCGGCCACGCGTCCGCTGGTGATGAAATGCTTCATCCCGTTGACGTGCCAATGATCCTCGTGCGCCTGCGCCTTCGTCTCGATGCCGCCGGTATCGCTGCCCGCGTTTGGCTCGGTCAGCGCCCAACCGCCGATCCATTCGCCACTCGTTAGGCGCGGCAGATAGGCGCGCTTTTGTTCCTCCGTGCCGTAGAGATTGATCTGGCCGACGGAGAGCGCGTTATGCGCCGCAATATCCATGGCGAGCGAGGCGTAATGCTTGCCCACTTCCTTCACGGCCAGAGCGGAGGTGATGTAGCTCAAACCGCGCCCGCCAAATTCCTTCGGCGCGACCATTCCCATGAGGCCGATCGCTCCCGCTTTCGTGAAAATCTCGCGCGGCAATTGTTCGTCGTGATCCCACTTATCCGCATGCGGTGCGACTTCCTCGCGGCAAAATTTTTCCACGCTTTCGAGAAAGGCGCGGGCTTCATCATCGAGCGGATGGTTAAGCGTCATAGCCGGGAAGATGATGCGGGAGCGTGGTGCGGGCGAGGGGAAAAAGCGGCCCGCAATTCCCACTGTGAGCCGCGCGCGCGTCACGTTATGCTGCGCGCCGTGATCGCCTCTTCGCCCACCGACGCCGGCTCGACCGCGCGCCATCGCATCGCGATCCGTCTGCTGCCGTTCCTCTTCCTCCTCTACGTCGCGAACTATCTCGACCGCACCAACATCGCTTACGCCGCCCTCGGCATGAAAGGCGCCCTCGGACTGAACGATTCCGTCCTCGGCACCGCCAGCGGCATCTTTTTCATCGGCTACTTCGCGTTGCAAATTCCCGGCGCATTGCTCGTGGAACGCTGGAGCGCGCGATGGTTGCTCGCGCTCACTCTGATGAGCTGGGGCGCGCTCACCGCGCTGACCGCGTTTGTCCACACGCCCTTCCAACTGTACGGCGCGCGCTTTCTCCTCGGCTGCGCGGAGGCGGGATTTTTTCCGGGCGTGATCGTTTATCTGTCGCACTGGTTCGTCCCGCGCGATCGAGCGAAAGCGGTCTCGCGTTTCATGGCCGCCATTCCCATCGCCTACATTCTCGGCGGCCCGCTGGCGGCGACGATTTTGAAAGTGAATTGGCTGCAAATCCCCGGCTGGCGCTGGCTGTTTTTGCTCGAGGGAATTCCGGCATTGCTGCTCGGCGCCGCCACCTTGCGATTCCTCCCCGATCGCCCGGCCCAAGCCTGCTGGCTGGGGCCGGAGGAACGCGCGTGGATCGGCAGCGCGCTCGAGCGTGAGCGCGAATCTAAATCGCATGTCGCGCAAATGACCATCGGGCAGGCGTTGCGGCATCCGCCGGTGCTGCTGCTCACGGCCGGCTTGTTTTTCTGTTACACCGGCGGTTACGCCTTCTGGTTTTGGTTTCCCACCATGCTGCAACGCATGAGCGGCTGGAGCACGCTGGAGGTCAGCTTGTGGGGCGCGGTCATTTTCGGGGGCAGCCTCATCGGGATGCTCGTCCTCGGAGCGACCTCGGATCGCACCGGCGAACGCCGCTGGCATTTCGCCGGTCCCCAATTAACCGCCGCGTGCGCGCTCGCTGCCTGGTTTTTTCTGCCGCGATCGAACGCTCTCCTCGTCGTCATTTTCACTTTGCTCGCCTTCGGCACGATCGCGTATCTGCCGTCCTTCTGGGCGCTCCCCAGTGAATTTCTCTCCGCCTCGGCGGCGGCGACCGCCGTCGGCTTCATCAACTGCACCGCCAGCATCGGCGGTTATTTTGGCCCGAAATTCTTCGGCGATTTCAGTCAGCGCACCGGTTCCTTCGACCGCGGCTTCATTTTCATGATCATCTGCTGGGTCATCGCCGCGGTCCTCGTTCTCCTTTGCCCGCGCCAGCGTCGCGCCTAACGAACCAGGAAATGCCCGCTCTGATCTTTACGCGACCCCGGCGCGCAGAGTTACGGATTGGCAAGTCAAACCGGGAACTTTCCCGAGTGCCTTGTCGTTAGTCCAGAGGTCCACGTTGGACGCGAGAGCGGTCGCGCAGACGACTGCGTCTGGCAGTTTGAGACGGTGGTCCTTCCGAAGTTTTACGGCATGCGCGCGAATCGTTGGAGTGAGTTCGAGAAGCGTCAGGTGGCGAAGAAACTGTTGCACTTTGCGTTCTTCATCCGCCGTGAGAGAAGGCCAGCTGAGAAGCTCCATCTCCGTAATGATAGAGATGCCGTAGCGGCCGACGGGGAGCGGTTGCGCGAGCCGATCGGCCAGAAGATAAAGCGCAACGTTTGTATCAAGCAGGCCGATCATTTCCACTCACCGCGCACCCTCTGCTGCCAGGCGACGGGGTCTTCCGAGAGCAGGAGCGCCCCCGCAAAATTGGCCAGATCTACTGGGGAAACGTCGCGCTGACTTCCGTTGATCCGCGCGGCGAGGAACTCAAGGAGACGCCGTTTCTCTTCCAATGACAGCGCCTCAGCGGCAGTTTCGATTTCGGCCAGGCTCACGGCGATAAACTAATGGAGACTGCCGGCGGGGCAAGACTTTGCGAAATATCCTCCCGGCGTCAGCGAGCATCATGGCCCCCGGCACTCCGCCGCCTCGGAAAATGGTTTGCTTGTTTCGCCGCATTGGCCGGTCACCGCGCCGAAGTGTGGGACGCAGACGAGTTCGACCAGCGCGTCATTCTCTGCGGCTGCTGCGGCGCGCTGGAGCGTCACTGAGTATCTCGACTGCGAGTCGAAATGCCGTGCGTGCCACCGCGCCTTCAATCCCAGCTGCGCAAAGCACCGGCATCTCTATTTTGAAGCCATGAAGGAAGACAGTAATTTCATCACTATCCAAAGCGCCGCCCAAAACCAATTCACCGACCGGCCGCATTAACTGTCCTAGCGGCGCTCAGTCATCCAAAAAATGATTCTACAAGGAATTGGGAACTTAGGGGCGATTCTCGTTAGATGTTGCAGCATTTCGCGTCAGGACCACAATGTTCACATGAAAGAAATCACGTTTTTCCGCCGATGCCGCAGTTCCGAAGGTAATGCGTACGAAGCGCCGCTTTGGAGCGTGCGCATTCCACTCTCCGTTTCAGAGGACCGCGCCTTGGCGTTCGCGCGCGAGGAGTTCGCGAAATGGGCGCATATCGCGAAGTGGTCAAAGTTTGCGCAGTTTCATCGTATTTCGGCCGCGTAGTTTTTTGCCGTTCCGAGGCACCGTATTCCAGAGGTTTGACATTATTATTTGAGCGCTATGTGCCGCTAGAACATCTAAACACGCTCAAGTTTCCTATGACTCAAACCTCTTCCCTCGCCGCCACGCGCGCTCTGGCCAGCAGTGGCTGACCTTGTCTCGTTAGATGTAATTCTATGCCTGAACACGTTTTTTTTGATGATGCTGGAGTGAAGGTCACCAACACGCGATTCGTGGCTGGAGGCCGCACGTTTGCCATCAGCGGTATAACGTCTGTCTCCCGCTCCAAGATCACTCCCCAGCGGAACGGGCCGATAGTCGTAGGCATCATTTCCATTCTACTTGTGCTCGGGAGTAGCGGTGACACGAGCATTCTCGTGGTAGGTCTGGTGTTAATGGGCGCCGCTGTTGTCTACTGGTTTGCCGATTCTGCTCGGTACTCAGTCCTCCTCATGACCGCATCCGGCGAATCGGACGCATTCAGCGCTAAAGACGAAGTTTTGGTCGGACGTGTGGTCGACGCACTCAACGAAGCCATCATTGCGAGAGGTTAGTTCCCATATGCTCGCTAAGAAATTCGCACTCGCCTTTGGCATCGCTGTCGTCTTTCCCGCCATGATTCATTGTGGCGTCAGTATGTTTTCACAAGAGCCTCGCTGGGAGGATTTCCTGATTCCGCCCATGATGGACCACAACTCGGCGGAGTACCAGAAAAAGGAGGGCGAGCGCCGCGCGGCTGAAAATGTTTTCGAGAGACATCTCTTCGCTGTCGCCGTTCCCTGCGGTCTGTTGGCGATCGTGGTGGGCGCCTTGTTTCTCACTCCCGCCATTGGAGCAGGTCTGATGTTTGGCGGCCTCTTTAGCGTCTGCGACGGATACTTCAACTATTGGTCTGAGCTTTCGGCGACCCTGAAGTTTCTTTCGCTGCTGGCGGCGTTTATCGTCCTCCTTGTGGTCGGTTATCGGAAGATCGAGCGCAGGGAAATCTAAGCAGGCTCAGGCGATTGCCGACCTTGGGTTCCGCCAAATTGAACTTTGAAATGCGATGAAACGCACCTGGACGATCGTCGGCGTGAGGGACGTTCGACGGAGCTTCAAATGGTATCAATCGCTCTTCGGCCAGTACGAGACGGCGCCGAGTCATGAGTATTTCGGTCAAATCGTGGATACGGATGGAACGGTGTTGCTCTGTCTCCATCAATGGGGCGCGCACGAGCATCCTTCGTTGATGAGCCCGGACGAGGCCGTGCCTGGCAATGGACTTCTCCTGTTCTTCCGCGTGGATGATTACGAGGTCGCCTTGCCACGGGCCCGGTCGCTCGTCGCTCGATTTGAAGAGGAGCCTCACGTGAATCCGAACACGCAAACGCGGGAGTTCTCGCTCCGGGATCCGGACGGATATTACGTGACGATCAGTGAGATCTCCGCGCCGCAGTGAGGAGACTCGCCGCGACCGATCGCGAATGAACCTCTAGCTCTTCAGCGCCACCTTGAAGGGCACGCCAGTCTTGGCGCGGACGTCTTCTTCGGTCGCGCCGGGTTGCAGCTCGATCAAGGTGAGGCCGCCGCCTTCCTTCACTTCGAAGACGCAAAGGTCGGTGATGATGAGATCGACCACGCCCTGGCCGGTGATCGGCAGGGTGCACTTTTTGATGATCTTCGGGGTGCCGTCTTTGGAAGTGTGTTCCATGACAACGACGACGCGCTTGACGCCGGCGACCAAATCCATCGCGCCGCCCGGGCCTTTGACCATTTTGCCGGGAATCATCCAGTTCGCGATGTCGCCCTGATCGGTGACTTCAAACGCGCCAAGGATGGCGAGGTCGATGTGGCCGCCGCGGATCATGGTGAAGGAATCGGCGCTCGAGAAAAAGGCGGAACCGGGCATGGTGGTGATGGTTTGTTTGCCGGCATTGATGAGGTCGGCGTCTTCTTCGCCGGGTTGCGGGAACGGACCGATGCCTAACAAGCCGTTCTCGGATTGCAGCGTGACGTTCATGCCTTCGGGAATGTAATTGGCGACGAGGGTGGGGATGCCAATGCCGAGGTTGACGTAGTAACCGTCCCGCAACTCCTGCGCAGCGCGTTTGGCGAGCAGGTCGCGCGTGGGATTCGCTTTCTGCGCGCTGCCGGCGCCCTGGACGGTGCGGAACTCGATGCGCTTCTCGTAGTTTTTCCCCTGAATGATGCGGTCGACGAAGATTCCCGGTGTGTGGATTTGATCGGGATCGAGCTGGCCGGGCTCGACGAGTTCTTCGACTTCGGCGACGCAAACCTGGCCGCAGCTCGCGATCATCGGATTAAAGTTGCGGGAGGTTTTACGGAAAATGAGGTTGCCGGACTTGTCGCCCCTCCAGGCTTTGACGATTGAGACTTCGGCCTTGATTCCGGGCTCGAGAACGTAATCGAGGCCGCCAAATTTTTTGGTCTCCTTGCCTTCGGTCAGCTTCGTCCCGAAACCGGTGCGCGTGTAAAAGCCGGGAATGCCCGCGCCGCCCGCGCGGAGGCGTTCGGCGAGCGTGCCTTGCGGGATGAGCTCGAGTTCGAGTTCGCCGGCGAGAACCTGGCGCTCGAACTCCTTGTTCTCGCCGACGTAGGAGGCCATCACCTTTTTCACCTGGCGCGCGGGCAGTAAAACGCCCATCCCGAATCCGTCCACGCCTGCGTTGTTGCCGACGATGGTGAGATCTTTCACGCCGCTGTCGTGCAGCGCCGCGATCAGATTTTCGGGGATTCCGCAAAGCCCGAAACCGCCCGCGGCGATCATCATGTTGTCGTGGAGGAGGCCGTCGAGTGCCGCTTTGGCGTCAGGATAAACTTTGCTGCTCATATCGGAAGAAACCTAACCACGGATTGATCGGATGGACACGGAGGAAATGGCGGAGACGTGTTTTCCGGGTAGCGCAGGCTGCCAGCCTGCATCTTCCGGCAGCTTGCCGGAAGACTCCCCAGGAAGTCTGCGACCTCGTCGACGGGCGACGAATCCGAAGAACGTCGGCTGGCGGCCGACTCGGGCAGGCTGGCAGCCTGCGCTACCCGGAACGTGTCAGCTTGCCGCGTGGCAATTCCTCGCCACTTTGCCCATTCACTTTTATGTCCAAATCACTCGCTCATCGCCTCGCGGAATACGCTTGTTCGTTAACTTTTGAAGATCTGTCGCCCGAGGTGGTGCACGAGGTGAAACGGCGGGTGATCGATTCATTCGGCTGCGCACTTGGTGCCTGGAACGAAGAGCCTTGCGTGATCGCGCGCACGGTGGCTTCGGATTTCTCCGCGAAAAATGGCGCGACCATCATCGGCACCGATCACCAGGCGCCGCCGGATTGGGCGGCGTTCGCGACGGGCTGCTGCATTCGCTATTTCGATTATAACGATACCTATCTTTCGAAGGAGCCGGCGCATCCGAGTGACAACATCGCGGCCGCGCTCGCCGTCGGCGAAAGCGTGGGCGCGAATGGCAAGGAACTCATCACTGCAATCGCGCTGGCCTACGAGGTGCAATGCCGCTTTTGCGACGCGGCCAGCATTCGGGCGCGCGGTTGGGATCATCCGACTTATGGCGCGTTTTCGACGGCACTGGCGGCGGCGAAGTTGATGAAGCTCGATGCGGAAAAGACGCGGCACGCGGTCAATATTGCGGGCGTGAATTGCGCCGCTTTCCGCCAGGCGCGGGTGGGTGAACTCTCGCACTGGAAGGGCGTGGCCTTTGCGAATGCAGCACGCTGCGGTGTTTATGCCGCGCTTCTCGCGCGCGCTGGCATGACCGGTCCGGCGCCGATCTTCGAAGGCGCGATGGGTTTTGAAAAGGAACTCGGAGTGTCGTTAGGCAACGTGCAGGAAGTTTTCGACAAGAGGCAGGAAGCGGTCGAGGGCAAAGGCCCGGCCTCGATGATTCTGAAGACGAGCATCAAATATTGGCCGGCCGAATACCACAGCCAGAGCGCGATCGAAGCGGCGCTGTTTCTGCGCAAGGAGATTGGCGATTCGGCGAAAATTCAATCGGTCCGGATCGAGAGCCACGACGCGTCGGTCGACATCATCGGGAGCGAGCCGGAGAAATGGAAACCGGAGACGCGCGAGACGGCGGATCACAGTTTGCCTTATATCACGAGCATCGCGCTGATTGATGGCGAGGTGACGGACAAACAATTTCAGCCCGAGCGTTTCACCGACCCGGCGATTTGGAAATTTCTCGAGAACGTCACAGTGCAGCGCAACGACGAGCTGACCTCGCTCTACGCGAAGGCCGTAGCGAACATCGTGCACGTCACTTTGCAGGACGGAAAAGTGCTGACCAAGCGCGTCGATCATCCGCTCGGCAACGCCTTCAACCCGGTGACCGACGAGCAATTGGAAGGGAAATTTAACGCGCTCGTCGTCCCGTTTTTAGGCGCAGAAGCGGCGCAGAAGATTGTAACGACCGGCTGGAAGCTGGACGAAGCGAAAACGCCTAACGAGTTGATGAAACTGGCGAAAATGCCGGCGTAAAGGCCGCGCTCGTGAGCGAAGCGTGAGAGCGGTGTTCGTCGGAAAAAGTCTTCTGACCTGAAGACGCCGACCCTCACGTCACCCGTAGGGCGACGGCTACAGGGCGGACAGCGAGACAGCGGACAGGGATGGCGAGATGGCGACAGCGACAGATGCAAGCTGGCGCGGAGACGCTAGGATAAACCATGGCTACGATCATCACGAAAGCAGGACGACTTCGCCAACTTATTGCCCAAGGCATCGTCGCCATGCCGGGCGTGCCGGATGCTTCGATGGCGCGGCAGGTGGAGCGTGCCGGTTTCGACGCCGTTTATATTAGCGGCGCGGGTCTCGCGAATTGCACGGCGGGCGTGCCGGATGTCGGAGTGCTCACGCTCAATGAAGTCGCAATGCTGGCCGGCTTTGTCGCGCACGCGGTGAAAATTCCGGCGATCGTCGATGCCGATACCGGTTTTGGCGGCGCGGAAAATATCGGCCGCACGATTTACGAATTGGAGCGGGCTGGTCTGGCCGGTTGTCATCTCGAGGATCAGGAATTTCCAAAACGTTGCGGGCATCTGGCGGGCAAACGTTTGGTCGGGACGGATGAAATGTCGGCCAAGATTAAGGCGGCGGTGGCGGCGAAACGGGATCGGGATTTTCTGCTGATCGCGCGGACGGATTCGCGGGCAATGGAAAATTTCGACGGCGCAGTGAAGCGCGCGAACGCCTACGTCGAGGCAGGCGCGGACGCGATTTTTCCGGAGGCGCTGCAAACGAAGGAAGAGTTTCGCGATTTTGCGAAGGAAGTGAAGGTGCCGTTGCTCGCGAACATGACCGAGTTTGGAAAGAGCCCGTCGCTGAACGTGAAGGAACTTGGTGAGCTCGGTTATCGGATGGTGATTTTTCCGCAGAGCGCGTTTCGCGTATCGATGAAGGCGACGGAAGATTTCTTTAAGGAATTGAAGATAGCGGGCTCGACCGATGCATGGCTCGATCGAATGCAAACGCGCAAGGATCTTTACGCCACGCTCGATTACGAACCCTCGGCCGAGAGCTGGCCGGGGTATTCGGGGTAGTCAGGAGGATCTTCGAGCCGATCGTGGCAAGGGAGCGCGGAGCGATTACGGTTAGGATCAGGACTTCTTTCCTGGTTTCCAAATTCCTCCTCAGCGGACGAATCGGGGGCAGTCAGTGTGAAACATCCCGTTGCGGAAGGCAGCGGCCCACGTTACGGAATTCCTAACGAAACGGCACGTCGCCGCGACGTTAACCCGAGAAAAATTATGAGCACTGAAACCAAACCAGCCTACAGCCCCGGACTCGCCGGCGTGGTCGCGGGCGAAACCGAAATCTGCTGGGTCGATCCGAACGCCGGCCTCCTCTATCGCGGTTACGACATTCACGAGATGGCGTCCAAAGCCAGCTTCGAAGAGGTCGCATATCTTCTCCTCAACGGCGAGCTGCCAAGCACGGGCGAGCTGGCCAATTTCACCAATCAACTCGCGGCCGAACGCGCCCTCCCGGAGCCGGTCGTGAAAATGCTGCGGCTGCTGCCAAAGACGACGCATCCGATGGACATGTTGCGCACCGGCGTCTCGATGCTGGCGCCGTTCGATAAAGATCTGAATGATCACTCGCACGCCGCTAACGTTCGTAAATCGATCCGCCTCATCGCGAAAGTGAGCACGCTCATCACCGACGGCTGGCGCATCGCGCAAGGGCAGGAGCGCATTCCGGAAAAAGCCGATCTCACCCATGCCGGTAATTTCTTCTACAAACTCACCGGCGCTGTGCCGGAGACCTGGCAGATTAGAATGCTCGACACGATTTTCGTGCTCTATGCTGATCACGAATTCAACGCCTCGACCTTCGCGGCGCGCGTGACTGCTTCGACGCTGGCCGATATTTACGCAGCCGTCACCTCGGCTTGCGGCACGTTGAAAGGTCCGCTCCACGGCGGTGCCAACGAGGAATCGATGAAGATGCTCGACGAAATCAAAACGCCCGATCGCGCGGAAGGCTGGTTGAAAGAGCAGCTCGCGAAAAAGGCGAAGATCATGGGCTTCGGTCATCGCGTTTATCGCGAAGGCGATTCGCGGGTGCCGGTCATGCGGGAAATTGCGCGCGACTTGGGCAAGCGGCTCGGCCGCGAACAGTGGGTGCCGATTTGCGAAAAACTCGAGGAGACGATGAATGCTGAAAAAGGTCTTTGCGCCAACGTCGATCTTTATGCCGCACCAGTCTTCACCATGCTCAATTTCCCGTCGGAGTTGAACACGCCGATCTTCGGCGCGGCGCGCGTCGCGGGCTGGTGCGCACACGTGGTCGAGCAGCACGATCACAACCGTCTCATCCGACCACGCTCGCTTTACACCGGGCCGGAAGCGCGCCCCTACACCGGGCTGGCGGTCGATTAGCTGCGCATGGTGCCTAACGAGTCGAAGTCACTCCAGGAGGAATTCGCGCCGGGCAATGCCTGCTGGGGCTGTGGGCCTTCGAACGCAGAAGGCTTGCGCATTCGCAGTTTCGCGCACGGCGATGAGGTGGTGGCCGATTGGACGCCTGAGAAAAAATATGAAGCATTCCCGGGCGTTCTGAATGGCGGAATCATCGGCACGCTCCTCGATTGCCACTGCAATTGGGCGGCCGCGTATTACCTGATGAAAGCTTCGGGCGACGATCGCGTCCCATGCACGGTGACGGCCGATTACGCGATCAAATTACTCCGGCCCACGCCAACGAACGGCGCAGTCCATCTTTCGGCGAAAGTGGTGGAGGCGAGCGGCGACCGTGCGACGATCGAGGGAACGCTGACCGCTGGCGGCAAAGTTTGCGCGACTTGTCGTGGAACGTTCGTCGCGGTGAAAGAAGGTCATCCCGCTTTTCACCGATGGTAATCGTTCGGCTGGCGGTCGCGGTGATGGCCTTTGGTGTGGTGCAGAGTCTTTGCGCGGCGGAGCCAGGAGGAGCCATCGCCCGCCTCGAGCAGCAAATCGGCGGCCGCCTCGGCGTGGCCGCACTCGAGATGGGAAGCGGCCGGCGCATGACGCATTGCCCTAACGAGCGGTTTCCGATGTGCAGCACATTCAAGTTCCTCGCCGTGGCTGCGGTTTTGCACCGCGTCGACGAGAAAACGGAAAAGCTGGATCGCTTCATTTCCTACACGGCGGCGGATATTCTCGAGTACGCGCCGGTTACCAAAAAGCATTTGCCGGAAGGCAAAATGACGGTGGGCGCGTTGTGCGAAGCCGCGCTGCAAATGAGCGACAATACGGCCGCCAATCTATTGCTCACGACGCTGGACGGTCCGGCTGGCCTAACGAGATATATCCGGTCGCTCGGCGACAAGACCACCCGCTCGGATCGCAACGAACCGACCTTGAACACCGCGCTTCCAGGCGACGAACGCGATACGACGACGCCAATGGCCATGCTCGAAGATATGCAGCGGATTTTACTGGGAAAAGCGTTGTCGCCGGCGTCGCGCGATCAGCTCGAGACCTGGATGCGCGGAAACAAAACGGGGGCAGCGCAGATTCGGGCCGGCCTTCCCGATAATTGGAAGGTCGGCGATAAAACCGGCCGCGGCGCGAATGGTGGGCTGAATGACATCGCGATCATCCGGCCATCGAAGTGCGCTCCGATTTTGCTCACCGTCTACTCCATCGGCTCGACCGCCCCGGTCGAGAAGCGCATGGCCGCGGTCGCGTCAGTCGCGAAGCTTGTGGCGGAGTCGTTTTAGGAAACGTCTTCCCATTGCTATCGTTCGGGCACAGTTGAGGAATCACGTGGCTTTAACTTAAAGCTTTCATGACGGAATTCCTCGACTGCGCCTCCGGCTCCGCTCGGAATGGCGGCAAGCATTATACTCCCGCCCCGAAAGCCATTGCTTCACCCGGCGAAATTCATATCGTTGCGCGACCGTGCCGATTCCTTTTTCGAAAAAAAGCCGGCGCAACGTTGTCCGTCGCGCTTCCGCGAACGGTTCGCAGCACGATCAATCCACGCGCGTCCCTCTGCGTCCGCGCTCTGATTGGCATAAGCGAAATTTTTTGGCCGATGTGCTGATCCCTTCGCTTTTCATCAAACGCTCAGGCGAGCGCGTGGCGCCGCTGTTTCCGAAGTTAAAAAAAGGCGAGGTCTGCATCACCTGGATCGGCCACGCCTCATTTCTGATTCAGACGCCTCACGGAAATGTTCTCATCGACCCGATCTGGTCGAAGTGGCTCAAGGTCATCAAGCGTCTCAAGCAGCCGGGCATGGAGATACATCATCTGCCCGCCATCGATCTCGTCCTCGTCACGCACGCGCACTTCGATCACCTCGATCGGCGGACGTTGCGCAAAGTGGCGGCCGATCAACCGATCGTTGTCCCGATCGGCGTCGGCAATCTAGTGCACGATCTTGGCTTCCACATCGTGCACGAGCTCGATTACTGGCAGACGATCAAGCTCGGTTCGCTCGAGGTGTCTCTCACGCCTTGCTATCATTGGGGCGCTCGTTTTCTGGCAGATCTGCACCGCGGGTTCGGCGGCTTTGTCGTCTCATCGGACAATCGCAAAATCTTCCACTGCGGCGACAGCGCTTACTTCCCGGGCTTCCGCGAGATCGGCGAGCATTACGACATCGACGTCGCGCTTCTGCCCATCGGCGCTTACGACGCGCCGACCGGCCGCGAAGTGCATATGAATCCGGAGGAAGCGGTCAAAGCGTTCCAGGAACTCGGCGCGCGCACGCTCGTGCCGATGCATTACGGCACGTTCCGCCTCGGCTACGAACCGCTCGATGAACCGCCGACGCGTCTGCTTGCTGCCGCGCGCGCTCACGGCATCGAGGACAAACTTCTCATCATGACCGAAGGCAATCCGGTCGTGCTTTGATCGCGGCTTGAGCGCTCGCGCAGAAACTCTGAGACGCGGTCCTCATCGGCTGGCGCGCGGGGATTTTCGCGGCGCGCTGTTTGCCGGAGCAGCGGTGATTGTCGCGTGCCTCCTTCTGCTCGCGCACGATCATTCGTTTTTTTGGAAGGACGATTATCAAATTTCCGTGCTCCCGGTTTTTGCCGATGTCGCGCGAAGCTGGTCGGAAGGTCACTGGCCGTTGCTCAGTTCCTCTTCGTGGGTCTGCAACAATCTAGCCGGCGAGTTTCAGTACGGAACGTTCTCGATTTTCATCAACGCACTCATTGTTCTCGTCTGGCAATTCCCGCTCGCTTTTCCGTTCCAGGCGGCTGCGCTCTCCATCGCGCATCTCGTTGTGCTGGCGATCGGAAGTTATCTGCTCGCGCGCGATCGTTATTTGAGCGGACCGCTCTCGACCATGGTCGCGTGGGTGGCCGCGCTCAATGGTTGGATCATTTGCTGGGGCGCGGCCGATTGGTTTGGCGCGCTCAGCGCTTTTGCCTGGCTGCCGTGGGCCTGGTGGGGTTGCGCGCGTGCGCTCGAGTCGGAACGAGGCCACTGGCGCTTCCTTTATCCCGCGCCGTTTGTGTATCTGGTCGTCACCGGCGGATTTCCCTACACGGTCGTCATGCTGGCGCTGCTCGCAGCGTGGTTGGCCGTGAAGTCGTTAGGGCAAACACGTCGACTCGCGTCGGTCGGACCGCTGATTCTGGGCGGGCTGCTCGGTCTTGGGTTGTCGGCGCCGGCCTGGCTGGCGCTGCTCGATTATGTGCACGGCTCGGCGCGCGAAGCGCAATCCGCTTCGCAACATTGGCAATGGCTCGTGCCGCTCGCGTCGTTGCCCGGTTTCATCCTGCCGAGCTGGACGGTGGCGTGGGTCGATTTCTCTACGCGCGCTGTTCCGCGCATGGCGCTCGATCTGGCTTGCGGTCTGGCGGCGCCCGCGATTTTGCTGGCTGCTCTCATTACGCAAACGCGCGCACTCGTTAGGCGCATCGGCTGGGAACTTCTGCTTTTGCTCGTCGTTCTCGCTCTCGCCATGCTGCCGACGATCAACCTTTTCCGCTGGAGCTTTCGCTGGCTGCCGTTTCTCCATCTGATCCTCGCGCTCTGCGCCGCCGAAGCGTGGCCGTTGCTCGATCAGGCGGCATCTGCGCGCTCAAAGTGGAACCGTTCGTTCCTCGCGCCTGGCGGCTGGGCGTTTGCGCTCGTCTTGCTGACAGCCCTCGCCATGTGGATTTGCGGAACGGTCAGCGGGGCAGTTGCGATCGTCGCGATCAGTTGCGGCGTCGCGTTGCTCTGGATGCTGAGCGAATGGATCGGCGCGCGCGCTGTGACCTTGTGGATGCCGGCCGCGGTGACCTGGATCGCGCTGACCGGCATCTATTTCTTCCTGCCGCGCGACGGCGGCGTCCCCCATTTTCATTTTACCGAGGACCTGCGCTTGCCGGCGCCGCTCGATCCAGCCCGTCTTTACCTGAGCATTTATCCAGAGCCGGAATACGCCTACCGAATGGAGAAACACCCCGCGCCGGTTGGCCAGGTGACGCGACCGGGCAGCACGCCGATGTGGGCCGGCCTGCGTTTCATCAATGGTTACAGCCCGATTCGCGCCGCCGGCGTGGCGCGCGCCTTTGCCCCCGCAATCCATGGAGATGTCGATGCCGGCACGGCGGAATACCTCACCGGGTGGCGTGCGGGATCCGGCGGGGAATTGGCGATCCTGGGCGTAGATGGAATCATCGTAGCGAGTGAAATGTCGCTCGCGCCGAAGCCGTCATCGGAATGGTCGCTCGTTCATTCCTCCGCCGAAGGCCGCGTCTATCATCGCCGGGAGGCGTTGGCCCGAGTCCGTTCGCTCGTGCGTTGGGATGAACGGCCTAACGAGCGGTTCGCGCAGGCGCGTTTGTCGCGGGTGGATGATTCGCGCAATCGGGTTGCGCTGGAGGTCAGCGTACCGCCGAGCGGCGCGTCCGCGCTGCTCGCATTTTCGCGCCCTTATTTTTCGGGTTATCACGCGACGCTCAATGGTCGCGAGTTACCGGTGCGATCTTATCGCGGGCTCATGCCGCTGTTGGAAATTCCGGCCGGCGCGAGTGGAAAGCTGACGTTGATTTATCAGCCTTGGTGGCTCGTCGTAGGCGGAGGCGTCGCTGGTCTCAGCCTGGTGGCCATGGGAATCTGCGGTGGCCTGGCCGCCCGGGCCCGGGCCAAGAAGTGACCGCCATCTGACGGACGCGCGGAAGCGCGTCCCTCCGAAATGAATCGAGGCGTCGACATAGACTCTCTGGACAGGTGCGAGTGGTAGCGACGAGCATCGGTCGGCGGCTGTAGACGCTTCCCTGTGGGAAGCGCGAGGGTGACGGTCGCTCTTGCTTCAGGCCACTCTCCTGCGTCGCCCGCGGGGCGACGCACAACATCTGCACGTCCAGCCGGGTCGCGGTGGCGTTTCACAGAAACGCCCTCCAGTTAATATACGTCGCGCTTGTAGCGCTTTTCCGATTTGAGCTGCTCGAGGTATTCGTTAGCAGCCTCGGCATCCCTGCCGCCGTGTTTCTCGACGATCTTTCGCAAGGTTGCGTCCACATCCTTGGCCATCCGCTTCGCGTCGCCACAAACGAAAAAATGCGCGCCTTCCTCCAGCCATTTCCAAATCTCGGCGCCATTTTCCTGCATGCGATGCTGCACGTAAATCTTGTGCGTTTGATCCCGTGAGAACGCCGTGTCGATGCGCGTGAGCCAGCCTTCCTTTTGGAACTGGGCGAAATCGTCCCGGTAGAAATAATCCGAGTGGGTGCGCTGCGCTCCGAAGAAGAGCCACGATTTGCCGCGCGCCCCGACCGCCTTGCGCTCCTGCAAATAGGCGCGAAACGGCGCCACGCCGGTGCCTGGTCCCACCATGATGATCGGGGTGTCGCCATCTTCGGGCAGCCGGAACTTTGAGGCCGTCGGATAAATCGGCACCGCGACTTCAGCGGCCCGATCGGCCAGAAAAGTCGAACAGACTCCCCCGCGCTGGCGTCCATGACTTTCGTAGCGGATCACGTCGATGATGAAATGAACCGAGTCGGGGTGTTGTTTCAGGCTGGAAGCGATTGAGTAGAGACGCGGCTGCAATTTCGAAAGCAGCGCGATGAATTCCTCCGCCTTGAATCCGACCGACGGGTGTTCGAGCAGAAAGTCGACGATCTCGAGACCCCACAGATAGGTTTCGAGATCGTGTTTGCGTTCCGGTTCGAGCAGTTCCTTGAGTAAGGGAGCGGCCGACGCGCGTTCGGCGATCGCTTTCAGAAATTTCGGCGTCGGCGCGGTAATCGAGTAATAGCGCGCGAGCGCTTCGCGCAACGGCTTTGGTTCGCTCTTCGGGACGGGCACCAATTCATCGCCGGTCGCACAAAGCGCTTCTATGATTTCCTCCACCAGTGCGGGGTCATTCGAAGCATAAACCGCCATCGAATCGCCCACGTCGTAGGAGAGTCCCCAGTCTTTCAAATCCAGTTCGAAATGCCGCGTATCCTTCTCTGAATCCTCGGCGTTCAGCCGACGGTTGACGGTGAGGCGGGCGGGGAAGGGATTGGCGCGGGAGTAAAGCGAGGTCGGCGAGGTCATCGTAATTTAGGAACGCTAAGGTGTTCCGACTTTGCGGCAGTAGGCAAGCAAGACTCGGTAATTTCCTTGCGCAGGCCGCTGCGCCTCGGCTTGATCGCATGCATGGACGCGGACAAAGACAATATCCAGATCAACGCCGTGGAAGATCACGACGGGCTCCTGACCATTCGAGGCGGAGGCGCGCGGCGGGATTGGAACGGCATTCACTATAAGCAAGGCATGTCGGCGAAGAACGTCGGCACGACCCGGCTTTCGGCCAACATCGCCACGATACCGCCGGGCGGCGTTGCCTACGCGCATATTCACGTCGGCTTCGAGCTGATCCTCTACATTCTGGAGGGCAAAGTGCGCCACGAGTTCGGCCCGGGCCTCAAACAAGTCCTCGAAAACGAAGCCGGCGATTTCATCTACATCAAGCCGGACGTGCCTCACGAGGTGTTCAACATGAGCGACACCGAGCCGGTCGTCGCGTTCGTGGCTCGCTCGTCGGCCGAGGAATGGGACAAGATTATTCCGTACGATCGCAACGCGCCGGAGGTCGGTCAGTCGGCGGGCGAAACGCCATCACGCTGAGCGGCGGTGGGGTGGCCAACGGGACTCGAACCCGCAACAACCAGAATCACAATCTGGGACTCTACCATTGAGCTATGGCCACCGGCAGAGTGGGATTTTAGGTTTGCGGCGGCGCCTTTGCAAAGGCAATCCGCGGCTCTTCCCGCTCGCGTGGCACAGCGTCCGCTTAAAGAGGGAAGAGTGCTGGGACGGCAACATTGCAAGGTGGGGTGCGTCGGCTATCGTCCGATTCGTTATCCCATGAAAAAAATCGGGCTCATTTTAGTGGCCGGTTTTTCAATCTTCTTCGCCGCCTCGCCGATCCTCGCGCAATCGGATGATCCCAGTGAAGTTTTTTTGAAGGCCTACATGACCTCGCAGCAGGGGGAAAAGCTGGAGCGCGAAAACAATTTTCGCGAGGCGCTTTCGAAATATCGTTTCGCCGGCAGTTTGCTCGAGGAGTTGCGCAAGAATCACGCGGACTGGCAGCCGGCCATTGTCGAATATCGCAGCCGCAAGATCGGTGAAAATATCTTGCGGGCGCAGGGCAAGATGGGGACGCAACGGGAATTGACCGCGACCGCGCCGAGCGGGAGCACGCCCGCTCCAGCGGCGCCGACTTCATCGGGAGGAAGCACGGCTTCCAGCAAAACGAGCAAGAAAACGGTCACGGCCGCGCCGGTCGACGACGAAGCGATCAAGGAAGCAACGCGCAAATTGCGAGCGCGCGTCGAGGATTTGCAGAAGGAGCTGCGCAAGTCGCGCACGGAATTGAGCGCAGCGCAGAAGCAAAAGGAATCGGTTTCCGAAAAACTCGAACAGACGACTGCGAAGCTGACCAAAGCGCAGAAGGATGCCGAGACTTCGAAGAAAGCCGAATCCGAAGTGCGGACGCAACTGACCAAGGCGCAAGACTCGTTAGGCAAATTGCGGGCAGCCGGCAAGGGCGTGGATGGCGTGGCGGCCGCGGCTTTGCGGAATGAGATCGCGCAATTGAAAAAGAGCCTGGCCACCGCGGAAGCGGGCAAGGCGTCGGCCGAAAAAGACAAGACCGATGCGCAGGCGAAGCTGGAAGATTCGACGAAGCAATTGGCCGGCGCGAAGCAGGAACGCGATACCGCTATTGCGCAGCTCAAGGGTTCGAAGGACGCGCAGGATCATGTGCAGGCGCTCATCGCCCAGAACTCAGCGCTTACGCAGAAACTGGCCGCGGCCGAGAAGACGGTGCGCGAGATCGGCGCGGATAAGCCGAAGAAGGAGCAGGAATTGATCGAAGTGCGGCGTCAGCTCGACGCGTTGCGCCAGCAGCTCGCCGCCAGCAAAAAGCAAAATCAGGATTTCGAAGTGTCGATGGCCGATTTACGGAACGAGCTGGATGACGCGACCGGCGAGCTGGAGAAGACGAAGCTGGCCGGCGGCAGTTCGGAAGAAACGCAGCGCCTAACGAAGGAGAACGATTTGCTGCGCGGGATTGTCATGCGCGAGCGCGAAGAAGAAGCGCGGCGCGAGGCGGCCAAGACTTTGATGCTCGCCGAGTTCGATAAACTGAAAATCAAATCGGACGTCATCACCAAGCAGGTGCAATTGCTCGCGCAGCCGATCGCGAAGCTCAGCCCGGAAGAGCTCTCCCTTTTTCGGCAGCCCGTCGTCGCGGTTTCCGATAGCAAACCGAACGTGATTCAGGCCAGCTTCGCTGCGCCGAAAAATACGGCGCGTTCCACACCGATCCCGGTCACGATTACGAATCCGGACGAAAAGAAGAGCGACGAATTGCAAAGCCTGCCGCCCGCGCCGGAGGCCGATTCAGGCCAGCCGCCCGCCGGTCCCTCGGTGGAAACGACATTCACGCCAGGCGTGCCGAAGGATTTGATCCCGATGGCGCGGGCGGCCAAGGATAATTTCGATCGTGGAAAATATCGAGCGGCCGAGAGGGAGTATCACGAGATCCTGGCCAAGAGCCCAAACAACCTCTATTCGCTCTCGAATCTGGGCGTGGTCCTCTTTCGCAGCGGGAAGCTGAAAGCGGCTGAGCTGACCTTGAAGAAGGCGATCACCATCGCGCCAAAGGATGAATTTTCGCGCACCACCCTCGGCATCGTCTATTACCGGCAAAGCAAGTTCGACGACGCGCTCACCGAGTTGACGAAAGCGCTCGCCATCAATCCGAAGAGCGCGACCGCGCACAATTATCTCGGCATCACCGCTAGCCAAAAGGGCTGGCAGGAAGCAGCCGAGAAGGAAATGCTCGACGCCATTGCGGCCAATCCCGATTACGCGGATGCGCATTTCAATCTCGCGGTCATCTACGCCACGGCCAATCCGCCGGCCAAGGAACTGGCCAAGCGGCATTACGACAAAGCCGTCGCGCTGGGCGCGGAGCGCGATCCGGCGATGGAAAAGATGTTGAAGTAGGCGCACCTGCGGAGCCCGCGGGCCGCGCGTCTACCTGGCTTTGGCGGAGGCTTCTCGCGTCCGCGTGCTCGTCTATTGGGCTGTTACTTGCGCGCCATCAACTCGCGCAAAACAAACTGCAGAATGCCGCCGTGCCGGTAGTAATCGATCTCGATCGCGGTATCGATGCGCAGTTTTACCGGCACCGTTTTCTTTTCGCCGTTCGCGCGTGTGATCTCGAGATTCAGCTGCTGACCCGGCTGAATGGAATCGGAGAGACCGGTAATTGAGAACGTCTCGGAGCCATCCAGGCCTAACGACTGTGCATTTGTTCCTTCGAGGAATTGCAACGGCAGTACGCCCATGCCGACGAGATTCGAACGGTGAATGCGCTCGAAACTGGCGGCGACGACCGCTTTCACGCCTAACAAACGCGTCCCTTTTGCGGCCCAATCGCGCGAAGAGCCTGTGCCGTATTCGGTGCCGGCCAGAATGATGAGCGGCGTTTTCTTTTCGGCGTATTTCTCGGCGGCTTCGAAGATCGACATCTGTTCGTCGTCGGGCTGAAATTTGGTCACGCCGCCTTCGGTGCCAGGGGCCATCAGGTTTTTGATGCGCACGTTGGCGAAGGTGCCGCGGGTCATGACCAGATCATTGCCGCGGCGGCTGCCGTAGCTGTTGAAATCCTCGGGAGCGATCCCGCGCGATTGCAAATATTTCCCAGCCGGCGAGCTGGGCTTGATCGCGCCGGCCGGCGAAATGTGATCGGTCGTAACGGAATCGCCGAAGATGCCGAGCGGGCGGGCGTCGCGAATATCGGCGATGTGGCCGGTCTCCATGCTGAAGTTTTCGAAGAAAGGCGGATCGTGGATGTAATCGCTTTTCTCGTCCCATTCATAGACTTCGCCGACGCTTGATTGGATGTCGTTCCACTTCGGATTTTGGTCGGCAAAATCGCGATAGAGTTTTTGGAAGACTTCCGGCTTGAGGGCCGATTGCATGGCGTCGCGGATTTCGCCTAACGACGGCCAGATTTCTTTCAGGTAAACGTCCTTGCCGTTTTTGTCTTTTGCGATCGAGTCGTTGGCCAGATCGAGATTGATGCGGCCGGCGAGCGCGAAGGCGACGACGAGCGGCGGCGACATGAGGAAGTTGGCTTTGATGTTTTGGTGGACGCGCGCTTCGAAGTTGCGATTGCCCGACAACACGGAGGCGGCAACGAGATCGTGTTCGCTGATCGCTTTCTCGATCTTCGGATGGAGCGGCCCGGAGTTGCCGATGCAAGTGGTGCAACCGTAACCGACGATGTTGAATCCGAGCTGGTCGAGGTACGTTTGCAGCCCCGTTTTCGCGAGGTAATCGGTGACCACGCGCGAGCCGGGGGCGAGTGAAGTTTTGACCGCCGGATCAATCGTTAGGCCGCGCTCGACCGCCTTCTTCGCGAGCAATCCGGCAGCCAGCATCACGCTCGGGTTGCTCGTATTCGTGCAACTGGTGATGGCCGCTATGAGGACGCTGCCGTGGCCGATGTGCGTCTGCCCGCGCTCGAAGACCGGCTCGT
The DNA here is from genome assembly GCA_038258245.1 of Chthoniobacterales bacterium. Taxonomy (GTDB): domain Bacteria; phylum Verrucomicrobiota; class Verrucomicrobiia; order Chthoniobacterales; family UBA10450; genus JBBSQB01. The sequence continues at coordinate 38,660 of JBBSQB010000012.1, forward strand.
GTTCCGCCTCAATGTCGTCGCCCGGATCGGGTGTGGGGCGGTTGCTCACCATCTCGACTTTGTTCAACTGATCGCCCGGCTCAATGCCCTGTTCTTCGCGATCGGTCGAAACCATTTTCTCGGTCTCAACCGCGCTGCCGTTGAGGTTGACGGGATATTGCTGGCTGAGGTCGCCGTTCGATTTGCCGTAGCCGCCGTCCTTGACCGACTTCTCGAGCAAGGAACGGAAAGCGTCGCCGAGTTCCGGAAGGTTGATGCGATCCTGCGGGCGCTTCGGTCCGGCGACGGACGGCTGCACATCGGCCAGATTCAATTCGAGATCGACGCTGTAATCGATGTCGCCTTTGCGCGGCATGCCGAACATTTTTTGCGCGCGGAAATAATTTTCAAAAGCGGCGCATTGTTCGTCAGTGCGGCCGGTGGCGCGGAGGTAATTGACCGACTCGGCATCGACCGGGAAGTAGCCCATGGTCGCGCCGTATTCGGGCGACATGTTGCCGATAGTGGCGCGATCGGGGAGCGGAAGTTTGGCCGCGCCTTCGCCGTAGAATTCGACAAATTTGCCGACCACTTTCTGGGCGCGCAGCATTTGCGTGATGTGGAGCGCGAGATCGGTAGCGGTGACGCCTTCGCCTAACGAGCCGGTCAGATTCACGCCCACGACTTCCGGCGTTAAAAAATAAACGGGCTGGCCGAGCATGCCGGCTTCGGCTTCAATGCCGCCGACACCCCAACCGACGACGCCGAGGCCGTTGATCATTGTCGTATGCGAGTCCGTGCCGACGAGCGTGTCGGGGAAATACAGTTCCGCTTTCCGGTCTCCGCTTTCCGGTTTCGACAACACGCCTTTGGCGAGGTATTCGAGATTCACCTGGTGCACGATGCCGATGCCGGGCGGGACGAGGCCGAAGGTCTTGAATGCTTGCTGTCCCCATTTCAGGAATTCGTAGCGCTCGCGGTTGCGCTTGAACTCCATGTCCATGTTGAGCTGCAACGCGCGCGCCGAGCCGGCGAAATCGACCTGCACGGAGTGATCGACGACGAGATCGACCGGGACGAGCGGCTCGATAATTTTCGGATCGCCGCCGAGCCGCTGCACCGCGCTGCGCATGGCGGCGAGATCGACGACCAACGGCACGCCGGTGAAATCCTGCAGAACGATGCGCGCGACGACGAAGGGGATTTCTTCGTTCGCCGGTTTTTTGGCGTTCCAGTTGGCGAGCGTCTCGACGTCTTTGCGCCGCACTTTTTTGCCGTCGCAATTCCGCAGGACGGACTCGAGCACGATGCGAATGGTGACGGGCAACCGCGAAATTTTGCCAAGGCCTTGTTCTTCGAGGGCGGGGAGGGAATGGACTTGAGCTTCGCGCCCGTTGCCGGCGTCGAATTTTTGCAGGGTTTTGAATTCGTCGTTCATAATTGGATTCCGAGTGGAGCGGAGTCGAGGGGCCTCAGGTGGGTTTCTGAGGAGAGGTGAGTTCTTTGTCGAGGAGGGATGAGAGATGTCTCGGCTTCGCTCGACATGACAGGGATGGAGTTAACGGAGATCAATTCAGCTCCGCCAGTTTGCTTTTGATCTTGTCGAAGTCGGGCAGCTCGCGCGCGTCTTCGAGGGCTTCGACGTATTGAATGACGCCCTCCTTGTCGATGATGAAGGAGGCGCGTTTCGAGACGCCCCCCATGCCGAGATTGATCTGCGGCAGAAAGGAATCGTAAGCGACATCGTAGGCTTTGGTGACTTTGTGTTCGTAATCGCTCAGCAGCGTGACGCTGATATTTTCCTTCTGCGCCCAGGCTTCTTGCGCGAAGGGATTGTCGCCGCTGATGCCGTAAACTTCGGCGTTCAGCTCGGCATAGGAGGGAAGGCCTTTGCTCAGGTCGCACATTTCGGTCGTGCAGGTGCCGGTGAAGGCCATCGGGAAAAAGAGGAGGACGGTGTTTTTTTTTCCGAAGTTATCGCTCAACTTGATCGGCTTCGGGCCGTCGGCTGTTTTGGTAGGAAGGGTGAAATCGGGTGCTTTGGTTCCAACTGAAAGTGCCATAAGAAAAAATCCGCGTGAATCGTTGCGGGGGAAACTCACTATAGAAACGGAGCGGGAGTGGTCAAAAGAATTGGCGCCGGATGAATGTTGTAGCCGTGGTCGCCGACCACGGCCTTTTGTCCGATGCGCGTCGCGTTGGCTGGCCGAGGTCAGCGACCTCGGCTACAGGAAGAGCGATGCAATTTCTTTGGTGGACGATTGCCATCGGGCTGATGGCGATCGGTTTGATCGGCACGGTCCTGCCGATCTTCCCGGGAACAACCGTGATTCTGGCGGCCGCCGTTATGCATCGCTACATGCTCGGGCCGCAGTTGAGCATCGGCTGGACGACGCTCGCCGGTCTCGCTCTGCTCACCTTGCTTTCTTACGCGGTGGATTTCGCGGCCGGCTATTTCGGCGCGAAACGATTCGGGGCGACGCGTTGGGGAATGTTTGGCGCATTTGTCGGAGCCATCGTCGGGCTCTTCTTCGCGTTGCCTGGTTTGCTGCTCGGGCCAGTGATCGGCGCGATCGCGGGCGAAATTATCGGCGGCAAGAAATTAGTGAACGCGGGTCGCGCGGGCTGGGGGACGTTGCTTGGGAATCTGGCGGGCGTACTGGTGAAATTAATCATTGGGCTGGTGATGGTGTGCTGGTTTTTGGTGGCGCTGCCGGGCCCGCTTTGACGGCTGGAGAAGAAAAGGCTTTCGACTGTCGCGCTTTCCCGTATTACCACCTGCGATGAACGAGGAAACGCGCGCCGACGAAACTTTGCGGACGCTTCGTGCGCTGCTCGAACGGCGCGAAATTTATCGCGCGCTCTCGGCCCGCGCGGCCTTGATCGCGGGCTTCCTCGCCGTCGCGCTCGCGGCCTTTCTCTATTGGGCGGCCGGCTCGCCGGAGTGGATCGGTTACACCTACTCGAAAAGTTTTGTCGCGCTCTGGTTGGGGTTGCTCGCGCTCATGCTGGTGCTGAGCGTCGCGTTCTTGCGGCGGGCGGCGCGGGCGGGTGGGCGTGCATTTTTTTCGTGGGAATTGCGCCATGTGGGCCAGGCGAGCGCGCCGCTGCTCGTGATCCCGGCAGCGGCCACCGTGTGGTATTTTAATCAGGGCTTTCTCGGCGGGAACGAGCTGCTCGTCGTGACCGGCTGGATCGCTTTTTACGGGCTGTTGCTTCTTTCGATGGCGGCGTGGGCGCCGCGTCTGTTGCGCGTGCTCGGCTGGGCCTTTCTCTTCAGTGGACTCTTCGTGCCGACGCTACTGCTTTATCTGGACGAAATTCCCACGCATCTGATCCCGAATCTTCTCATGGGAATCACGTTCGGCGGTTACCATCTCATCTATGCGATCGCGGCCTGGCCGCGGAAACAGCAAGGGTGAGGCCGGTTGCGATTTTTCCCTAACGAACTAACATTCTCGCCGATGGCAGATGATCGCCGGCCAGCCGCGAGGTTGGCCGGAGGAAAGTCCGAACACCATACGGCGGCATGCCGCGGAGAATACGCGGGCATCGGCATTGTAAAATGGCGGTGACGGAAAGTGTCACAGAAAGGTAAACCGCCGGTTCTTTGGCAACAGAGAGACGGTAAGGGTGAAAAGGCGAGGTAAGAGCTCACCGATCGCGTCGAGAGGCGCGAGGCAGATAAACCCCATGCGGTGCAAGACACAACAGAGGAAGGGCAGCCGGCCCTTTGATCCTCGGGTTAGTCGCATCACGTTGCGCGCGAGCGTAGCGGGCGCCCGGCGCAAGCCGGGTTGAGATAAATGATCATCGCCCCGAAGCAATTCGGGGAACAGAATTCGGCTTATCGTCATCGAAACGAAGGGCGCTCTCGGAAACGAGGGCGCTCTTCCTCTTTTCGGGTGCCGGATATTTCACCGCGGAGGACGCAGAGATCGCAGAGACGGACGGGAAACTATTTCGCGAATGCGCCTTTGACGGACTCAATCATGCGGGCGAACTCGCGTTCGAAAGTGAGCGAAAGGGCGAGCTGACGGCCGCGACGGGCGATTCGTTGCGAGAGCTTATCGTGGTCGCGGCAATAAGCCGTCACGTCGAGCAGGTCGCTCAGGTCGGAGCGGATGGGGACGAAGTTTTCCCATGGCTTGAGCCGGTCGTAATACCACTGCGCATAGCCATCGGGCGAGGCCACTTTCAAAACCAATCCGCCGGACAGCAGCTTTAGGAAAAGACCGGCGAATGAATTGGCGTGGCCGTCGATGTCGATATGGAACCGATGTTGTCCAAACTCTTTCCAGGAAACGCGTGGTTTGACCAGGCCAAGCGCGCGGAGCTGATCGGCCTCCGCTTCGGTAATATCGAACAGATGGACGAGGCCGATATCGAACCAGTCGTTAGGCGCGGATTGCGCGATCTGGCAGAGACGCGCGCGCGGCATATCAAGAATGGCGCGGTGTTTTTGACCGAGTGAACTGCCGCGCCAAAGAACGGTGTCGCGGCGTTCGCGCCAGGGCAGGCGATGGCCTTCGAAATGTTTTCTCGCGTGGGCATAGCCGCGCGTGCTCAGGAAAGAGCAATCCAGAATCAAGGTGTAATCGGAGCCGTGCGCGCTCATGGCCAGACCTGGCTCGACGCCGGCATCGTTGAAATTAATGACGATGCGGCCCGCCGGATTTCCGGGCTGATCGAGTTGCAGAAAGAGGTCGAAGAAGGAGAGCCAACGATCCACGACGGTTTCGAGCTGATGACCCGGTTCGAAATTTGGGAAGGTGAAACTCGATCCGCGATCAGCCGTGCGCGACCACGCGCAGCTCATGGCGAAACGCACTGCGCCGGGATCGAAGGCGATCGATATGCGCGCGGTATCGTAATAATCAGAAACGGTCCGTTCGATCGCCGCGGTGTTCTGCGCGCAGAAATCTTCGGAAAGGCGGCGCTGAAATTCCGCGTCGGGGACCGGGTGAATTTCCAGCGGTTGGCGCCAGCCCAGAAAATCTTGGAGAAAAAGGCGCATGTGAGCGCGCGCTTCATTTTAGGCAATCATCGAGGCAGTCGAGGAGATGACGCACTGTCTCGTCGGTTTCGTCGCCCATGTTGGAGAGGCGAAAGGTCTGGCCTTTGATCTTCCCGTAGCCGCCGTCGATGACGAGGTGATGTTTCTCCCGCAGATCGCGCGCAAGTTTGGCAACGTCGATGCCGCGATTGTTCTTCACGCAGGTGAGCGAGACAGAGCGATAACCGTCGGGCGCGAAGAATTCAAAGCCGCGGTTGCGCACCCATTCGTGGACCATCCGGTTGGTGCGCGCGTGGCGGGCGTGGCGATTGGCCAGGCCTTCGGCGAAGATTTCTTCGAGCTTCGATTGCAGGGCATGAATGTGCGCGATGCTCGGCGTGGTCGGCGTCATGTTGCCTTCCTGCTGTTTCTTGAACTCGAGGAAATCGAAGTAGTAGCCGCGATCTTTTTGCTCGGCGGCGCGGGCGAATCCTTTTTCGGAAACGGAGAAGAGCGAGAAGCCGGGCGGGAGCGCGAGCGCTTTTTGCGAACCGGTCAGCAGGACGTCGATGCCGAGCTCGTCCATCTCGATGGCGACGGCGGAAAAGGAGGAAACGGTGTCGACGATGAGCGCGACTTCGGGGAATCGCCTAACGACCGCGCAAAGATTGGCGAGGGGGTTCATCACGCCGGTGGAGGTTTCGTTGTGGATGAGTGTGACGGTGTCGAATTTTCCGGTGGCGAGAGATTTTTCGAGCGCGGCCGGATCGATCGGTTGACCCCAATCGACTTGTAATGGCTCGGCCTGTTTGCCGCAGCGGCGGGCGACGTCGAGCCATTTATCGGAGAAGGCGCCGCACATGCAGCAAAGGGCGCGTTCGCGAACGAGATTACGCACGCCGGCTTCCATCACGCCCCAGGCGGACGAGGTGGACAGGAAGACCGGCTGTTTCGTGCCGAAGAGTTCCTGCAACGACGGATGGATGGAGCGGTAGAGTTCCTTAAATGCTTCGCTGCGATGGCCGATCATCGGCCGGCGAAATGCTTCCCAAGTCTTCTCGGAAACTTCGACTGGGCCGGGGATGAAAAGTTTGTCGTGCGGCATCAGGCGTAGTTACGCCCTCGGTTTATGTCATGTCGAGTGCAGTCGAGACATCTCTCGTCGGTCCGCAGGAGAGGAATAGAGATTCCTCGGCTACGCTCGGAATGACAATTAGGGCGCTCGGAATGACAACGGTGGGAAACGCGCTTCGCTTAACCAGCCTTTTTGCCGCGACCGGTCTTGGCCTGCAGCTCGTCGATTCTCTTCGAGGCTTCGGCCTTGGTCAGCTGCTCGTTGAATTCTTCGCCGGCTTCGCGGCAGAGGGTTTGCAGGTAGGAACGCTGCGGGCCGGTCATCGGTTCGTTGCCGGTCGTCCAGTCTTCGGGCGGTTTCGCCGGGTTTTGGGCAGGATCGGCTGGAGGCGTGGCGGCGGGCGGCGGCGTGGGATCGTTTTCTTGAGGCATCAACAGAAAATCGGAGCCGGAGGAGGGCGTGGCCTTATCCAAGGCGGGGCCATTCGCCTGCGCTGCTTCGATTTAAGGGCATGGACAAGATCGGAGATTTCATCAGCCGACAGTATTGGCTCAAACCTGTGGAAGGCGTCATGACCGGTCTCGCGAAGCTGACGCTGGAAGGGAAATCGCGCTTCGCGGAGCGGGTCCGCAATTTTTTGCATGGAACCTGGCTGGGTCATCCGTTGCATCCGATGATCACCGACGTCCCGCTCGGCGCCTGGACGGCATCGACCGCGCTCGATCTTTATGAAATGTCGACCGGCGACGAGACGTTCGCGCCTGGAGCGGATGTGGTGTTGAAAATCGGGCTGGTGGGCGCGGCAGGAGCGGCGGTCGCCGGTTTCTCCGACTGGCATTTTACTTATGAGAAACCGCGGCGCGTCGGTGCGCTCCACGCGCTCGTGAACGTGGCGGCCACGGCTTGTTTTGTTGGCTCCTGGTGGCAGCGCCGGAATGGCGATCGTCGCTCTGGTCTGACGACGGGCCTCGCGGGCTACGGTCTTTGCCTGGTGGGCGCTTATTTGGGCGGACACCTTGTTTACAACGAGCGGATCGGGGTTAACCACGCGCCAGAAGAGCTGCCAAAGAAGTTCACCGCGGTGATGCCAGTGAAGGACCTTCGCGAAGGCAAAATGCGAAAGGGCGAAGTGGACGGGATCCCGATTCTCCTGGTGAAACGGGGAGACGAGATCTTCGCGATGGCGGAGAAATGTTCGCATTTGGGCGGGCCGCTTTCGGAAGGGGAATTCGATGGGCAGACGGTGACTTGCCCGTGGCATTATTCGAAATTCGATATCGAGGATGGGCGAATCCTGGTTGGTCCTGCGACGTACAAGCAGCCGTGCTTCGAGGTGAGGGTGCGAGCGGGGAAGGTCGAAGTGCGCGCGCCACGCGGGATGGTAGCCAATCCCTATTAGGGGTGGAGGGCCCTTGTGCCCGGACTATTGAGCGGTCGATCGCGGCGCAAAGGCCGCGCCCACATTTGAGTGGATGCTTGCGCGGGAAAGTTTCGCGTGGCATAGAGCAAGCCGCTTCGACAACGGAGGCGGCTTTCGAGAATCATGGCTATTGCACCTACTTCCACCGGCGAACCGATCGCCCCAGTCGCTCCGTTTTGGTTGCGCTTCCGCACAGAAATTATCGCTGCGCTGGCCGTGCTGATTGTCGGTCTGGCCGCGTTTGGCATTTATCGTTATTACCAGCAACATCAGGCCGATGAGGCGGCGGCTTTGCTGGCCGCGGCGAAGTCGCCATCGGAATACCAGAAGGTGATCGAGCATTATCCCGGCAGTGCAGCGGCGGGCTCTGCGTATCTGTTGCTTGCTGCGGCCCAGACGAGCGAAAAGAAGTATGCGAAGGCGAACGCGACGCTCCAGAAGTTCCTCGATAGTTTTCCGGAGCACGAACTGGCGAGCGCGGCTCATCTGGCCATCGCGGCCAATCTGGAAGAAATGGGCAAGGCGGACGATGCGCTGACGGCTCTGCGTCGGCTGGTGTCGAACTACCCGAAAAGTTATAACGCGCCGGTCGCGATGCTGAGCGAAATCCGGCTGCTCAAAGCGAAGAATCAAATCGAAGAAGCGCGCCGGCTTTGCGAAACTTTCCTCACGCAATATCGAGATAGTTACCTGGCGAGTGAAGCTTCCCGGCAATTGGAATTGCTGAAGCCGAAGCAGCCAGTTGCCACCGCCGCACCTCGCCCGCAGAGCGAAAGCAATCCGATGACGGCGCCCATTCCTTCCGCGGCTCCGGCTTTGTCGCCGCCCGCGAATCCCGCGCCGGCCAAAAAGCCGTAGCGCGAAGCGATTCTATCGCTTCGAGAACTGGAAGCGTTTGCGCGCGCCGGGCTGTCCCGATTTCTTGCGCTCTTTCATCCGCGGATCGCGGCTGAGCAAACCTTCCGCCTTGAGCGAACCGCGCAAATCGCCATCCACCTGCAGCAATGCTCGCGCGATGGCGAGACGCACTGCGCCGGCCTGGCCGGTCGGGCCGCCGCCGCTGGCGTTGACAGAAAGATCGTAGCTGTTGGTCAGCTTCACGGTCTGCAACGGCTGCAGCACGGTGTTCTGCAACGGCACCGTCGGGAAATAATCCTCAAAGCTCTTTCCGTTGACGTCGATTTTGCCGCTGCCCGCCGTCATGCGAATGCGCGCGACAGCAGTTTTGCGGCGACCGGTGGCGATAAATTCTTCAGTGTTGGCCATGGAAATAAGTTGTTAGGCTAGGAAAGGGTGATCGCCGCGGGCTGCTGGGCGGCATGCGGATGAAGGTCGCCTTTGTAAACCTTCAGCTTGCGATAAACGGCGCGACCGAGGCGGTTGTGGGGAATCATTCCGCGGATGGCGCGCTCGACGAGCAGCTCGGGATGCCGCGCCCGGCGGGCCCGGACGTTCTCGGTTTTGTGGCCGCCAACGAATCCGGAAAAGCTCATGTAGGTCTTTTGCTCCTCCTTCTTGCCGGTCAGGCGAACTTTATCGGCGTTGATGACGACGACGAAGTCGCCGGTATCGACGTGTGGGGTGTAAATGACCTTTTCCTTACCGCGCAGAAGGTTGGCGGCTTTCGCGGCGACGCGGCCGAGGATTTGGTCTTTGGCGTCGATGATCCACCACTTGCGTTGGACCTCAATTGCTTTGGCGGAAAATGTCTTCATGCGTGGAGAAAAGGCCCGAAAAGTAAGGGCGGGAATTTGGAGTGTCAACCGCTAGTTGGCGCGGCGGACGGTTGGTAAACACTGAATTGGCACCTCCCCTGCTTATAATTACCATAATGTGTAATTACTTCTACTTGTGCGTCTTTTTGGTCTTCGCTGCGCACGCTTCTGCGCGCGGCGGCTCGAATTCCGCCCCGGTTTCGGGTGAAGCGGTGGTGCGCGAAATGAATCTGGCCAGAACTCAACCGGACCGATATGCGGATTACGTGGCGGAAGTCCGCGACCATTTGCGAGGAAATGTCGCGGTCTTTCCTGGCCGCACGCTGATGCATTTACGGAAGGCGCCGGGGTCTTGAATGAGACCGTGCGGTTTCTGCTGAATGTTTCGCCCCAGGCACCTCTAGTTTTTTCGTCTGGAATGTCGAAAGCGGCGGCGGATCATTGCGCAGAGCAGGCCAACGGTTCAACCGGCCACAATGGTCGAAGCGGCAGCCCAGCGGATCGGGTCGCGCATTACGGAAGTTGGAGCACGCTGTGGGGCGAGAATGTCTCATACGGCAAGCGCACCGCGCGCGACATCGTCTTAGCTCTAATCATCGACGACGGGCTGCGCGGCCGGAAACATCGCAAAAATATTTTCAATCCGACCTTCTCCGTGGCAGGCGCGGCATTTGGTCCGCATGCGCGTTACGGAAGCGTGTGCAGCATCGAGTTTGCGGGCGGTTACGTCGAACGCGGTCGAGCAATTGGCGAAACGCTTCTGGCGCGCAATCCGTAGTCTTCGCGCGCGCAGTCGAGCGATCCGGTTGAACTGCCATTCGGGTCGGCTTATCGGAGGGCATCGTTGTCGGAATGGCCATGCCTCGGGATCCCTCGGCTCCGCTCGGGGTGACAATCGCTGGTTTTTTCGCGGTGAGCGCTTAATGGTTTCGCCGTTCCAATGGCCGCACCCGCAAACACACCAGTCAAGACCGCCATCACGCCGCGCCGCGAAGACGATTTTCCGGAGTGGTATCAACAGGTGATTCGCGCCGCCGAAATGGCGGAGCCGTCGGACGTGCGTGGCTGCATGGTCATTCGGCCATGGGGATATGGCGTGTGGGAAAACATGCAGCGCCAGCTCGACTTCATGTTCAAGGCGACCGGCCATCGCAACGCCTATTTCCCGCTCTTCATTCCGCTGAGCTACTTCGAAAAGGAAGCTGCCCACGTTGAAGGCTTCGCCAAGGAATGCGCCGTCGTCACGCACACGCGTCTCGAGGTCAACGCCGAGGGCAAAATGGTGCCGGCCAGTCCGCTGACGGAACCGTTGGTCGTTAGGCCAACGTCCGAAACCATCATCGGCGCGACTTACGCGAAGTGGGTGCAATCGTATCGCGATCTCCCGATTCTGATCAATCAATGGGCCAACGTCGTCCGCTGGGAAATGCGGCCGCGCGTCTTCCTGCGCACCACGGAATTCCTCTGGCAGGAAGGCCATACCGTGCATGAAAGCGAAGCCGAGGCGCGCGAAGAGACGAAGCGCATGCTCGACGTTTACGAGACCTTCGTGAGCGACCACCTCGCGGTGCCGGTTTTCAGCGGCGAGAAATCGGAGAGCGAGCGCTTTCCCGGCGCGGTGCAGACGCTCTGCATCGAAGCAATGGTGCAGGATCGCAAAGCCATTCAGGCCGGCACTTCGCATTTTCTCGGACAGAATTTCTCGCGCGCCAGCGGCATTCAATTTCAATCGCGCGAAGGGAAACAGGAATTTGGCTGGACGACCAGTTGGGGGATGAGCACGCGGCTCATCGGCACCGTCATCATGGCGCACGCGGATGACGACGGCCTCGTCCTGCCGCCGCGCATCGCACCGACGCACATCGTCATCGTGCCGATCACGCCGAAGGAAGAAACGCGCGCGGCTGTTCTCGAAGCGGCCGATAAACTGGCGTCCGAACTGCGGGCGATGCGCTATCACGACGCGCCGATCGAAGTGGAAGTGGATCGCCGCGATCTGGGCGGCGGCGTGAAGAATTGGGAATGGATCAAAAAGGGCGTGCCGCTCCGAATTGAACTCGGCCCGCGCGACCTCGAATCTGGTCAGATCGCCCTCAGTCGCCGCGATGGCCCGGTCAAAGCCAAGGAATTTCTGGCGGCTGCAGAAGTCGTTGGGCGCGCAACCGAGCTGCTTGATTCCATTCAGCAAAATCTCCTCGCGCGCGCCACCGCCTTTCGCGACGAAAACACTCAGGTCCTGGATACGAAGGAAGCTTTCTATGAATTCTTTACGCCAAAGAATTCGGCTAAACCGGAGATCCATGGCGGCTTTGCCCTCGCCCATTGGAACGGCAGCCGCGCCGTGGAAGAACAGATTAAAGCCGACCTCAAAGTCACCATCCGTTGCATTCCCTTGGACGATCCCGCGCATCCGCCCAAACCCGGCCGCTGCGTTATTACGGGCGAACCGAGCCCGCGCCGCGTGCTCTGGGCGAAGTCGTATTGATCGCCATCTGCTCACGCAACCAGCGGACAATGTTTGACGGCATAAGATGCGCTAGTCTATTCCCGGCATGGCGACCGAAATAACTCTCTATAGCCGCGAATGGTGCTCCTGGTGCATTGATGCCAAGGAGTATCTCACTGAGCGTGGCTATCAATTTGCCGAGGTCGATGTCGGCGAAGACCGGGACGCCTATGCGACGATGCAGGAATTATCCGATCAACGCTACGTGCCCACGCTCGTGGCCGGCGAGGAAGTGCTCGCCAATTTCGATACCAATCAGTTGAAAGAGTTTCTGCACAAGCATCAGATTGAGCCTTAATGCTCTTCGGTCTCCTCATGACGCTCGGCGTCGCGGTGCTCAGCATCGCACTGCGGAGTTATCAGACTTCTTTTGCACAAAAGGCGGGGGCGCTCGGTGTGCTCGTCGCCTCGTTTCTAGCGGTCTATTTCATCACCGATAGCTGGATTTGGGGAATCGTCGGCGCGCTGAGCTGGCTCTTCTTGCCATGGTTGGAAATTCTGACCCGTATTCGGACGATGCGATTGCCGCAGGAGAAAACGTTGCGGCCAAAAAATCCGCCGGCGCCCGACATCTTCCCCACCTTCGACGACATCTCGCGGGAGATCGAAAACGAGGGCTTTCACCACGTGAGCGATGCCGGGTGGGATTGGGAGGATTATCGCCAATTCTTCCGGCTTTATTACAAGGACGAGGATCGCGCCCAGGCGACGATTTGTTTAAACGAACAGAGCGATCTCGCGTTTTATTACCTGCGCATTTCTTCGCGGGCGCAAGATGGGGTTATTTGGACGACATGGAATTATCCGCTCTCCTACGGCCTAAAATTGACGCCGCAATTTCGGATTAATCGTCAGCGGCCCGATCAATCTTTCTGGCAGCTTTATCAAAGCCATCGCGAGTTTTTGCGGGCGCATCAACTGGAGCCGGCGGGAATGGCGGAGCTGGATGAAGACGGCGTCGAATTGGAGATCGAGAACGATCTGCGCGAGCAAATCGCGCACAATATCAAGAAGGGCGTGTTGACGCCGACTCCGGAAGGCGAAGTGCGGTATTCCTGGCGAGGGATGATTTATCTTTGGTGCCAGTTCCTGCTCGATCTCGTCCGGATGTGATTAATAATCCTGCTCTTGCTCCTTAATCCTAATCTTAATCCTCCACGAAAGCCGAGATTAGGATCAGGATTAAGATTAGGAGCAGGATGAAGATTTAGACCTTCATCACTTCGGCTTCTTTGTGAGCGAAGTGGTCATCGATCGATTTGACGAAGCGGTCGGTCAGTTTTTGCACGTCGGTTTCCACGTCGCGCAAACCATCTTCGGTCAGGTCGCCGGCTGTTTTTAGCTTCTTCGCTTCGTCGATCGCGGTGCGGCGGTTGCTGCGCACGCGGACGCGCGCTTCCTCCGCCATTTGCTTCAATCCTTTGACCAAATCCTTGCGGCGCTCCTCCGATAATTCCGGGACGGGCAGGCGAATCAATTTCCCGTCGACCAGCGGCGTGATGCCGATCTTGGATTCCTTGAGCGCTTTTTCGATCGCTTGCACGGTGCTGGCGTCGAATGGCTGCACGACGAGCAGTCGTGGCTCTGGAGTGGTGATAAGCGCGAGTTGTTTTAGCTTCATGGCCGAGCCGTAGGCGTCCACGTCCACATTCTCGACCAACGCCGGCGAAGCTTTCCCGGTCCGCACCGCCGCGAATTCGTGCGTCATGTAATCGACGCTTTTTTCCATGGTCATTTCGGCTTCGAGCAAAATTTCTTCAGAGGTCATCGCGTTTTGGTCCTAAGTGGGAAGAGTTTCGGCAGACGGCGTGGAATTGCAACGGCTCACTCGGTCACCAGCGTGCCGAGTTTTTTGCCGAGGACGATGTCGCGGATGTTGTCGGGATTCGTGCCGTCGAAAACGATGATCGGGATTTTGTTATCCATGCAAAGGCTGAAGGCAGTGGAGTCCATCACTTGCAAACGCTGGGTGAGCGCCTCGGTGTAGGTGATCTTGTCGTAGCGCACCGCTTTCGGATCGACGTTCGGATCCGCGTTGTAAATCCCATCCACCTTCGTCGCTTTCAGAATGACGTCGGCGCCGATTTCGCTCGCGCGCAACGCGGCGGTGGTGTCGGTCGAAAAATAAGGACTGCCAGTGCCCGCGACAAAGACGACGACACGTCCGCGTTCCAAGTGCCGAACGGCGCGGCGCAAGATGAATGGTTCGGCCACGTTTTCCATGCCGATGGCCGTTTGCACGCGCACGACGGCGCCGGCCTGTTCGAGCGCGCTCTGCAAGGCGAGGCCATTGATGACCGTAGCCAGCATTCCCATGTAATCGGCGGTGGTGCGATCCATGCCGCGATGGCTGGCGGAGAGGCCGCGCCAGATATTGCCGCCGCCGATGACGATGGAAGTTTGCACGCCGAGGTCGCAAACTTCTTTGATGCGTTCGGCGATGCCGCGCACGATTTGCGGTGAAATGCTTTCGTGAGTGCCGCGTTCGCGGAGCGCCTCGCCGCTCAGTTTGAGAACGATGCGTTTATAAACGGACGCGGCAGTGGAGCTCGGCATGGCGCCTCATCATGAAACAGAAGAACGCGCGGTTCAAAAGCAAAAACGAACGAAACCCGCGCCTAACTGAGAACGTCGCCGGGCGCGAGTGGAAACCCACGTTGGAACTCGAGCGCGCTCATGCGCCGCTTACCTTCCAATTGCACCTCGCCTAACGAGAGCGCGCCGCGTCCGGTTCCAATGATCACGCCCTCGTCTGTGGCGCGAATTACGTCGCCCGGTTTTGCCTGTGGAGAGGCCAGGGTGGCAGCGCGAAAAATCTTCAGATGGCGCGACACATTGTCTACATCGGGGACAGTGCTGAAGGCGCCGGGCCACGGATCGAAGGCGCGCATTTTGCGCTCGATTTGCTCGGCTGGCTGCGCCCAATCAATGTGGCCATCGGCGCGCTCTAATTTCGGAGCGTAGGTGGCTTCAGCTGAGTTCTGGGCAACGCGCGGAGCCTTCCCGGTTTGCAAAAGAGAAAGGGCTTCGTGTAACGCTGCGGGCGCGATTTCGGCCAGGCGATCGTGGAGCGAGCCGCCGGTCTCGTTAGGCGCGAGCTCGAGGCGCGATTGGAGCAGCATGTCGCCGGTGTCGAGTCCTTCATCCATGTACATCACCGTGATGCCAGTCTCGCGGTCGCCGGAAAGAATGGCGGCTTGGATCGGCGCCGCGCCGCGATGCCGCGGGAGGAGCGAGGCGTGCAGGTTCAGGCAGGCGACGCGCGGAATCTCGAGCACACTGCGCGGCAGAATCTGGCCGTAGGCCATTACGACAATAACGTCGGGCGCCCACTCGCGACTTTGGGCAACCGCCTCTTCCGCCTTGATGCGCGGCGGCTGGGCGAGGGGAATAGCGCGATCGGCGAGCGCCAGTTTGATGGGCGGCGCGGTCAGTTGTTGCTTCCGTCCGGCCGGCTTATCCGGCTGCGTGACGACGCCGGCTAATTCGTGCTCGCTCGAACGAAGCAGTGATTGGAAAACCGGAAGCCCGATATCTCCCGTGCCGATAAAGACGAGGCGCATGCGGTTTTCACGCCCGCAAATTGGAAAGAGGAACGGCTGGCCGCCGCCGCCGAGGCGCCGCCTGGCTGCGCGCCATCAATTTCTCGCCCGCCGTTACTTCGCGTTGCCCGACAGAGGACCCGCACTCGGTGCAGAGGTAATCGAAGACTTCCTTGTCGGGGAGGACGAGGAGCAGCCGCTCGCGCACCGGCATGGCCGCTTTGCACTTCTCGCAATAGAGACTGGAAGCGGTGAAATTTTCAAACTGCGGCTGGCTCATGCTCCCCATTCACGCCGTCGCCGACGCTTTCCAAAATTCTGCATAGAACTTTGGCGGGCGTCAGAGTGGCGTCAATCATCGTGATGCGATCCTTGCCGTAGTAATCGAGCACCGGTTTCGATTCGGTCTCGTAGGTTTGGAGGCGGCGGTTAATGACCTCTTCATTCGCGTCGTCGAGCCGATTGTCTTTCAGGGCGCGTTTTTTCAGGCGGATGAAAAGCGCTTCGCGATTCGGGCAGGAGAGATGAAAAACCTTCTGCACATCGATCAATGCATCCATGATTTTGGCCTGGCCGACGTTTCGCGGAATGCCATCGAGGACGAGAATATCGATGTCGGGCTTGAAAGTATGCGAGTCGACCGCCGAATCGATGCGCGCTTTCCAAAGCTCGACGGTGATTTCGTCCGGGACGAGTTCGCCTTTGCTCGAGTAATCAAGGAACGCGCGGCCTACCTTCGTGCGGGTGTCGATTGAGCGGAAAACGTCACCGCAGGCGCAATGGAAAAAACGCGGGATGGTGCCGAGCGTTTTGCCCTGGGTGCCTTTGCCGCTGCCTGGAGCGCCGAAGAGAAGGTAGGTGTGGTATTTCATCGGGAGGCGGTTATACCGCAGGATGCGGAGCGCCGACAATGATCGTTTTTGCGAAAACAACCGGTTGCTAAAAATTGCCGGCATCCTGTGCCGGGAAAGAAGCGCGCGCTCCTACTCCGCAGCGACCGGTTCCACGTTGACGCGGCGACCGGCGCGATCGAATCGCACCTGCCCGTCAACCAAAGCAAAGATCGTGTAGTCGCGACCGAGCCCGACATTTTTTCCGGGGGTAAACTTCGTGCCGCGCTGGCGGATGATGATGTTGCCGGCGACGACGCTTTCGCTGCCAAATTTTTTCACGCCCAACCGCTTGCTGACGCTGTCGCGGCCGTTCTTTACGCTGCCTTGTCCTTTTTTATGAGCCATGAGAATTACTCCGTTTTATCGGCTTTCGCGGCTTTTGCCTTGGTCGTTTTCCCGCCGAGACTGATCTCGGTAATCTTAATGCGCGTCAATTTTCGGCGATGACCGACCGTGCGATGATAACCTTTGCGCCGGCGATATTTGAAAGCGATAACCTTTTTATCTTTGCGCTGTTCCATCACTTCGCCGGTAACCGTGGCGCCTTCAATAAGAGGACTGCCATGCGTAAGTTTATCCCCATCGGAGTGGAAAAGGACATCAGCGAAGACACCTTCGGTGCCGTTGGCGGCGTCGAGAAAATCGACATCGATGATATCGCCAGGAGCGACGCGGTATTGTAGACCGCCAGTTTTGATGATTGCGAAAGCCATGAAAGTTCCCCGGAAAAAGTCGGTGACACTTCCACGGCGTGAGAGTTTTGACAAGCGGAAAGCTCATCGGTGCCTCATTACCAATGGATGTAAAAACTGAATTTGCGCGGCGCGGACCGTGGGTGACGCGTTTTGTGATCGACGGCGTGGAAAGCGGCGGGAAATTTGACGCACTGGCCGACACGCGTGTGGATCAATTTGCGGCCTGTTTCCCTGGCGTGCGGACGATTCTCGATCTCGGCTCTCTCGAGGGCGGGCAGACTTTTAACCTGGCCCGGCGTCCGGGCGTGGAACGCGTCGTGGGGCTCGAGGCGCGGGTGTCGAATATTGAAAGGGCGCGTTTCGTCCAGCCACTGTTGAAGGTGAGCAACGCCGAGTTTTTCCAGGTCGATCTCGAAACGGCGACGTTGTCTGAATACGGGACATTCGATGCCGTTTTTTGTTCCGGGCTGCTTTATCACTTGCTCGAGCCTTGGAAATTGATCGAACGCATTGCGCGGATTTCGCCGCGGCTCTTCATCTGGACGCAATACGCCGATGATCTCTCCGCGGGTAAAGTCGTGGAGGGCTACCGCGGCAGCGACTTCACGGAAGGCGGCCCCGATGAACCGCTCAGCGGCATGTCGCCGACGTCGTTCTGGCTCACGCTCGGCTCGCTGGCGAAGGCGCTCACGGCGCACGGATTTTCTCGCATCGACATCGTTCATAACGAGCTCCGGCATCCCAATGGGCTCGCCGTTACGCTGGCGGCGTCCGCGCCGGGCCAGTCTTAGCGGCCGGCGATTACTAGCGTGATCTCGCCTTTCGGCGGTTTCGCTTCGTAGTGCGCGAGCAATTCGGCGCCCGTGCCGCGCCGAAATTCCTCGAATTTCTTGGTCAACTCACGGGCCACACAGAGCTGGCGTTCCGGCATGATTTCCGCGCAGACGGCGAGGGATTTCGTGAGCCGATAGGGTGATTCGAAAAAGACCGTTGTCTCGTCGCTCGCTTCGGCCACACGCAATTCCCGTTCGCGTTGTCCACTCTTCACTGGCAAAAATCCGCGGTAGGAAAATCGATCGAGCGAGAATCCCGAGCCGACCAGCGCAGTGAGAATCGCAGAAGGGCCGGGAAGAACGGTGAAGTCGAGATCACGTTCGATGCATTTGCGAATGAGACGCGCGCCGGGATCGGAGAGGCCTGGCATGCCGGCATCTGTGATCAACGCCACGGTTTCGCCGCGCGCGAGACGTTCCGCCAGTTCCTCGCTCCGCATCGCCTCGTTATGTTCGTGGTAGCTGACGAGCGGTTTCCGCAGATCGAAGTGGCGGAGGAGATTGCCGGAGTGGCGCGTGTCCTCGGCGGCGACGACATCCGCGTTCTTGATCGCCTCCAACGCGCGCAGCGTGATGTCGTTCAAATTTCCGATTGGCGTCCCGACGACGTAAAGCATGGCGTCACCTTGTGACAGTGGAGGCAGCAACGCGAGCGATTAAACGGCCCAAACGGACCCATTATTTTATCTACCCACTATAAATCTTCATTTGCAACATACTCGTAACAATTCTGTTACGCGGATTTAACAACGGATCATTGGACGGGCATAAAACCGGCTCTATACTGTCAGTGAAATGATATCGATTCACGCGTCAATCAACGAGGCCGACATCCGGTCCACGGTGAAGTTGCGCGTTCTTTTGGCCTAGCCGCCTCGCGGCGAGGTCATGGAAATTCGGGCGTGCTAAAATTGGCGCCCGCTCTTTTCGGAATTCCTCATCTCCCAAACTAAGAAATGAAATCCAATACTAGAGTTGAATCGGTGAAGTGGTTGTCCCGTTATGACGGCCCGAACCGCCGCGGCGGTTTTTATCCGCGGATTGAATCCCACTACCAGAAGAGCATCGAAGCGGTCTCCAAAGAGACCAGTTTCGGCGGAGGCGCGCCCGCGCCCCAGCAGAACATCAACCGTCTCGCCAGCGAAGTGCTGCGACCGCGTCACAATCGCGGTTACATCGCCGAGTCGTCGATTTTGGCCGCGCTCGCGGTCATCTCGGCGTGGCCGATCGCGTTGATGATTCAGGCGATTGCTCACCTGTTGAAGTAACCAATCTTTCGGCTAGCTCCGGAACGCGTCGCGATAAAGCGGCGTCGCTTCCGGGGCGAACCCGTGGCGCATGATGTTCTCGGTGACGACGCGCGGAATGAGAAACTGGAGGAGATAATCTTCTCCGCCGGCTTTCGTTCCGCCGCCGCTCATCTTGAATCCGCCAAAGGGATGCCGCCCGACGACCGCGCCGGTGCAGGAGCGGTTGATATAAACGTTGCCCGCGACGAGCTCGGCTTTCAGCCGCTCGATGTTGGCGGGACTGCGTGAGAAAAATCCGGCGGTCAGCGCGTAATCGGTTCCATTGGCAACGGCGATCGCTTCGTCGAGGTCGCGGACTTTAATCACGCTCAAGACTGGGCCGAAGATCTCTTCGCGAGCCAAACGTCCGTCCGGTTTCACGTCGGTAAAAATGGTGGGCGGAATGAAGTAGCCTTCCGCCGGAATCTCCTTCGCCTGATAAGCGAGCGTGGCCTCGCCTTTGCCCATCTCGATCGTCTCGACAATGCGCTGGTAAGCTGTCTCATCGATGACCGGCCCGACCGTTATGCCCGGTTCTTCCGGATTGCCGATGCGCAGACTGGCCGCCGCGGAAAGCAATCGCTCGACCACCCGATCGTAGTTTTCCTCCAACACAATCAACCGCGAGAGAGCGGAACATTTTTGCCCTTGGTAACCAAAGGCCGAATAGATTGAATCGACGATCGCTTCGTCGAGATCCGCGTCGGAATCGACGATGACGCCGTTCTTGCCGCCCATCTCGCAAACGACGCGTTTCAGTTCCCGCTGGCCGGGATGGGTGCGACCTCCGGCTTCCCAAATTTTCAGACCGACTTCGCGCGAACCAGTGAAGGCGATCAGGTCGACATCCTTGTGATTGACCAAATGTTCGCCGATGACTGCGCCGTCGCCGGCCAGGAAATTGAGCACGCCGGCCGGCACGCCTGCTTCCTGGAAGATCTCCATGAGGAGCGCCCCACAAATGGCCGATTGCTCGGCTGGCTTCATGATGACCGAATTGCCGGTGACGAGCGCGGCCGAGACCATGCCGGTGAGGATGGCGATCGGGAAATTCCAAGGCGCGATCACGAGAGCGACGCCGCGCGCCCAATAGTGTTGATAGCTCTCTTCGCCCGGCACGTTTTGCGTGAGGCGCGGCCGGCCGAGCATGCGCATTTGCTGCGCGTAGAAGAGGAGAAAATCGATCGCCTCGCGAATGTCGCCGTCCGCTTCCGCCCATGGCTTTCCCACTTCAAAGACTTCGATCGCCGACAATTCATAGCGACGCCGATTCATGATATTGGCGACGCGTTCGAGTAGTTCGGCGCGATGATCCACGCTCGTGCGATTCCATTCTGGAAACGCTTTGCGCGCCGCCTCGATGGCTCGCTCTGCTTCTGGAATCCCAGCTTCCGCAACGGATCCGACAACTTCGTCGGGCCGGCTCGGATTGACTGATGGTCGCAACTCGTTAGTCCAAATTTTTTCGCCGCCGATGGTGAGCGGGTGCTTTCGACCGAGGTGCTGGCGGACTTCTCGGACCGCGTCCTCCATCCGCTTCTGATTGTGCGGATAAACGAAATTGACGAGGGACGCGTTCTCGAACGAGCTCACCGGGGCAGCGCCATCGCTTTCGCCGCCATGAATCAGATCGCGCGGATCGCGCAGGAGCGCGGTCGCCGACGCGTTATCGGAAAACTTGGCGCGGAGAAATCCTTCGTTCGAAGTGTTCTCAAGCAATCGCCTGACGAGATAAGACATGCCCGGCAGCAACTCGCCGACCGGACAATATTCGCGCACGCGATATCCCATCTCGACCAGCGCGCGTTTGATCGGTCCGGCCATGCCGTAGAGGAGTTGAAGCTCGAAGCGGCTGCGATCGATGCCGAGTTCTTCGGCGACTGCTTGGGCGTGCGCAATGCTCCGCACGTTATGCGAACCAAACGCGGCCGTGACGATCGATTCGTTCTCGAGCAGGATGCGCGACAGCCTTTCGAAGCTGGCGTCGCTCTCCGGCTTTTGCAGGTAAACGGGACAGGGCCACCCGTTCTGGCGCGCCTTGATTTTCTCGTAATCCCAGTAGGCGCCTTTGACGAGGCGCACGGTGAAACGCGTGCCGCGCTCGCGGCCCCAGGCGATCAGATCGCGGAGATCTTTTTCGGAATCGCGCAGGTAAGCCTGGATGACGATACCGGCGTGGCGCCAATCGCGGAATTCGCCCTCACCGAACAGCGTTTTGAAAAGATCGAGCGTGGAGTTTTTATGCGCGTAGCTCTCCATGTCGAAATTAATGAACGCGCCGAGCTCGCGCGCGCGCCTCAGGATCGGCTGCAACTTCGGCGCGAGATGCGCGATCGCATCCGCCGGATCAGCCGGGTTCATCTGCGAATAGAGCGCGGAGATTTTGACGGAGACGTTGACGACCGGGAAGAGCTCGGAGTTTCCGCCTAACGGATCGCTCCAGCCGCGCGTTTGCTCGGAAAGGCCTTCGACGAGGGCGAGGCAACGGGCCGCGTATTCGTCCGCTTCCGGTTCGCTGACGACGGCTTCGCCTAACAAGTCGACGGTGAAGCCAATTTTTTCGCTCCGCCGCTTGCGCAGCATTTTCATGACGTCGTCCGGATTGCGGCCGGCGATAAATTGCCGGGCCATGCCGGAGACGTTCCAACGCAGGACGCGGCCGCTCAGCCACGGGAAAATTTTCGCAGCGCGCACGCCGGAATGGATCATGGGCGCGAAGCCCTCCTGCATATCGGCGAAATATTCTTCGAGGTGCTGCACGATGTCGCTCCCGCGCCGGAGAGAAGCAAGCACGTCGACGAAGCGGAACATTTGCACCTTGAAATGCTCGTCGCGCATGGAGAGCGCCATCATCCGCTGGTAGAAGCCGGCCTTGCTAAAAAGCGATTCGGGATTTCGATCGACCAGGTCGAAGATTTGCTGGCCTCTTTGCTCGACCTTCGCCTGTAGAGAATTCATCGGCGGATGATAATGCGAGGCAGCCAATTGGCAAAGCTCATCCCAGCCGCCAAAATGTGCATCCCGACACACGCAAACCCGTTTCCGCTTCCGATGAAAAGATGCGGGTTTCCATTATCCAAATGAAATTAAAAGACCGAATCAAACAGGCAGGAGCGATGGGTTATATTTTGCTGTGGCTGTTAGGTGTGCCGATCCCGGTGCTCCTTTTGTTTTTCCTCCTCCGCGGTTGCACATAAAATTTTAGGTTAAGGAGCAAGTAGAGGTGATTTGCCTGGCAGACGCCTGGGCCGGTGGCTCGGGATGGTCGCCAGGCATTTCTTTTGCCCTAACGAGTTGCATCCGCCGATCCGTTCTTGCGACCGGCGGCAAACGCGTTTACGCAACTGCCGATGCCTGATCGGTTCGATTTCGCGAGCGATAACACCGCACCGATCTGTCCGGAAGCCTGGACGGAACTGGAAGCCGCCAATAGCGGGGACGCTCCTTCCTATGGCGAGGACCGCTGGACGCGCGCCGTGTGCGAGCGGGTGCGGGAGATTTTCGAGACCGAATGCGAAGTCTTTTTCGTGTTCAACGGCACCGCCGCCAATGCCCTTGCGCTCGCGCAATTGGGACCGTCGTTTCATAGCGTCTTCTGTCATGAGCTCGCCCACATCGAGACCGATGAATGCGGCGCACCGGAGTTTTTCTCAGGCGGCTCCAAGTTGATTCCCACGCGGGGCGATAACGGGAAGCTTGATCTCGCGCAGGTGGTGGAGGCGATGGCGCGCCAGCGCGAGCTGCATTCGCCCAAGCCCGGAGTGTTGAGTATCACGCAGGCGACCGAGTTGGGCACCGTTTACTCGATCGCCGAGTTGCAAACGCTCGGTGACTTCGCCCGGCGGCACGAGCTGCATTTGCATATGGATGGCGCGCGTTTCGCGAACGCGGTCGCCTCGCTCGGCTGTGCGCCCAAGGAGATTACCTGGCAGGCTGGCGTGGAGGCGCTCTCGCTCGGCGGCACCAAGAACGGAACCGGCGCAGGCGAGATTGTCGTTTTTTTCCAGAAAGAACGCGCTCGAGAGTTCGACTATCGGGCGAAACAGGCTGGTCACCTTGCTTCGAAAATGCGCTACCTGGCCGCGCCCTGGCTTGGCTTGCTCTCGAATGAGGTTTGGTTGAAGAATGCGCGCCGCGCCAACGCGGCCGCGCAAAATCTCGGCCAGCGTCTTGTTTCAGCCGCCGGCCTTGAGCTCGCTTTCCCTTGCCAGGCCAATGCCGTGTTTCTTCGGCTGCCGGAAACGCTGGTCGCGCAATTGCACGAGCGCGGTTGGCACTTTTACAAATTCATTGAGCCGGATATTTATAGACTAATGTGTTCGTGGGCTGTGAACGAAAAGGCCATCGAAGAGTTTGTGCGTGATGCGGCCGAGTTGAGCGCGATTTGAACAACGCAGAAGGAGCCCCGTCAAAGTTTCCGCTCACTCCGCCTCCCAGGTGCGAAACTCTTTTGCGGATGTGTAGTGTGGTTAAGATGAAGGAGGAATTGGATGAAAACTAAAATCAATTTTGGAGCGATCATGCTGGTGATGGCCTTGGTGGGACTGCCCGGCTGTCGCACGGCGCGCGATGTCGCTGTCAGTTCGTTCCGCGTCATCGACGCACCGGCGAATTACGTGCGCCGCCATCTGGATGACGGAAGCACCACCACCACGACGACCAGCAGCACCACCACATACCAATCCGATACCGTGAGCCCGGGCCACGCGGTCCCGCCGCCGCCTTCGCCAGCTTATGTGCCGCCCACTCCTTACGTGAACGAGCAGCCGCCAGAACCCCCGCCTTCTACGACTTCCCGCACAGTCACTCGCTCAACGCCTCGCCCGCGCAGGGAGCCGACGCCGACGTCTGCGCCCCGCCGGCAGGTGGTAAAAAAATCAAACATTCCTTACGCGAAGCCGGTGCCGGGGAAACCGGGGTTTGTTTACAGTTTGGATTCGAACGCCGGCTTCGTTGACGTGACCGGCGTTCCTTCTGGGACGAAGATGAAGGATCCGTACACCCAAAAGATATTCATCGTTCCCTAAATCGCGCTGTGGTTTCAGACGGGAAGGTTTTGACGGCGTGGGGGCGAACTGCCTTGCGGGAAGCGCAAGCGAGCCGTTAGGCGAAGTCGAGGGATTCCAGGGGCGAATGCTTTAAGGTCACGCCGCGGGATTCCTCGACTTCGCTCGGAATGACGAGGTGAGCGTTCGGGAATGCGAAGAATCCCTCGGTCTCGATCAGCGGTCCCCTGTAGACGTTTCGTTATGCGAAACGCGGGATCGGTTTTCGTGGTCCTCCTGCACACCCCGCGTTTCGCACAGCGAAACGTCTACAGGCTCATCCTCGTGAAAGTAGATACACGCTCTAGCCGCTTCTTTTAAGAGCGCACTCAGGGGCACGCACCTTGAGAAGGTGTTCAGCGAGATCACCCGTGCGCCTGGGTCGCGGGAAAATATGCACGCCCGGGAAAATTTCCGATTCTGGCGACTATTTCTTTTCATCCGGAATATTTCCTGCATTTAGTGAGCCTCAATGCTGGGCTGGAGCCGAGATTTAGCACGAATATCGACGAGTTTTTCTCAACTGCGCCCAGATCCTGCTTTTATGGTAATTATGGATCGCATTCGTAATTTCCTGTTTTATTTCCCCAATAGGCTGATTAGCAGCCGTTTCGGCGTCCGCTGGGGCTTTTTCGACTTTCTTTTCGCTACTTGTGCCGCTTTCGCTCTTTTTTCTCATAGCGCGGATGCTTACACGCTGGAAGACAAGAGCTGGCCGCTGGGCACCCACCTCACCTTCGAAGAAAATCTGGGCAGCCCCGGCCACGTCCTCGCCGATGGCAACACCACATGGACTGCTGCAGTGGCTCCTGCTTTCAATTCCTGGAACGCCCGGGTGAAGGATTTGACGCTTATTCATCATCCGAATGCTTCAGCAACTGCTCAAAATCACGATGGGACGAACACGATTACTTTTGCTTCGACGGTTTACGGTCAGGCGTTTGGCTCCGGCACGCTGGCCGTCACCTATTATTACTCCAGCGGAAGTACGCTGACGGAGGCGGATGTCCTCTTTAACCGCGCGCAGACTTTCGATTCGTATCGCGGCAATCTTCGTTTTGGCTCCAACGGCTATGCCATTGCCGATCTTCGCCGGGTGCTGGTTCATGAATTGGGACACAGCTTCGGCCTGGGCCATCCCGATGATCACGGCCAAAATGTGGATGCCATTATGAATTCCGTGGTCGGAGATCGCGAGATTCCTTCGGCCGACGACACGAATGGGGCGCAGTTCCTCTACAACGCCCCGCCCGCATCTCCGACTCCGACGCCGACGCCGACCCCTGCGCCAACCGCGACGCCACCGTCGGCCACTCCTACCCCCACTCCGGCCAGCCGTTTGGTCAACGTCTCAACACGCATGCAGGTGGGCACCGGCGACAGCGTTTTGATCGGCGGCTTTATTGTGGGCGGCTCGGGATCGAAGGAAATCATCCTCCGCGCCATCGGGCCTTCGCTTACGCAATCTGGGGTGGCTGGCGCCTTGGCAGATCCGACCTTAGAATTGCGGAATTCCTCTGGTGCGCTGGTCGGCGCAAACGATAACTGGCGCGGCGGTTCTCAGGCCGCCTTCATCCAATCGAGTGGTATCGCACCGACCAATGACCGGGAATCCGCGCTGTACGCGAAGCTGCCTGCTGGCAGATACACGGCCATCGTCCGTGGGGTAAACAACCAGACCGGCGTGGGCTTGATCGAGGCCTACGAATTGAAAGCGAGTGCGGCGCAATTCGTGAACATCTCCACCCGCGGCCCCGTCGGCACGGGGGATAATGCACTCATCGGTGGTTTCATTCTCCAGGGTGGCGGCGCAAAAAAAGTGCTGGTGCGCGCTCTTGGTCCCTCGTTGGGAAAAAGCGGCCTCTCTGGCGTGCTGGCCAATCCCACGCTCGAATTGCGCAACGGCAACGGCCAGCTCCTGAGCAGTAACGACGATTGGTCGAATAGTTCGCAAGCGTCCGCCATTTCCGCCACCGGGATTCCGCCCTCCGATCCCCGCGAATCTGCCATTCTCGCCAGCCTCGCGCCTGGTCATTACACCGCGATCGTTCGCGGCGTGGGCGACACCACCGGCATCGGATTAGTCGAACTTTTTGATCTGGATAGATAGTCAAATTCTCAATTTATTACCGCACTTTCATGAAAATGTTCCGATTGAATCCAACTACTTCTGTTTTATCTTTTTCCGTCCCTCCGGTGTCGCTCTTTATGAAAAAATTAACCGCCTTCCTGCTCGCGGCGTTTTTCTGCGCTGTTGGCTTTTCCGTTCAAGCCACCACCGTGATCCCGCCGGATTTTGATTCCCTCGTTTCGCGCGCGGAAATTATCTTTCAAGGCTCGGTCACCAACGTCCACTCCCAATGGGTCGGAGAAGGCGGGCAACGCCACATTGTTACCTACGTCACCTTTAAGGTCGACGAATCGCTCAAAGGCGCGCCGGGCGCCTCCTATACCATCCGCATGCTTGGCGGGACGGTGGATGGGCAAACCATGGAGGTGAGCGATGGCCCGAAATTTAAGGCCGGCGATCACGACATTCTCTTCGTCGAGCACAACGGCACGCAGTTCATCCCGCTCGTCGGCATCATGTATGGCCGCTACAAAATCGAAACCACGGGATCGGGCAGCGAGATCATCGCCACCAACACCGGTATCCCGCTGACCAGCGTGAGCGATATCGGCAAGGCGCGCTCCGCCGCCACTAACAGCGCCCAGGCTTCGGCCATGTCTCCCGCTCAATTCAAGGCGGCCATCTCCGCCCGCGTGGGACAAGGCGCGTCCCAAAAGCAACAGCACTAGTCTTGCGCCGGCTGCTCGTTCTCCTCTTCATCGTCCTCGCGTGGCCGTGCGGTGCTCGGGCCTACACGCTCGAAGACGCCTCCTGGCCAGGGCCGACGGTGTCGGTCCGCATCCAAATGGGGCCGAGCGATCAGGTGCTCATTGATGGGAGCACGTCGTGGAATGCCGTGGTCGAGAATGCCTTCGCCCTCTGGCACGAGCAGATGGCCAACCTCAAGATCAATTGGAGCGAAGCAGCTCCCGGCACCGCTGCCCGCGAAAATAATGGCATCACCGGCGTGGAATAGGCGCGCTTCGTTGCCCTCTCACCTCTGCGATGATAACTACACGGGTGAAGACGCAGCGTATTTTCTTTCTCGGGCTTCTGGCCTGCGCGTCTCTCTTTTTTCCGCCTGAAACATCGGCGCAAACTTACGAAGGGCGGGAGCTCGTAGAGGCCAAACTGGTCGCGGATACTTCTGCGATCGTTCCGGGAAAACCTTTCACCGTGGGCCTGTTGCTCCACATGGTGCCGGGCTGGCATACTTACTGGCAATATCCCGGCGACGCCGGCATCCCGACAGAGATCAAATGGCAACTTCCGCCCGGTTGGAAAGTGGGGCCGATGCAATGGCCGCTTCCGCTCAAACTCGATGAGCCCGGCAACATCCAAATCTACGGCTATCACGATGAAGTCCTGCTTATGCAGGAAATCACGCCGGCCGCTTCGTTTGCCGAAAAGAATGTGAATCTCAAGGCGGAAGCGAACTGGCTCGTCTGCGAGAAAATTTGCATCCCCGGTGGTGCGTCACTCGCGCTCGATCTGCCGGTGGGACCCAACTCCACGCCTGCCAACGCCGATTTGTTTAACCGCTTTCGCCGTTCGCTTCCGCAACACTGGCCCGACTCCTCCGTCGCGTCCTTCCACTGGGAGCGGAGCGGGAACGATTTGCGCCTCACCATCGAGAGCGCCGCGCTTTCCAGCTATCCCGCGGTCGACTTCTTTCCATTGCCTGAAGACAATCTTGTCCTCGGCCATCCGCAAAAGGAGGAATCCCGCGGTGGCCGGCTGGTGGTGCGCATTCCGTTGGAGTCGCCGCCCGCCAAGGTGAAGTCGCTTCCCGGCGTCGTCGTGTTTGGGCAAAAGGAAAACGAAGCCGCCCGGAACGGCTGGTCGCTCGGCGATGCCGCTGCAACGGCATCATCGGCGAACACGGATTCGATTTCTTCAGCGCCGGTCGTCAGCTCGGCGGGCGCCGCCCGTTTTCTTCTCTTCGGATTCATTGGCGGATTCATTCTCAACCTGATGCCGTGCGTGCTGCCGGTCATTTCGCTCAAGATCTTTGGATTCGTTAGGCATGCGGGCGACAGTCGGGCGCGGATTTTGCGCAGCGGTCTCGCCTTTGTCGCCGGCATTTTCGTTTGGTTCATCGGTCTCGCCATTGTCCTGATCGCGTTGAAGAGCGCGGGCCGCGAGCTGACCTGGGCGCTGCAATTTACCAATCCCTGGTTCGTCCTCGGGATGAGCGTGGTCGTGCTCATCTTCGCGCTCAATTTGTTTGGCGTGTTCGAGATCAACTTGCCGCAAAGTGCGAGCAGCGGGTTGCTTTCCGTCACTTCGCGGGAAGGCGACGCCGGCTCATTCTTCCAGGGAATCTTCGCGACCGTTTTGGCGACACCGTGCACCGCGCCGTTTCTCGGCACCGCGCTCGGGTTCGCCTTCACCCAATCGGGTTTCATGATCTTCCTCATGTTCCTCGCCATCGCCGCGGGGATGAGCGCGCCTTATGTTTTGCTTTCCGCGCAGCCGGCCTGGCTCCGTTTTTTGCCGAAGCCAGGGCCGTGGATGGAGCGCGTCAAACAGCTGATGGGCTTCTTTCTTCTCGCCACGCTGCTCTTCCTTCTCTCCGTCCTCGGCGCGCAACGTGGCGTCGAAGCGGTCGTTTGGGCGAGCGCGTTTTTATTGGTCGTTAGTCTGGTTTGCTGGATGAAAGGAGCCTTTATCACGCTCACTTCCTCGACTTGGGCCAAAGCGCTCACGTTCGCTCTCATCCTGTTTTTGCTGGCGGCCAGCGGACGCTATTTCCTCGGCTCCAAATTTCGACAAGCGCGCCTGAGCGCAACTGCCGCCACGAACACCGGCGACTGGCAGACGTTCACCCCCGAGCGCGTGCAGGCGGAGTTGGCCAAAGGCCGTCCCGTCTTCGTCGACTTCACCGCCGCCTGGTGCATCACCTGCAAATTTAATGAATCGACCGTTCTTGAAACAGATGCGGTCCGGTCTGCGTTTCGTCGGAGCGGCGTGGTGAAACTGAAGGCCGATTGGACGAACGCCGATCCCGTTATCACAAAGACCTTGAAACAATTCGGCCGTCCGGGTGTCCCACTTTATGTGCTCTATCCCGGCAAATCGGGAGAGCCGATTGTTTTCCCCGAACTTCTGACCAAAGGAATCGTGTTGGAAAAACTGCAAACGCTCGCGCCTCGGGTCGCGTCCCAATAAAATTATGAAAACAAAACTACTTCTTGTCGCCCTCACTTCACTCGCCGTTTCGGCGAGCTATGCTTCGGATTCGCCCGCCGTCGGAACGTCTGCGCCGAATTTCACGGCGCCCGCGGCCAACGGCAAAACGCACTCGTTAGCCGATTACAAAGGCAAATACGTCGTGCTCGAATGGTTCAATCCAGGTTGTCCGTTTGTGAAGAAACATTACGAGAGCGGCAATATGCAGAAGCTGCAGAAAGAATTTACCGGCAAGAAAGTTGCGTGGTTGACGATCGATTCTTCCGCGCCCGGCAAACAGGGGAATCTCTCGCCGGGAGAAGCGCTGGCGCAAAAAAAGGAGTGGAAGATGAATTCGACGGCGCTGCTGCTCGATCCCGATGGCAAGATCGGCAGGACCTACGGCGCAAAAAATACACCGCACATGTTCGTCATTAATCCAGACGGCAAGGTGGTTTATGAAGGCGCGATCGACGACAAGGCGACAGCCAATCAAGCCGATATCGCGTCCGCAACCAATTACGTGAAGGCGGCTCTCGAAGAATCGATGGCCGGCAAACAAGTATCGGAAGCGAGCACGCGCCCATACGGCTGCTCGGTGAAATACTAGGCGCTCCATATTATTGTTCTCTGGCGGGCGGGAATGGGGTGACCATTTCCGCGCGTCTTTTTTTGCGCGCTCTACAAATTTTCGGCGCTGGCGGTGATGTCCGCCGGTTTCACGCGCATGGCCAGGAAAGCGCCGAAGAGAAGAACGGCGCCGCTCCACATTTGCGCAGCCGTTAACCGCTCGCCGTAAATGAGCGCAGAGAGGGCAATCGCGCCCGCTGGGCAAATCAATTGCAAGCTCTGGGAAAGGGCGACGCCGATCCGCCGAATCGCGACGTAATAAAGAATATGTGCCGCGCTGATGCAGAGGACGGCCGAGAGAATCAGAATCAAGTTCACGCGCGCCGCTACGTGCAACGGCGTTGCGATGTCACCAAAGGCGAGGGTGAGGGGAAGAAGGAGCGCGGAGGTAAGAAAACTGACGAGCCCAAAACTGCGCACCGAGCCTAGTTCGGCGGAGGGCCGTTTGATCAAAATGCTGTAGAGCGACCAGCAAAATGTGGCCAGGAATCCGATGACGATTCCTTGCCAGGCGAGGTGGCCATGATTGTCTCCCGGTTGAAACCAGAAGACACCCGCGGCGCCGAGTAATCCCAGGATGGTGCCCGCCTGGAACCGCCATTGGCGAATGATCCAGCGTTCCTCCGGGAAAAAAATTAGCGCGAGCAGCGCGGTGATAATGACGGAGCACCGGCCAAAGATCGCGTAAACGCCGGGCCCGATATAATGCAGCGCCACCGTCTGGCCGATTTGATGCACCACGTTGGGAAGGGCTGGGATCAAGCAAAGCCCGACCATGCGCAGATCGAGCGGCGGACCTTTGCGCCGAAGGCGATAGATGACGAAGGGCGCCACTGCGAGGCAGGCGACCGCATAGCGAAAGAAATTTTGGGCCCACGGATCGTAATAGCGATTAAGATAAAATTGAAAAAGCGACGGCGTGGACCAAATGAAAATCGTGGCCGAAAGAGCCAGATAGCCGGCTGAGAAATCGGCGCGTTCCATCGGCGCAGGAGTCGCTGCGCGACGATTCATAACCGGGACCACCAGCAACGCATGGCGGAGTGAGACGTGAAATTTGCTCGCCTACAAACGTTTAATTGCGCAGAAACGAATTGAACCAAGGAGCAACTCATGACTAACAACCGCATTCATTCATTCATCACGTTCATTCTCTTTATCGCGCTTGCCGGGTTCGCCAGCGGAAAAGAAAGCGGAGGCGGTGCCGGGGCGAGCCACTATCGCAAGGGAAACAATTATTACGAGCAGCAGCAGTTTGATAAAGCGCTCGCCGAATACACGAAAGCGATCGAAGCCAGCCCGAAGACGGCGAACTATTATGAGAATCGTGGAACCACTTATCTCTCCCTGGATAAGCAGGCCGAAGCGGTGGCCGATTTTTCCAAGGCGATCGAGCTCGCGCCCAATAGCGTGCGCGCTTACATCGGCCGCGCGCAGATTCTGCTGGTGCAAAAACAATTCGACCAGACGCTGGCCGATCTGGACAAGGCCATTAGCCTCAACCCGAAAGAAGCTTCCGCGTATCGTCTGCGCGGCTTTACCGATCTCAATCGTTCTGATTTTCCAACCGCGGTGACTGATCTGACCAAGGCGATGGAGCTGAATCCGAAAGATGCGGAGGCGGTCCGCGCCCGCGCTTTCGCTTACCTGCAACAGCACCAATACGAGCCGGCGCTGGCCGATTACAATAAAGCGGTCGAGTTGACTCCGAATAATGCCGATGTGCTCGCGAAACGCGGCTACGCCTATTCGCTGGCCGGCCAGTACCAGAAGGCGATCGATGACTACAAAGCCGCACTCAAGCTGAATCCCAACGACATCGACACGCCCCAGCGGTTGCTCTATGCGCAGGGCAAGCTTTCCGGCAAGACGGCTCCGCCGCCGACCGCCGCGCCCGTCGTCGAAGTGGCCGCGCCCACACCGCCGCCCACGCCGACCGATCCGCGCATGGTCATCCTGGCCGCGTTCGGCGGGCTGCTCGTTTTGGTCGCGATTGTGATCATCGTCATCAAGATGAAATCGAAGCGCTCGGCTGATTATTGATCAGCCGGTGGAGCGGAGTGGGTAGGCGCGCGAAACGAAGAAATTTCTTTGACACCCGGAGGCGTACGGTTAGCTTTCGACCGCTTTTTGCGAGAACGAGGTGGTCCCATGGTCGTTCAAATTTGACGCGACTCTGGGACATTTCTTTTGGCAGGAGGCGAAAGACCGGAAGTCGTTAGGCTCCAGTGGGGAGGGGACGGCCAGCCTGATAGACGATGAGCCGCCCATGTAGCTCAGTTGGTAGAGCACGTCCTTGGTAAGGACGAGGTCACCGGTTCAATCCCGGTCATGGGCTCCAGCATGTGGGCCTGCGACCGGCAGTAACAATTAAAAAAACACCAGTTAGTTTGACAGTTTAAAACCCAAGGAAAATCGAGATGGCTAAAGAATCATTCAAACGCGATAAGCCGCACGTAAACGTCGGCACGATCGGTCACGTTGACCACGGCAAGACCACCCTGACGGCGGCGATCACCACCGTTTTGGCGAAGAAGGGCTTCGCTCAAGCGCGTGCCTACGATTCGATCGACGCTGCACCGGAAGAAAAAGAGCGCGGCATCACCATTTCCACGGCGCATGTCGAATATGAGAGCGACAAGCGCCACTACGCCCACGTCGATTGCCCGGGCCACGCCGATTATGTGAAGAACATGATCACCGGCGCCGCGCAGATGGACGGCGCCATCCTCGTCGTCAGCGCCGCGGATGGTCCGATGCCGCAAACGCGTGAGCACATTCTGCTCGCCCGCCAGGTCGGCGTGCCGTCGGTCGTCGTTTTCCTGAACAAAGTCGACATGGTGGACGATCCGGAATTGCTCGACCTCGTCGAAATGGAAATCCGCGATCTGCTCACCCAATACGAGTTCCCGGGCGACAAAATTCCGATCGTCAAAGGCAGCGCGCTCAAGGCGCTTAATGGCGACCCCGAGCAGGAAAAACAAATCATGGCGCTCATCGAAGCGGTCGATGATTACATCCCGGTCCCGGAACGCCCGGTCGATCTGCCATTCCTCATGCCGGTGGAAGACGTGTTCAACATCGAAGGTCGCGGCACGGTTGCGACAGGTCGTGTCGAACGCGGCATCCTCAAGAAGATGGAGGAAGTCGAAATCGTCGGCATCCGAGACACTGCCAAGACGACGGCGACTGACATCGAAATGTTCCGCAAACTTCTCGACGAAGCGCGCGCGGGCGATAACGTCGGTGTGTTGCTCCGCGGCGTGAAGAAGGAAGACGTCGAGCGCGGCCAGGTCATCGCCAAGCCGGGCACGATCAAGCCGCACAAGAAGTTCAAGGCGGAAGTCTACGTGTTGTCGAAGGAAGAAGGCGGCCGGCACACGCCGTTCTTCACCAATTACCGTCCGCAGTTTTATTTCCGCACCACAGACGTGACTGGAACGGTTAAACTTCCCGACGGCGTCGAGATGGTCATGCCGGGCGATAATGTCTCGGTCGAAGTGGAATTGATCACCCCGATCGCCATGGAGAAGACGATTCGTTTCGCTATTCGCGAAGGCGGCAAGACCGTCGGTGCGGGTCGCGTTGGCGATATTATTGAGTAAATTCTTCCTTTCCTGTTCTTGCTCCTGCTCCTCTTCAACCAGGGCGGAGCAGATGAGGAGCAGGAAAGATCAAGCAGGAGTATTACGCCAGTAGCTCAATTGGTAGAGTAGCGGTCTCCAAAACCGTCGGTTGGGGGTTCGAGTCCCTCCTGGCGTGTTTTTAAGACGAGAAATGAAATGATTACGCGAACCAAAAACTTCTTTAACGAAGTCAAAGTCGAGCTACAAAAAGCATCCTGGCCGTGGGAGCCGAAGGAGAAGGGGATCCGCCGCTACAAAGAGCTGAGCGATTCCACCCTCGTCGTCATCATTGCCATGCTTTTGCTCGGCGGCTACGTCGCGCTCTTTGATTTCATCCTCGTTAACATCGTCCACTACTTCACCCGCTTTCACTGATTATGCCCCAGGTCCTCGCTGCTAAAGATCAGTGGTACGTCGTGCACGTGCTTTCCGGACAGGAAAACAAGGTGCGCGAAAATATCGAAAAACGCGTCCAGAAGGAAGAAATGGGCGACGTCATCTTCGAAGTGCTCATTCCGACCGAACGCGTTTCCGAAATCAAACGCGGCAAAAAAAGCGAGACGACGCGCAAATTTTTTCCCGGTTATCTCATCGTCAACATGCACCTGCTCGATGAGAATAATCAGCTCATCGGCCGCACCTGGTATTTCGTGCGCGACACACCCGGCGTGATCGGTTTTGCCGGCACCAAGGATCGTCCGATCCCGATGCGCCAATCCGAAGTCGACAACATGCTGGCGCAAATGCGCGAGCGCGAAGAGAAGGTGAAACCGAAAGTCAGCTTCGAAGTCGGCGAGACCGTCAAAGTCGCCGATGGTCCGTTCCAAAACCAAAACGGCATCGTCGAAGAAATCGATCCCGAGCGCGGGAAGCTCCGCGTTTCCGTCACTATTTTCGGTCGCGCCACGCCAGTCGAATTGGAATATTGGCAGGTGGAACGCGGGTAACACGCCGCACCCACTTAAAACTTCATCACTTAAAACTTAAAACTTTCAGAACCTGGCCAAAGAAATCGTAGCTCACATCAAATTGCAGATTCCCGCCGGACAAGCCAACCCCGCTCCCCCCGTCGGCACCGCGCTCGGACCGCGCGGCGTCAACATCATGGCGTTCTGCAAGGAATTTAACGCCACGACCCAAAAGCAGGCCGGCGATATTTTGCCGGTCGTCATCACCGTCTTCAAAGACAAGTCGTTTACCTTCATCACGAAAAGTCCGCCTGCCGCCATTCTCTTGAAGAAGGCAGCGAATATTGCGGCCGGTTCCAAAGAGCCGAACAAGACGAAGGTCGGCAAAGTCACGCGCAAACAGGTCATGGACATCGTGAAGACGAAGCAGAACGACCTGAACTCGCGTAGCGACGAAGCGGCCTTCCGCATCATCGCCGGCACCGCCCGCCAGATGGGGCTCGAGATCGTCGATTAAAAGCGCCTGGCGCTGAGCGGCGCGAGAATTGTCCTGCGATTCGCGCAGACCAGCGGGAGCTTTAGGGTAACGCCCCGGGATCCCTCGACTGCGCTCGGGATGACCGCTGGTCGCGTCATTCAGAGCCCCGAAAGCTTTCGGGGTCGAAGGAATCCGGTGGCGCAACGGGAAGCCAGCGCTCCGGAAGGCTTTGCCTCACGTCCGGGTAGAAGCGCCGCTAACGAATCCGGCGGCGATTACCGCCCAGCAAAGTGGAAGGGGTGTTGCTGCTGGTACATCTCGAGCCGTTTTTGCGCGTCTTCTTTGGCTTTGGGGTCTCGCGCTTTCCGGATGGCTTTTTGTTCGAACTTGACTGCGTTCTCGAAATCGCCGGCCTCGGCGTAAGCGGCGGCGAGCGTGTCGATGTAATCCCAGCTATCCCATGAATCGATGTGACAGGCGGCCGTAGCGTCCGCGACGGCTTGTTTGCCGTTGCGGAAATGGGAATCGGAGCAGGTGGCCAAAATCCAGGCGCGAGTGGTGAGAACGAACGCCCGCGTGTTCGGCAGCGGCTGAAGGCCGATGATGTGATCCAGTTCGGATAAAGCCTGGCGGTGATGGCCGAGCCGGTCGTTCGCTTCGGCCCGTTTCACGCCGGCCAGATAGAAACCTCGGCTGATCCCAAGAGCCGAATTGAAGTCGGCGATAGCGGACTGGTAATTATGCAGAGCGAAGTAGGCCTGGCCGCGTCCGTAATAAGCGAGATACATGCGCGGGTTCATCTTGATGGTGGCGCTGTAATAGCTGATGGCACCCTTGTAATCGCCCTTTTTAAAAAGGGCGTTGGCCCTGTTGGCCGCGGCGATGACAGCCGGTAAATCTCTGGAGGGAAGCAGAACGTCGTTGGCCGGAAGTTGACGAACGCCAGCGAGCGCCGCCAAAAGAAGAATCAGAAGGGAACATGTTTTCATGGAAACTTCGTAACATTTTGAAAACGGCGGGCCAAGTTTTTTTTCCCGCCACCGTCATCCCATGAATGAACTTCCGAACGCGCTCTCGCTCCCTCGCACGATTGGGCAGAGCAAAGTTTATCTCCCAAGATTTAAAAAACTTTTCTTGTCGCCGCTGAAACTTTTGCTTAAACAGCCATTCCCATGAACAAACTCCCCTGGGACCGCCCCGCACTGGCTCGGCTTTCCATCGCATTATGTGCCGCCAACCGGCGATTATTAATGTTGCTCGTTGCTTCTCCGCTCGTGTTACTCGCTGGTGAACGGTCCCCTGTATCAGCCCGGGATCATCTGATTCCGCTATCGGATGAAATTGATTCCTCATACAGAGAAATCCTCAGACGGAGGCTGCTTTTAACGCCAGCGGATTTTGGTCGGATTACGAGTCTCGGAGGCGGGAGGAACGGAGAAGTGTCGATTGCCTTTCATACGGATAACAATTCTAAGACCGGAGCTTCTGTGACTTATACAAAGGCGGGGCTAAACTTCGGCAATGCGACTTGGGAATCGAATCCTGATCGAGTGAATGAAGCGTCGATCAAAGTAACGCGGTCGGATCTACCTTTCTCAAGAGCAACTGCCCAGGCAATATCGGAGGTAGTGGGACGAGCACTGGCGCGTACGAACGATCGACCTTCCACAGGTCGCGCGCAGGACATGGTTTTTGACGGCCTGCGAGTAGTTTTTCGCTGAGCACCAGCGGCCCTTCGATGGAAGGGCTGCTGGTGCCAGAATGTAGGGGGCCACGCATGGAAGCACTGCGCGGACTTGTCGAGCTGACCCGTGCGTATTGTGAAGCCAATGCCGAAGAGCGTCCGGTGATTGCCAAAAAAATCGAACGGCAGATTCACCTGTAGAGAAGAGATAGGTCGTGTCTATACACTGGATATGGGGGACCTCAGGTCTTTGGAGATGGAGTGTCCTAACGTAAAGCTTCCGCTTCAAAGTTAGACGATCTTATCCCTCAGCAATCTTCCCGATCTCGGCCATCTGCTCGTCCGTTAACATCCAGCCGAGCGCCCCGACATTCGCTTTCACCTGCTCCGGTTTGCTCGCGCCTGCGATCACCGACGCCACTGGCTGGTGCGCCAGCAGCCACGCAAAAGTTAGCTCGAGAATCGTGTGGTTATGCGATTGCGCGCATTCGATCAGCTCTTCGACGATCGCCAGATTTTTGCGCGTGACCAACTTTGGGCCGAAGCCTTCCTTCGCCCGGCTCCCTTCCGGCGCCTTTTGGCCTTTCCGATATTTTCCGG
This sequence comes from Chthoniobacterales bacterium, assembly GCA_038258245.1. GTDB lineage: Bacteria > Verrucomicrobiota > Verrucomicrobiia > Chthoniobacterales > UBA10450 > JBBSQB01. The sequence continues at coordinate 75,855 of JBBSQB010000012.1, forward strand.
TCAGCAGCCCGCTGGCCAATGGAAAATAAGGAAGGAATGCAAGGCCGGCGTGCTCCAGTTCGGGCAGGAGTTCTTCCTCCGGTTCGCGCTGGAAGAGGCTGAACTCATTTTGCACGCTGACAAAATGTGCGCCGCTTCCCGCCGCACTTTCCGCCTCGCGAATTTGGGGAATGGAAAAATTCGAACAACCGATCTCCCGCACCTTTCCGGCGCGCACCAATTCATCGAGCGCGCCGAGTGTCTCGGCGATCGGCGTCTCCTCATCGGGCGTGTGCAGTTGATACAGATCGATCCGATCGGTGCCGAGCCGGCGCAGGCTGTCTTCGACGGCACGGCGCACGTAATCCGGTTTGGCGCCGCCGCCCTCGTGCTTCTTCTTGTCCATCTCCATGCCGAACTTTGTGGCAATGAGGATTTCATTCCGCCGCGAGCCGAGAGCGCGCCCTAGAAATTCTTCGCTTTCGCCCTTGCCGTAAATGTCGGCGGTATCGAAAAAATTCACGCCTGCTTCAAGTGCGGCGTTGACCACTTCCTGCGTCGCCTTCGCATCGATGCGCCAGCCGAAGTTATTGCAGCCCAGTCCCACGACAGAGACGTCCAGGCTCCCGATTTTGCGCGTCTCCATATTCGTTACTTTCGTAAAAGCATTGTTCTCAAGGCAATCGTAAAATAGCTGGCCAGCCGATGTGTCTGTTTTGTAACGAGAAGCGACGGCGTATCATTGGCGTGATGGAAGCAACGGCCGCGATTCTCCTGCGCAAACGGAAACTGAGCGACACCAGTCTTATTATTTCCTGGTGCACGGAGTCTTTAGGCTGCATCGAAACCGTGGCGCGTGGCGCCCGGCGCCCGAAGAGCCCTTTCGCCGGTAAGCTCGATTTATTTTTCGAAGCCGAAATTCAAATCAAGCGCAGTCGCAAATCGAATCTGCACACCTTGACCGAGGTGGTGCTGCGCAATCCCTTCGGCGATATCCGGCGGAACCAGCGCTGCACGCACGCGGCTTCCTATTTTGTGGAGCTGATTGAGATTTGCACGGAGAGCGATCACGACGAGCCGGAACTTTTCCAACTGCTCCATCGCGCCTTCAATTACTTGAACGAGCACGACCCGACCAGGCGCACTCTCGAATTTTTCGAGAGCGAGTTGGCGCGCATCGCTGGCGTGCGCGAAGCGAACGCGCGTCCCGGGCGGGCCATTTCCGCGCTCGTCAATTTGTTTGGCCGTCTTCCCCGCTCGCGTGCAGCACTGCTGAAAATGCTTCCAGCCAAACGGGAAATTGACGCGCTGCCGGTCGGCGCGAAAGAATCAACGAAATGAAAAGCGGGCTCATCATTCTGGCCATCGCGTCTCTCGGCTTCGTCGCGAATCTTTCGGCAAACACGTTGCGAATCGATTCTGGACAATCACGCGTTCAATTCACCGTGCGCCATTTTCTTGGCACGGTGAAAGGACAATTCGGCGATGTGCAGGGAACGGTTCGCTTAGATCGCGGCCACCCCGAAAACTCAACCGTCAAAGCGCAGATCGCGGTGAAGACCATCGATACCGGAATCAAGAAGCGCGATCATCACTTGCTGGCGGCGGAGTTTTTTAACGCGGAGAAGTTCCCGTTAATCACCTTCATCAGCCGCAGCGTGCGGAAAACCGGCGGGTCGACAGCCGATGTGATCGGCGATTTCACGATGCACGGCATAACCAGGGCGATCACCTTGCACGCCACGTTGCTCACTGGAAAAGCAGGGGAAGGAAATGCGCGCTGGCGATTGACGACGGATCCGCTTCCGCGTTTCGATTACGGTCTACGCTGGAGTGCCGCGACGGAAGCGGTGTCGATGATCGGAAAGGAAGTCACGATCAATCTCGAGATCGTGGCGGAACTCGCGCGGTAAGCTGTTCAGCAAACTGGTCGCGGGCGCAAAGAGAGAAGCGCGAGGAGCGGCGCGGCCGCCAGCAGCGAAGCGCCGGCGAGGAGGCCGAAATTGGTGGCGAGGGCGGCTTCGTCATTAAGCCGGAAAAAAGGCCGGGCCAGCTCGAGAGCGGAAAGAACGAGGGCGAGCACCGCGAGCGGAACGAGCGATCGCCTAACGAGTGGAAAGCCAATGTGCCGGTAAGTGCCAACGAAACCGCAGCCGTCCATCGCGGCCGCATCCAACATGGAGGTGGGTGCAGCCCTGGCGGCTTCGCCGAAAACGAGAAGACCGCAGGCGGTGACCAGCCAATTGGTCAGCGCGAGCGAGAGCAGCAGAGATGGTTGATGGAAAACAAAAATGTTGAGCGCCTGTGGCCCGAGCCAGAGGAGCGCGGAAATCACGACGAACGTGATCGCCCAAAGGATGTTCCCGCGCCGCGGTAGGAGAGCGGCCGCGAGAACGGATTGAGCGACGAGCAGCAACAGCAAATTCAGCGCGATCAGTAGCCAGATCATCGCTTCTCGCATAATCCGAGCGGCAAAGTTGGGCAACCCCGAAAGCTTTCGGGGCTTTTCGGCGGGGAAGGCTTCGTGTTAATCCTGTTTCGCACGTTCGTATGGAAATTTATCCGCTCGGCGATTCCGCGCTCATCCTTCGGTTGCCGGGCAAAGGTGACCCCGGACCGCGCATGCTCACGCGCGTGATGGACCTGCTTGCGAAACTGAAGAAGGCGCGCATCCCGGGCGTGATTGAGTTTGTTCCGGCCTTCGCCTCGGTCGCGATTTTTTTCGATCCGTCGCGCATTGGTTCGTGGGCGGGACTAACGAGCGCAGTGCGCGCAGCGGCGAAGAGTCGCCGCGCGGCGAGATTATCTCCGCCGCGGAAAGGCGCGATCGAGCTGCCGGTCTGTTACGATCCGGAATTCGGACTCGATCTGGAGGAGATTGCGCGCCGCGCTAAAGTCTCCGTCGCTCAAGTGGTCGCCCTGCACACGGGGCGCACTTATCGCGTGCACTGTTTGGGGTTCACTCCTGGTTTTCCTTATTTGAGTGGGCTTCCGAAAAAGTTGAAGACGCCGCGGCGAGCCAATCCGCGCGCGGAAGTTCCAGCCGGATCGGTCGCCATCGGCGGAAGCCAGGCCGGAATCTATCCGCTGCGTTCGCCCGGCGGCTGGAACGTCATTGGCCGAACGCCGGTCCGTCTTTTCGATCTCATGCGCGAACCGCCGGCATTGTTGCGAATAGGCGATCAAGTTCGCTTCCGCGCGATTGATCGGCACGAATTCGAAACGCTGCTCGCAGCGTCCAAATGAAGGCGACGATTCTGCGCGCGGGACCCTCCGATTCGATCCAGGATTTTGGACGAACCGGCTATCGGGCGCTCGGCGTCTCTTCCGGTGGCGCGCTCGATTCGTTTGCGGCGGCGGTAACGAATGTGCTCGCTGGCAATCCCGTGGACGCAGCCGTCATCGAGATCACGCTCGGCAATTTTCGGCTGCGCTGTAGTGACGATCGCCTCGTGGCGTGGAGCGGCGGTGATTTTGCGGTGCGTTGCGGCGGGGAGCGGCTGGCAGCCGGCCATGCTGGCGCTCTGGCGGCGGGCGAGGAGATTGAGTTCGCGCGGGCCAATCACGGCTGTCGCGCCTGGCTCGCCCTTTCGGGAGGAATCGATCTTCCGTTGTTGCTCGGGAGCCGCTCGACTGATTTGCGCGCCGGGTTTGGAGGAATGGACGGACGAGCGTTGCGGAATGATGACGCCGTGGCACTGGGAGAGACGACGCCGGCGGTTCGCGCGCGATGGCGGAGCATCCGGCAAGGAGGCGCCTCGGCGCTCAGTCCGCCTAACGAGTGGGTCCAAACGGCCGCCTCGTTTCCCACGCTTCGGATCGTCCGCGGTGCGGATTGGGAAATGTTTACTGCGACAGCGCGCCGCGCTTTTTTCGGTCAGCCTTACGTCGTCACGCCGGCGGCTGATCGGATGGGCATTCGTCTCGAAGGCCCGCCGTTGCGACGGAAAGGAAAAGGCGATCTGCTCTCTGAAGCCGTCGCGCCCGGCGCGATCCAGGTGCCGCCGAACGGCCAGCCGATTCTTCTGCTCGGCGATTGCCAAACGATCGGCGGTTACCCCAAGATCGCGCACGTGATCACGGTCGATCTCCCGCGCGCGGCGCAGTTGCGACCGGGAGACGAAGTCCGCTTCGTCGAGACGTCCCTCGACGATGCGCAGGCGTTGCTCACCCAGCGCGCGCTCGACTTTGACCTCTTCCGGGTCGGCCTCGAATTATTGGCGAAATGAGATTAAGCGTCGATCTCAATGCCGATCTGGGTGAAGGCGCCGGCCACGATGAGGAGATCCTCGATCTGGTCTCGTCGGCCAGCATCGCGTGTGGACTGCATGCGGGCGATCCGGTTTCGATTATTGCTTCCATTCGCGCGGCGAATGAGCGAGGCGTTGCCGTTGGTGCGCATCCCAGTTTTAACGATCGCGAGAATTTCGGCCGCGAGGAAATGTCGCTCCCGCCCGGCGAAGTTTTTGCGCTGTGCGCGTATCAGTTAGGCGCGTTTCAGGCGCTCGCGGAAGCAGGCGGTGCGGCCTTTCGACACGTGAAGCCACATGGTGCGCTTTACAATTTGGCCGCCAAGGATCGCGAACTGGCTTCCGCAATTGTGCATGCGATTCTGGCCGTCGATTCGTCGCTCATGCTTTTCGCGCCGGGCGAGAGTGCGTTGGCCGAAATGGCGAAGAGCGTTGGACTCAGCGTCGTGTCCGAGGTTTTTGCCGATCGTAATTATCTTTCGAACGGCGCGCTCGTTCCGCGTGCGCGCGCCGATGCCTTGCTCCACGACCCATCGGCGGCGGCCGCTCGCGTGCGACGAATGCTCGAAACTAAAATGGTTCGCACGGTCGACGACACGGAGATTCCGATTGCGGCTGAGACGGTGTGTGTGCATGGCGACAGCCCGGAGGCGGTCGCTTTTATTCGGGCGTTGCGAACCGAGTTGACGGAGGCCGGCATCACGATTGCCGCGCCCGAACGATGAACGCTTCGCCTAACGAAACCAAATTAATCCGCGGCCTCGGCCCGCTCGACGCGACCATGATCGTGGTCGGCTCGATGATCGGGTGGGGCATCTTCATCACCTCGGCGGAATCGGCTCGCCTGATCGGGGCGCCGGGCTGGTTGCTGCTGGCCTGGATCCTGGCCGGCGTTCTCACCATCACCGGTGCGCTCAGTTGTGCGGAGCTGGCCGCCATGATGCCGCACGCGGGCGGACCGTATGTTTTCCTGCGTGAAGCCTACGGACGCTCGATCGGCTTTCTTTTCGGCTGGGCGATTTTTCTGGTCATTCAAACAGGAACGATCGCGGCCGTCGCGGTGGCGTTCGCCAAATTTCTCGGCGTTCTCGCGACGGCCATTGGTCCCGGTAACTACCTGATCGCGCCCTTCGAAGTCGGCGGCGGTTATGCGCTCAGTCTTTCGACCGAGCAACTGGTCGCCGTGTTGCTGATCTTCCTGCTCACCTGGACGAACACGCGCGGGCTCGAATTGGGCAAATTTGTCCAAAACACCTTCACCTTTGCCAAGACGGCAGCTCTGCTCGCGCTCATCGTGATTGGGCTCTCGTTAGGCTGGAAAACGGATTGCGCGGCGCGCGCGGCTGATTGGTGGAATTCCTGGGCGAACGGCTGGGACCCGCAGGTCGCGCAGCCTGGCCTCGCCCTGGCTGGATGGCTGGCGCTCGTCGTGTTGCTTGGCAAAGCGATGGTCGGCCCGCTCTTCGCGCAATCGGCCTGGAACAATGTGACGTTTACGGGCAGCGAAGTGCGCGATCCCGGCCGCAATCTTCCGCGTTCGCTCTTCGTGGGTTGCGGCTTGGTCGTCGCCCTCTACGTGTTGGCTAATCTCGCTTATGTCGCCGCGCTTTCTTTCCCGGAAATTCAACACGCGCCGCAGAACCGCGTGGCCGTGGCCGCGATGCGCGCGTTACTCGGCGGGCCCGGCACGATTGCGATGGCGCTTGCCATCATGATCTCGACTTTCGGTTGCAACAACGGACTGATTCTGGCGGGGGCGCGCGTTTATTATGCGATGGCGCGCGACGGTCTGTTCTTTCGCGGTGCGGCGCGCACGAACCGGCATTACGCACCGGCCATCGCCTTGGTCACACAGGGAATTTGGGCTGCGTTCCTGACGCTCCCGCGCACGGTCGTTAGGCAAGCGGAGACCGGGGCGACCAGTTACGGAAACGTTTACACCCAACTGCTCGAATACATCGTCGCTGTTGACCTCGTCTTTTATGTTTTGATCGTCGGCGCCGTTTTCGTCTTGCGCCGCAAGATTCCGGACGCGCCGCGTCCGTATCGCACGTGGGGTTATCCGCTGATCCCGATTGTCTATCTGGCGTTGGCCGGATTTCTCATCGCCGACATCGCGTGGCTGGCGCCGGCGACGGCGGGCATCGGTGTTCTTATCGTGCTGGCTGGCGTGCCTGTTTACCTGGCTTGGCGCCGGTCGGCGGCAGTGTCATCCCCGAATTCGATTTGACCAGTGAGACATCGATATTGTTAGTCACGCCGTCCACAGTTGTGTCGGTCCGGAAACTGGCGGGACTGGTTATCTGCCCGCTGAACGATTTGGTCTGACTGATGTCGATCGCGTTTACGTCCCCGCTTCCGTTGGTATCACCGAGAAGCACATTCATCGGGATGGCGACATCGCCGGCGCCGGATCCGTCGTTGACGTTGAAGAGCATGACTTGAAGCCGCTGCGCGTTCGTCACGTTCGTTAGGGGAATGGTAACCACGGCGCCATTCACTGTGACCGCGCCGTTATTCGAGACGCCTCCGCTACCCACTGTTCCGGTCCCGGCGATGACATCGGCTTGAAAATTTCCATTCACCGCCACTGGCTGCGCAAAGGTGACGACGACCGTGTGATCTCCATTGCCGCCGCCATAGCGGCATTCCACGCCCACGGGGCCGCTCAGAGGAAGATTCACGTCGAAGCTTCCGACGCCGCCATGCGTTTTGCGCGAGACGGCGCTTTGCGGAGTGGGCGGATTGGTTCCGCCGCTGCCGAAAGTCACGCGCACCTGCTGCTCGCCGGTTTGGCCAGCCGTGTCAGTCACACGCATGGCGAGGAGATGGGAGCCGTTCGTGAATTGCGTGGTATCGAACATCATATGGGCGCCGCCAAAGTGAAAATGGTTCTCATTGTTCACGTCCGTATAACGAAGGATGCCATCGACGAAGAACTCCGCTTTCACGGTGCTAACGTCGTCAGTTCCGTCGCCGAAAAATTCGGCGTGCGTACCTGAGACAATTTCGCCGGGGAGCGGGCGGGTGATCGTCGCGGTAGGCGGCATGTCGACGCTGACTGCGATGGTGAACGACTGCGTCGCCGTCGAGACGTTATTCGAGGCTTGGATGGTCACCGGGTAGTTGCCCGGATTGGTCGGCGTCCAATTGATGATGCCCGTCGCCGCATCAATGCTCATTCCGGTCGGCGAAACGAGCAGCGCGAAAGTGGGCGTCGGATTGCCGCTCGCGTCGGCGTCGTAGGTGTAGGCGGCTCCAGCGACCGCCGTCAAAATCGGACTGCTGGTGAACGCGGGCGCCAATGGATCGTTATCCTTTACAGTCACGTTGATGGTGCGCGGAGTTTCGCCCGTGGCGGAAACAGTAAGAACGGCGCTGTCATCGGCACTGTCCGCATCCTCGGCCGCGGAGACAGTGACGGTTTGCGGCGTGGCGTAATTGGCGGGAGTGAACGTGAGCGCGCTGCCGCTGCTCACGGTGACATCGCTGTCGCCCGAAGTGCGCGCGGTGTTGACTGTCACGTCGCTGGCCGGCGCGCTGGCCAGGCGGATCGTGAACGTGTTCGAGCTGCCTTCGTCGAGCGTGAGGTTCACGGCGGAAACGACGATTTGCGGATCGTCGTTATCGATCGAGTGAACGATCAGATTGTAGGAGGCAATGCCCGGCGCGAGCACTTGGAAGATGGCTGAATTATTTTCCTGATCGGCATCTTCCGCGGCGGTGAACGTGACCAACTGCGGCGTGAAATAATTGGCGGGCGTGAAGGTGAGCATCGCGCCGCTGCTGACGGCGAGGCTGGTATCGCCGCTCGTGCGTTGCACGGTGACGTTCACATTCGAAGCTGGCGCGGAAGCGAGCCGCACCGTGGCGACAGCCGAGCCGCCTTCGAACACGTTAAACGCGGTCGGTTGCACAATGACGTTCTGCGCCGTGTTGGTGGTCGCGAGGCGCCGGATATTGGACGCGCCGATGCCCTGGTAGTAAAGCGCGCCATCTGGGCCGGTCGTGATATCGATGAGACCGGGAATGTTGTTCGCGAAGAGCGCGGTGCTGGTCACGTTATTTTGCGCGTCGAGCGTGGTGCGCGCCATTAAACCGGAGACGTAATCGCCGAAGAAAAAGTTGCCGCGATAGGGAGCCGGGAAGGCGGTGCTGTCGTAAAATGTGCCGCCCGCTAGAGCGGCGCCGCCGCTGCCGGTGCCGAAGGTGGGCGCTTTTGCCGTGCCGCTGCCAGAGGTCGCATCCGGCCCCGATTGCACGTAGCGGAAGACCTGATGGCTGACGTCTTCGGAGACGAAGTAGGTGCCGTTAAAACTGGCGTCCGCGGCACCGGCGATGATCACCTGGCCGCCGCGGCGAAACGGATGCGTATTCACATTCGTATTGGTGGTGGTGACGGTAACGACGCCGCCGCTGCGGGAAAGGCCCGGCGTGGTCGCGGCAGAAACGTTGAGCGTCATCGCCGTGGCCGTGCCGTAAGCCACTTTCGGAATGATGTAACCGGCGGGCTGATTGTTTTCCCAATTGTCGTAGCCACCGTGGTCGCCGCGGTTAACCAGGAAAACCTGCTCGTAGCCGGGGCCGGAATTCGGATTGGTCTGACCACCGCCGGTGCTGCCGACGACGTTTAGCCAAAGCGCGCCGGTGCCGGGCTGGAAGGTGAGGGTGAAAGGATTGCGGAAGCCGCGCGCCCAAATGTAATCGTTGTTCGGTCCGGCGCCGTCGAAGAAGGGGTTGTCGTTAGGCACCGTGCCGTCGCGATTGGCCCGGCTGACTTTGGCGGCCATCGAAGTGAGATTGTCGTCGACGCCGACCTTTGATCCGTTGTCGCCGATCGACCAGTAGAGCTTGCCGTCCGCGCCGAAGCCGATGCCGCCGCCATCGTGGTTCTGACCGAGCGTGGGTAGACCGGAGACGATGACGGTGCGGGCGGTGCCGGTGTTTCCGCTGGCGGTGTAGCGCACGATTTGCTGCTGCGAGCTGGAGACGGTGACGAAGAAGTAAACGTAATGGTTGGTGACGAAATCGGGATCAAAGGCGAGACCGAGCAGGCCGCATTCGCTGTTAGTGTAAATCGGCGTCTCGGTTATGAAGGGCGTCCCGACGAGCGTGCCGGTGGGCGTGCCGCTCTGGAAATTGTGCTGCACGATGTAGCAGGCGCCGCCTTTTTGGGCGAGGAAGAGCCGGCCGGAACCGTCCGGCGCCCACGCTGTGCTGGTGGTGTTGGTCAGTGTACCGCTGGCCAGGAAGGTGGTTTCGGTGAAGCTGGCTGGATCGACGGGAGCGGCGGAGAGCGACGAGAGTGAAAAGGCAAGAGCGACGCTGACGAGTAAGGATTTGCGCATGGAAAATTTCTGGCTGGATTCGATTCGTTAGGCAACCGGCGGACGCTTCGCTTTCGCGGCCAGGAGGACATCGCGCCCGACGAGATAGAGCAATAAACAGAGAATGGCGAAGGGAAGCAACGAGAGTAAATCGGAGTGCGCGCCGTTGAAGAAGGGGTTGTGGGCCTCGGCCCATTTTTCGAAGGTATCGAGCCGATTCTTCAGCGGGATGGCGAGGAACGCGAAGAGCACGCCGGCCAGGGTGCCGCCCGCGATGTAGCCGGAAGCCAGGAGCACGCCGTTGCTCTTATCGCCCTCGGCCGCGAGTTGCTCTTCGCTGAGCTGCGCGGCGGCGTGTTTGCGCCGCGTATGCCGATCGACCAGCCAGCGCACCATGCCGCCGACGTAAATCGGCGCGGAAGTCGAGATGGGAAGGTAAACGCCCACCGCGAAAGCGAGCGCGGAGACGCCGCAAAGCTCGAGGACGATGGCGATGAACACGCCTAACAAGACCAGTCCCCACGGCAATTGCCGCCCGAGAATTCCTTTGATGATGTAGGAGACGAGGGTGGCTTTCGGGGCCGTGAATTTTTGCACGCTCGTGCCGTCGGGCCGCTTGTCGTAGACGCCGTTGATCCCGGGATCGACGAGATAGACCGGCACGCCGTCTTTGTTCACGAGGTAACGGCCGGCCGGTCCGTTGTCGGTGTTCGTTTTATGATAAACGAAATACTCGTTAGGGTCGGCGTCCGCTTGCGCGCCGGCCAGGCGCTCCCGTTCGGGCTGGCCGTGGCCATTCTTCAAGTAGTCCGCCGGGTTCGCGTGAAAGCTGGAGGGAAAGGCGAAATCTTTATTGCCCGCGACCGGAACGTAAACGGTCCCGGATTGATTCAGCTTCATCAGGATCGGGCCGAGAATCAGGCAGGAGGCGAGCGTGCCAATGAGGATGGCGATCTGTTGCGCTTTCGGCGTCGAGCCGACGAGGAAACCAGTCTTCAAATCCTGCGAAATGGTGCCGCCGTTCGACGAAGCGATGCAAACGATGCCGCCGATCGAGAGCGCGGTGACGAAATAGGGCGGCGCGGTCCAGCCGATGACGAGAAAGATGAGACACGTCAACAGGAGCGTGGCGATCATCATGCCGGATGTCGGGCAGGAAGAGGAGCCGACTTCGCCGGTCAGGCGCGACGAGACGGTGACGAAAAGGAACCCAAACGCCACGATCAGCACCGCGCCTAACAAGTTAAATCGTAGATTCAATTGCGGCGCGATCATGATGACGACGAGGATGGCAATGATCCCGCCCAAGACCCATTTCATGGACAAGTCGCGTTCAGTGCGCGGCACTTCCTCGCGCACCACGCCGGCGCCGCGCAGGTCGGCCAATCCGCCTTTCAAGCCGTGCCAGATGAGCGGAATGGAGCGGAAGAGACTGATGATGCCGGCGGCGGCGACCGCGCCCGCGCCGATGTAAAGGATGTAGCCTCGTTGAATCTGCTCGACCGACATGTCGGCGATGGTGTGCCCGGTTTCCGGGGCGAGCGGCAGGGTTCCGGCGGAGCCGAAAAATTTGATCGCGGGAATGAGGACGAGATAGGAGAGGACGCCGCCGCCCATCATGAGCGCGGAAATGCGCGGGCCGATGATGTAGCCGACGCCGAGCAGCGCTGGATTATTTTCGATCGAAATGGAAGCGCCCTCGAACGGTTTCCGGAAAATCTTCTCCGGGATTTCCTTCATCGCTTTGCAGATTTCAAGCAGCCCGTAATAAATGAAGCCGATGGCGAAGCCGCCGATGATGATCTTGCCGCCGCTGACCGCTTCTTCGATCGCGGCGCGGTCGGCCTCGTCGCCGGTGTGGGCCGCTTCGCGCGACTCGACTGAGGCCGCCGCTTTTAAGACTTCGGCGCAGGCCGTGCCTTCGGGATATTTTAGGTGACCGTGCTGCTGCACGATGAGCGCCCGCCGCAGCGGAATCATCATCAAGACGCCGATCAAGCCGCCCAAAATCGCGACGAGCATGACGCGCGTGATTTCGAGATCGAAGCCGAGAATCATGATTGCGGGCATGGTGACGCCGAGCCCGAAGGCGATCGACTCGCCAGCCGAGCCCGCGGTTTGCACGATGTTGTTCTCGAGAATGGTGGAATCGCGCAGCCCGAATTTGGAAAGCAGGCGGAAGATGGTGATGGAAATGACGGCGACGGGAATCGACGCGCTGACCGTTAGCCCGACCTTGAGGACGAGATAAAGCGACGACGCGCCGAAGACCATCCCGAGCAGCGTGCCGATGATGAGCGGCAACGGCGTCAGCTCGCGCAACTGGGCGAGGGGCGGAATGAAGGGGCGGAAGCTGGCCAGAATAGGATTGCTCGGGCGCGCCCCGACGATGTCCGGAAACTCGTTAGGCGGATTGCGCGGATCGATCGTGGCCATGCTCGGATTTTGCTTCTCGAAGGGAATTGTTGAATTCCCAATTAGTCTCCGCTTTCTAAGCTGTTCCGCTCGCGGGCGAGCCCATGCGCAGAATCCAGCGGTAAAGCAAGAACGTGGTGGCGACGAACACAGCGCCACCGAGGAAGATAGCCGGCGTGGCAAAGGATGGGCCGACCAAGGCGAGCGGGGCCTGGACGCCACTGAAACCTGCGATACCTGCGTAGATTACGGCCAGGAGACTCTCGCCTACGATCAGGCCCGAGGCGAGCAGCACACCGAGTTGTTTAATCGCTTCGCCGTTCGCGCGGCGCTTCGCATAGCCGTCGAACCATGCGCCGACCAGCGCGCCGACGACAACCATCAGCGTGGTCGAGGTGGGAAGGTAAATGCCGAGCCCGACTGCCAACGGCGGCAGGCGCGGACCCTTCTTCGCGAGCCCGAGACATTCGTCGAGGATGATAACGGCGACACCGATCCCGGCGCCGAGCCCGATCATGTTCCATGGCACGTCGCCAGTGATGACCCCTTTGGCCAGCGCCGAGATGAGGCCCGCCTGCGGCGCGGGAAGCGCCCGCGATGGATCCGCGCCCGGCGCGCCCAGGAACCCGTAAGTGTTCTGGAGCAACTGCATCACTGGCGGGATGACGACCGCGCCGGCCAGCACGCCGATGACCAGCGCCCACTGCTGCAGCGCTGGCGTGGCATCGACCAGTTGGCCGGTTTTGAGATCCTGGAGGTTGTTGTTTGCGATCGACGCTACCGCGAAGACGATCGCGGTGATGAACAACGCAAACCCGACCAGCGCCTTGTCCGCGCCGGGTGGCAGGAATGGCTTTACCGCCAGCACCAGTAACAACGCCGCCACCACCACGACCAAAATGCCGATCCCGGAAAGCGGGCTGTTGCTCGACCCAATCAGCCCGGCCATGTAGCCGCACACGGCCGAGACAAGAAAACCCATCAGAACCACGAACACCACGCCGCCGATCACCAGCGTTGCGACGGCAGCGCCTAGTCCGTTTTGGATTGCGAAGGTCCAGAGCAACCAGCCGATCGGGATAAAGCAGAGCAGCGAGATCAGCCCAACGACCCCGATCGGTATGTCGTGCTCGGTGCGCGGCAGTTCATCGAGCGTGCCAGCTTTGCGTGCGCGCGAAGCGCGGAACGAACCGGCCAGGCCGTTAGCCAGTGGCTTCACCAGCTTCGCCAGTGTCCAGATGGCGGCCACGCCGATCGCGCC
>JBBSQB010000013.1:0-84106 GCA_038258245.1 Chthoniobacterales bacterium
GCCCGCCGAAACGACCTGGGCGGTGAGACTAACGAGTTTTGCCGGCGATGAACGGCCTCGTGGGGGGGAGGAGAGTTCGCGATGACGAGACGTCATCGCCCGGCACGCGAGACGCGTGCGCTCCCCGGATTTCAAATATCGCGCGCGGTTATTCGCCCGCGCTGCGCCGAAAGACCGCTTTCGTATATTCGCGATTCAATTTCGCGATGAAGCTGGCGCTGACTTCTGCGGGGCAAACCGCTTCGCATTCGTAAGTATTCGTGCAATTGCCGAAGCCTTCTGCATCCATCGCGCGCACCATGCCGAGCACGCGCTTCACGCGCTCTGGTTCGCCCTGCGGAAGGAAAGCGAGGTGCGAAACCTTTGCCGCGGTGAAAAGCATGGCCGATGCGTTCGGGCAAGCTGCCGCGCACGCGCCGCAACCGATGCAGGCGGCTGCTTCCATGGCGAGATCGGCATCGTGTTTCGGGATTGGAATGGAATTGGCCTCCGGCGCCGAGCCGGCGCGCGCGGAAACAAAACCGCCAGCCTGGACAATGCGATCGAGCGCGCTGCGATCGACCACCAAATCTTTAACGAGGGGAAACGATTTCGCGCGAAACGGTTCGATCGTGATCGTCTCGCCGTCCTTGAATTCTCGCATGTAGAGCTGGCAGGCGGCGGAAGGATGGCGCGGCCCGTGCGCTTCGCCGTTAATGGTGAGCGAGCAGGTGCCGCAAATGCCTTCGCGGCAATCGGAATCGAACGCGACCGGTTCTTCGCCGCGGCCGAGTAATCCCTCGTTCACGATGTCGAGCATTTCGAGAAACGAGGTTTCCGGCGCGATGTCTTTCGCTTCGTACCTGGTCAGCTTCCCTTTGCTGCCGCGATTTTTCTGACGCCAGATTTTGAGTTTGAAATTCATGTCTCGTTTAGCGCCAGGAGGTACCCCAGCCTGTCATTCCGAGCGAAGTCGAGGAATCTCTCGCTGACACAAGCGCGCCTTCTGCGGACGGAAAGGGAAAGAGATTTCTCGACTCCGCTTCGCTGCGCTCGAAATGACAAATCACTTGTAACTCCTTTGCGCCAGTTCGACGGCTTCGAATTCGAGTGGCTCGCGATGCAGTTTGGGGGCGGCAACGCTTCCGTTGCCTTGATATTCCCACGCGAAAACGTCCGCAAAATTTTCGTCGTCGCGTTTCGCTTCGCCGTCGGGCGTCTGATGCTCGGTCCGGAAATGGCCGCCGCACGATTCGTCGCGCGTGAGCGCATCGGTGCACATCAGTTCGCCGAACTCCAGAAAATCAGCGACGCGTCCGGCGCGTTCGAGCGATTGATTAAATTCTTCGCCGGTCCCCGGAACACATACGTTCTGCCAGAATTCCTCGCGCAAAGGCGGGATGCGTTCGAGCGCCTCGCGCAGGCCGGCATCGGTGCGCGCCATCCCGCATTTTTCCCACATGAGCAGACCGAGCTCGCGATGGAAGGAATCGACGGTGCGTTTACCGCTGCCGCTGAGTAATTTTTTGATGCGCGCTTCGACGTCGCTCTGCGCTTGTTTGAACGCGGTGCCATCAGGCGGCGGGCGTTTGCCGATCTGACCGGCAAGGTAGTTAGGCAGCGTGTAAGGCAGGACGAAGTAGCCGTCGGCCAGGCCTTGCATAAGCGCACTGGCGCCGAGGCGATTGGCGCCGTGATCGGAGAAGTTCGCTTCGCCGATGACGTGCAGGCCGGCGATGTTGCTCATCAAATTGTAGTCCACCCAGAGCCCGCCCATCGTGTAATGCACGGCCGGATAAATGCGCATCGGCGTTTGGTAGGCGTTTTCGCCGGTGATCTTTTCGTAGATGTCGAAGAGGTTGCCGTAGCGCTCGCGAATTGTGTCCTCGCCCACGCGTCCAATGGCGTCGGCGAAATCGAGATAAACGCCGCGCCCGCCCGGCCCGACGCCGCGGCCTTCGTCGCAAACTTCCTTGGCCGCGCGCGAAGCGATATCGCGCGGCGCCAAATTTCCAAAGCTCGGATATTTCCGCTCGAGATAATAATCGCGCTCAACCTCCGCAATATCGCGCGGCTTTTTCGGGCAATCTTCCTTCCGCTTCGGCACCCAAACGCGTCCGTCGTTGCGGAGCGATTCGGACATGAGAGTGAGCTTCGATTGATAATCGCCGCTTACCGGAATGCAGGTGGGATGGATTTGCGTGAAGCAGGGATTGGCGAAGAGCGCACCTTTTTTGTAGGCGCGATAAGTGGCGGTGACGTTGCAGCCGCGGGCGTTGGTGGAAAGGAAGAAGACGTTGCCGTAACCGCCGGTGGCGAGGACGACCGCGTCAGCCGAGTGCGTCTCGATTTTGCCGGAGATAAGGTGTCGCGTGATGATGCCCTTGGCGTGGCCGTCGACCAGAACGAGATCGAGCATTTCGGTCTGCGGAAACATGGTGACGGTGCCGGCTGCGATCTGACGGCAAAGGGCCTGATACGCGCCGAGAAGCAGTTGCTGTCCGGTCTGGCCGCGCGCGTAAAAGGTGCGTGATACTTGTGCGCCGCCGAAGGAACGGTTGGCGAGCAAACCGCCATATTCACGCGCGAACGGCACGCCCTGCTCGACGCATTGATCGATGATCAGGTTCGAAACTTCGGCGAGACGATGGACGTTGGATTCGCGCGACCGAAAATCGCCGCCTTTGATGGTGTCGTAAAAAAGGCGAAAGACGCTGTCGCCGTCGTTCGGATAATTCTTGGCGGCGTTGATGCCGCCTTGCGCCGCGATGCTGTGGGCGCGGCGCGGGCTGTCCTGATAACAGAACGACTTCACGTGGTAACCCATTTCGCCCAACGTGGCGGCAGCCGATCCGCCGGCGAGACCGGTGCCGACGACGATGATCTCGAATTTTCGTCGGTTATTCGGCGCGACGAGCTTCGCGTGATCCTTGTAGTCGGTCCACTTTTGCGGGAGCGGACCGGGGGGCACGTTTCCGTCGAGAGTGCCGATCATAATTGCTGCGCCGGCTTCACCCAACCCATCAGGCAGGCGAGGGGAATCGAGACGTAACCGATGAAAATGAGCCAGGCGAAGATGCGCCCCCAGCGCGCCAGACGCGGCGTGAGCTTCTTGTCATTCAAGCCGAGCGATTGAAAAAAACTGGAGGAACCGTGGCTGAGATGGAGCGAGAGCAGGAACATCCCGAGCACGTAGAAGGCCGAAACCCAAACGTTCTGGAAAGCATAAACCATCATCGAATAAACATCGTAATGGTTGAGCGGATCTTGTTTGAGCAACGCGAAGCGCGGATCGGTCACGCGCACGGTGAAGTGCAGGATGTGATAGATGAGAAACGCCAGCACGATCAACCCGCTCATCACCATATAGCGCGAAGCGACGGAAGCTTTCGCATAATCTTTACGCTTATAATGGTCCGGGCGCGCCCGCCGGTTTTCGATGGCGAGCCGGATCGTCACGTAAATGTGAACGATTACGGTGACGAGCAGGAACACGCGGATGATCCAAAGCAACGGACCGAGTTCGCGCAGATGTTCGGCGTAGCCATTGATCCAGCCGGGCCCGAGGAAAATCTGCAAATTCCCCAACAGATGGCCAATGATAAAGAGGATCAAAATGATCCCGGTCAGCGCGACGATGATTTTTTTCCCGACGGACGAGCGATAAAAAGCGGAAAAAGCGGTCACAACAAAATTCATCCGCGTTAGCGGCGGCAAGAAGTCTGAAATTAAAGGACGCGCCTGCTGAGTCAAGACTGCGTTCTCGCTGTAGGGCAAATCGGTCGTAACTCTCCGACAAAATTTAACGTTGCGGGCTCAAAGGGGTACGCTTCGTCGCAACAATTTGATTGTCTTTTCCCAAAATCCAGTGTCGGTAATCGCGTACTGCGTATGAATCGGCCCGAACTCAGCATCGTCATCCCTTTCCTTAATGAGGAAGCTGTTTTGCCTCTTCTGTGGGAGCGTTTGAAGAATATCCAAGAGCGACCCGCGACTTGGGAATTACTTTTCGTAAGCGACGGTTCGACTGACGGCAGCATCAAGTATCTCGAGGCCTGCGCGCAGGATGATCCATCAGTAAAATTGGTTGTTTTGACGCGCAATTTCGGCCACCAATATGCGCTTTCGGCCGGCTTATCCCTCGCTTCAGGTAACTGTGTTGGCATCATGGACGCGGACCTTCAGGATGAGCCCGAGGTCCTAATCGAGATGTACAACGTTCTGCGGGCAGAGCGACTCGATGTGGTCTATGCGGTGCGGGCAAGTCGTCAGGAGAAGCGAGTTAAACGCCTCTTCTACTATTTGTTTTATCGGGCCTTTCTCTTTTTGGCTGACAGTCCCGTTCATGTTGATAGTGGCGATTTTAGTGTGATGAGCCACCGGGCAGTGCGTCAGCTTCTTGCCTTGCCAGAAAAGCTGCGATTTGTCCGTGGCCTGCGGGCATGGCTCGGGCTAGCCAGCAAGGGATTCCCTATCTCGAGACCAGCCCGCGCCGCGGGTAGTCCCCAATACTCATTCATAAGGCTCTTGAAGCTGGCCTTCTCGGGTCTGACTTCTTTTTCGACGAAGCCGCTGCGAATTGGATTTATTTGCGGGGGTTCGCTTTGTTTTATCGCGGTCGTGGGCGCCATCGCATATACCGCGATAGCGCTCTTTACCAACGCGCACATCGCAGCACCTGGATTTACCACGCTCGTTGTCGTGTTACTCTTTTCGAATGGTCTTGTTTTTCTCTACTTGGGAATTTTGGGCGAGTACATCGGTCAAATGTTCCTTGAAGTGAAAGGCCGCCCGTCGTTTGTCATCGAGCGAACCGTTAATCTCGAGCAGGAGAACGCCAGTTGATGAATGAAATCGAATTCCTTTCTCCAGCCACTCCTGTCTCAATGGCGGATGAGTGGTTCGAGTTCGCGAAGGCCGATCACTTTTGGATGCAGTGGCGGCATCGCGTTCTCCGCCAACAACTGAAACGTCTCGACGTTCCGATCAGGAGTGCGTTGGAAATCGGCTGCGGTCACGGCGTTGTCCGCCAGATGCTCGAAGATGAACTGGAGATTCCAGTGGACGGCTGCGATTTGAATCGGCACGCCTTGGAAATGGCAGAGAAGGGTCGAGGCCGGCTCTTGGTTTACGATATCTTCGACCAGAATGAAAAAATGTTAAACGCTTACGACATGATTTTGCTCATGGACGTGATCGAACATATCGACGACGACACCGCGTTCCTGGCCACATCCCTCCGGCACCTGAAACCCAATGGCATTGTTGTCGTCAATGTTCCGGCGCACATGTCGCTCTACAGCCAATACGACGAGGTCGCAGGGCACAAACGCCGTTATGATAGTCGTGGCATGAAAGAACTCTTTCGTGTCGTCCACGTGCGACCCATCTCGATTGTTCAATGGGGGTTTTCGTTAATCCCGCTCCTTCTCGCGCGCAAAGTTGTGCTCTCTTTTGTTTCGCGGGAACGGACGATTCGGACCGGTTTCGAGCCACCTAATCGTCTCGTCAGCAAAATGCTTGGCGCCATGCAAGCGATCGAAACAGCCATGCCATTTTCAATGCCCATCGGCAGTTCCTTGTTTGCCATCGGGCAGAAACAAGACGAATCGTCGCCTGACGAGGAACCTCTTTGACTCCCGAACACTTCCCTGATTCCAGCGCAAGCAGGCTGACGAATGCCGGCAGCGAACGTCGCACGCGCATCGTTTTGTCCCTGCTCTTCGCAGCGGCGGCCATCGCTCCGTTGTTGCATTTGTTAGCTCTTACGATTGTCAATTATTACAACTTTCCGTATTACGATACCTGGGGCCTCTATAACCACATCGCGACATTTATGAATGGCGATATGAGTTGGGGAAGGTTCCTCTTCTCTCAGCAAGTCGATTCGCGTCCCGCGGTTCCGCGCCTTCTGCTCTTCCTTGTTCATTCTGTGAACCGGGATCTTATCCTGGCCGTCCTTTTAAATTTCACCTCGGCGATCGCGACTGCCGTGATGACGCTGGTTCTATTGAGGAGAACGAATCCGGGTATCAGTTGGCCGGCTCTTTGGGCTGCGGTCGCGCTCTTCAATTTGAATTTCTTTTCCATTGCCCAATGGGTGAATTGGAACTGGCACGACGCGATTCTGTCATTTCTGCCCAACATGTTTTTCGCCCTCGGCTGGCTCATCAACACTTCCGCTTTGCGCCCGCTGGGGCGCGGATTGCTCGTTAGTCTCTGCTGTGCTCTTTCGAGCTTCTGCTTTTCCAGCGGATTGTTTCAGTGGTTCGTCCTTGTTCCGGTCGTAGTCGGGCTCGACCGCCGGAAACAAATTCGCACTTTGGGTCTGCATTTTGCCGCCAGCCTAATTTGCTTCGTGTTTTACCTCACCGGCTTCATACCTGGGAAGGCATTGGACATACGAGATGGTCTTTTCCATTTCGGCAGGTCGGTTACTTACTTTTTCATCTGGCTCGGATCGAGCCTTTCAGGCGATTCAATTCCAGTGGCGGCCATTTGGGGCGCCGTTCTCCTGCTCACTTTTCTCGCTCTCGCGTTTCAATGTTTCAGAATCTGGCGAACGGAGGGATTGCAGGCCGGCTGGTTACCGTGGCTCTCCATGGGTTTTTACCCGCTACTTTCCGGGCCGATTGCCGCTGTAGGCCGATCGCATATCGGATTGGAACAGGCGTTGCGGTCGCGTTACTGCACCTATTCCCAATGGCTCATTATCGGAATCATTGGTCTAAGCGTAATATTCGTCCGACGAAACTGGACACGGAAGCGCGCCCGGTCGCCCGTTGTTCTCGGTCTGTTAGTTCTTCTCCTGGCCGGTTTTCTCTACTTCCAAGCTCGCCACTCCCTGGTCGCGACAAAGAGTTGGGAGGAATTTACCGAACGCATGCATTTCCAAAAGCAATCCTTCGGGCTGGAGGAAAGACAGCCCGGGCAATTGTGGACTTTTGACTATCCCGTCAGAGAACAGCTTTTAAGTGCTTACAAGGCGATGCGAAAAGCGGGGTTTCTTCTCAATACCTTTCGGTCCGGCCAAGTTCTTGATTTGATCACCACTCACAAGAGAGGTCGATGGAGTGACGGTGACCTGAAAGTTGCTTCGATCCTTCCTTTCCGTGAAATCAAGTGCCGCGGCTGGTCGGTCGGCGGCAAACCAAACGCTGGGAACCGAGTCCTCATAGTGTTGATCACACCGGAAGGAAAAATTCTCGCCGTGGGCGAAGGCCCTATAAATCGGAAGCGCGTCGATGTCATTCGTCATACACGAGCCTCCTCTCGTGCCGTAGCAGGATTTGATCTTCAGTTCCGAATTCCAAAAATGACGCCGGGTCTCTATCGCTTGGCTGCGTTTCGCTACGGCAAGGACGAACAAAGGTACTACCCAATAGGCGCGCCGGCAGCTCTGGTGATTCGAGCTAAGACCGATTGATGTTATCATTTAAGTTCAAGCGCAGTGGCGTTCACGCGCTTCTCAGCGGCAAAGCAATCCTGGTGTCTCATCCACGCGCGCTCCTGGTAGAAGATTGGGTGAAGTGCGGCATTCGCGATGATCGACAAAAGCTTCGAGGGCTTGCATAACGAAATACCGTAGGCCTTTGCCTGTGGATAAGGACTGAACCCAAACCCGGTCGTCTCGTATTCGCCAATTATTTTCGACATGCCGGCCGCATCCAATCCATAGGTTTTTTCTCCCGAAGCGATGCGATTGGCAACGTAGGGACCATGCGTCGTCGCGACCACAATTCCCCGCGCTGAAAGGAGCGAGCACAATCGAACCAGCAGCGCCTGGAATTGTTCCGGTGGCAGGTGCGTCGCCAGAGAACCCATCCAGATCAAATCGAAATCACGGCCGATGTCTTCCTCTAGACTCTTATCAAGTATAAATGCGTCGACATCGAAGATCTCCTTCATCGCGACGATCGCCTTCTTGTTAGCATCGGCCCCAGCAATTCGCGCGGAAGGAAAAGCAGCGCGCAGCCAGCGCAACACCCGGCCCCATCCACAGGCATAATCGAGAACCCGCTCAATTTGATCGGTAGATCGGTCGCCGGCTTCCAAGGCGAGTCGGATTAGATGCAAGGCGTTTGCGCCCACTTCCAAATAGTAGGCGTCATGTCCTTTGTACATTCCGTCGTCCGGCGCCACTCTGCGTTCAACCTCGGCCAGCACCGCTTCCTCTCCGTGAAACTTTGCATTCGCGGGCTCGAGAACATGCCAGTGGTTTGTATCACTCATCGGTTTTGGTGGCTCGGTCAAAATAACAGACAGTTCGGGCGAAATTCTCGCATTCGGGCACGGAATACGATCAACAAACTTGCTTGCCTCGCGCGCTTGTGCAACATCACCTCAGTCCTCCAACCCCAACTGACGTTGACGAGCGAATGCAAATCGGCAACACTGCACTTCTGCGAGACCTCAGAATATTCAGGATTTATCGGGCGTTCGCAATTTCGTCCGTGAACAAATAGTTTCTACTGAGCCCGAAGATACATTATGCGGTCGGAGAGTAAGTTCGTTGCTTTTTTGCGTGCGCTTCTCGGGAGCGACGTCGCAGTTGCGCTGTTGTTTTTCACTCTTGCTCTTGTCGTACGCTGGTGTTTTGCCATCACCCATCCCGATTTTAGTGGCCTCCTTTCTGTGCGCGGTGTGCCGTTCGTCGATGGTCAGCTGTGGACCAACTCCGCGATCCACCTTATCCACGGCGAGGGGTTCGGCACGTCTTATCGTCCTTTTTATCCCCTTTTTCTAGCGCTCTTTTATATCTGGACGGACTGGTCGTTTACTATGATCACTTGTTTGAACGTCCTGATCGGGGCAATCTCAGCGGCTTTCATCTATCTAACCGCTCGGCTCTCATTCAATCGCTGGATCGGATGCACTGCCGCGATGTTTTTTGCCTTCGATCCATCGCAGATAATCACGACTCCGCAGGCCGCTACGGAGCCGCTCGGTCTCCTCTTTTTTATTCTCTCACTCTATTTCATGCTTGAGACTGGCCGTTGCCGAACGGTGGGCGCTACTGTGCTGAGCGGCATTTTCTTCGGACTATCAAATTTGACGCGGACGCTAACGCTTTTTTGCGCGCCGTTCTACGCGCTGCTGCTGGCAGCGTGTGAGTGGCGGAAGCGAAAAAATCTCCGGTGGGCTGTTATTATCGTTTCGCTTTTCACGCTTGGAACTGTCGCCGCTTTGGGGCCCTGGCTCATTCGCCAAAAGGTCGTGCACAATGTCTGGAGCGTCTCGACGAATATGGGTGAGGCACTGTATGCCGCCACTTCGCCCGAGTACAAGAGTTGGTCGATGCGTGGTCGGCTCGATGCTTATCACGCCGGAATTCCCGCGACTATCGAAGCAACGTACTCATTTTACATGCAGAAATCGCTCGAACACCTACAGGATAATCCGGGTTTTTATCTGGCTCAGACCGCCGGGGCGTTGTGGATTTATCTCAATTGTTTTGATCGTAACTATCGCGCCACGGGCGACGAATTTGCCCCGCGGCAAATCTTTTCAAGCCACATCGAGGCGCAGACTCTTTTCATCTTTATCCTAGGAGGGATGTTGTTTGTTGTCGGTCTATGCAGAATGAAAGAAGATGCCTTCGTCGGCCTCGTATTTGTGGCTTTTTCCTGCGGCTTGATTGGCATCTGGCGAACGCTTCCGCTGTATGGGAATTCCCTGATACTTGCGACCGGCTTCATTTTCGGACTGGTGCGGGGTAAGTCGAAACAGAATGTGTCTCTGCTAATGGTCAGCCTGCTGGTCACAGGCCTCGCCAACGCCATTTTCAACAACACAATCCTCTATCGCAGCGTCTTGATGACCGACTGGCTCTTTGCCTGCTTTTATCTGGCCGCTTTCTATTACACGGCTTCGGCTTTAACTTTCGCGCTGCTCCGCGTGGCCCACAAAAGCAGGCAAACCGCAGGCAGTCACGAAATCGCGCCGCCGGCTCATCGATTTATTCAAGTTTTCGAATCGCGCGCGAGATTGGCAGTGAGAATTCTAGCAATGCTCTTTGTGCTTTTTGCGACCGTGAGCGCAACCAGGCTTATCCTTGCCAATGCAGGCTCAGACCACCGGCCCAAACGAATCGCAAGACTAAGTCGCGGGCAAAAAATGGGAATACTGCAGAGAGTGAAGAAGTTGTCACCTTCTCTGGATCGGAGTTTGCCTTCGCCTGATCGCGTGCATCTTTACGTCGCACGTCCCCAATCTCAAAGTGCAAACCCGCCTTTGGTGGATCCCGCTTTGGAAGTGGTCGTAGCGGTCGAGTCCGGTGCTTTGCCCTACTTCATCCATTATTTTCCCAAAGGCACCCACGTTGAGGGTCGCAGTCCTCTCTTCAAGCAACGATCTTATGACTATTCAATGTTTAGATTTTCCGGCTTGGACGTCATCTTTCCCGGTCGAATTCCGCGCGAGTTATGCGGGAGGCCCGCCGTTCTCGTCGGTAGAGTCAAGCCACCTGCGAGGCCTTTGGTCTTCATCCGGTACACGCTCGAGTGTGACGCTATTATCCCAATGAAAGTTGAGAAAGCAGCGGTGCTGGATTATGCGCACGTCCTGCCTGCTAAGACCAAGGCAAAATAAATTGCCGCCTCAAGCTCGCGGGTTCGCTCGTTGCGCGAAGATGTTGAAATAATTCGTGGGATCGGAAGAGTTCGCACAGGGGGGATCGCATCGCGTGAGCCCATCACCCTTTGGTCGGAAAATCACGAAACCGCGGTCTTTCAGGAAAGAAACAAATGCTTCGGGTGACTTACCCGCCTCCTTCAGACCATAGGGCCAAAACTCGAGGAGCAGCTTTATCTTGGGATTATCTTCGAGCACGCGTTGCGCTCCCTCCAAAGCGTGAAGCTCGAACCCTTGAATATCCATCTTAATCAAATCAACGCGCTGGCCCGGTTTAAAGTAATCGTCAAGTCTCGTGCAGCGAACGGAGATGCCGCGGCGTAACTCCCCCTCGGTGGGATAGGCGCGATGATCAACATTGAGCGCTTCCGAGATGTAGAGGACGGATTCTTCTGTCCTATTACCCAGCAAAAGCTGATTCACCGAAACGTTCGGAAAATCCCGCACCGCTGCGCGTAGCCGCGCAAAATTAGCCGGCGAGGGCTCAAAGCTATGGACGGCGCCGCTCGAACCGACGCACTTGGCCAGAAATTGGGAGTAAATCCCGATGTTCGCGCCGCCGTCCACCGCCACATATCCGGCCGAAAGATGCTTTGCCAAGAAGGTTCGCTCCGCCCGGTCAGCGTAGCTCTTAAAGATGCCATAGAGAGGCCGGTAAATGCCAAAGGCGTGCCGGTAAGCGATATTGCCGAGATGCCGAATGAGTTGACTGGAAGACATCTAGTTTCGCGTGAGCGTGATGGTGAAAAATGAGGCCAGGAGATTCGGAAACCGGCGACTCAAAGCTAAATCGATCTTGAAGAGAGCACGATAGATCACATGGGGAATGGGAAGGCGCCGGGAGATGCCGCCGGTGATCATGTAAGAGAGCGAGCTGAAGACTGGGAACCGTTTCGCCTCGAAGTGAAACATCTCGCGCAATCGTTCGCTCCACTCTGGGTTCTTGCTGAAAATCAGCCACGGCAACGCGATGTTGGCGGAGGCCAACGGCCCCCGCACTTCGGCCAGCACCGGCGCGTCAATATCGAAATCGACCGGCTCGTGGTGCACATATTTGTAGAGGAAAGTAGCGAGGGCTGAAAAGTATGGCTCGGTCGCGACGAGCTCTCCGCCCGGTTTCAATTTAATGGCGGCTTTATTCAGAAAGCCGACGGGATCTTTAAGATGATGGAGAACGTTCGTCATGGTGATAACGTCCAAACTGGCCGGCGAGATCGGTTCAAACTCATCGATCGAGTGGCAATCAAAAACGTGGTCAACGTAATCGAGTTCCAGAACATCGCTCGTCATGACGTTTGGATGGAAGCGTTGCAAAGGGGATACGCCGCTGCCAATCTCCAGAATCTTTAACGACTCAGGGTCGGCATAGTCTTTCACCTGCTCGCGGTAGAGTTCGCGATACCAGAAGAGCAGGTTGGGATTGGAATTTAAGCGGGCGCGATTCCGGAGGGTTAGGGCGCGGTCGGCGGCATACTGATCTTGCGCAAAGGCGGCGTGATTCATTTCCGGGCGCGAATGTAGAGCGAGCCGGCGATCTCGCGCAGCAGAGGCATTTTCTCCGAGAATCGCCCGAGGGCCGAGACGCCACCGATCCAGCTTAGCGGAGTTTTGGGATGGAGAAAATCGAAGGGAACAATCTCGATGTCCTGGAAGCCAGCTTTCCCTAGGCGCCGTTGTAGCGGCCAGCGAAAGAAAGCCGTTTCATCAGGCGAGTCGCCAAGTCTTTTCTTGATGGCTGGAATATTTTTTTGGACCGCGATTTGCGGATTCAACATATTTGGCTCGGTAAAACGGACAATACTGCCCGGCCGAAGCACGCGATAAATTTCCGATAGGGCTTGGTCTATTTCCAAGTGATGCAGGACCGAACTCCCGACGGCGGAGTCAAACGATCCATCGGCGTAATTCAAGGCGTAGGCGTTTTGGACTTCGAACCGCACATTCGGATTGGAACACTCTTGTCGGGCGACTCCGATCAATTCGGGCGAAATATCAATAGCGGTTACATCAGCGCCGGTTTTGGCCAGCTCTTTGGTAAAGAAAGCGGTGCCGCACCCGAGTTCGAGTACCTTCATGCTTGCATGTAAATGTGTGGTTAGCATTTTGACCCGGCGTTTCCAACGCAAACGTCCTGCTGGGCTCTCCCAATTCCACACCTCGCCCGCGCCGTGCGCGAGAAGGTAGCGCCCATGATCAATTTCATGCTTGAGGCGAGCTTCCATGAAAAAAGGGTTGTTTGGCGATAAGTCTGGTAAGGAATTACTGACCCAGTTTCAACTTGAGAAAGCCATGCCAGCACATTTTGAGCATGATTAATCCGTTGTGGAAGACTTTGGTCATCTTGGTTGTACCATAAATACGTTCCTGGTAGTGAACCGGGAGGTCCACAATACGAAGATTGAGTTTAGAGGCGCCGAATAAGAGCTCGTAGTCGCCCCAGCGGTCTTCAATGCCCCAAGTGCCTTGCATGGGTTTAATGCGTTCCCAATCGGATTGCCAGAGCACCTTCGTGCCGCAAAGCGTATCCTTTACTCGTTGGCTGAGGAGGTAGGAGAAGGCGAGACTGAAGAATTTATTTCCGAGCATGTTTGCGCCCTTCATCGCTTCGCGAGGCACCGGATAGATTAAGCGCGAACCGTTGACAAACTCGGCGACGCCGGAGACGAGTGCTTCCACGAAATAGGGAAGCTCCTCGGGCATCGTGGTTAGATCGGCGTCCAGGATCATGAGAATATCACCCGTGGCGGCATCGAAGCCGGTCCAGACGTTTTTCGATTTGGAGATTCCCGGCCCATGCTCCAGTCGAATCTCGCGTTCGGGATGCAGCTGCTTCATGTCTAGAACCTTTTCAGCGGTCCCATCAGTCGATTTGTCGTCGCAAAAAATGATCTCGGTTCTCCCGGCCAGTTCGGGAATGCGACTGACCGCGTCCTCCACGTTCCCCTGCTCATCTTTACAAGGAATGATGACCGATACGCTAAGGTCGCGGGCGTCAAGCGGAGTGGGAATGAGACGGGCCACATGGACTTCGGTCATGCATAGGCGATTCAAGATGGGAAGCCGCGCGCAGAAGCCATTTAGAAACCAGGAAAGAAGCGGGATATACTTGGGACACAGAACAATCCGTCGTGTGCCGAGAAGCTCGTAGCCGCTTAGGGTGAGGAGATTCCGAACGTCGGCTCCCGACAGCCAGTTTTGCTCAACGCGTGGCACTTTCATCCCGATGGTTTCGGCGAGCGTGACCAGAGGCTCCCAAAGGTGATTATAGGTGGTAACGAGGAGCCGGGTATGGCGCTCGCATAAGGGTTTCAGATTCTGCAAAGCGCTCTGGACGTCGACCGTATCGTCGATTTCGCTGAAAGCGATGTAGTCAAACTTTTCCGCCTCGTCGAAGCACTCGCGGAAGCTGTTCGTATCGGGAAAGGCGATGTCGTATTGGAATGCGGGGTGCCGCCGCTTCGCCACATCGATCATTTCGCGACAAATATCGATGCCGCGACCGAGGGAAGGACGGGTGGCGGCGAGCAGGGTGCCTGTTCCGCAGCGAACGGAGAGGACTCGCTTGCCCGGCTCGACCAAGAACTGCAACAACCGGGCGAGAAGCCGGTAGTAGTAGCGATTGTGGTCGATCCAGTAATCGCGGCGGCTGGCCAGCCGAGCGAGCAGATCACAGGTGCGGATGCGCCTTTCGTCCAAGGCGGCAGGGCCCCATGCCTCTGTCGACGTAGCTGGGAATTCAACTTTGGCGGTAGCGCTGGTCATCAACTAAACATAGCAAACGGAGCGGAGATTTCCCTAAAACCGGGTCGCCGACCCGATCCTGCATCCTATCGCGCTCCGGTCCGAGATAAAGACCGGCTTCATGCAGAAGACGGGGGGATCGATCTGCCGGAGCAGTGGACGCCACCACTGCAGACGGGTGAACCTTTTTTAAAGCCGTATTTTTCAAAGTAGCGGGCGAAGCAGCCTAACGACTGCCGGGTTTAATCACGGGAACGGCGACAAGATCGACGGAACACCGTCTTCCTTAAATGTCTCCGCGTCAATGGCATCAAGCTGGCAAACGGACAACCGAAATCCGGCTTCCGTTCGCCGCTTCGATCAACGATAACGCCGACGGCGCTAACCACGCCGCCATGTCCCTTCACGATGTCCATCGTCGCCTGCACTCGACCGCCGCGCGTGACGACGTCCTCGGCGACGATGAATTTCTCGTCAGGCGATTGCTGGTTGACGGATCAGCCCCAAACAGACAGGCTGAGGCCAGCCCATTTTTAGAAGAAGAGGGATGTAAGCTTCTGCCAATGAACGCCAGCGACACAAAATGGATGACCGGCCCCTCTGAAGAGAAATACACGGGTCGACAGCCAAATTTCATGATTGCCGGCGAACAAAAAGCCGGAACGAGTTATCTTTACCATAATCTTCGGCTGCATCCGGACGTATTCGTGAGCAGGCTTAAAGAGCCGCTTTTTTTCTCCAGGCACGATTTCGATTCCACGAAAGTTCCCGGTTATCTCAAGGAACACTTTAGCGAGGCGCAGGAGGAAGCCTGGGTGGGTGAGGCGTCTGCCTCCTATTTCCACTCAGAGGACGCACCAAGTCGAATAAGGGAGTCGTTTGGCCCCGGCATGAAGTTTATTATTTGCCTGCGGCACCCTACCGAAAAAGCGGTCTCCTTGTATCTTCATAATTACCGGCGCGGCCGCCTTCGCGGCGATGAGCGGATTGGGGAGTTAGAGAAGACGCCTTTTCGAGTGAAGGATTTTGCGATTCACAGTAAGGCATGCTCGCGGTTTCTCGAAATTTTCGGGGCGGAGAATGTCCACTTTTTACGTTTCGATATGTTACGATCCTCGCCAGTTGCATTCGTCGAATCGGCGTTATCGTTCCTCGGTATTTCAACAAACAGGCCTCCTTTGCCGCGTTTCGTGAACAAAGGCAACGATCTGAGGTGGGACGGTGAAACTCTCACCATCGCGGAGGATAACCGAGCCTCGGAAGCGCAGGTAAACCCACGGTTTCGTCGGAGCGAGCTGGAGGCACTGCATGAATCGATGCAGGAAGATGTAGAACGGACGGAGGAAGTGACGGGGCTGGATCTGAGCGCCTGGAAGCGCTTCCCGTTCTTTTGTTCAATAGTAATTTCCTGCGTCTCCGTGCTAATACCTTTTCTCGATGATTTGAGCGATATGCTCGTCTAAAGGATGGCCCGACTGATTTACCAAAAGTCGCCTGATCTTCGGTTCAGATCAGAAGAATAAAGAACGATGCCGTTGCCACTCGGAGAAATCGAGAAACGGCTGGCAGCCGCGCCGGACCGCGGATTCCGGAGCCGGGTGATGCACGAATACGGAATCATCCGCCGGTTGACTGGAAATCGTCTCAGTCTCGAAATGGGCCGCGTGCTCGACTTCGGGTGCGGCGAAGGAATCGCTGCGGCGTCCTTCGCGCTTCGCCATCCCACCGCAACGGTTTTTGGAGTCGACATCGCGCCGCCTGACCTCGGGAACCTCGGCGCGAAGTTTGCCGAGCAAATCGGCCTGGATATTCCGCACAACCTTTTCTTGCTCTTTAGCGAACCGGGGACCTTACCAGCCGAAATACACGATATGGATCTGATTTTCGCCTGGTCCGTTTTTGAGCACGTGAGCTTTTCCCAGTTGGCGGAGACCATGCGCCTTTTGAAAGGCCGGCTGCGAACGGGTGGACTATTGGTTCTTCAAATTAATCCGCTCTATTTTTCACCAAAAGGATCGCATTTGTACCGGTACGACCCGACGCCCTGGACGCATCTTTTGAACGAGCCTGATACGCTGAGGGCGATGGTCATGAACTCGAGATGGCCAGAGACAACCAAGGTGCGCGAATGGGCGCAATTTGAAACGCTCAACCGTGTCACAGCCGATGACATTCGCGATGCGGCGCTTGTCGCCGGATTATCTGTTGCATTTGAAGAAAGACTGCCGGTGACCGAGGTGCCGCCACCGCGTTTGACCTTCGCCTACAACAGAGACGCTTTGGTCACGCAAGAGATTCGCCTCCTGCTCACTTAGCTCGGAGTTTCTGTTTTTTACGCTTTTCCTTGATTCCGAGACTTAAAACTTCTTGCATTTTTTCTTGACACGTCGGCACCCGTTCTTCGCACACTGCCCGTGAACCAATCGTCTCTGGGAGCGGGAGAGGACACTTTAGTCCGATGGGGTCTTTGCCGGTTCAGAGACGACAACCAACAAATATCCACTGGGAAAAAGAAAGAATCCATCCTCATGAAAACAAAGATAAATCAAAATTCGATCCGCGGCTTGCTTTGCATCCCGCTTTTACTCGGCTGCATTGCCATTTTACCAGGAGTGCAAGCCGCTCCCGACCCCGCTCCTCCGCCTGGCGCCAACACCCGTGACGGACAAGGCGCGATGGCCCATATTACCACCGGCCAATTCAACACCGCCTTTGGCACGAACGCGCTCAACAGTCTTACCACCGGCAACAACAACGCAGGGCAGGGTAACAGCGCGCTCTTTAGTTTAACAACGGGCGGCCAAAACATCGGCGTGGGAAACCTCGCGCTCCGCTTGACCACCACTGGCTCCCAAAATGTGGGCGTCGGCGCTGGCGCGCTCTACAGCAACGTCACTGGGACGCGCAATACGGCGGTCGGTCATTCCGCGCTGCAGAGCAGCACCAAAAGCGACAACACGGCCGTGGGGTGGCTGGCGGGCTATAGCAACACCACCGGCATAGACAACGTGGCCGTCGGTTCGGAAGCGCTCCAAAATAACCAAACCGGAAGTAGTAACACGGCTATCGGCTATCAATCCATGTTGAACAATTCTAATGCCAGCTTTAACACGGCTGTCGGTTCTCTCTCGCTCTTAAGCAACACCAGCGGTGCCTTCAATGTGGCTATTGGCAGACGAGCGCTCCAGATTGCAACCGGCGCGAATAACACCGTTTTGGGCTATAATGCCGGAGCGAGGCTTGTGGCGGGTGATGGAAACGTCTTTCTCGGCATCAGCGCCGGGAATAACTATCCCAACACCGCGGGGGACAGCCCGAGTAACATTATCTGCATCAAGTCTTCAGGTGACGGTACCTCCGATACCAGCAACAGATGTTTTATCGGCAACATTCGCGGCGTCACTGTAGGAAACTCTGATGGCATAAATGTCGTCATAGACTCGGACGGGCAGCTCGGCACGGTTAGCTCGTCGCGCCGGTTTAAGAAAGATATTAAACCGATGGATCAAATCAGCGAGGCTATCCTGGCGCTCAAACCGGTCACGTTTCATTACAAAAACCAGGACACCAAAAAAGCCGGAGACACGCCGCAGTTTGGTTTGATTGCAGAAGACGTAGCGGCAGTGAATCCCGATCTGGCGGTGCGCGACGCCGACGGCCAGCTTTTAACCGTGCGCTACGATGCGGTCAATGCGATGTTGCTGAACGAGTTCATCAAAGAGCACCAAAGAGTAAAGGAACAACAGGCCAGTATTGCTGACCTGAGATCAACAGTCGCTCTGCAGCGCAAGGGTATGGAGGTTTTTACGGCGCAGCTAAAAGAGCAGGCCTCGCAGATCCAGAAAGTCAGCGCGCAAATTGAGTTGCACAAGACGGTCCCGAGGACAGTCGCTCAAAATAAGTGATTTGTAGACAGTGATGATGTAGCGGCGTTGGTCGCCGGCGCCGGAATCCAATCGGGCGGCTCAAGACAGCCGCCTCTACATCCTTGGACAATGAGTCGCCACGCCTAACCAGCGTGGCGATTTTTTGTTTCTTTTTCCTTCAGCGGCACTGTAGGCCGCACTGCGGTAATCCCCGACTTGGGAGTATGGGTTAAAAAAAAACGTTGCACGGTGCAGTCGCCACTCTTCGCAGCGGCCCTACTTTTTTTGGGGGTCGATCAGCTGGGCAGGTTCCCGTTGCAACCGCGCTTGCATTTCTTCGTGCAGTTCTCGCTGCATCTGTTGCTCCTGCTGCATCTGTTGGTCCGCGGTTACTTCCAACGCCACCTTCGGTGTATGTGGGAGATTTGGCGCTCGTGCGGGAGCGAGATTCGGATTCGCCTTTGAAGGTTGGCGCATACTCCTGCGGGTCTGGGCTTGGCGGGGCACCGAACGCGATAGCAAAGGCGCGCCGGGTCGCGGCTGACCGGCGACCGGACGAGCCTCGCGAGGAGTCTGGGCGAGAAGGGCTTCATTAAAACTGAGAGTCGCAAATTTTCCGCCCTTGCTAATCGTCACTTTCGTCGCACCGACCCGCTTGGACCACTCAATGCTGGCGATGCCGTAGCCCTCCACGGGCACCCTCGTCGTAAGATACTTTTTGAAATTCTGGTCAGCAATCGAGGCAATGGTGACCATATCGCTCTCCTTCGAATGCGCGGCATTGGCCACGTAGAGGTCTTTGGCAAAATCTGGCGTCGCTGCCGGCGCCGCTGCAGCGGTAGCGATTGCGAACGGCGATTTTTTCACCATTGCCGAATAGCGACCAAAATCAAAACGCGGCGGGAGAATCTCTTGCGCTCTGGCTGCGGCCACGCCCAAGGCGAAAACCGACAGGAGCGCAAGCGAAGATTTTTTAATCATCATTTGTCTGATGCGCGTCTTTGCGCGCGCTCTCGGACAAGGCGACAGCGCAATTCTACCGCCGCCATCGATTTTTACGCACTCTTTCACGCCACTTGGATTTAGAGCAACATTGTTTGTTATCAAACGCTCTCTTTCAGAGCAAGCGCCAACTTTTGCAGGTCCATTATTGGTGATTGGTTCCGGTCGGAGGAAGGATGGTGGAAATCCCAGCTCAATGATCGCGCATCCATGAACTGGTCCTCCCTGTGGGCAAAATCTCCTCGTCGCGGTGTGGTAGGCCAGTGATTTTCACCGTTCAGACGGGCCGCACGAGCCGCTCGTCGGGCGTCATCCGAAGTCGGGCACGAGGATTTGAATAAGGCCTCAAACTTCCGGAAGGCCGGAGCGACCTTCCTGCCTTGTCATGGGCGATCACTTGTGCAACATCACCCCGAACGTGGTCTTTAGTTCTCCGATTTTTATCTTTTTGTTTTTACCTTTGGTGTTGGGCGTTTACGTCCTGCTCCCGCGGAGATTCTGGAACCTGTGGCTCCTGATCGCGAGCCTCTTTTTCTACGCTTGGGGTGAAAAGCTTTACACCCTCATCATGCTGGCCTCGATCACGGCCAATTATGTCTTTGGGTTATTGATCGAGCGGGAGCGAGATAAGCCGGCGATGAAGCCGCTGATGGTGGCGGCGATTGTGGTGAATCTGCTGCTTCTCATCGGGTTTAAATACGCCAATTTTTTGGTCGACTCGTTAGGCGTAATGCTCGCTCCGCTGGGCGTTGCGCCTTTTCATCTCGATCCCGTGCACCTGCCGATCGGCATTTCTTTTTTCACCTTCCACGCTCTCTCCTACGTGATCGATGTCTATCGCGCCGACGCGCGCGGACAGAAAAATTTCGTACGCGTGGCGCTTTACGTCACGCTTTTCCCGCAATTGATTGCCGGCCCGATTCTGCGTTTTCATAATGTGGCGGATCAATTCGTTAGTCGGCGGATCAATCTCCCGCTTTTTGCCGCGGGCGTGCGCCGATTCTTGATCGGTTTCGGCAAGAAGGTGTTGATCGCAAATACGGTGGCGACACCGGCCGATGCGATTTTTCGCGCGCCCCCTGAAACCCTGTCGAGCGCCGCCGCGTGGCTGGGCATTATCTGCTACACGCTGCAGATTTATTTTGATTTTTCCGGCTACTCGGACATGGCGATCGGACTGGGAAAGATGTTTGGATTCCATTTCCCGGAGAACTTCAATTACCCATATATTTCGCGATCGATTAAGGAGTTTTGGCGCCGTTGGCATATCTCGCTTTCGACCTGGTTCCGCGATTATCTTTACATTCCCCTAGGCGGAAACAGGGTCTCGCCGACGCGCAATTACTTCAATCTGGTCGTTGTCTTCTTCCTCTGCGGACTCTGGCACGGAGCGAGTTGGACGTTTGTCCTGTGGGGTCTTTACCACGGCGTTTTTCTAATCATCGAGCGGCCAGTGGTGAGCCGGTGGTTTGAGCGGCAGCCGCGTTTTCTCAGCCATCTCTACGCCATGTCTGTTGTCATGGTCGGATGGGTATTCTTCCGCGCGGAAACGTTGACGGGCGCGTTAGGTTATTTGCAGGCGATGGCGGGACTTGGAAGTCGCAGTCAGGTACCACAGATGGTTTTGGCGATGCAATTTACTCCTGACGTCCAACTCGCGGTCCTGGCCGGCGTCGCTTCCTCCTTTCCATGGCTCAAGGATCTTGGGGCCCGTCTCGATTCCCTGCCGTTACCTGTTATCCCGCGCGCTCTCCTCGAAACGGCCGTCAACGGAGGACTTCTCCTCATGTTTCTTGTCGCCCTGACGCAACTGGCGGCGGGTACTTATAATCCTTTCATCTATTTTCGATTCTGATGAATGCGCGACCACTTAGCCTTATTTCCTCGGCGATTTTGAGCGTTTGTTTTCTCATTATCCTGATCCTGCCTGCTGCCGAAAATCTCTTCCATCTTGCTCCGCAGATCGAGTTGCCGGAAAAGCGCCGGTTGCACGATTACCCGGTTTTCAAATGGCAATGGAACGCGCTTTCTGCCTATCCGGCGCGTTTTGAGGCTGCCTTCAACGATCATTTTGGTTGGCGCGGATTGCTCGTGCGTTCGCAGGCCCTGGCCAAGTTCTATTGGCTCCGTATCTCGCCCTCGCCCAAGGTCATTTTGGGTCGAGACGGGTGGCTTTTTCTAGAAAGTTCGATCCAGGAATATCGCGGACTTGTGCCGCTGCCGTTCGTCAGAATCAGACAGTGGGAAAGACAATTTGCCGCCAAAAAGGCTTATCTCTCAGCTCGCGGCATTCGATACCTGGTGGTGGTGGCGCCGAACAAGGAGACCATTTACCCGGAGTTTCTTCCCGCCAGCATCACCCAGGTCCATCACAGAGTTTTTATGGACGATCTGGTAAAGGCTCTGCCGGCTGACTTCGATCTGGATATTGTCGACCTGCGGCCGCCGCTCTTGAAGGCGAAGAAGGTGGGCAGACTTTACCTCCGGACGGACAGCCATTGGAATCAACTGGGGGCGGCAGTCGCCTCCGATGCCATTATCGAGCGGCTCTCGGACTGGTTCCCGGAGTTCAAATCGCAGAAGAACCGAAGAGAATTCCGAATCGTAAAAGGGAGGAGCGGCGACCTCGCGCGCTTGATGGGGCTGGAAGAGCACCTGAGCGAGGAAGCGATTGTCATCCCGGGGAGGCCGCGGTTGCGGCGAGCGGCGCTCAAATCCCATATGAAAATGAGAGGCATAATCAGTAACCAGGCCGTCGAGTCGGTCGGCGGGAAGCAACAGCTGAACGCGATTCTGACAGGCGACTCGTTCACCGGCACCTTAGGAATGTTCTTGCCTGCACACTTTCGGAGGACGTTGAAGATTCGGCCATTGATCCCTTTTGAAGACCCGTTGTTCCAAAGCGTGATTGAGGCGGAGAAGCCGGATGTTTATATCGAGGTGGTGGTCGATCGGCATCTGGCCAATCCGCCCCGCGTGATCGGACCATCGGAAAGTCCCAGTGCGGATTAAAGTATTGCGGGTTGTGGGCTCGATTCGGAAGGGCGATTATCTGGCCGGCCGCGGTGAGAACGATGAACGCGCTTTCGATACCGCACTTGTAAGACAGCATGCTTAAGCTCCGCCAGATTATCTTGGTTTTGGGAATGCATCGGAGCGGGACCTCCGCCCTGGCGGACTTGATCTCGCGGCTGGGATTCGATCTCGGCAAAAACCTCCTCCCGGCGAATGAATATAATGCGAACGGATATTACGAAAACGAACGGCTGGTTCGCTTTCACGAGGAAGCGCTCGCTCACCTTGGCAGCTCCTGGCACGACCTGCGGTTCCTGCCCGAGAATGCGTTTGAGTCTCCCTGGCTGGACGATGCCGCGCAGCAACTTTCCAGCATTCTAAATGAAGAATTTGGCGAGGCTGAGCGGATCGTCGTAAAGGATCCGCGCGCCTGTCGTCTCCTCCCAATCTGGCATCAGTTGGCGCGGGAACGCGATATCGATCTGCGGTTCGTTCTGATCGGTCGCCACCCGTTGGAAGTCGCTTATTCACTGGCCCATCGTGACGGCTTTTCCCGGCAAAAATCGTTCCTGCTTTGGTTGCAATATAACTTAATTGCTGACCGCGAGACCCGCTCGGAGCGGCGTCTCATCTTGCGCTATCGCGATTTGCTGGCCGATCCGGCGGCCAAGGCACGGGAACTGGCCGCACTCTTCGAGGTGGAGGCGGGGGCGGATAAGATTGCCTCGGCTGCCGAGTCGATCGAAGCCTCTCACGTCCATCACGCGGCCACGTCCGAAATCTCTTCTTCTCATCCCGATATTCGCAGGTGGACGGAAGATGTATGGCAGAGCTTGTTTGGCGGGAAGGCGCAAGAAGCGGGCGCACGGAAGAAACTGGATCGGATAGGCGAAGAGATCCGAGAGCGACTGTCGCTTCTTCCGGTGGAAGCAAATGGGCAGGGCGATTTCGAGGCGGGCAAATTGAAACGCACCCTCGCTTCCTTGAAGGAACGTCACGAGGAAAAGAATCAGACCCTGCAAAACGTAATCCGACAGCGTGACGAAGTGCGGAAACGGGTCGAGACCGTCGAGAATGAGGCCAAGTCTTTAAAGGATCGCTATTTCGAGCGCGATCAGTTGTTGCAAGCAGTGATGTTACACCGGGATGAAGCCCGGCGTCAGGTTGAAGCGGCGGCGAAGAGGGAAGCGATTCTGCGGGGTGAAGCGCGGCAGCAGGCGGAAGCGGCGGCGGCGAAGGAAGCGATTCTGCGAGACAAAGTCACCGCTCAGCTCCAATCGATGACTAACGAGCAGCAGGTCAGGGAATCGAGATGGTCGAAGTTGGAGAGCGATTTGCGGCGTGAGCTGGCGTTCTTTGAAGAGGAAAGGGCCGCGCTGGTGGACTCCGCGGATCGCACGGCCGATCGGATCGCTCAACGTGAAACCGAGGACGCACTGCGGGGTCGGGAGTTGGAGACGATCCGCCGCGGCTGGAAAGCATTGCTGGTGCGCCAGGGGCTCAAAAAACTAAAGAGCCCCTTCAGCGATAGTCCGCCGGAGCTTATCTCGCTCAATGGTTTAAAGCCGTCGGTTTGGAATCACTCCGCCGCCGGCTTTCGTTTTGGAGCCGCCATTTTTCCCGACCTAAATGTCCCAGGCGGTTTTTTCCTTGAGGGATGGATTCTCCGAGACAACAAAAAAAACACCCGCCTTTCGCTCCGGCTGGTGAGTGAAACGGGGCAGCGCGGTGAGGAAAAGGCGGACCGGCCTCGACTCGATATTCCGATCCTCTTTCCGGATCACCCTCGCGCCGCCAAATCCGGCTTCTCGTTTTCCGACATCGCCAAATTCGACGGGGCCAAGTGCCGGCTGGAAGCAAAGAAAGGCACCGGAGAATGGGTGCCACTGGCGCTGGTCGACTTCAGCGGGGTGGGGGCCGATCATTTTCGCGAGATTCACGAAATTGGGGCTGCCCAGCTTTTCGATGCGGCCTGGTATGCGAAGAGATACCGGCTCAAGGACTATCAAAGGATCGGCTTGATCAGCCATTATTTGCGCGAGGGAGCGGCGCGCGGGTTTTTCCCGAATCCGCTTTTCGACGGTCCCTTTTACACCCGGGCTTATCCGGAGATATGCGCTACGGGCGAGAATCCGCTCCTGAGTTACCTGCGATCAGCCAAGGCGGGAGAGGCGCGTCCGCCGAATGAATTTTTCGATCCGGCCTGGTATTTTAAGCGCTACAAAGATGCGTCCGCCACCGGACTGGAGCCGCTGGCGCATTACCTTCGCTTCGGCAAGCTGGAGGGGCGCAATCCCGGCCCGCGATTCGACGCGAACGCCTACTTGAAGGCGAACCCGGATGTCGCGCAATCACCGCTCGATGCTCTCACTCACTACCTGCATTACGGTTCATCCGAGAAACGCAGTGCGCCCAAGCCGGAAGACGCGGTCAAGTGGATCTACGAGGCGGACACTCCGCCGGACGAAGCCAAGGTGAACATCCTCCTCGTCGGCCACGTGTTGGGGGAACGGGTCTTTGGCGGTGAACGCAGCCTGCTCGAGCTGATCCAGATGATCGATCGCGATCGATTTAATGTTTATTGCACTTTCCCACAGGCTGGAGGTTCCATTCTGGAAACGATCAAGCCCTATCTGGCTGGCGTGGCCGTTTTTCCCTACGAATGGTGGCGGGGCGACGAAGCGCAGACAGACGGATACGATCGCAAATTTGAAACGCTCATGCAGGAGCGTCGCATTGGTCTGGTCCACGTGAACTCTATTGTTCTGCGCGACCCATTGGTGGCGGCGAAACGCCTCGGTATTCCGTCCGTGCTTCATCTGCGCGAGATCATTGCCCACGACCCGCATTTAGCTGAACGGATCGGACTTCCCGCTGACGAGATCACCGCCCAGGTCAATCAGCGCGGCGATTTTTTCATCGCCAATTCCCATTTCACCCAGAGGCAGCAAGGCGAACAGGACCGCTCCTTTGTTCTTTATAATACGGCGGACGAAACGGCGCTCGATTTGCCCTTCCGCGAAAGCAATGGGCTCCTGCGCGTCGCGATGTTGAGCAGCAACCTGCCCAAGAAAGGCCTCGACGATTTTTTCCTCATCGCGCGGCGAGCTCAGGAGCGGAAGGATAGGATCGAGTTCTGGCTGGTGGGTCCCGAGAACCAGTGGACGCTGGAACATTTCCAAAAGAGCGGCGGCTGCCCGGCGAATGTGCGCCTGACTGGTTATGTCGATGACCCACCGGAGGCGTTGCGCCAGGTCGACGCCATCATCAATCTCTCCAACTTTGCCGAATCCTTCGGCCGCAGCGTCGCGGAAGGGATGCTGGCACGTCGGCCTGCCGTGGTCTACGAACATGGCGCGCTGCCGGAGCTGATTCGTGACGGGATCGATGGCTTCGTGGTCCCCTTTCGCGATACAGACGAAGCACTCGAGCGCTTGAATCGTCTCGCGTGTGATCGCGCTCTGCTTGAGCAAATGGGAGAATCGGCTCGCACTCGCGCGGTGGAACATTTCTCGCGGGCAGTGGGCGCGCAAAACCTGAACCGCATCTACGACACGATCCTGCAGAGCGCGCCGCAAAAGCGTCTCCAGGCAGCGGCTCGCATGACGACGGCGAGGAAGATGCGCATCGGTTACTTCATGTGGCATTTTCCGGTTCCGTCCGAGACGTTTGTCTTGAATGAGCTGCGGGATTTCGTTCGCCTCGGGCACGATGTGCTCGTTTTTTGCAAAGAGAGCCCGCACAAGGAATTCGAGCCCGACTTCCCGATCGAGTGGCAGCAGGTGAAGTCTCCCGAGGAGCTGGCGGCGAAGATGAAGGAGAGCGAGCGCGAGATCATGCATTCGCATTTCGTTTTCCCAACCGTCACGAAATTCCTTTGGCCAGCTTGCGAGATCGCGGGCATTCCGTTCACCTTCATCGCGCACGCCGTCGACATCTTCCGCCATGAGAATGCGGCGCAAAATCGCCTCGGAGAAGTGGCGCGCTCTCCGCTTTGCCGCCGTGTTTTCGCGCCCGGGACTTTTCATCGGGACTTTTTCATCGAGAGCGGTGTGCCGGAGGAGAAGATCATCATCAATCCGCAAGGCATCTTGTTCGATGCCTATGAAGCGCAGCCCATCGCGCCCCGCCTGGAGCAGCCGCGGATGAGCGTTTGCGCGATTCACCGTTTCATTGAGAAGAAGGGTTTGGACGACGCCATTCGCGCCGCCAAAGAACTGGCCCGCCATGGTATCTCGCTTCATCTCTATGGTTACGGGCCGCTCGAAAAGGCCTACCGCGATTTGGCGGCGGAGCTGGGCCTGGAGAACGTTTTCTTCCCCGGACCGGTCAAGGATCGTGACCACATGATCTCCGTCTTCCGGGAGCACGATCTCTTTCTTTGTCCCGCCGTCCGCGCGGCCGACGGCGATATGGATGGCATCCCGACCATTCTGATCGAGGCGATGGCCAGCCACGTGCCGGTCGTGGCCTCGCGGGTCTCCAGCATTCCTGATCTCGTGATCGACGGGGTCACTGGATATCTTTGCGAACCGAACAATGTCGACTCGTTAACGCAATCGATTCTGCGTTTCTATCGCGAACCAGCAGCGCAGGTGCAGGCCATGATCGAGAACGCGCGCAAACATGTGCGCAAGAATTTCGATGTCATGAAATCGAACCGCACCCTTGTGCGGACCTGGTCGAATGAAGGGCTCGACGTCATCCTGGTTACGTTCAACGCCACCGCGGAAGTGCGCGAAGTGATCGACCGGCTCTATCGTTTCACCAGGACTCCGTTTCAGCTCTACCTCGTCGATAACGGCAGCGAGCCCGAGACGCTCGAGTATCTGCGTTCCGTCGAGGCGGCGCATGAGAACGCGCGCCTGCTTCCGCAGGAGCAAAATCTATTTGTCGGTCCGGGCACGAATAAAGGGATGGAAGCGGGCCGCGCTCCGGTCGCCGTCTATCTTTGCAGCCGGGAAGGCTACGTTTTAGCCGAGGGTTGGGATCAAACCGTCCTCGACTACATGGATGATCATCCCGCGGTCGGATTGGCGGGCACGTTAGGCTATTCGCCTTCTTATTTCACCGGCGCGGATTACCTCGAGCAACTGGAACCGTTCCCGCGTTTTCGAAATCGCGAATTCGCGGCGCAGAATCGCGAGCGTCGTTTCCGGCATGTTCAGGGTGGCCTCTTCGCCCTGCGCCGCGCCATGTTCGAAGAAATCGGCGGCTTCAGCGAAGCGGTGCCGCACAATCACACCGATGTCGAGTACAGCTACTATGTGGAGAGTTGCGGCTGGCAGATCGGCCAGATTCCGGACCTCGTCGTGATTTATCAAAAGAGCCGGCCGCTTCTCACTTCCCGCCTGGCTGAATGGACCTGCGCGGTTCATCCCGGTTCGTTGACGCTCGCTCCCGTCCTCGACGCAGTCGTTAGGCGAGAAACGAATTTCTGCAATGCTTGCGGCCAGGCCGTCTCGTTAGGGGAGAACCTGGTCTGTCCGGTCTGCGGCTCCACTCCATTTCAGCGCAGCCTTTATCGCCACCTGGCCGAGTCGACCTTGACCTATCGCCAATTGGTAGCTCTGCACATTAGCGAATCGGATTGGCTTTTGCCGGATTGGAAGAAGATGTTCAGCGGCCGCACCATCACTTACGAGGCGTTGACCTCGGAGATGAAAGAGAAGGGCCGGATCGACCATCCGGATAATCGTTTCGATCTGATCGTGCTTCGTCTACCGGATGCAGTGCCGCCGTCGCCCGATCTTTTGCGCGAAATCGTGCGGCTCCTTGCCCGGGAAGGATCTCTCCTCTATTTCCAAAACTACGGAACCGGTTCGATCCTCGATGCCGCTGAGTTTTTCAATCCCAAACAGATCGCGGCCATGCTGGAGTCACACGGTCTGACGGTGCAGAACCGGGTGCGCTTTGCCAGCGGCGTCGTCCGCTACAGTGAGCGCGAAATTTTCGTCTGCCGTCAGACCTTGTCAGCATGAGTAAGCTCATTCTCGGCGGCTCCGGATTTTTGGGCAGCGCTGCCGCCGATCGATTGAGCAGAGAGGGCTTCGAAGTAAAGGTTCTTTGCCGTCGCGCGCCCGAGCCGGCTTTGTTTGGATCTTCTGCGGTGAAAGTCCAGACCGGCGATTTCGCTGCGCTCACCGCATCAGATTCCATCTTCGACGGCGTCGATACGGTGCTGCATTTTGTTTCCAGCACCACGCCCGCGTCTTCGATGGACGACATGGCCTTCGATGTCTCTTCCAATCTCCTGCCTACGCTGAATTTGCTCAGAATCCTGAAGGAGCGAAGCATTAAGCGTCTCATTTTCGCCTCCAGTGGCGGCACGGTTTACGGTGTGCCCAAGAGGTTGCCGGCGGCTGAGGATGATCCGACCGATCCGATCAGCGCTCACGGAATTACGAAGCTGGCGATGGAAAAGTTCATCATGCTGCACGCTCGCCTTTGGGGTTTAAACGCGATCACGCTCCGGATCGGCAATCCCTTTGGGCCTTATCAATTGCGTGGAGTCACCATCGGCAGCATTGCCCGTTTCGTGCACCTGCACGCGGCTGGCCAGCAACTCCACATCTGGGGCGACGGTGGAGTGGTGCGGGATTACATCCACGTCGACGATTTTGTCAGTGCTCTTGCTG
Source organism: Chthoniobacterales bacterium (assembly GCA_038258245.1). Lineage (GTDB taxonomy): Bacteria > Verrucomicrobiota > Verrucomicrobiia > Chthoniobacterales > UBA10450 > JBBSQB01. The sequence goes on from JBBSQB010000013.1 coordinate 28,874, forward strand.
GCATTGTGCAGAATCCGGACTTCCCGTCCGGCGTTTATAATCTCGCTTCCGGCGACGGCCACAGCCTGCGCGATATTCTGGAGGAAATCAGTCGCGTCTCCGGGCGACCGCCGGACGCTTTGTTCGAAGCGCAGCGTGCCATCGATGTGCCGTCGATCATTCTCGATATTTCGCGACTGCGAAAAGCTCTGCCCGCGTGGCGGCCGCGCGTTTCTTTTACGGACGGAATCGAACGGATGTGGCAACAGGCCTCAGGCTCGTGATCCCGGAAGGCACGCCATCGTCTCGGGAAAATGATTCCGCGCCGGAGAACGAAAAACGCGCGCTGCAGGAACAGATTCGCGCGATCGACGATCTCCTTCGGCAAACGCGAATGAAGCTGCGTTCGGCCAGGCGCAAACTGACCGAAGCGGAGCATTACCGGTCGCTCGTGCATGAACTGCGTTCACGCTGGTATTTGCGCCCGTTCCTTCCAGCTCACCGACTGGAACCTCCGAAGCCGACCCCGAGCGATTGCTGGATTTATCGCGGTCCCCGTTTCGCGCAACCGTCGGCGGCGCGCCGTCGCGTCCTGGTCGTGGGGCATCTTTTGAGCAGCACTCTTTTTGGCAGCGAGAAAAGTTTGCTCGAGATCATCGCCGCGATCGATTCGGAAAAGTTCGAGGTCTTCGCCGTCTTCCCGGAGCGGAACGAGGAAGTCTTCACTCGCTTGCGCTTTCGCGTTCAGGGCATCGCGGTCCTGGACTATTTTTGGTGGCGCAAAGACCGGCTCTTCGAAGAAGAAACGGTCGCAATCTTCGCGGAGATCTGCCGGGAGCAGGCGATCGATCTCGTTCACGTCAACACCATCATGTTGAGCGACCCGCTCGTCGCGGCGCGCCGTGTTGGCATCCCGGCCATCACCAACGCACGCGAACTCATTTCGCAGGATGACGAACTGACCGCCCGCCTGGGCGGGAACGCGGCCGAGATCGCGCAGTTGGTGTGCGCGAACGCGAGTTATCTCCTGGCGAATTCTGCCGCCACCCTGGCCGATTACCCGTGTGGAGAAAGAGGTGGCTTTATCTATAACAGCGTCGATTCCGAGGCCCTTGATTTTCCTCAGCGCGTCGACCCAAACCAGATCCGCGTCGGACTGATTAGCAGTAACATCCTCAAGAAGGGCGTGTTGGATTTTCTCGCGCTGGCCCGCGTGGCGGAAACGCAGTTGCCCGCGTTGCAATTTCACCTCATCGGACCGGAAACTTCCCTAACGAAAGCATGGCGCGAGGAGGGAGCTACTCTTCCAGCCAACTTCCATCTTCGCGGCTATGAGGCCGATCCGCGCGACGCTTATCGCGAATTGAACGTGGTCCTGAATCTTTCGCGCTTTGCCGAGTCGTTTGGCCGAACGGTCGCTGAAGCCCTCACCGCCCGTCGGCCGGTGATTGGATATCGCCACGGGGCGCTGCCGGAGTTAATCGACGAGGGAGAAACCGGTTTTCTGGTTCCGTTTCTCGATCAGGCGGCGGTCATCGAGCGGCTCCGGTATTTTGTCGAGAACCCGGCGCAGATCGAGCAGTTCGGGGAGAGAGGACGGGAACGCAGTTTGCAGCGTTTCTCCCGCGACGCCTTTGCTCACCAGATCAACTCTCTTTACGAAAGTCTGATCGTCGAGTCTCGCTCCGAGCGTTGATTACTTGCTGCCGGGTTTCACTGCGGAGACTGCCGCCAGGTCCTCCGGTATCTGACTGGCTGGGAATGTTTCCACCTGCATTTCGATAAGGCTTCGGAATGGACATCCAAAATCGGGACGCGCCCCTCCACTGCGATCGACGATGACTCCGATCCCGACCACTTGACCGCCGTGCTGCCGCACAATGTCGACCGTTTCCTGCACCCGGCCGCCGCGGGTCACCACGTCTTCGGCCACGATGAAACGCTCGTTAGGCGCGATCTGGAAACCGCGCCGCAGGACGAGGCCACCCGCTTCCTTTTCTGCAAAGATGTGACGTTTGCCTAACGAGCGACCGACTTCCTGGCCAACGATGATGCCGCCGAGCGCTGGAGAGATGACGGCATCGCACTCCAGGTCGCGCAGCTTATCCGCCAACTGCCCGCAAACCCGCGCTGCGATCTCGGTGTGCTGAAGGAGGATGGCGCATTGGAAGAATTGCCGGCTGTGCAGTCCGGAGCGGAGCACAAAATGCCCGTCGAGCAGCGCGCCAGTTTCGCGGAACAGCGCCAGCAAATCTTCGCTCATCGTCTTTGCGAATGGCCTAACCAGACGTGTCGCTCACCGCTTTGCCGCCGACGGTCGACGCACCGTCCTCGGCCATGGCAATCACCTCGATCTCGACGTTCGCGGCTTTGGGCAAGCCCGATACCTGTACGGTGGAGCGAGCGGGTGGCGTTTGTTTAAAATAGGAGCCGTAGATTTCGTTGACGATCTGGAAGTCGCCCATATCGGTCAGGAAGATGGTCGTTTTCACGATGTTCTCGAAGGTCATGCCGGCGGCCTTTAAGACGGCGGTGATGTTCTCCATAACGCGCCGGGTTTGCTCGCCGATGTCCTTTGAAATGATTTGTCCGGTTTTCGGATCGAGGGGAATCTGGCCGGCGCAAAAGAGCATGTTGCCGCAACGCACCGCCTGCGAATAGGGGCCAACGGCAGCCGGCGCGGCATCGGTCGAGATAATTTTCTTCATGGCGCGAGCTTAGCTGGAAAGTTCGCGGGCACAATAATGGAGGCGATGAAAAGCGATGGAGAAGAGCCGAGGATGTCGTTGTGCGGTGGGAGCTTCTTGTTGCGCGACGGGTTTCCTCGACTGTGCTCGGAATGACAGAAGCGGTGTGGGATTTCTCGGCTGCGCTTGGAATGACAAATGATGGAATCTCGTCAATAGTAGCGCTCCCATGGTTGGCTGGATTTTAAAGAAAATTGTCGGATCGAAGAATCAGCGCGAGATCAAGCGACTGCGGCCGACCGTCGCGCGCATTAACGAACTCGACGAGCAGTTCAAAGCGCTCTCCGATGACGAGCTGCGCGCCAAGACGACGGATTGGCAGGGGCAACTGGCCGCCATTCCCGAGCTGGCCGATCAGTGGAAAAAGCTCGATGAAATTCTCCCCGAAGCTTTCGCGGTCGTAAAGAATGCGGCCCGGCGCCTGACCGGGCGCCAGCAGACTTTCGACGTCTGCGATCAGCCGATGACGTGGAACATGGTGCACTTCGACGTGCAGTTGGTCGGCGGCATTGTCTTGCATCGCGGGCGCATCGCGGAGATGGCGACGGGCGAAGGCAAGACGCTGGTCGCGACCTTGCCGCTCTATCTGAATGCGCTCACCGGCCGCGGTGCGCATCTGGTGACGGTAAATGATTACCTGGCCCGACGAGACGCCGAGTGGATGGGCGCATTGTATCGCTTCCTCGGCCTCACGATTGGCTGCATTCAACACGACGAACCGCCCGATCAACGGCGCGCGCAATACGCGGCCGACATCACGTATGGGACGAACAGCGAGTTCGGTTTCGATTATTTGCGCGACAACGGCATGGCCACGACGCGCGAGCAGCAGGTGCAGCGCGGTTACAATTTCGCGATCGTCGATGAAGTCGATTCCATCCTTATCGACGAAGCTCGCACGCCGTTGATCATCAGCGGCCCGGCCACCGTTTCGACGCATCAATACGACAAATGGAAACCGCTCGTCGAACAGCTCGTGCGCAAGCAGAACATGCTCGTCAATCGCGTGGCGAGCGACGCGAAGGAAGCGTTCGATGCCGAGAAAGTCGAAGAAGGCGGCCTGTTCATGTTCAAAGTGAAACTCGGGCAGCCGCGCAACAAACAGCTCCTCCGCATGATGGAGGACCCGGAGAAACGGCGCGCCGTCGACAAGGCCGAGCTTTCGTTTTACCAGGACGCGCGCAAGGACGAATTGTTCGCGCTCAAGGAAGAGCTCTTCTACACGATCGACGAGAAGTCGCAGGAATCCGATCTCTCTGAACAAGGCCGCACGTTCATGAATCCGGACGATCCCGATGCCTTCGTGCTTCCCGATTTAATCAGCGAATTTACCGAGATCGATCTCAACTCCGAGATGTCGGATGAGCAGAAAGAGCACGCCAAAACCGAGAAGCAAAAGCTTTGCGATTTCCAGGGCGAACGCATTCACAACATCTCGCAGCTCCTCCGCGCCTACTGTCTTTTCGAGAAGGATGTTCAATACGTTGTCGAGGAAAACAAAGTCGTCATCGTCGACGAATACACCGGCCGCAAAATGCCGGGGCGGCGTTGGAGCGACGGTCTGCACCAGGCCGTGGAAGCGAAGGAAGGCGTGCAGATCGATCGCGAGACGCAGACGCTCGCCACCATCACCATCCAGAATTATTTCCGGCTCTACCACAAACTCGCCGGCATGACGGGCACCGCCGAAACCGAGGCGGCCGAGTTCCACGACATCTACAAACTGGACGTCAACGTTATCCCGACCAATCGCCCGGTCGCGCGCAAGGACGCGAATGATCGCATCTACAAAACGCGCCGCGAAAAATACAACGCGGTCATTAACGAAATCAGAGATTGCCATGGGCGGCAGCAGCCGGTGCTCGTCGGCACCGTGAGCGTGGAAGCGTCGGAATTGCTCAGCCGGATGCTGAAGCGCGAAAAGATTCCGCACAACGTGCTGAACGCGAAATATCACGAGCAGGAAGCCGAGATCGTCCAACGCGCCGGTCAGCCGGGCACAGTCACGATCTCGACAAACATGGCCGGTCGCGGCACCGACATTAAGCTGGGACCGGGCGTGCCGGAGGGAGGCGGTTTGTTCGTCGTCGGCACCGAGCGACACGAATCGCGCCGCATCGATCGGCAATTGCGCGGCCGTTGTGCGCGCCAGGGCGATCCGGGCGGCACGCGGTTCTACGTCAGCTTTGAAGACGATCTCATGCGCAACTTCGGCGCGGCCGATCGGATGACGAAAATCATGGAGCGTTTCGGCCTCGAGGAAGGCCAGGAACTGGAGCACGCGTGGTTGAATAAATCCGTCGAGACGGCGCAGAAGCGGGTCGAGGAGCGCAATTATCTCGCCCGCAAACGCACGCTCGATTTCGACGACGTGATGAATAATCAGCGCGAAGTCGTTTACACTTACCGCAACGACACGATCGACTCGGAGGATCCGCGCAAACTCATCTACGAAGTGATCGATGAAGCCGTGCCTGTGAAAGTGCAGGAATATCTCGGAACGGATGCGAACAGCGAGCCGAATCACGTCGGCCTCATGCACTGGGTGAACACCACTTTCCCGCTCGGCCTAACGAAAGAAAAAGCACAGTTTGAAACGCGAAACGTTGAAGAGAACACGCAGTTCCTCATCGAGAAAATCAAGGATGCCTACGAACGGAAATCGAGTCACGAAGAAGAGACCGCGGTGAAGAGCCTCGAGCGTTACATCATTCTCAACGCGATTGATCGGCTCTGGCAGGAACATCTCTACGCGATGGATGGATTGCGCGACGGCATCTATCTGCGGAGCTACGCGCAGAAGGATCCGCTCGTCGAATACAAGACCGAAGCCTACGACATGTTTGTCGAGCTCATGTCGAACATTAAAAGCGAAGTGTTGCACAATCTTTTCCGCAGCACTTCGAACCTGCAGGCGTTTGAGACTTTTCTATCCACGCTCCCGCAGTTTCTCATGCGCGAACACTCTCCGACCGCGCCGACGGCATCCGGCCCTGTGCCGGGGCGGCATCCGGCGCACGCCATGGCGGGCGGGGAAGCCGCCAGCAACGGTGATGGCGAAGGCGATGTGAAGCTCGAACTTGCGCCGGTCCGCCGCGAAATGCCAAAGGTCGGCCGGAACGAGCCGTGTCCTTGCGGCAGCGGGAAGAAATACAAGAACTGCTGCGGCCGCAGCGCCTAACGAATTTCGTTAGGCGGGAGTCAGCAGGCGGCGATTGCGAGCGCGCGCCAGTTTGAAGGTCCACAACTTAGATTTGTAGGGCGCCTCTGTGAGGCGCCTCTGATCGGGTGGCGTCTGGCACAGACGCCCTACAGTTCCAGAAGCGACATCCCCCGACCACGCGTGTACTAATCATTTGCCAAAGTGGCAAGGTATAGTAAGCACTGACATTAGTGACCTCGAAAGCGAAAAAGCGTTTCATGCGTTCCTCTTCCGAAACGACCCGTGATCGCATCGTCCAGGCGGCGCTCGATTTGTTCTCGGAGCACGGCTTCGACGCGGCCACCACCGCGGCTATCGCGCGCCGCGCACAGGTGACGGAAAAGACGTTGTTTCGGCATTTCGGAAACAAGAAGAAGCTGTTCGCCAAAACGGTCTATCCGGCGATCCTCGAGCTGCTCCGGCCGCTCGCGTTCGATAGTCTGCGCGCCGTCATCCAGACCGATCAGCCGACCTTGCGGGACAGTGTAACGGCCATCATGGAGGATCGGATCGCGTTTACGCGGAAGCGCCCGAAAATGGTGAAACTGCTGGCGCAGGAGTTGTTGCTGCATTCCGAATTCCGCGCGCCGTTCGTGGCCTTTTGGCGAAAGAATTTTTTGCACGAAAATCTAAAGCTCTTGCAGCGGGCCAAGAAACGCGGCGAACTGCGCGCGCTTCCGCCGATCTCGGTCTTGCGCGCGCTCATCAGTCTGACGGCTGGTTATTGTCTGAGCTGCCTCATCTTTGAACCGAGTGCGAAATGGAATGATGCGAAACAAGTGGATGTGCTTTGCGATATTTTGCTGCATGGCGTCAGCGCCCAACCGGCGAAAGGAAAGAAAAAATCCAAATGAGTGACTCGGACGATCGGGACGACGGCAACGTTGAGGCGAAGGAAAGATCGCGCACGCACGAACGCGGCGGAGACAAAGGACGCGACCAACCGAGAAGCGAAAGCGATCAGCACGAAAAAGGCGGCAACGGCGGAGAAAAGAAGACCGACAAAAAATCGAAGAGGCCATCGAAGAAAACGCTAATCATCGGCGGAATCATTCTCGGCGTTTTGCTGATCGCCGGACTTCTTTATTATCTGCATGCCCGTCATTTCGTTTCGACCGATGACGCCTATACGGCGGGCCACGTCCATCCCGTCGCGGCACGCGTCGTTGGCACGATCGAGAAAATTTTGGTGGATGATAATCAGCGTGTGCGCGCTGGCCAAATCCTGGCGGTGCTCGACCCGCGCATTTACAAATTGAACCTGGAAAAAGCGCGCGCACAGCTTGGCCAGGCGCGCGCGACAGTTGAGCAGGCGAAGGCTGACGTTCTGCAAAAGAAAGCGACAGGCGAACGCGCTGAATCCGATCTGCAAAAGGCGCAAACCGATTTCGAGCGCGCGAACGGTCTCTATCAAAAAGACATCAAGGCAGTCTCGAAGGCAGAGGTCGATACGGCAGACGCGGCGTTGAAGTCTGCGAAAGGCGGTTTCGCGGCGGCGCGCGCGAACACGGTGGCGGCGGAAGCGCAGCGCGCGGTCGCGCAGGCTGGCGTGACCAGTGCCGAAGCGGCTGTGCACGACGCGCAACTCCAGGTTTCCTACACCCGCATTAAAGCGCCCGTCGCGGGGATCATCAGCAAGAAAACGGTCGAGACGGGCCAGCGCATTCAACCCGGTCAGGCGCTCATGGCTGTGGTGGGTAATGACATTTGGGTGGTGGCGAATTTGAAGGAAACAGAGCTTGCGCAGGTGCAGGTGGGACAGCGCGTTTCCATCCACGTCGATTCCGTGCCGGACAAAGACTTCGTGGGTCGCGTTGATAGTGTTCAAGCGGGAACCGGTTCGCAGTTCGCCCTTTTGCCGCCGGATAATGCGACCGGCAATTTCACGAAAATCGTGCAGCGGGTGCCGGTGAAGATTGTCTTCGATCACGACAGTCTTGGGAAATACCGGACGCGGATTGTTCCTGGGTTGTCATGCGTTCCGCAGATTGACTTGCGCACGAGGTAGCGCGCGAAAAATGGAGCGAACGATTTTTATCTCGAGGGTGGCGCGGTCTGTTCTGGGGAGCGCACGCGACTCGCGTGCTGGCGACGGCGACCCCGCCGTCGCGAACTTTTCTGAGCGGTGGGCGGGTACAGGCGAAAGGCATTCGGCGAGGCGCCGAATGCGGCACGCGAGGCGCGTGCGCTCCCCGGAAAATTTACTGCGATGCGCGCTGGTGGGAGCCGGGCTGCTTTTGTCTGGCTGCGTGCTCGGGCCGCGTTATCACGGGCCGCCGCGGGATCAGTTACCGGTGGCGTTCAAGAATTCGAAGCAATGGAAAGTGGCGGAGCCGTCGGATAAGGAAGCGGGCGGGCCGTGGTGGAAAATTTTTCACGATGCCGAGCTCAACCGTCTGGAAGAACAGGCGCTGAACGCGAACCAGGATTTGCGGCTGGCGGCGGCGCGCATCGCAGAAGGGCGCGCGCTTTCGCGCGTGGCGGCGGCGGATTTTTTTCCGAACGTGAATGTCGATGCGCGCGGCGAACGGATGCGCAATTCGAACAGGCTGCCTTTTCAAAAAGGGAAGCTGATCGGCAACAATCCTTTTTCGGGCGGAGGCGGCGGCACGACGGAGGAGCCGGTCATTTCAACGCAACCGCTGAGCACGACGCAAAACGACTTCCGCGTCCCGGCGAATTTGAATTGGGAAATCGATCTCTTCGGACGGGTGCGCAATCAATACGCGGCGGCGCGGGCGGAAGCGCAGGCGGCGGAGGCCGATTTTCGCGCGATGCAGTTGAGCGTGGCGGCGAATGTGGCCAGCCAATATTTTCTGCTGCGCTCGTTCGACGCGGAGATGGATGTGTTCGATCGCACGATCAAAACGCGGCAGGACGGGCTCAAAATCGCGAACGAGCGATTGCAAGCTGGCCTAACGAGCGATCTCGACGTGACGCGCGCCGGCGCCGATCTGGCGAACAACGAAGCGGGGCGTTTCGCGGTCGAGCGGACGCGCAATCAAATCGAGAACGCGCTGGCGACGTTGCTGGGAATTTCGGCGAGCGAGTTGCACATGCCGCGACGGCCGATCGCGGGAAATGTGCCGAGTGTTCCCGCCGGATTGCCGAGCGAGTTGCTCGAGCGTCGTCCGGACGTAGCGGCGGCGGAGCGTCAGCTTTCGGCGGCGAATGCGCGGATCGGGGTGGCGGAGGCGGCGTTTTTTCCACGAATCCGGCTGACGGGCGCCGGTGGTTTCGAGAGCGCAGATTTTGGTTTGCTCTTCGACGCGCAGAGCCGTTTTTGGCAGATCGGGCCGAGTATTACGCTGCCAATTTTCGAGGGCGGACGAAACGTGGCGAATCTGCGCGCGGCAAAGGCGCGTTACGATCAGGCGATGGCGCGCTACCGGCAACAGGTGCTGGTCGCGTTTCAAGATGTGGAGACGGCGCTTTCGGATTTGCGCACGCTCAGCGGCCAGGCCGAAGCGCAGCAGCGAGCGGCCGAGGCGGAACAGCGCACGCTCGATCTGGGCCAGCAGCAATATGAGAAGGGCGCGACCAATTTTCTGGATGTGCTCGATGCGCAGCGCGCGCTTTTACAAAACCAGCGGACGGCCGCGGAGCTGCTCGGTCAGCGCATGCAGGCGACGGTGCAATTGATCAAGGCGCTCGGGGGCGAGTGGAAGTAGATGGCGGACGACAAGGTCAGCGCGCGGCGATGGATCGGTGTAGCCGGGACAATGCTCGGCGCGTTCATGGCCGTGCTCGATATTCAGATTACGAATTCTTCGTTGCGCGACATCACGGGCGGCATCGGGGCGACCATTGACGAGGGCTCGTGGATTTCGACGGCTTACCTTATTGGCGAGATCATTACCATTCCGCTGACGGCGTGGCTTTCTCGGGTGGTCGGCGTGCGTTGGTATTTGATGGGGAACGTCCTGCTCTTTCTCGGGTTTTCGATGCTGTGCGGGATTTCCACCTCGTTAGGCGAAATGATTTTCTTCCGATTTGGCCAGGGCTTCACCGGTGGCGTGATGATTCCGATGAGCTTCACGGTGCTCCTGCAATATTTGCCGAAGAGTAAACAAGCCATCGGGTTCGCGCTCTTTGGCATGACGGCGACGCTGGCGCCGGCCATCGGCCCAACCGTGGGCGGTTATCTGACCGACAGCTTCGGCTGGCCGATGGTCTTTTACGTCAACTTGATTCCCGGCGCGCTCATGCTCGCGGCGGTCGCCTACGCGATCGACAAGGAGCCGATGAAACTGGAGCTGCTGCGTAAAGGCGATTGGTGGGGGATCGGCACCATGGCGCTCGGCCTCGGCTCGCTCATCACCATGCTGGAGGAAGGCCAGCGGAAGGATTGGTTCGGGAACACGCTCATTCAAACGACGGCCGCGATCGCGGCGATCTGCATTCCGATTTTTCTGATCATCGAATGGTATCGGGACGAGCCGTTCGTGAACTTGCGGCTGTTACGCGACCGGAATCTTTGGGCGGGCTCGGTCGTGATTTTCGGGATGGGTTTCGCACTCTACGGCAGCGTCTATTTGCTCCCGCTCTATCTGCAATCGGTGCAGGGTTACGATGCGCTTCAGACGGGCAAGACGATGCTCTGGATCGGTCTCCCGCAGTTGTTCATTTTCCCGATCATCCCGCAATTGATGAAACGCTTTGATCTGCGCGTGCTCGTCTGTTTTGGCGCTGCCATTTTCGCGGCCAGTTGTTTCATGAACATCAGCATGTCGCCCGAATATTCCGGTCCGCAATTTTTCTGGCCGAACATTGTGCGCTCGTTAGGCCAGCCGTTTACCATCGTGCCACTTTCCGCGCTGGCGACCGCCAATCTCACGCAGCGTGAATCGGCCGATGGCTCCGCCATTTTCAATATCGCGCGCAACATCGGCGGCTCGGTCGGCATCGCGCTTGTCTCGACGGTGCTGACGCGGCGTGAACAATTTCACGACATGCGCATCGGTGAATCGATCAACATTTATCGCCCGGCGGTGCAGCAGCGGCTCGATGTGATGTCGGCGAATTTCATGGCCAAAGGCTTCGGTCCCGAGAGCGCAATGCAGCAAGCCTACGCGTCGCTCAAAGGCATCGTGCGCCGCGATGCCTATATCATGGCCACCAACGACACGTTTCTCATGGTGGGCGTGCTCCTCTTTTTCGGCGCCGCGACGGTCTGGATTTGCAAGAAGAGCGCGAGTAAAGCGGGCGCGGCCGGCCATTGATCTGCCGCCATGTTGCCGGCGACTTTCTTTCAAACCGATACCATCGACTGCGCGCGCGCCTTGATTGGAACGCAACTTATTTGGGGGCGTTGCGCGGGGACGATCGTCGAGACGGAAGCCTATTTAGTGAAAGGTGACGAAGCCTGCCACACCTTCAGCCGGCCGAGCGCGCGGAGTTTCGTCGAGCGCAACGCGGCGGGTGCTTGTTACATTTATTTTAACTACGGCGTCCATTGGATGCTCAACGTCCTCGTGAAAGGCGGACCGCGCGATGGTTTGATTCTTATTCGCGCGATCGAGCCGACGGTGGGAATTCCGCTTATGCAAAAACGGCGGGGCACGGACGACCTCCGCCGTCTCTGCTCGGGCCCCGGCAAGTTAACCCAAGCGCTCGAAATCGATCGCCGCCATCACGAGATCGATCTTCGCCGCGATCCGCGCCATCATTTCGCGGCGCGCGAAGCGGCGCGCGTGGCAGTTGCCGCCAGTCCACGCATTGGGATTAGTCGCGCGCGAGAACATCTCTGGCGCTTTACCTGGCGCGACAATCCCTATGTCAGCCGGCTGCCCAGGAAGGTTGGCGGTGGCCGGAGGACGAAGCGGGCGGATTTCTAAAACGTGATTGCCTTCTGAAGCCAATTTGGTACAACACGACTATGAAAGTGTTCCCCTTGGTTCCCAGTCTGCTTCTTCTTTTTTCCGCGCACGCTATTGCGGATTCCGGTTTTCGGCCCGCGCTCGTCGGGAATGGACCTCGATCCTTGGTCAATCTCATTAACACCCGGCGGGTGATGGCGAAGAGTCCACATAACGCGGTTGTCTTTTTTCCTGCGCTGTTTCGAAGCAAGGCAGAACGGACGGCGGCGTTACCTATCGCGGCACAGCAGATTCGAAAGCGCTGGCCGCGGCCGTCGAGGAGGGCATCTCTCGCTGCCGTTTTATCCCAGCCTTGCTCAATCACAAGCCGGTCGCCGTCTGGTTTAGCGGCGCGGTGATGTTGTTTGTGACCGAAGGGAAGCCGCACCTGCGCTTGTATGCCAACCAAAACCCGGACGCTCTCGCGAGCGGGAAGGATTTTATTGCTCCCCAACTCATTGTGGGAACGGAAAATTGGGAAGGGGCGAAGCCTGCTTTGGAGAGAGCGCGGACCACGCTGACTAACGGGGCGGTCGAGCTGGAGATTGATGTCTCAGGGGATGGCGCCAATCGCGGCATGAAATTGATTTCCGAAGATCCGCCCGGCTACAATTTCGGCCGGGCTCTCCTTTTGGAATACAAGGAGGCGCACTTCATTCCCGGATTTCGCGACGGCCGGCCGGTGAGCTGTTCATTCCGCTTCACCGATTACATTTTCACCGGTGAGCGGATGACGCGTTACAGCAGATTGAATCCGACCCATATTGGGCCGCAATAGCGGCCGGCGCGCGCCCAGCGGGTGGCGAATTTCCCGGCCGGATCGAACGGGTGACCCCGACGTGGCGGCACCAGCAAAGGCCGTTGACTCGAAAAGCCAGCCATTCACTGTAAGGGCTCGATGAAAGGGCGTGTTCTTCTTGGCATGAGCGGTGGAGTGGATTCCAGCGTGGCTGGCTATCTTTTGCGCGAACAAGGTTACGACGTCGTCGGCGTGACGATGAAGGTCTGGCCGCAGGATTGCATCTCGCGTGCGGAGGATAAATGCTGCGGGCCGCAGGCCGTGGCCGACGCGCGCAATGTCGCTCATTCGTTAGGCATTCCGCATTACGTGGTCGATGAGGCCGATCAATTCGAGCGGCTGGTCATCGATTATTTCTCGAGTGAATACCGCGCCGGCCGCACGCCGAATCCCTGCGTGATGTGCAACGAAAAGCTGAAATTTGGCAAGCTTTGGGAGAAGGCGGAGGCGCTGGGATGCGATTACATCGCGACCGGGCACTACGCGATTATCGAGCATCACGCCGATCGCGCGGTTTTACGCAAAGGCGTCGATCCGCGGAAGGATCAATCGTATTTTCTCTTCAGCCTGCGGCAGGAGCAGTTGCGCCGCGCGCTGACCCCGCTGGGTGGAATGGCCAAGCCGGCCATTCGCGAAATCGCTCGCTCGTTAGGCCTGAAAGTGGCGGACAAAGTGGACAGCCAGGAGATTTGTTTCGTGCCGGGGAATGATTACAAGGCGTTCCTGCGCTCGCATCTGGGCAATGATCAATTTCATCCGGGCGGAATTTACGACCTGAACGGCAACTTCGTCGCGCCGCATGAGGGGATCGAGATGTTTACGATCGGCCAACGCAAAGGATTGCCGGGCGGCTCGGCCCAGCCGCGCTACGTCGTGGATATCGATGCCGAGAACAACCGCGTCATCGTCGGCAGCGCAGACGATTTGATCACGGAAGAATTCGAGATTGAGCGGGTGAACTGGGTGAGCCGCGGCGAGCCGGATGAGGCGCGCGAGGTGACTGTGAAGATTCGTTACGCGCATCCGGGCGCGCCGGCGTTGGTCACGCCATTGCCGAACGGTTGCGCGCGCATCGAATTGCGCGAACCTCAAAAAGCGGTAACGCCGGGCCAGGCGGCCGTTTTTTACGACGGCGATGTGGTGATTGGAGGCGGATGGATTTGCCGCCAGACTGCGGCCGTTCCGGCCTAACGAATGGCGACGCAGGTTCTGCTCGTGTTGAGCACTTTTCCCGATCGGGGGAAGGCGCAACGCATTGCGGAAGAGTTGGTGAACGGCCGGTATGCGGCCTGCGCCAATGTCGCGTCGGCCGTCGATTCTTTCTACTGGTGGAAGGATGAAGTCGAGACGGCGACGGAGGTAATCGTTTATTTTAAAACGACGGCTGAGCGGTACGCGGCTTTTCAAGAGAGACTGCGCGAGCTGCATCCCTACGACGTCCCGGAAGTTGTGGCGCTGCCCATTCAGGATGGCTTGCCGGAATATCTGCAATGGGTGGTGGACAATTGCTCATCTGGCCCCAAGGCTAAATGAGCGAGGCTTGCTTTTGCGCGAGCGAAAAATTATACGGGTGTTGATGAAAATCTTTCGCTCCATCTGTTTCACGTTGGCCCTCGTTTTCTTTGTCACGGCCGCGAACGCAGCGGACAAGGACGGTGGCGTGATCGCACTAAAGGCGGCGCGGTTGTTTGACGGGAAGGCGAAGACGTTGATCCAAAACGCCGTTGTGTTGGTGCAGGGAAACAAGATTCTCGATGTCGGGAGCAATCTGCAAATTCCGGCCAACGCGCAGGTGATCGACCTGGGCGACGCGACGTTATCGCCCGGCTTTATGGATGCGCACACGCATCTGACGCTCGATTTTTCGGGCAATTATAACGAGCGACGTTTGCACGATCTCGATCTCAACGTTTCCGAGTTCGCTTACGAATCGATGGGTTACGCGCGGGCGACGCTCGAAGCTGGGTTTACTTCGGTGCGCGATGTCGGCAGCAGGATCACGAACACGCACGACTTTCCGGACGTTTCCTTGCGCAACGCCATTAACCGAGGGCTCGTGACCGGCCCGCGCATGCTTGTCGCCACGCATGGGATTGGCGCGACGGGTGGACATTTCGATCCGTTCAACGGTTTTCGCGACATGCTCTTCGGGCGCGAGCCGGACTGGACGGATGGCATCGTGGACGGCCCGGAGGAAATTCGCAAAGCGGTTCGCTACGAGGTGAAAAACGGAGCGGATGTCATTAAGGCGGCGGTTTCCGGCGGCGTTCTTTCATTGAAAGATGAGGTCGATGTGCCGCAGTTTTCGCCCGAAGAAATGAAGGTGTTGGTGGATGAATCCCATCGGTTGCGCAAGAAAGTGGCGGTCCATTGTCACGGCGATAAAGCGGCGCACGATGCGATCATGGCAGGCGTGGATTCGGTTGAGCACGGCTCGTTTTTGAAACCGGACACGCTCAATCTGATGAAAAGCAAGGGCACCTACCTCACTCCTACTTTGCTCGCTTCGGAATACATCATGCCGCGCGTGAAGGCGTATCCGCCAGCCATCCAGGCCAAGGCGCAAGCGGCCTACGACGCGCGTTCCGATATGTTTCGCAATGCGGTGAAGATCGGCGTGAAGATTTCTTTCGGGACGGATGCCGGCGTTTTTCCGCATGGGCAGAATGCCAAGGAGTTTGCGTTGATGACGGGGCTCGGAATGGCGCCGATCGATGCGTTGCGTTCGGCTACGTCCGTGGATGCGGAATTGTTAGGCGTGGCGCAAAAGTTGGGCACGCTGGAGAAAGGGAAGTTGGCCGATATCATCGCGATGCCGGGCGATCCTACGCAGGACATTACGGCGACGGAGCGGGTGTCGTTTGTCATGAAAGATGGC
The DNA here is from genome assembly GCA_038258245.1 of Chthoniobacterales bacterium. Classification (GTDB taxonomy): domain Bacteria; phylum Verrucomicrobiota; class Verrucomicrobiia; order Chthoniobacterales; family UBA10450; genus JBBSQB01. Next base: position 44,337 of record JBBSQB010000013.1, read on the forward strand.
AAAGTGGTTCGCAACGGTCCTGCCTCGCCGAAGACGGCGAGTGCGCGGGAGATGGCCGCGGAAATTCCGGCGGATTAACGCGAAGTTTTCTTTGACTGGATGGCGTGAACAGTTAGTTTACGCGCCCCTCGCCGCTCGAGAGAGAGGTGGAAGAATCCCAAAATCAGGAGAGCTGCACAGCTCGTTGGAACTGAAATCATCATGCAAAAAAATCGCTCCAAACGTTATCGCGCCGCGGCCGAGCAGGTCGATCGCACGAAAACTTACAATCTCAACGACGCGGTCTCGACGTTGAAGAAATTGCCGCCGACGAAGTTCGATCAGACGGTGACAGTTTCGTTCCGTCTCGGCGTCGATCCCAAGCAATCGGATCAAATGGTGCGCGGCACTTGTCCGCTTCCGCATGGCAGCGGCAAGCAGGTGCGCGTCCTGGTTTTTGCCGAAGGCGATGCGGCTCGCGCGGCGAAGGATGCCGGCGCGGAGTTTGTTGGATTCAAGGACATGATTCAAAAGGTCCAGGAAGGTTTTCAAGATTTTGATGTAGCCGTCGCCACGCCTGCTGCGATGGCGGAAGTGCGCAAGCTCGGCAAGGTCCTGGGCCCGCGTGGTCTGATGCCGAATCCGAAGACCGGCACGGTGACCGACGACACCGCGAAAGCGGTGGGCGAAGTGAAGGCTGGCCGCGTTGAGTTCAAGCTCGATAAGAACGGCAACGTCGCGGTGCCGCTGGGCAAATTTTCGTTCGCGGAGAATCAATTGGTGGAAAACGGCACGGCCGTTATCGAGGCGGTGGTGCGTGCCCGACCGGCGACGGCGAAAGGCCGCTTCGTCGAAGGGATGACTTTGAGCGCGACGATGTCGCCCGGTTTGCCTGTCGATCCGTCGCCTTACCTGAGCGTGTAATTTTATGAGACCCGAAAAAGCCAATATCGTCTCCGATCTTTCTGAGAAACTGAAGGGCTCGCCCTTTTTGCTGGTGGCTGATTACCAGCGGATGAAGGTCGATCAGTTTAGCGAGCTGCGGAATCGTCTCGCTCCGGCGGGTGCACAAATCCGCGTGGTGAAGAATAGCTTTTTGATCCGTGCGATGTCGGATTCCGGCATGCCGGACGTGGCTGACAAACTGGCCGGGCAGACCGCAGTCGTAACCGGTGAGAACGACGTGGCACCGGTGGCGAAAATTTTGAAGGCGTTCGCCACGGAGTTTAAAATTGCGGCACTGAAGATCGGCGTGGTCGACAAGGAAGTGATGTCGAGCAGCGATGTGGAAGCGCTGGCCGACTTGCCTGCGCGCGAAGTGCTCCTGGCGCAGTTCCTTGCTTTATTGCAGACGCCTGCGACGCAGTTGGTGCGTGTGCTGAATGAGCCAGCCTCGGCCTTTGCGCGCTTGATGAAAGCGAAGGCCGACAAGGGCGACGCGAGCGGTGAAAAGAAAGCGGAGCCTGCGGCGGAAGCCCCGGTGGCAGAGGCAACGGCGGAAACGCCGGCGACCGCACCTGAGGAAGTGAAACCGGAAGAAGCGCCCGCTGCCGAAGTGGCGGCGCCGGCGGCTGAAGAACCTGCCGCTCCGGAGAGTGCTGCCCCGGCAGACGAAAAGCCGGAATCGTAAATTTAACTTTTCGTCTGCCGCGGTTGGCGGACGAAGCAACACAACAAATAACCGGGCCGATGGCGATCGGCCTTAATTTCTCGATAGCCTTCGAGAGCGGCGAACAGAGGAAAACATAATGGCGGATACAGACAAAATTGTGGAGCAACTGAGCGGACTCACCGTCCTCGAAGTGGCTGGGTTGGTGAAGCAACTCGAAGAAAAATGGGGCGTGAGCGCAGCTGCTCCGGTGGCCATGGCGGCGCCGGCGGCGGGCGGTGCGGCTCCAGCTGCGGAAGAGAAAACGACTTTCGACGTCATCTTGAAAGAGATGGGCGCCAACAAAATCGGCGTGATCAAAGAAGTGCGCGCTGCCGTCCCGGGCCTCGGCCTGGCGGAAGCGAAGGGACTTGTCGAAAGCGCACCCAAGCCAATCAAGGAAGGCGTGACCAAGGAAGAAGCCGAAGAGATCAAGAAAAAGATCGAAGCAGCCGGCGCCAAGGTCGAAATCAAGTAACGATTTTTTCACGGGACCGGCGCGCGAATAACCTTGCGCGCCGGTCTGCCGTGTGGCAAAAAAGTTTCTCGTTAAAAGTAGTTTCGAATTTATTTTAGCCCGGTTTTAGAAGGAAAATAAGAGACTGGCAACAAAACGGTGGCACGGAATTTGACAGGCCGCTGATTTGCTGCCATTTTTGCGTCCTTCGCCTTCGGTTAATGCTGTAACCCTTACCGTCCACAAACTCCGCGGTTTGCCTTCATCCGGCCCGCAGAGTTTTCGTCGTTTAGAGATGCGATAATTATGCAAGAACGTATTCATTTCGGCAGTCTTAAAGAAGCGATTGAGCCACCCAATTTGATTGAGGTTCAGCTCAATTCCTATATCGATTTCCTCCAGAAAAATGTCCCGGCCTCAAAGCGGAAAATGTCCGGCCTGCAGGCCGTATTTAAAGAAGTTTTCCCGATTGAGAGTTATGACGAAAAGGCAGTGCTCGATTTCAGTCATTACGAAATCGGCGAGCCGAAGCTGACTTCTCTCGAAGCGCAACGCGAAGGCCAGACCTACAGCGCGCCGCTCCACGTCACTTTCCAACTCAAAGAAGAGAAGGGGACAAAGGAAGAAAAAGTTTACATGGGCGAAATTCCGCTCATGACGCCGCAAGGGACGTTCGTCATCAACGGCGCCGAGCGCGTCGTCGTCTCGCAGCTCCATCGCTCGCCGGGCATCGCCTTTGAGTCGAGCATTCACTTGAACGGCAAGGTGCTCTACAGCTTCCGGATCATCCCGGATCGCGGTTCCTGGATCGAAGTGCAATTCGACACTAGCGACCTGCTTTACATCTATCTCGATCGTCGCAAACGCCGCCGCAAATTTCTGGCGACGACTTTCCTTCGTGCGCTCGGCTACGGGCCGGACGAGGAAGTGATCAAGCTTTTCTATAACATCGAGAATCTGAAGCTGAGCGAGAAGCTTGGCGAAGAAGAACTCGCCAGCAAAGTGCTGACCGCAGACGTGCTCGATGGCGAAGTGACCGTGGCGCGCGCCTTCGAACCGCTGACCGCGGCAACGGTGCGCCAGATCATGGGCCTTGGCCTCAAAGAGGTGAAGGTGATCGACATTTCGAACGACGACACCGTCGTGAAGGCGCTGAAGAAAGATCCGGCGCACGACCAAGAGGAAGCGCTCAAGGATATTTATCGCAAGCTGCGTCCCGGCGATCCGCCCACGGTGGCGAACGCGCGCGCGCTGCTTAAACGACTCTTCTTCGATCCGAAAAAATACGATCTCGGCCGCGTCGGCCGCTACAAGCTGAATCAGAAGCTGAGCATCGATGTTGATCTCGGCGAACGCATTCTGACCGATAAGGATTTCATCGCGGCGATCAAATATTTGATCAACCTGCGCCGCGGCGAAGGCACGCTCGATGATATCGATCATTTGGGCAGCCGCCGCGTCCGGACGGTTGGCGAATTGCTTGCCAATCAATGCCGGGTCGGCCTCGCCCGCACGGAGCGTCTCGTGAAGGAACGCATGACGTTATTCGACATCAACATCGACGGCATGACGCCGCAGAAGTTGATCAACCCGAAAGCGCTCAGCGCGGTCATTCGCGATTTCTTCGGCCGCTCGCAGCTCTCGCAGTTCATGGATCAGACGAATCCGTTGGCCGAGCTGACGCACAAGCGTCGTCTCTCCGCTCTCGGACCAGGCGGTCTCTCGCGAGATCGCGCCGGATTCGAAGTGCGCGACGTCCATCCGTCGCACTACGGCCGCATTTGCCCGATCGAAACGCCGGAAGGCCCGAACATCGGTCTTATCAGCTCCATGTCGACGTTTGCGCGCATCAATGAATTTGGTTTTATCGAAACGCCTTACCGCAAGGTCGGAAAGGGTCGCGTTAGCGACGAGATCGACTACCTGACTGGCGACCGCGAAGAGAACTTCCTCGTCGCACAGGCCAATGCTCCGATCGACGCGAAGGGGAACTTCACCGGCGAGAAAGTTTCCGTTCGCTATCGTGGAGACTTTTTGGAAGTCGAGCCGGCGAAGGTTCACTATATGGACGTTTCGCCGAAACAACTCGTCTCGGTCGCGGCTGGGTTGATTCCGTTTCTCGAACATGATGACGCGAACCGCGCACTCATGGGCTCGAACATGCAGCGCCAGGGCGTGCCGTTGATCGTCTCGGAATCGCCGCTCGTCGGCACCGGGCTCGAAGGCAAAGTGGCGCGTGATTCCCACGCGGTCGTTCTCTCCGCGGAAAGCGGCAAGGTCGCTTCCGTGACGGCGGATCAAATCATCGTGACGAAAGACGGGCACGTTCCGGAATCGCGCAAGAAATTGAAGACCGATGAAGAAGCGGGCGTGCACGTTTATGAGATGCGCAAATTCATGCGCTCGAACGCGGGCACGTGCGTGAATCAAAAACCGATCGTCCACAAAGGCCAGCACGTGAAAAAAGGCCAGGTCATCGCGGACGGGCCAAACACCGAACAGGGCGAGCTCGCCCTCGGTCGCAACGTGCTCGTCGCGTTCATGCCTTGGAACGGCTACAACTTCGAGGACGCCATCATGATCTCGGAGAAGGTCGTGAAGGAAGATATCTACACCTCGATTCACATCGATGAATTCGAGATCGGCGCGCGCGACACCAAGCTCGGGCCGGAAGAAATCACCCGTGACATTCCGAACGTGAGCGAAGAAGCGCTCCGCAACCTCGGACCGGACGGCGTCATTCGCGTCGGCGCCGAAGTGAAACCGGGCGACATCCTCGTCGGCAAAATCACGCCGAAGAGTGAGACGGAACTGGCGCCGGAAGAGCGCCTCCTTCGCGCGATCTTCGGTGAAAAAGCCGCCGACGTGAAAGATACGTCGCTGACCGTTCCATCGGGAACTTACGGCATTGTGATGGACGTGAAGGTTTCTTCGCGCCGCGAGATCGCACGCGAGAAGCTGACTCCGACCGAGACGAAGCGTCAGATCAAAACGATCACGGAAGACAATCGCAAGAAGAAGGAAGAGCTCACGGAGCAATTAACCGACTCGCTCTCCAACATTCTGCTCGGCGAAAAAATTCCGCTCGACGTGGTCAACGCTGAAACCGGCGAGATCATCATCCCGGCGAATCGCAAGATCACCAAAACGCTGTTGCGCAAACTGGCGAATGTTTACGATCACATCGAGATCGATCCGAGCCCGATTCGCAACAAAATCCGCGAGATCATTGCTTCCTACGAACACAAGTTCGCGGAGCTCGAACTGGAGCGGGAACGTTCGATGGATCGCGTCGAAAGCGGCGACGACATCGATCCGGGCATGATCAAGCAGGTCAAGGTTTTCATCGCTTCGAAGCGCAAGCTTTCCGTCGGCGATAAAATGGCGGGCCGCCACGGTAACAAGGGCGTGGTCGCCCGCATCGTGCCGGAAGAAGACATGCCGTATCTGGCGGATGGAACGCCGGTGGAAATCGTGCTCAATCCGTTAGGCGTGCCGAGTCGTATGAACGTTGGCCAGGTGCTCGAAACGCACTTGGGCGTGGCGGCGAAAGCGCTCGGCTTCAAGGTGGCGACGCCGGTGTTCGATGGTATTTCGGAAGCGAAAATCCGCGAGTACCTGAAGGACGCCCAAAAAGTGGAAGGCTTCACCTGGGTGCAGGAGAACGGCAAGTCGCGCCTCTTCGATGGTCGCACGGGTGACCCGTTCGATCAGGAAGTCGTGGTCGGCTACATCTATATGTTGAAGCTCGGCCATTTGGTCGCGGACAAGATTCATGCGCGCGCGGTTGGTCCTTACTCGCTCGTCACGCAACAGCCGCTCGGCGGCAAGGCGCAATATGGCGGCCAGCGTTTCGGCGAGATGGAAGTCTGGGCGCTGGAAGCGTACGGCGCGGCTTACACCTTGCAGGAATTGCTAACGGTGAAGTCGGATGACGTGCAAGGGCGCACGCGCATTTACGAGTCGATCGTCAAAGGCGACAACTCGCTCGAAGCGGGCACGCCGGAGTCTTTCAATGTGTTGATCAAGGAAATGCAGTCGTTAGGCCTCGACGTCAAAGTCGGCGGCTCTGCGCCAACCAATTTCCTGGAGAATGTGGCCTAATTTTTAACAACAGAACTTTTTCTAAATAAATGAACGAACATTCGTGGCGTGAGTTGGTGGGCGAAGAACGCTCGGTTGGTTTTGATCAGGTTGCGATCGGCGTCGCTTCCTCGGATACGATGCGGTCGTGGAGCAAGGGCGAAGTTAAGAATCCGGAGACGATTAATTACCGGACTTTCAAGCCGGAAAAAGGCGGCCTCTTTTGCGAGCGGATCTTTGGTCCGACGCGCGATTGGGAATGCTCCTGCGGACAATATAAGCGGATCAAGCAAAAGGGCGTGAATTGCGATCTTTGAGGCGTCGAAGTGACGATCGCGCGTGTCCGCCGTGAACGCATGGGCCATATCGAATTGGCCGTGCCGGTCTCGCACATTTGGTTCTACAAATGCATGCCGTCGCGCCTGGGCCTTATGCTCGACATGAGCGCGCGTCAGCTCGAGCGCGTCATCTATTACGAGGATTACATCGTCATCGATCCGGGCAAGACGCCGCTGACGAAAACGCAGCTCCTGAATGAAGGCGAATACCGCGAGGCGCAGGAACAATATGGCGACGACTTTGTCGCTGGCATGGGCGCGGAAGGGGTCAAGAAACTGCTCGCCGAAATCGATCTGCATAAGCTCAACAAGGAGCTCGAGGAAGCGATGGGGAACACGAAGAGCAAACAGATTCGCAAGAAACTCGCGAAGCGTTTGAAGCTCGTGCAAGGCTTTGCTTCGTCGCACGCACGTCCCGATTGGATGGTGCTCGACGTGTTGCCGGTCATCCCGCCGGATTTGCGTCCGCTCGTTCCCTTAGAGGGCGGCCGGTTTGCGACTTCGGATTTGAACGATCTTTATCGTCGCGTCATCAACCGGAACAATCGTCTCAAGAATTTGCTCCAGCTGAAAACGCCGGACGTCATCATCCGTAACGAAAAGCGCATGCTGCAAGAGGCGGTTGACGCACTCTTCGACAACGGTCGCCACGGTCGCGCCGTCACCGGCGCCGGCAATCGCCCGCTCAAGTCGCTTAGCGACATGCTCAAGGGCAAAGGCGGACGGTTCCGTCAGAACTTGTTAGGCAAACGCGTCGATTACTCGGGCCGTTCCGTCATCGTGATCGGGCCGGAATTGAAGCTGCACCAGTGCGGTCTGCCGAAGAAGATGGCGCTCGTTTTGTTCGAGCCGTTCATCATTCGGCGTCTCAAGGATCTCGGCTACGTGCACACCGTGCGCAGCGCGAAGAAAATGATCGAGCGGCAGACGCCAGAGGTTTGGGACATTCTCGAAGAGGTGACAAAAGGCCACCCGGTGCTGCTCAATCGCGCGCCGACTTTGCACCGCTTGTCGATTCAGGCTTTCGAGCCACAGTTGATCGAAGGCGAAGCGATTCGCATTCATCCGCTCGTCTGCACCGCTTACAACGCGGACTTCGACGGCGATCAAATGGCGGTGCACGTGCCGCTTTCGGTCGAAGCGCAGATGGAAGCGCGCATGCTCATGCTCGCGCCGAATAACATCTTCTCGCCTTCGAGCGGCAAGCCGATCACGACGCCTTCGCAGGACATTACGCTTGGCTGTTACTACCTCACGCAAAATCCGCGGCGCGCCGCGGGCGCGGCGGCGGAGACGCGGTTGCCGTTGTTTGCCAACGCAGTCGAAGTGGAATTCGCGATGGCGGAAGGTGCGGTCAAAACGCACGATCGGATTCGTTTCCAAAACCCGGACGTCGGGCAGGAGACGATTTACGGCGATCCGACATTGCGCGTCATCGAGACGACGGCGGGTCGCGTGATCTTTAACGAGATCTGGCCGAAGAAACTCGGCTTTTTCAACAAACCGGCCGGCAAAAAACAACTGAGCGACATCATCTTTCGATGCTATCAGGTGGCCGGTCAGGACGGCACCGTCGAGACGCTCGATCAGCTCAAGGAGCTGGGCTTTGCCGAAGCGACCAAGGCCGGCGTTTCCATCGGAATCTCGGACATGATTATTCCGAAGGAGAAGGAGCTCGAACTGGCGAACGCTTACAAGCAGATCAAGATGGTCGAGCAGCAGTATCGCAAAGGCATCATCACCGATGGCGAGCGCTACAACAAGATCGTCGATATTTGGACGCACGCGGGTGACGAGATTTCGAACGTCATGTTCCGCACCCTCGAGCATAACGAGGGTCGCAAGGAATTGAACCCGGTCTTCCTCATGGTGGACTCGGGAGCGCGCGGCAATCGCCAGCAGGTGAAACAGTTGGCCGGCATGCGCGGTTTGATGGCGAAACCTTCCGGTGAAATTATCGAACGTCCGATCACTTCAAACTTCCGCGAAGGTCTGACGGTGCTCGAGTATTTCATCTCCACGCACGGCGCGCGCAAGGGTTTGGCCGATACCGCGCTCAAGACGGCGGATTCGGGTTACCTCACGCGCAAATTGGTCGATGCGTCGCAGGACGTGATCATCAATGAAGACGATTGCGGAACGGTCAACGGCATCGTTGTTCGCTCAATTTACGAAGGCGACGAGGAAGTGGTCGATCTCGCGACGCGCATTATTGGTCGCGTCAGTTGCGAATCGGTCGTCGATCCAGTCGAGAAGAAGAAGAAGATCGTGAAAGCGAATCAGTTGATCGACGAGAAGATCGCGAATGATCTCATGCGCATCGGTGTTGAAAGTTTGAAGATCCGTTCGGTGCTCACCTGCGAATGCGGACGCGGCGTCTGCGCAAAATGCTACGGACGCAACCTGGCCACCGGCCAGTTTGTGAAACTGGGCGAGGCGGTCGGTATTATTGCCGCGCAATCAATCGGCGAACCGGGCACGCAGTTGACCATGCGCACGTTCCACATCGGTGGCACGGCGTCGCAGACGTTTAAGCAGCCGATCATCAAGGCGAAGAACGACGGCAGTCTGCAGTTCAACGACCTGCGCACAGTTCAGGCGCTCGACGGCAGTTGGATTGTGCTGAACAAGAACGGCTCGGTCAGCGTGCATAACGAAGAGGGCCGCGAACTCGATCGCTATAACGTCGTCATCGGTTCCGTCATCGCGAAAGCGAATGGCGAGAAAGTGAAGAAGGGCGAGACGTTCGTGCAATGGGATCCGTACAACGTGCCGATTCTGACCGACAAGTCGGGCAAGATCGAATTCCGCGACATGATCGCGGGCGTGACGATCAAGCGCGACGTCGATGAAGCGACCGGCCTCATGGGGACGGTTATCATCGAACATAAGGAAGATTTGCATCCGCAGATCGTCATCGTGGACGACAAGACGAAGGAAGTGCTGGCGAATTATTCCATTCCGGCCGGCGCGCACGTCATTGTCGAACAAGGCCAGAAAGTCCGTGGCGGTGCGTTGCTCGCGAAGACTCCGCGCAAAGTGGCGAAGACGAAGGACATCACCGGTGGTCTGCCGCGTGTGGCCGAACTCTTCGAAGCCCGTCGTCCGAAAGACGCGGCCGAGATCGCGAAGATCGATGGCACGGTCGAGATGGGCGGAACGGTGCGCGGCAAACGCAAATTGATCGTGACCGATCCCGATACCGGCGTGGAAGAGGAACACCTCATCCCGTTGACCAAGCACATCATCGTCTTCAAGGGCGACTTTGTGAAGAAAGGCCAGCAGCTCACCGAAGGTCCGGTCGTGCCGCACGAAATTCTCGAGGTCTGCGGACCGCAGGATTTGCAGGAGCATCTCGTCAACGAAGTGCAGGAAGTTTATCGTCTGCAAGGCGTCGAAATTAACGACAAGCACATCGAGATCATTGTGCGGCAGATGCTGCGCAAGGTGAAGATCACCGACCCGGGCGACACCTCACTCTTGTGGGGCGACCAGATCGACAAGCTCGATTTCGAGCGCGAAAACGCGACTGTCGTCGAACAAGGCGGCAAGCCCGCGGAAGCGACTCCGGTCTTGCTCGGCATCACCAAGGCTTCGCTCGAGACCGACAGCTTCATCTCCGCGGCGTCGTTCCAGGATACGACGCGCGTGCTGACCGAAGCGGCCACGCTCGGCAAGGTCGATCGTCTGCGCGGCTTTAAGGAAAACGTGATCATGGGTCACTTGATTCCGGCTGGGACCGGCTTCCTTGAACATCGCGAGATCAAACTCGTCGAGCTCGGCGAGCAGGTGGGCGCTTCGCTGGTGGACGAACCGGAAGTGCAGCCGGCCATCGGATAACTCGTTAGGGAAAATTCAACCGGCGCATGGCGAATTGGCGAAAGCTGATTCGCCATGCGCCTTTTTTTGGTCGATAACTTTCGATATGTCGATCGCAACCAAAACGGGCGACCAGGGCGAAACCTCCCTCATGTATGGACGGCGCGTCGCGAAGTCCGATCATCGCGTCGATGCGTATGGTTGTGTGGATGAAGTGAGCGCGGCCCTCGGCCTGGCGCGAGCCTTCGCGGAGGATGATTTTGTCGCCGCGCAGATTCTGGCGGCGCAAAAAGAGCTGATCGTCGTGATGGGCGAGCTGGCCACTTCGACCGAGGATCTCGCGCGCTATGTCAAAGATGGGTTTCAGCTCACGACCGCGGAAATGGTCGACCGGCTGACGGGTGTGATCGTGGAGATGGAAAAGGACAAGGAGCTGTATCCGAAAGACTGGGTCGTCCCCGGGGCGAGCCGGTGCTCGGCGGCGCTCGATCTGGCGCGCGCGACCTGCCGGCGGGCCGAACGACGAACCGCGATGCTCCTGTTCGAGCAACCGGATTTCAATGGCGAGATCCTGCGGTATTTGAACAGGCTCTCCGATCTTTGCTGGCTTCTGGGACGTTACGTTGAAAAGCGCCGCGAGTAGCGAAGACAGCGGTAACGTTTGTTATCTCGCTTTAGCGCTGGGATATCCGATCGGTCTTCCTTTGCCTTGATTCCAATTTCTCGGCGGGCAGACTCCCCGCAGAAAACGACATGACGTTCTATATGCTTTGCCTTGATTCCAATTTCTCGGCGGGCAGACTTGATCGTAGCTCTGGGTGGCGGTGCCCCAGCTTTGCCTTGATTCCAATTTCTCGGCGGGCAGACTGCTCAACGACGGCGCGAACTAGGATGGACTGCTTTGCCTTGATTCCAATTTCTCGGCGGGCAGACTACTTCGCGCGCAGCTTGCTGTAGATTCCCAGCTTTGCCTTGATTCCAATTTCTCGGCGGGCAGACTAGGCTCGCATCGTTACATAATACGCCAGTGGCTTTGCCTTGATTCCAATTTCTCGGCGGGCAGACTCGCCGGTTTGGCTGGGCGCTTGCACTGGCGGCTTTGCCTTGATTCCAATTTCTCGGCGGGCAGACTTAAACGCCCGCTTCACCAGCACGATCTCCAGCTTTGCCTTGATTCCAATTTCTCGGCGGGCAGACTGCTCGTCGGCGATCTCTTCGTCCAGCGTTAGCTTTGCCTTGATTCCAATTTCTCGGCGGGCAGACTCGCTGGGAGCAAACCGTTGTTGGACGACGGATTGCTCCCAGCATGCCCCTTACCAGAGCTGGATTTGCTCCGGCAAATCCTCCGGCTCCTGCTCGGCCGCGCCGTGGATGATGTAAGAACGCTCCCACTGCGCGCGCGTGACGAAAATGGCGCGGACGCTCCCTTCGGCTGGCACGCTGTTCTTGAGCCGGGCGATGTGTGTCTGCTGCCGCGCGAAGGAAACACACGCTCGCACGTAGACGCTCCACTGGATCATTTGATAGCCGTCGTCTTTCAGCCACTCCCGGAAATCATGGGCGCGTTTTCGCTGGTGCTTCGATCCCACGGGCAGGTCAAACGCGACGACTAGCCAGCCCATTTTGAATTTTTCGCAGTCCATGGTTTGTATAAGCGCGCGTTGTTCTGGAGAACGGCTCGCCGAAACCCTCGGACGACGCCTTCGATGCAGCCGCGCACGTCCAGCGTGAGCTCGAGATATTCGATACGGTCGAGCGGGAAACCAGTGACCCATTTTCGAAATTCTGGCGTGACTTGCCAAATTCGTTTGGCTCCGAAAAGAAACTCGTCCTTGCTCTCATAGACTTGCGCCTGTTTCTGCACCCACTGGATGACACGCCATTCCACGCAGATACGAAAGGGTTCCATTAAATCATAGGCCAGCGGTGTGCTCCGCTCGCGCATGACGTGGGCGATGCCGAAAGTCGGATCGAGCCCGACGCCAAAGAGCTTTTGCAGGACCGTCGAGAGCAGCACGGCATAGCCGTAGTTCAGCAGGCTGTTGAGGCCTTCGGCCGCGCGATCGCGCGAAAAGGAATCTTCCTGATGATAACGTCCGAATATTTGCCAGAAAAGCTTGGCGCAGATCGCTTCCTTGTGTGGTTTTTTGCCGTAAGCCGTCGCGCGCAGAGGCGAGAGTGTGGGATCATTCGGCCGCAGGTGCGACGCGAGTGAAAACTGGTTCTGGCATTTTGCATCGATTGTTTGCTGCCAGAGTTTCGAGATCGTCTTCTGCTCGAGCTTCAAAAGCGCGCGGGAAAGCAGCGTGTCGGTCGAGCGATTCGCCGGCAGGATCAGGCTGGCCGGTTTGAAATCTTCGCAGATGATGAGCGCGACTCCGTGCCGCGCTGCCTCGAGGAAGAGATGCGAATGAAGATTCGCCGAGAAGCTGGTGATAATGATCGAAGCGACATCCTCAATCGGCAGCTTTCGTTCGCCCTCCGGCGTTCTGCAGATCAGTTGCCCATCCTTGCAACTGATCGAGCACGTCGGGGAGTCGATGCTGACGATGTGGAAGGACATTCGCCTTTCTCCATCAAACCTTCGTCAGGCTTGCTCGTCGGGAAGGTCCTTGTGCGTGGGTGGTGCGACGATGCCACACAAGGGCGGATGCAAAATATCGAGACCGCATTTCAGAAGCGTTGCGAGGGAGACGTTTTGGAAACATCCGCGTTCACCACGGTAGCGGATTTGATCTGGCGGGCTGAGATCGACGAGATAGCCCTTTATTTGGTTTAGCTGAACGCCGCGCAGCATCCAAATTCCGCGGTAATCGACTTTCACGGTTTTGGCGCGAGGGATTCGAATCAGCATTCCGAGACGCAGCAGGCGTGGCCAGTTTCCGCCGTTCTCTTGCTTCAGTTCGTCCAATTGCCGCCACACGTGCAACGGGCGGATCAGGGTCAATTTCGGCTCGGGATCGAGCGCGATGCCGAAGTTGTCGCCGAGCACCTTCACAGCCTTGAATGGTTTAAGTTTCGACTGGGCGGGATCGCCCGTTGGCGCGAAGCCGAGCAAAGCGTCTTTCGCAGCGTTCACGTAATACCATTCCCAAGTTTTTCCTTCGTGGAATTTTCCTTTCTTCGCCTTGGCTTCTTCGCCGGGGTTGAGCGCCGCCTTTCGTCTGCGGGTGATGATAATGACGGTCTTCGCATCGCTTGCGGGCACTTCTACTTCCGCTTCGGTGAGCCAGCGACCGAGACGCTTTGCGTTCTTATGTCGGTCGGCGGGATCGAAGACGCGCCAGATCGTCTGATCGCTCACCAAATCGGACATGCTCGCCGGGAGATGCTGGACCACGCGGCGTTCGGCAAGGCAGGTGCGGAGTTGCTCGCGGAGTTCTTTGGGCAATTCAGCCAGACTTGGCTGGCCTTCGACGGAAAAGGCGACGTGTCCTCGGAGGAGGGCTCGCAGCGCAGCCTGTTCTTTCGGATTGCAGCGGCGTTTAGAGAGCAACTCGATCGCTTCGCGCTTCCACACTCCACCGTCGCAGGGCAGGAGATGAGATGTGAACGCGATGACGCTGGCATCGAGCGCGTGATGGAGGTGGGTGATCCCGCGAAGCTCCGTCTTGCGATGGACCTTGGGCTTTCTGTTGGCGTCGAGGTCGTCGGGATTGAGGACGTTGGGATTCGCTTCGGCGAGGCAGCCAGCGAGATCCCACGACTTGCGCGCCGCCGCGGTGACGCTGCCAGGCAGCGAAACGATCACCGGTTTCGCCTTTGCGTGGAGATAGTCGCGCTGCAGCGCTTCCGCGCCGAGGCGCACGAGTTGCGATGTGCGTGTGAGATCGCCCGGGGTGAATTCTTTCTCGACGTAATTGGGCAACTTCAATAATCGTTGCCGATTCTTTTTTCGACGCCGGTCGTCGGGGTGACCCTTGAAGGTGTCGAGCGTGCCCACTTGCTTGAGGTAATTCGTCAGCGTCTTAACCATCAGATTCGGCCGGCCGGGCACGGGTTTGCCTTGGAATTCCTCCACAAACTGCACGGCCGTTCGATTGCCTTTCCATTTGTTGATCTCGGCAAAGGTGATGACGAGCGAATCGAGACTATCGCTCGCGCGCTGGGTACGCGGGATGATGTGATCCTTGTCCACGCGCCGATGGAGCAGATCGACTTCATCGAAATTCGCGCCCGTGTAGGGACATTGCCATCCGAGGTCTTCGGCGATACGGCCCTTGCGAATGAGGCCCGGCCCGAGCTTGATGCCGAGTCCCTCGTAAGCAGCGGTGAGCCGTTTTTCCACGTTGCGGAATTGCGCGGTCTGCTGCCCTTGCTCCTTCGCCTGCTCTTGCGCCGTCTTGCCGGACATCTCCTTGAGGTTGCGATTCACCTCGATGGTGATTCGTCCGATGCGCTCTTTGTCGCCGGCAACGTATTCCTTCACCAAGTCTTCGTGCAACCGTTCGAGAATTTTGAGCCGATGGCGGACGAGATGGTTGTTCGTCTGCTCATCGATCGCGCGTTCGAGTTGCGCTTGGCGGATCGCCTCGCTGCGGAATAGCGGGCCGTCCGGATCCATCGGATGTTTGTCAGTGTTGAGGACGAATTCCCACACGTCATCCATCACCTCGCGACTGTGCGCGGCGCGGCCATTGGCCGGCGGAAGCGTGTGCCGTTCATCCAGCGCCCCGTCGCGTGTGCGCTCCACCGGCGCTTCGCCTTTGCGCGGTTTGCGCGGCGCTTTCATCGCCTCGCCGTCCCACCATTTCTCGAACGCCGCTTGCGCCGCAGAAACCTTGGCGAGCAGACCGCGCGCGGTGATCGCCTTGCCCCGTCGCAGATTCGTCAAAGTGTGTTTTTGCAACGTCTCGCCGAGCTGTGGCCAGAGCGCGCCGAGCGCACCACCCGCGACCATCTTCCGCGCGGGATCGAGCACGAGCGACTTGTCCGCATCCGGCAGTGCAAGCAGGCGATCGAGATTGTCCCTGTTCGTCCCTGTGAGCGAGCGGACAAACTTTTTGAACTCCGTCGGTGTAAACGCTCCGAGCTTTTCCATATCCGCATTCACTGTCTGCCGCTCCTCTTTGTTAAGCCGCCGCGTGTTTCTCTCCTCGCCCGTCGCCACGGTCACATTCGCGAGCTGCATTGCCCAGCGGTAGCGATGGAATTCCAAGCACGCGATGCTCGGCACCTTGGCTCGCTTCTCGGCTTCTTCCGTCGCCTTTGTCGCTTCCTTGCCTTCCGCCAAGGCACGCTCGTATTCCCGCTGAAACTGCACCGGACATGTCGCGATGATGCGATTTTCGAAACGCGGCACGAGCTGGCCGAAAAGCAGTCCTCCCGGCATCCGCGTTCCGCCGACCCGCTGCCCGTAGCGCGCAGGCAGCCGATAATCTGGACCCGCCAGTGCCGTGTGATCTCGCATGATAGTTTCGATGAACGCCTCATCCACGCCTGACAGAACGCCGAGATGAGCGCGGAGGATGCGCTCCACTTCCGCCTCCACCCCCTCGCGGGGAAAAGCCGCGCCGAGGTCGCGGAAGCGCACCATCGAAGCCTTTTCCTTCCCGAGCGGATCGAGGCCCAGCCGATCGCAAAACACCTCCGCCATCGTTCCCGCGCGTCTGTGTTTCGCCGTGAAGCCATCGAGGAGTTCGTGCGCCTTCTGTTCTTTCTCCGTGTCTTCCACACTTGCTGCGGTGCCCTCCCGGCTCCAGCCCTTGTTCCCGTCGTAGCCGCGGTTGTGCGCATACCAGCGCAGCACATCCCAGAGTTCGTCCCAGCTCAGCTTCGCACCTCCGCGCAAGACTCGCGCCGCCAACAACCACGGCCACGCGCACCCCGGCTCCTGCAGTTGCGCTTCCGTGAGCACGCCCAGATGCGCGAGTAGCCGCCGTACCCGCGCGATGCGTTGGCGCGTGCTGCGGATATGCCGCCGCTGCCGGCGGAAGCCGCGTCGCTGCGAAGCGAGGCAATCGTCGGTGGGAAAAATGACGGAGCCACAACCAAGAAGATTCGGCGTTTCCGATGTGTCTTTCTGTACGATGGCCCAGCCGATCGAGCTGTGACCAACGTCGAACGCGAGGGAAAGATCGCCACGCGATTTTTTGCCTTGCCGAGTTTTGAGAGGAATTGTATTCATGGGTTGGAATCAAGACAAAGTTAGATAACGCAGACCGTTTCCCTATTCGCCAAGCGGATACACCGGTTCGGGAGTAATCCCAAAAGCGTTTCTTATCAAAAAAGCGGAGATGATGTCTCCGCTTTTTTGTTGGACTACGAAGGGAAAATGCAGTTGCCATTACGGGCTCTGTGCTGCATCTTCCCCGTCCGCTTCGCACCGCTGCGAAACGCACTACTTTATGGCAACGATTGAATTAGTTCCGGAACTTCTCGAAGCAGGCGTCCATTTTGGCCACCAAACCAAACGTTGGAATCCGAAGATGAAACCGTTCATTTTCGAGAAACGCAACGCCATCTACATCATCAATCTCGATGAGACCGTGCGGCAGTTGCAGCGCGCGACCGATTTTCTCCAGGAAGTGACCAAGAAGGGCGGGAAGATTCTTTTCGTCGGCTGCAAAAAACAGGCGCAGGAAGCGATCAAGGAAGCGGCCACGGCTTGTGGACAATTTTACGTGAACCAGCGATGGCTCGGCGGCACGCTCACCAACCTGACGACCATTCGCAAAAGCATCGGACGTCTCAAGTACATCGACGACATCGAGAAGTCGCCTGAATACAAAAAGATGGGCAAGCAGGAGCTGGCCGCGCTGAATCGCGAAGCGACCAAATTGCGCCGCAACCTCGACGGCATCCTTGAGATGACGAAGCTGCCCGACGCCATGGTCATCATCGACACGACGCGCGAGCAGAACGCCGTGAACGAAGCGCGCCGTCTCAATATCCCGACCGTGGCCATCGTCGACACCAACGCCGATCCCGAAGTGATCGATTACCCGATCGCCGGGAATGACGATGCCATTCGCGCGATTCGTGTGTTGTTGCAGAAGTTGGTCGACGCAATCGTTTCTTCTTCCGGCGAAGCGCAGATTCGCGAGCAGGTGGAGATGGCCGGCGTGTCCGCCTAAGGGCGAAAGCTCGCGACAGGTTCGTGGAAGCTGGGAGAACTCCTCGCTTTTAGACTTTTTTCCGATCCGCGGTTCGCCGCTCAATTCTTTTAACCATTCAACCTTTCAAATTTTATGGCCGACATTGATCCTCAACTCGTTAAACAACTCCGCGAAAAAACCAACGCGGGGATGATGGATTGCAAACGCGCGCTGACCGAAGCGAGCGGCGATTTGGAAAAGGCCGAAGCCATCCTTCGGACGAAGGGAATCGCCGGCGCGAGCAAGAAAGCCTCGCGCGCGACCAAGGAAGGCATCGTCGCTTCCTACATCCATTTGCAGGGCAAAGTGGGCGTGCTGGTGGAAGTGAATTGCGAGACCGACTTCGTAGCCAAGAACGATGGTTTCCGGGAATTCGTTAAAGACATCACGCTGCACATCGCGGCCGCGCATCCGCTTTACGTCACGCGCGAAGAAGTGCTGGCGAACACGATTGAGAGCGAGCGCGGCATCTACGAAGGCCAGGTCAAAGGCAAACCGGAGAACGTCATCAGCAAGATCGTCGAAGGGAAGCTCGATAAATTTTACAGCACGATGTGCCTGATGGAGCAGGGCTTTATTAAAGATCCCGATCGCACCATCAAGGAACTTGTCGCCACCAAGATTTCCGAACTGGGCGAGAACATCGTCATTCGCCGGTTCACCCGTTATCTGGTGGGCGAGCCGCTCGATGGCGCAGCTGCCGCCGAAGAATAGCGGGTTCGATTGGGCGCGTGAACAAATGCGCGATATAGATCGGACGCCTTTACGCGAAAATCTGAAACTCACGCCCGCCAAGCGTCTGGAGTCCGAGTTTGGAAAGGCTGGCGCTGCGGCGACGTTGAGGAAGAGGGTTATTGAGCGGGGTGTCCGCAGATTGCGCACATGAGCGCAGATTTTTGTAGGTAAGGAATTGGCTCCGGGAAATGGGTTTGTGAGCGGTGGTGGTTCTTTTAGGAAGAGAAATCGGCCTCCCTCTGCGCAATCCTCGGATGAAATGGAGTTTTTTTGGGAGGCAAGCGGGAGCGCTTGCCCTACAGGGATAGGCGGATGGCCGCGCGTCTACCAAGGCGCGGAGTCGGCGGTCGCACACTTGGGGTGACGGCGTTTTCCTGAGTTCCTGATTCGATCGCTCTTCTTCCTGGATTCTTACGGAGCGCGCGGTGATCACCGAGCACGAGCACGAGCAGGATTTGTGATTCATGGGTTCTGGGTTCTAAATTCGTCTTTTAAATTTGGGCTTCCGTTAGGTGATGCGTGACGAAGGGGATGGCTTCGTTTTAATTGGGGAACAACGATGGGACTGCGCGAATACAAGGCGAAGCGAAATTTCTTGGCGACGGCGGAACCGGAGGGCGACAAGCCGCTGCCGAAGCGGGTGAAAGGCGCGTCACGTTTCGTTATTCAAAAGCATGACGCCAGCCGGCTGCATTACGATTTTCGGCTGGAGATGGATGGCGTGTTGAAATCGTGGGCAGTGCCGAAAGGTTTGCCGTGGAAGCAGGGCGAGAAACACCTCGCCGTCGAGGTGGAGGATCATCCGATCGAATACGAGACGTTCGAAGGGTTGATTCCGAAAGGGAATTACGGGGGCGGGACGGTGATGGTGTGGGATCGGGGGAGTTATTTTGTCTATGGGGAGGATCCGCCGAAGGCGTTGCGGGAAGGGCGGCTGCATCTGGTGCTGGCGGGGGAAAAGGCGAAAGGCGAGTACGCGTTGATTCGGATCCGGTCGAATGAGGAAAAGAATCAGTGGTTGCTGCTGAAGGCGACGAAGAGTGCGCGGCCGATCTCGAAGAAGCGCGATGATGAATCGGTGAAGTCGGGGCGGACGATGAAGCAGATCGCGGCGGCGCGGGATGCGGAGTGGCAATCGAATCGCGCTGAGCCGAAGGGCGCGGTGGCGGAATTAAAGTCGCGGATCAAGGGCAAGGCGGCGGGCGCGAAGGGGGCGGCGTTGCCGAAGGGAAAGGCGCGTTTTATCGAGCCGATGAAGCCGCGGCTGGTGGAGGTGCCGCCGGCGCAGGGGGATTGGGTTTGGGAGCTGAAGTTTGATGGCATCCGGCTGATGGCGATCAAGGAGGGGAAGAAGGTGTCGCTGTTGTCGCGAAATGAGAATGATTTGACGAAGCGTTTCGGCGCGGTGGCGGAGGCGATCGGGCAATTGGCGGCGAAGGATTGCGTGATCGATGGCGAGGTGGTGGCGCTGGATGAGGAGGGGCGTTCGTCGTTTCAATTGCTGCAATCGGGCGAGATGGAGGGGGAGGATGCGCCGGTTTATTTTTATGCGTTCGATCTTTTACAGGCGAACGGGCGTGACCTCTTGCAGTTGTCGTTAGGCGAACGGAAGGCGCGGCTGGAGGAGCTGGCGGCGGCGGCGGATGGTCCGCTGCGTTTCTCGGGGGAGTTAGGGGGCGCGCCGAAGCAGTTGCTGGCGGAGGTGAAGCGGCGGGGTTTGGAGGGGATCATCGGGAAGCAGCGGGCTTCGCGTTATGAACCGGGCCGTCGAAGCGGGGTGTGGATCAAATTGAAATGCGTGAAGGAGCAGGAGTTTGTGATCGGGGGATTCACGCCGCCGCAGGGTGGGCGGAAACATTTTGGAGCGTTGTTGGTGGGTTATTACGAGAAGAAGAAGCTGCTCTTCGCGGGGAAGGTGGGAACGGGCTTCGACACGAAGACGCTGGCGGCGCTGGCGAAGCAGTTCGCGGCGGAAGGGCGCGATGATTGTCCGTTCGCCGATCTGCCGTCGAAGGAGCGCGGGCAATGGGCGCAGGGAATCACGCCGGGGATGATGCGGAAGATGCATTGGCTGCATCCGCGGCTGGTGGCGCAGGTGAAGTTCGCGGAGTGGACGCGGGATGGAAAGCTGCGGCAGCCAGTTTACCTGGGTTTGCGTGAGGATAAGAAGGCGGCCGATGTGCGCCTGGAAGGCAGAAGGATTTCGCCGGGTCGAAGCTGCGCGTAACGGTGAATTACCGTTCCGACAGAATTTATTGACACCTTCGCCTCACTCTAACTAGGGTCGGCGCACGGGAGGAGCGTCACGAGGGACGCCTTTTGGAGGTCAACAAACAAGGGCACGGGTGTTGACCGCCGGCCAGTCATGCTGGCCGGAGCATTAACCACATCATCGGAGACTCATATGATTCACACTGTGAAAGCAAATATTCGATTCCTGTTTGCGGTCCTGCTGGCAGCGACCATTTCGGCGCTTGTCCTTTCCGCATCCGCCCAAAAGGCGAACCCTGCGCGGAAGCCAATGGCCGCCGCATCCGCTAGTTCGGTCTTTATTTCGGCGAGCGATTATCGCAGCGCGGGCGACCTGCATAAGGTCTCGGTGACCGACCGGCAATTGGTGCAAAACCTGAAGGCGCAAGGCGCGCGGGTGATCGCGGACTATGGCAGTTCGGTGCTGGTGGAGGTGCAAGGCGCGGCTGCTCTGAGCGCAGCCGCGAGCCATGGCGCGCAGATCATGGATGACAGCAATCTGCTGCTGCTCAATGCGGCGACGATTGATACGAAGGGGAAAGCGCCGCAAGCGCCGGCCGCCTCCGACAATGGCGGGAAGCAGCTTTATCTCGTGCAGTTCGCTGGCCCGATCCGGCCGGATTGGTATCAGGCGCTGGTCAACACAGGCGTGCGGATCGTTACTTACATTCCTAATAACGCCTACCTGGTTTATGGCGCGGCGGGGAATTTGAATTCCGTCCACGCGATGGCTGCGGGTAATTCCTCCGTGCAATGGACGAGCCCTTATCTCGCGCAGTACCGCCTGGATCCGTTCATCACCCGCGTGGCTAATGCGAAAGGTGGGAAGCCGGTGAACCTCCCGAATCTCTCGAGCAAAGGAAACGAGTTGTTCACCATCCAGATGGTGGAAGACGCGGCCGCCAACAAAGCGACGCTGGCCCTGATCGGAAATGCGAAGCTCGAGCCCATCGTCCAGCAGGATAGTATGTTGGGTTACGTCAATGTGAAGGTCGCGTTGCCGCGCGCTGTCGTGATCCAGCAGATCGCGCAACGCAGCGATGTCGTTTCGATCCAACCCTGGGTCGTCCCGCAAAAACGTGACGAACGGCAGGACATCATCATGACGGGCAACATCTCGGGATCTCCCGCGGTGCCGACGCCGATGAACTACCTGAATTACCTGACCGGCCGTGGATTCGATCTGACGACGACGGCGAGTTTCGCGGTGAATCTTTCCGATAGCGGCATCGATAACGCGACGACCACGCCGAATCATTTCGCGCTCTATCGCGTGGGCGACCCGACGACGCCGGCGAACAGCCGGGTGATTTACAATCGCCTGCAGGGATCGCCGAACTCCGGCAGCACTTTGCAGGGATGCGATGGCCACGGAAACGAGAACTCGCACATCATCGGCGGTTATGTTCCGACGGGGACGGTGAATGGCGTGAATTTCGCGGCCTTCCCGCATGCGGACGGCTCAGGGTTCCGTTGGGACGTGGGTCTGGCGCCGTTCGTGAAGGTCGGTTCGTCGGTCATTTTCGATCCGAACACTTTTACTTCGCCGATCTATCAAAATCTGGAATCGCAGGCTTATCGCGATAGCGCGCGCATCAGTAGCAATAGCTGGGGTAGCAGCTCGAATTCCTACACCACGGATTCGCAACAGTATGACGCGCTCGTGCGCGACGCCCAGCCCGATACCGGCTGCTCCGGCCCCAATTGCATCTCGACTGCCGGCAACCAGGAATACGTGATCGTGTTCGCCGCCGGTAATGGTGGCTCGGGCGCCAATACGATAGGTGAACCGTCGACGGCCAAGAACGTCATCACGGTCGGTGCGGCTGAAAATGTGAACCCGTTTGGCGGGGCCGACGGTTGCGGCATTGGCGACACGGGCGCCGATAACGCGAATGACATTATTAGCTTTTCCAGCCGCGGACCGACGTCCGATGGTCGCAAGAAGCCGGACATTGTCGCGCCGGGCACGCACGTGAGCGCCGGTGTGGCGCAAGCTTCGATCGTTTCGCCGACGGGAAGCGGGAATGGCGCGCAGTTGGCCTGCTTCAACGGCGGTGGCGTTTGTGGCGGCGTGGGAAGCAACTTCTTCCCGGCCGGCCAGCAATGGTATACGGCCTCGTCTGGCACGAGCCACTCGACTCCGGCCGTGGCCGGCGTCGCCGCCCTCATCCGGCAGCATTTTATTAATCAAGGTATGACGCCTCCGAGTCCGGCCATGACCAAGGCATTGCTCCTGAACTCGGCGCGCTATATGAACGGCGTGGGCGCTAATGACACGCTCCCTTCCAACAGCCAGGGCATGGGCGAAGTGAACCTGAACAGTTACTTCGACATCTTTTCGTCCTCGCATATTTTCCATGACGAAGTCGTGGCCGACACGTTTACCGCTTCCGGGCAACAGCGCTCCTTCGGCGGCACCGTTTCGGATACCGGCAAGCCTTACCGCGTCACGTTGGTCTGGACCGACCCGCCCGGGCCGACTTCCGGCAGCGCTTTCGTGAACAACCTCGATCTCGAAGTGACGGTCGGCGGCAACACTTATAAAGGGAACGTCTTTAGCGGCGCGTTTTCCGCCACCGGCGGAACAGCCGATACCCGCAATAACGTCGAAAGCGTGATCATTCCGGCCGGCGTCAGCGGCGGGTTTTCCGTGAAAGTTACCGGGACGAACATCGCGGGAGATGGCGTGCCGAATAATGGGCAGCCGCTCGATCAGGATTTTGCGCTCGTTGTCTATAATGGCCAGCTCGCTCCCATTGCCATCGGTGGCAGCGGAGCGTCCATCGTCTCAGCCGGCCCGAACGGCTTGCTCGATCCAGGTGAGACAGTCACCGTTTCGATCGGTTTACAAAACTTCGGCAGCGGCGGATGCACCACGGCTCTCACCGGTGTGCTGCAGCCGACCGGCGGAGTGACGAATCCTTCGGGCCCGGCCAACTACGGAGCGGTCTGCGCGCCTGGGTCGCCAGTCAGCCGGAACTTTACGTTCACGGTCGATCCGAATTTGTCGTGCGGCAATACGGTCACCCTTTCAATGGACATCTTCGACGGAGCAACCAACTACGGCACGGTGACCTATACCTTCCCGACAGGGAGTCCATTGGTCGGCTTTGCTGAAAACTTCGATGGGGTGGTGGCTCCCGCATTGCCCTCTGGATGGGTAGCGACGAACGCACAAGGAGCGGCTCCCGCGTGGGTCACTTCAGCGACGACGCCTGATACGGCGCCGAACGATGCCTTCATTGACGATCCGGCAGCTCTAAGTGACAAGCGCCTGGACACGCCAGGCATCGTCATCAGTTCGGCTGCTGCCCAAGTGAGCTTCCGCAACAATTACAACCTCGAAGGAAGCGGATCTAATTACTACGATGGCGCAGTGCTGGAGGTTTCATCGCCTAACATTAACGCCGGTGCCTACACTGATATTACCGATCCTGCGGTCGGCGGGAGTTTTGCTTCGGGTGGATATAACGGCACGATTAGTTCTGGCTTTAGCAATCCAATCGGTGGGCGGATGGGTTGGGGCCAAAACTCTGGTGGCTACATCAACACGGTCGCTAACTTGGGACCAAATGTGAATGGGCAGACGATCAAGCTGCGCTTCCGCATGTGCTCAGACAGCAGCGTGGCCGCGACCGGCTGGCGGGTGGATACCATATCCATCACCAACGGAACCTTCTGCGCGCCAATTCCAACGGCCGCGGTTTCGCGCAAATCTCACGGCGGCACGCCGTATGACATCGCTCTTCCGTTGGTGCCGGTCGGCACCCTGCCGGGTATTGAAGACCGGATCGGACAAGGCTCCGGCGGCGATCATCAAATGATCGTTACCTTCGCGAACCCCGTCACAGTAGGTAGCGCGACTGTCACGTCTGGCACGGGCAGCGTCGCGTCCTATAGCGTAAGTGGTGCAACGGTCACCATGAATCTAACCGGCGTGGCCAATGCCCAGACAATCAGGGTAACCATGGCCAACGTGGTGAGCGGCTCGAACATGGGAGACGTGAGCATTCCGATGGGCGTGCTGCGGGGCGATACCAACGGGGACGGCACTGTCGGTGCCCCTGATATATCGCAGACCAAAGCGCAGTCCGGGCACGGTGCCTCCCCTTCCAACTTCCGCGAGGACGTGGTCCCTGACGGTTCGATTAACAACATCGATGTTTCGGCCGTGAAGGCCGTCTCGGGCACATCGCTGCCGTAAGTAACGGGAAACTTATAAAAGATTGGGGCGGTTGCGGGCCGGTTTTCGGCTGCAACCGCCTTTTTCTTTCGCGAAGAAAAGGAGGCCGCTGCCGCGCGAGAAGAGCGCTAGATTCTCGCCTTGCGGCTCTCGTTATCGAGCACGAGCGATGCACTTTGCATGGCCAGGTCGCGCACGGTTTTCTCTGGATCGAAGGTCGGATCGTAACTGGCAATCGTCATCGCCTCGATCGGCACGAGACGCGCGGCGGTGGCGACTAGTGCCTCCAGATTCTGCCGCGAGAAACCGTTGGGCACGGCAAAACTATTGGCACGGCCTTCGGCGGCATCGAGTGCGTCCAGATCGAGATGCAGGTAAATTTTTTTCGTCGTTTGCGCGAGCGTCTCGAGAATCGGTTCGATTTCAGCGAGCGCGTTTTTCACGTTGAGGCGAACGATCTTGGAACGCGCGAGGGCGACTTCCTCTCCAGGATCAAGATCGTGCGCGCCTATCAGGACGACGTCCTGGTCCGGCACCGGCTCAAACCCTTCGATGCGACGAGCCATCTCCACCCAGCAGCGACCGGTCACGGTGGCGAGCGTCATCCCATCGAAGAAGCCGCTGGTGGTCGTTTGCGGGGTATTGAAATCGCCGTGCGCATCGAGCCAAATGACACCGGTGCCGGCCCCGAGCCCGCCGATCGCCCCGATGGCCGCGTTGCAATTGCCCGAGAGGACAAGCGGGAAACGCCCCGCGCCCCGCGCTGCCCGCACGTGTTCTGCCACCGCGCGCATGAGTTCGAAACTGGTCTGGACTTCCGCCCGCCATCCGGAGGAGACCGGCTCGATCGTTTGCTCATCGACGGAATGCCCTTGCCTAACGAGATGTTTTTTTAAGCCGTCTTCACATAGCCGTTCCGGGCCTGCGCCCATGCGCACACCGCGTTGGCCGGAATCGTAGGGGACCAGCAGTAGTCGAACGTCCATGGTTGGCGTCGGCTACTTGTAACGCTTCCCATGTTTGATGATGAGGTCGACGCGCGACAACAGGTCGATGTGCTCAAGGACGTCGCCGCGCACGGCGATGATATCGGCGAATTTTCCTTCGCTGACCGATCCGTAATCCTTGTCCACCTTCATCATGACGGCCGGCCAATAGGTGGCGGCGCGCAACGCCTGCATGGGATCGACGCCGAGTTTGTTCACCCACGCGTCGAGTTCGTGCCAGGTGGAGCTGGAATGAAACTTCATCGGAATCCCGCTGTCCGTGCCGATGAGCATGACGACGCCCGCTTCCTCGAGTTGATGAAATTTTTTCGCGACCGTTTTCGCGCGCAGCGGCGTGATTTGGTAATAGCTCAGCTCGCCGAAGTGGCGGAGCGATTGCTTGATGTCGGCGACGACGTCTTTCGGGACATCGAGCTGCCAGGCCGGATCATCGAGCGGCTCCGGATTTTTCATGAGCGATTCGTAGTTGAGAAAGCCTTCAATCGTTGGGCACCAGAAGAGCGGGCCGATGTTCATCTTCGCCGTGCGCTCGGCGATCATGGCGCGGATGTCGGGCGGATATTCGGGCGCGGTGGAAAGGCCGGTGTGTTCGAAATCATCGACGCCGGCCGCGAGCCCGCGCCGGATTTCATCGGGTCGATGGGCGTGGGCGATGACGGGCAATTTGTGGGCGTGCGCTTCGTCGACGACGGCTTTGACTTCTTCGAGCGTCATCTCGTCCTGGTCGATTAACTTGATGAGGTTCACGCCGGCATCAGCCAGCTTTTTCACTTTGGCGCGGGCGTCGGCGGCGCCGTTCACGCCCCACCGATAGAGTTCTTCGCCGGGATACGGCTTGTGTTGAATGAAAGGACCGGAGACGTAGAGAGTCGGGCCGGGAATTTCGCCGCGATTAATGCGATCGCGCACCTGAATGATGTCGTCGAGTGGCGCGCCGAGGTCTCGCGCGCTGGTTACGCCAGCCATGAGCAATTGATGGGCGGCGGCCGGCATGATGTCGGAGGCGAAGCGCTTCTCGTAGGTCTTGTCCCAATGCGCGTAGTCGCTGTGACCGAGAATCATGGTGTGGACATGGCAATCCCAGAGACCCGGCAGAACATCCATGCCTTCGGTTGAAACGACGTCGGCATCCGGCGGAATTTTGAGTGTATCGACGGTGCCGACGGCGGTGATGCGATCGCCGTTGACGAGGATGACGCTGTTCGCGATGGGCGGATTGCCGAAACCGTCGATGAGGCGACCGCCGACGAGCGCGAGCGGTTTCGCTTGCGCGCTGACGAGGGTGAGCGCGACGAAAAGGAGGACGACAACGAAATGGCGAAGAAAACGCAGCATGACGCGAGGCTAATGGTTTGCGCGCGCCGCCGACAAGAGAACTCGACCGCGCCGCAAATTTCCGATGTCGTCGGGCGCGCCTGGAATTTCGCTTGTTGCTCGGAGGCGTCGGTTAATATTGGCGGATGAAGGTCAAGGTTCTCGTGCGACCGAAAGCAACAGTGCTCGATCCGCAAGGTGCGGCGGTGCGCGAAGCGATGCGGCATCTCGGATTGCCCGAGGTGCGCGAGGTGCGAATCGGCAAGCTGCTCGAAATCGATGTCGACGCGAAGGATGGCGAACTGGACGAGAAGTTGCACGCGCTCTGCCGCGACCTGCTTTCGAATCCGGTGATCGAAGACTACGAATTGATCAAGGAGACGCCGTGAAGTTTGCCGTGCTCCGCTTTCCGGGATCGAACTGCGATCAGGATTGCCTCGCCGCGGTCAACGGAATCGATGGTCTGAACGCCGAATACGTGTGGCATAAGGAGGAGTCGCTGCGTGGTTACGATGCGATCGTGGTGCCGGGTGGATTTTCCTATGGCGATTATTTGCGCTGCGGCGCGATCGCGCGTTTTTCGCCGATCATGCGAGCAGTTTTGGAAGATGCGCGCGCGGGCAAATTGGTCATTGGTATCTGCAACGGCTTCCAGATTCTTTGCGAAGTCGGTTTATTGCCGGGCGCATTGGTGCGGAATCGTTCGCTGCGTTTCGTCTGCGCGATGACAAATTTGCGCGTTGAGAATGCGGAGACGCCGTTTACCGGTGCGGCGCACGCAGGCGATATTCTGCGCTTGCCCGTCGCTCACGGCGAAGGCTGCTATTTCGCCGACGAGCAGACGCTCGGGGAACTGAACGATAATCGCCGCGTGCTGTTGCGCTACGTCGATCCCAACGGCCGAGTGACGCCGGATGCAAATCCGAATGGCTCGCTCGAAAACATCGCGGGCATTTGCAACGCCCAAGGCAATGTCTTCGGCCTCATGCCGCATCCGGATCGTGCCTGCGAAGCGCGCCTCGGCAGCGCGGATGGCGCCGTTGTTTTTCGGTCCATGATGGAGACCATCGCCAGCCGTCAGGCGCAGGCGGCCTGACGCGAAGCGAGGCTGCGCGGTGAGTCTTTTCGTTACCGGCACCGACACCGGCGTCGGCAAAACACACCAGACGTCGCAACTGCTGCGGTTGCTGCGAGCCGAAGGCGTGCGTTGCGCCGGCTTTAAGCCAATCTGCTGCGGCGATCGCGGAGATGCCGAGCAATTGCACGCGGCGAGCAGTGAAGGGTTTCGTCTCGATGAGATCAATCCGGTTTGGTTGCGCGCACCGGCGGCGCCGCTCGTCGCAGCCCGGGAGGAAGGAGTGGAGATCGATCCGCACTCGTTGCTCGCAGCGTTTCACCAATTGGCGCGCCGCGTCGATTTTATTGCGGTCGAAGGCGTGGGCGGCTGGCAGGTGCCGATCACTTCGTGCTACGCGATGAGTGATCTGGCGGCCGCACTGGAACTTCCGGTGATCGTGATTGTGGCGAATAAACTGGGCTGTCTCAATCACACCCTGCTCACCTGCGAAAGCATTCGCGCGCGCGGATTGGAAGTGGCGGCGGTCGTCCTAAACAGCATCGACGCCGAAGCGAGCGCGGCCACTGAGACGAATGGTCCGATTTTGCGCGAACTGTTGCGGCTCCCGATTATCGCGCCGTTGCAGAAGTCGATGACTCGGCTTCCGGGAGAATGGCGGCAGCTAATTACGCAATAGAGGGTGAAACAGTGTCAACCGAACCGTGTCATGCTCGACGACAGAAGTGTTCGACATCGTGACACTTTTTGCCGACGATTGAGGCGGCTCCCTAGGTAAATGCCTGCTGGCATAAGCGTTGCTTGTTTAAAGAGCCACCTACTATGCTCCTACAAAAAACACTTCACATGAATCAGTCGCTGGCCGAGTGCATGAATCGTCTCGGCAGCATTCAGTCCTATCGCCGGCAGTTTTTAATGGTGACCAAAGCGACGGTCACCTCGTCGAAAACGGTGGACTTCAGTTTTCGCGGCCCGCTGGGTTTTGAAGCGCACACCGTGCTTCTCGCGCTCGATGGCGATGCGGACGAGCAATACGCTTTTGAATCGGTCGGCGGAAACATCGACCTGATGGGCTTGGTCGATTTTGCCGAAATCCGGCAGAACTGCACCGAGGTTTCGCTCGCGGTGCATTACGAGATTAAGAATAAATTTTTCGCCTGGCTCGATCGGCGTCTGCATTTTGTGGACGCGTTCCTGAACTCGGAGTTGCGCAGCATCCGCGCGCACTTTGAAGGAATTGCAGCCCCGGCGTTGGAATATCATGGTTTACCCATGCTTGAGGTAGCGGCCGCCTAACGAGGCGTTCGCAAGGTTTGGTCAGGAGCACGAAGTCGCAAGGCTTCGTGCTCTTGTCTTTTCTGGGAGATCTCTACGCGATGCGAACCGCGTGCCGTTTATCGAGACGCACAACCTGGCCGGAACTTAACGCTGGCGTGGCTTTCGGGTCGCGCAATTTTTCGCCGTCCACTTGCAGACTTCCCTGTTCGATTAGCCGTCGCAGATCGGTGCGTGATTTTTTCGTCTGAAATATTTCTTCGTAGGCGGCGGACATGAGCGAGATCAAATCGGCGCCCGGGGCGGGGGAGAAAGAGGGCAGATCGGCGGCGGCCAACTCCTTCTTGCTGAAACGCTGGTTCCAATCGTCGAGCGATTTTTGCGCCGCCGCGCGCGAGTGGTAGGTGGCCGCGATCTCGAGAGCCAGTTGCTTGTTCGCCTCAGCCGGATGCATCTCTGCGGGCAGCTCGCGCCCCAGTAACATCTCGTAATAGCGCGCCATCAGCACGTCCGAGATGCTCATGATCTTGCCGAACATTTCGCCGGGCGCCTCGGCCACTCCGATGTAGTTGCCGAGGCTCTTGCTCATTTTTTTGACGCCATCGAGCCCTTCCAGAATGGGCATCAGCATCACGACTTGTTGCGGCATGCCTTCTTCGCGCTGCAGATCGCGCCCGACCAAATTATTGAAAAGCTGATCGGTCCCGCCCAGTTCGACATCCGCCTGCACCATGACCGAATCCCAACCCTGCATAATCGGATATTGAATCTCGTGGGCGTGAATGGCCTCACCGCGGTCGAGTCGGGAGCGGAAATCCTCCCGCTGCAACATCTGCTGGAGCGTGACGCGGCTGTTGAGCTGAATGATTTGCGCGAAGTTCATTCGGCTAAACCAGTCGCCGTTGAAAACGATTTCGGTGCGCGCGGGATCGAGAATTTTTAACGACTGGTCGCGGTAGCTTTGCGCGTGAGCCATGACTTGTTCGTGCGTTAATTTCGGACGGGTCGCCGAGCGCCCGCTCGGGTCGCCGATCATGGCCGTGAAATCGCCAATGATGAGGACAGCCTGATGGCCGAGATCCTGGAACTGCCGCAGCTTTCGCAAGACGAGCGTGTGGCCGAGGTGAATGTCGGCGCTGGTCGGATCGACCCCCAGCTTCACGCGGAGCGGGCGTTTCAACGCCAGTTTTGCGCGCAGCTCGTCTGCACTGATCGTCTGTGCGGCACCCTGCAAAAGAAGTGAGAGCACCTCGTCGATATCCATCATTTGATCAGCGATGCGTCCGCGGGCGGACAATCACTTGTTCTTGTTCAACAACTCGCGCACCTGCTCCACCGTCATCGGTGCCTTTTGTTGATCCAGAGCTTTTTGGCTTTTTCCTTTCGCGAGGAAAGCACGGTTTTCGGCGAAGGTGGTCACCGCCACTTTCTTGTTGCTGCTCGTCGACGTTTTGAGGCCGAGCGAATTGCGGGTGGCGAGAGATGCTTTTTTCGACAGACCAGTGCCGTCGGGGATCGACGCCTGCGTATCGCTTTCGCGATAAGTCGCAGTGGCGGCCTGTTCAGTTGAGAATTTTTTGAGGTTGCTCGTCTCTTTCAAAATCGGTTTTCGGCCGGCGTAGAAAACACGCGTCGTCGCCTTCTTATCGATGAGCGAACCGGAACCATCGGCCAGGAATTGTTTACCCTGCGCGGAATTTTGCAGCGTTGTGTCTGGGCGAAGCAATCGATTGACCAGGCGCGGCTCCTGATCCTGGGCGCGGCCGGGCCTGGGGTCGAGGAGGCAGAAAGCGAGAAGAAGGATCGCGGGTCGCACGGTCGCCAACCTGCCCGAGGGGTCACGACTTGAAAAGCAAATTGTCGCCGCGAGAGCGAGCGCTAACGGGAGAGTGCGCGTATCAGCCGGGAAGCGCCCTGCGGTGAATCCACGCGCCCGCTCAAGATCGAACGCGCGCTCACCGATCGCCCGTAATAGTGGCGGTTGGCGTCGTTTTGCGTAGCGATGATGGCTCCTTGAAGAGAGGCGCCGGCGAAGAGACCTTTGCGCCGGCTGTAGGTGGAAACGGCGGCCGGCGGCGTGACGCGCGCTTGCACGTTGCGCCCGCCCGGCCCGGCCGCGGCGCTGACGTCAGCGCCCAGTGTCACGTTGCCATCATGAGAGAAAGCGCGCAGGGCGTCCCGGTTATTTAAAACGAAAACAAAATCGGTGACTTGCGCGCCGATTTGGAAACCGAAACCGGCGCCGCCCGTTCCAATGAAGGATGGACCCGACCAGCCGTGACCGGTGCGCGCGACGACCACGCCCTGACCGCCTTTGCCGCTCAGCCCGAATCCCACCTTGATCACGCGGATGATGGCGAGACCCCGTGCGTTGCGCAAAATGCTTTCCGGAATGTTCTCTTCCGGCATGGCGCGGAATTGTCGGATGATGCTGACCGATTGGTTGACGATTTCCTGCTCGGTGGCGGCCTGGGCCGGAAGCCACGCGAGACAAACGAGCGCGAGAAGCAGTGTGAAGCGTTTCATCTTACAGATACTTCGCTCGTTTTTCGCGCGGCGGATGTATTAGGCTGGCGACGATTTTCCAGATGGAACCGATCATCGATCTGCAAAGTGATGCTTACTTCATGGGCGAAGCGCTGCGGCTCGCGCGCAAAGCGTATGAAGCGGAGGAAGTGCCGATCGGCGCCGTCGTCGCGCGCAACGGCGCCATCATCGCGCGCGCCAGCAATCAGGTGGAGATGTTGAAGGATGCAACAGCGCACGCCGAGATGCTGGCGATGACGCAGGCTGAATCGGCGGTCGGCGATTGGCGCTTGAGCGATTGCGATCTCTACGTCACGAAGGAGCCGTGTCCGATGTGTGCGGGCGCGCTTGTCCATGTGCGGATGCGGCGCGTCATCTTCGGTTGTCGCGACGAACGCGGCGGCGGGGCGGGCGGTCTACTCAACTTATTGCAGCAACCTTCGCTCAACCATCACTGCGAAATCACGTCCGGCGTGCTGGGGGAGGAATGCGCCGCGCTCCTGCAAAGTTTTTTTCGGGCGAAACGAGGCCGCGAGTTGCCCGATGCCTAACGAATGTGGTTGCCTCGCAAGGATTCGAACCTTGACAAAGAGATTCAGAATCTCTCGTGCTACCGTTACACCACGAGGCAAGAATTAACGGCGACGCACACGTAACGCCGCATTGCTGGTCTCCGCAAGCGCGGGGCGCCGATTAGCGCGCAGCCACCGCCGGCTCCTTGCCGCAGAGGGTGATTTCCATCCCTTCGCTCGCGGCGACCACTTCCATGTGGCGGCCGCTCTTCGCTACTTGGGCGCGGGCCAGATCTTCCATTTCCTTCACTTTGGCGTCGTCGTGATCGGGATCGTGATGGAAAAGAATGAGCTGTCCCACTTCGGCGTCGAGGGCGAGCGCGACGACGCTGCTCAGCGAGCCGTGTCCCCAGCCGAGGTGCGCTGGATATTCTTCGTCCGTATATTGCGCGTCGAGCAGCGCGATGTCGGAGCCGTGCAAAAACTCGACCATTTTTTGCCGCTCGGCGGCGGCAAACTTGCGCGCTTCTTCTTCGGTCACGCCGTCGCGATCGGCCAATTGGAGCTTGAGCGAATCGTAGGGTTCATTATCGGGCAGGAAGGCGATGGAACCGCCGCTGGTGAACAATCGATAGCCGGCGCAGATGCCGGGGTGGTTCGCGAATTTAGCGCGCACATTGACGCGACCGATCTTAAAATCCATGTCGGTCAATTCCTCGATGGCGATGTGGCTGGGCAAATCGCGCAGACTCACCGGAAAAAATGGGGTTTCCATTTGGCCGGCCAGAATGGTGCCGAGACCGGTGCGGGCACCTTCGTAACCGAGCAGGCGGATGGTGTTTTTCGCGTTGTAGCAGGGAGAGAAAAACGGCAGTCCCTGGATGTGATCCCAGTGAGTGTGCGTGATGACAATGCTGACGCGAATGGGCCGGCTGCCGAATTCTCTATCCAGCGCCAGGCCAAGCGGACGAATGCCGGAACCGGCGTCGAGAATAATGAGTTCGCCGTCGGCCCGTATTTCGACGCAACTGGTGTTGCCGCCGTATTGGATGGTGGTCGGCCCAGGGACAGGAATGGAACCGCGCACGCCCCAAAGTTGCAGGCGCACGCCGTCCGAAGCGTCGCCGGAGGTTTTAGCGTTCGGTTGCTGGCGAGTTGTGTCAGGAAACACGCGCGCAATGGCGGCAGAGAGCGAATCCCAAGTAACGGGTTTGAGCAGGTATTCGTTGGCCCCGGCCTCGAGCGCGGTGTGGCGATCGACTTCGTAATCGCGGCCGGTGACAATAATGATCTTGGTCGGTTGTAATTTCTCGCGAATCGCACGGCAAACCTGAAAGCCGTTCGACTTGGGCATAAGGAGGTCGCAGATGATCACCTCGGGCCGGTGGCGCAAGGCGAGCGCGATGCCGGCTTCGCCATCGCTGGCTTCGAGCACTTTCCAGTGGTCGTTGGTCAGCAACTCGGCGATCGAACGGCGGCTATCGTCGTCGTCTTCAATAATGAGAATGGTGGGCATGAATAAGCGGGGAGAAGTGTGGCAATCTCACGCCCGGAAACCAAGCGTTTTCCAGAGCGCAGAAATTGGGCCGCGCTAGAGGAGGCTCGAGCCAAACGCGCCCGGCCCGCGCTTCCAACGTAATTCAGGCGAGAGATTGATTTCTTCGGTGCGCACTTCGAACCCGGCGGCCCGCAGCAGATAGGCCACACCTTCCCGGCTCGCCATGGTTTCCTGCAAGCTGCGGGCGAAGAGTTCGATGTATTCCTTGTAGGATTCGAGCGCCAGTTTTCCTTCGGCAAAGTGTTCGGCCAGCGATTCGTCGTGATAGTCGATCAGGTCGATCAACGCCCGCTTCAGTTTCAGGCGCATCTCGGGATCGACCACCACCTTGAAGGGCGTATCCGAAAGATCCGGCAGGGAGAGGTTTTCCTTTTTCGTGACGGCGGGCTCCGAAGCGACGAGCTCGTAATCACGGGGCCGTCTCGGCTCCTCGTTAGGCAAATGATTCATGTTCCAACCAGCGCAGCGGAAGGCTGCGCTCTAAAAGAAGATCGGAATAATGAGGATGGCAACGATATTCACGACCTTGATCATCGGATTGATCGCGGGGCCGGCGGTGTCCTTGTAAGGATCGCCGACGGTATCGCCGGTGATGGAGGCGGCGTGGGCGAATGAGCCTTTGCCGCCGAGATTGCCTTCTTCAATATATTTTTTCGCGTTATCCCAGGCGCCGCCGCTCGAGGTCATGGCAATGGCAACGAACAAGCCGGTCACGATCGTGCCCACGAGCAGACCGCCGAGAACGACGGGACCGAGCGGTTTGATGACGGCGACGAGGACGACGAATACGACCGGCAGCAAGGCCGGGATGATCATTTCGCGGAGCGCGGCTTTGGTCACGATATCGACGCAGGTGCCGTAATCGGGTTTGTCTTCGCCGCGCAAAATGCCGGGTTTCTCTTGCAACTGCCGGCGCACTTCACGCACAACCGCGCCGGCCGCTTTGCCGACTGCGTCCATGCTGAACGCGGTAAACATGAAGGGCAGCAATCCGCCAATGAACAGGCCGATGATGACCTTCGGTTCGGTCAGCGAAAACTGGAAGTCGTAGACGCGGCCGCTGGCCGTAAAGTGGGCCCGCAATTCTTCCACGTAGGAACCGAAAAGAACGAGCGCCGCGAGTCCAGCGGAAGCGATGGCGTAACCTTTGGTGACCGCCTTCATCGTGTTGCCGACGGCGTCGAGATCGTCGGTGATGCCGCGCACTTCCTTGGGCAACTGGCTCATCACGGCGATGCCGCCGGCGTTATCCGTGATGGGACCGAAGGCATCGAGCGAAATGATGATGCCGGCCATGGAGAGCATGCTCATGACGGCAATGGCGATGCCGTAAAGACCGGCGAAGTGGAAACTGAAAAGGATGGCCAGGCCGATGCAGCCGACGGGCAGCGCGGTGGCGTGTTGTCCAATGGCGAGGCCGGCGATGATGTTGGTGGCGTGGCCGGTCTCGGAAGCCTTCGCGATTTTGCGCACGGGCGAGTAGGCGGTCGAGGTGTAGTAATTGGTAATGACCACCACGATGCCGGTCATGAGCAACCCGACGAGCGAGGCGCAGTAGAGATCGTTGGCCGAACGGGTGATGCCGCTGATGACGAGACCATCGGGGAAGAAGTAATGCGTGGCGGGCCAGAAGAGAATGGCCGAGACGACGCCGCTGGCGCCGACTGCGCCCATGAGGACGCTGCCTGGTTTGCCGCCGCTCAGGTTCACGAACAGAATGCCGACGATCGCGCCGAGCACGGAAATGCCGCCGAGGATGAAGGGATAAATGATGCCGGCGTTCGCGGCGGCGGCGGAATTGTTGGCCACGAGAGTGAGCGCGGCGACGAGGATCGCGCCGATCAAACTGACGGCGTAGGTTTCGAACACGTCGGCGGCCATCCCGGCGCAATCACCCACGTTATCGCCTACGTTATCGGCGATCGTGGCCGGGTTGCGGGGATCGTCTTCCTCAAGATTGCTCTCGATTTTGCCGACGAGATCCGCGCCGACGTCAGCCGCTTTTGTGTAAATACCGCCGCCGAGACGGGCGAAAACGCTGATCAAACTGGCGCCCAAAGCGAGGCCGATGAGGCTGCGCACGGCGAGGTCGTGCCCGACCATGTTGCCGGCAACCGTGTAGAAAATTCCGACGGAGAGCAGGGCAAGACCGACGACGAGGAGGCCGGTGACGGCGCCGCCGTTAAAGGCGACGCGCATGGCGGCCGTGCGGGATTTGCTGGCGGCTTGCGCGGTGCGGACGTTGGCCAAAACGGCGATGCGCATGCCGATAAATCCAGCAGCCAGAGAACACACCGCGCCGATGAGGAAGCCGATGGCGGTGGGGTGATCCTTATAGATGAAGAGGAGAATGAAGATGACGACCGCGATCGCACTGATGGTGACGACCTGGCGATTGAGATAAGCTTTCGCGCCTTCCTGGACGGCGCCGGCGATTTCGCGCATCCGTTCGTTTCCAGCAGGCGCACGGAGAATGGCTCCGATGAGGAAAAAGGCGAAGACGAGCCCGGCTACCGCGCAAAGCATCGAGACGGTCACACCGCCATTCATAATCGTTAGGGCAAAAAAAGGCATAAGCTGGGTCCGCTGAAAGTGGCTGACATTAGTGGGTTTTACCTTGCTGGCAACGCTAAACTATCCACCGCGTCACGATCATGTGGCGGCCGCGTCTGCGAAGGAGTGAGCGAGGGAAATGAGCAGGAACTTCTACCAGATTGGATCGTTCATCTGGGGGATCATGTCGGTCGTATTTTCGGGGCGCCCGCCGCGCACGGCCGGGCCTTCGGCCGGCGGCAACGGTTCGTCGCCATTGGCGGCGAGTGGCTGTTGGCTGGCGCAACTGGAGAGGAAAAGAGCGGCGAGCAAAGCGAGAAAGGCGATCCCTCGTGTTTTCATTTGATCGGGAACTCCAGCAGAAAGCGCTCGGGAGAGCGAGTCTAAAGTTCGAAGAAGGTGCGCAGCCGGCTGAGGAAACTGGCCCGGTATTCTTCTTCGCGATCTTCTTCAGTCGCCGTAGTCGCGTCGCGCACGATGCCTTCGGTTTCCAGCTTTCGACGGGCGAGCAGTCCACTCAGTTGTTCGAGACAATCGGGGGACTCCTCGAGGAGTGTGGCCATGTCGGATTTAGCGATCTCGAGCACTTCGCAGTCGCGCTCGGCCTGCACGGTAGCGGTGCGAGGTTCGCCCGTGAGTAACGACATTTCGCCAAAGCAATCGCCCTGGCGGAGCGAGCCGACCTGGATCTCGGTGCCGTTTTTCGAGACGAAGACCTGCGCTGCTCCGCGCAAAAGAACGAACATGGAATCGCCTTCCGATCCTTCCTCGATGACCTTCTCCCCGCGGCCGAAATGTTTCGCGTCCGATTTTTCGAGAAGCCCTTTGAGCTGTTCGTCGTCGAGACAGGAGAAAAGCGGGTCCCTGCGCAAAATGGCCTGGGCGGCGGTCAATTTTTCCTGCGAGGCATGGCGACCGCGGGGCGCCACATGGAGCGTGCGAATAGGGAAGGGGATGGTGATTTTGCTCCGCTTAAATTCATACCAAAGGTTCGTGTAGATGGCGTCGCGCGTTTCGAAGTAACCGGTGTGCGTCGTCATATAAAATTTGATTTCGTAGATGATGGCGAAATCGGCGTATTCCCTCAGGTAAATTTGGACCGGCGGATCCTGTACCACACCGGGCGCGCGGCGGGCGGCGCGGTAAAGCGCGTCCTTTACCCGGTTCGGCGGCGCTCCATATTCGGCGCCGATGGTCAAGCGCATGGCGTGCACGCGACTCGGATAAGTGAGGTTCACGATCATCTGCTTGACGATCTCGTTGTTCGGAATGTGCAGCATGATGGAATCATTCGTGAGCAGACGCGTCGCGCCCCAGCGGATTTCCATGAC
This sequence comes from Chthoniobacterales bacterium, assembly GCA_038258245.1. Lineage (GTDB taxonomy): Bacteria > Verrucomicrobiota > Verrucomicrobiia > Chthoniobacterales > UBA10450 > JBBSQB01. The sequence goes on from JBBSQB010000013.1 coordinate 82,080, forward strand.
CTCGCCGTAGGAGTCGCCCACCTTGAGCCAATCGCCCACTTTGTAAGGCCGCTGAATTTGCAACGAGATGCCCGCGACGATGCTGCTGAGAAGATTTTGGGCGGCAAAGCCGAGAATAATCGCGGCCACGCCGGAGCCGGCGAGGAGCCCGGTCAGTTGCGTCTCGGCGTGATAACCGACGCTCAGCACTAACAGCAGTGCGATGAGAAACAGGACCACCGCCACCGTGTCGCGCAGCAGTTTCGGCACGGGCACCTGCCGCCGGGTTTCGTAATAATAATCCCAGAGAAAACGATTGATGAGCGCGACGACCAGCGCCGTGCTGGTAAGAATAAGGATGGCGCCGACGTGGTTGCGCCAGGTAAAGGAAGCGCCGTAAACCCAGAGCGCCGCATAGAAGGCGGCGGCCAGGCAGAAGAGTTGAAAGAAAATACCGAGGCGCACGCCAGCCCGGCGTTTCAAGAGCCGGCCGATCGTGAGCAGAAGAAGATACGCCCCGATGAAGACGGCGACGGTGATCGCCGCTTTGGGCATGTCGGCGAAAGCGTGAAACATCGCAGCCGAAGGATAACAGCGTGGAAATTTTTCGACAAGCGCCGCTACGGGGCGCGGAAAAGAGCCAGCCAGGCCCAGCCGATGAGGAAACAAATGCCGCCGAGAGGCGTGATCGCACCCAGCCAGCGCACATTCGTTAGGGCCATCAGATAAAGGCTGCCGCTAAAAAGAATGATGCCGGCGAGCAGGAACCAGGGCGGCGGCCGATGGCTGAAGCCGTGCAAGGCGAGAACGACGAGCGCGATGGCGTGCAAGAAATGGTAGAGCACCGCCTTCTCCCAAACACCGATCATGCCGTGCGATTCCAACGTCGGCTTGAGCCAATGCGCGCCGAACGCCCCGAGGGCGACCGCGAGAAAACAGAGCAACGCGCCGATGCGAAACAATGGGACCAGAGGCATGCGGCAGCTTCGTCGAAAATCCGCCCGCGGCCAATCGGCAGTTGCCATTCTCGGATGGAGCGTGTTCTGGCGAGCCTGTAGCCGTTTCGCTATGCGAAACGCGGGAATCGACTCTCGCGGTCTCATTGCTCCGCATCGGAAGCCAGTCCATCTATTCCGCTTCCATGACTGCCCGCGCCGCCGCTGCTCTAGTCGCCCTCGTTTTTTTGCGCACCAATCGCTTCTAGCCAAAGCGCCGGAAGACCAGGCGCAGCTCAACGAATTTATCCAAAAAGGTTGCCCGCCGCCCCAGCGCATCTGGGAAGGTTCCGATTACGCCAAGGCGCGCGAGATGATTGAAAAAGGCGAGCTGCCGCTCCCGCACGCCGGCGATCCGGTCTTGTCGCCCATTCTCAAACGGATGATCAATCCCGCCAACATCGAGGCGCTCGGCCGAACGAATGGTACGCCCGACACCAAATTTCGTTTCGCCAACCAGGTCGGCTTCAATCTCCCGCCGCTCATCGCGCTCTATCAGAAGGCGGCGCGGAACGGCGAGAAGGTGGAACCCGAGATCGCTTCGCTCACCGCGTTGCTCGTTAAGGTCGCCGCCTTTTCGTTTTCATTCTCGCCAGAACCCAGCGAGCAATCGGCCGATAAGCGCGCCGAGAGCGAACGCAGTTACGAAGAGCTGGGGACTGGCTTGATGAAGATGTTCGATGGCATGATCGCTCAATTGGAACGCGGCGATTGGTCGGAGACGAACGATCTCGTGCTCGTCGCCAGCCTGGCCGAAAATCTTCCCGCCGTGCGCGCCGCTCTTCCCGCCGAAACGCTGAAAGATTTTCGAACGCGTTTGGAAAGTTGCCGCGACAAAGCAAAGCCCCCGGAATTAAAAGCCGGATTGAGTAAGGCCATCGGAGCGACCGAAGGTTCAATTCGCTTGAACACCTGAGTCGGAACGCCGCTCCGCCAGTAAACTGTAGAATGTTTCTGTGAAGCGCGGCCCCTCATCTCCGCTGTAGCCGTTTCGCTGTGCGAAACGCGAGGATCGATTCTCGCTGCCTGGTCAACTCCAGCGTTTCGCACAGC
>JBBSQB010000014.1:0-81150 GCA_038258245.1 Chthoniobacterales bacterium
GAGGCCGCGCTGCGACGCATGCTCGCCGTGCAGGCCTCGCTCGGCTGCGGCGCGTTGCTCGCGACGTCGGTGTGCGCGCCGTTCGAGGCGATCGACGCGTTCCTCGCCGACGTCGCCGCCGTCCTGGCGGCCCCCGACGCGGGGTCCGCGACGCTGCTCGGTGCCCACCTCGAAGGTCCCTTCATCAATCCGGACAAGCTCGGCGCGCAGCCGCCGTTCGCCGTTCCGGTGGGGCACGGGCGGGTGTTGCCTCCCGCGGAGGCCCCCCCTGGCGGGTTCCCCACCCCCACACGGCTACAGCGGAATCATTTGGCGTAAGCAAAGAGAGAGAACTTACCGAGAATACCAGCGAAGGCGCCAGATGAACGAAGCGAGTTGTCTGTCCTGGTCTTCTGAGAATCTGCGTTGATCTGCGGAATCTGCGGATGAAATGCTTATGGCTGTCGCGCCGGCGTAAGATGGACGGGCGGGCCGCCCGTCGGCCGACTCAGGCGAGCCGCCTGACTTCCATGGAGTGGCGACGCGGAGATTGTGGAGGGTTGGCCAATGAAAGACGGCGGAACGCTAATCTGTTGGCCTCGCTGAGGGCGGCGTTTCGCATAGCGAAACGGCTACAGGGCGCCGACTCGTTAGCTGAGCGCCTCGACGAGAAGGGCGGGCTCTTCGCCCGTCTCTTCGGTCTGGTGGCCTTTGAACTGCATGTCGTAGAGCCGGCGATAATAGCCGGATTTCTCCATCAGCTCGGCGTGGGTGCCGATTTCTTTGATGCGGCCGTGATCCATGACGACGATTTGATCGGCCGAGAGAATGGTGGAGAGGCGGTGGGCGATGGCAATGACGGTGCGGCCTTTGCTCAAATTTTCGAGCGCGACCTGGATTTGCTTTTCGGATTCGGAATCGAGCGCGGAGGTGGCTTCGTCGAGAAGCAGAATGGGCGCGTTCTTGAGCAAGGCGCGTGCAATCGCGATCCGTTGTTGCTGGCCGCCGGAGAGGAGGCAGCCTTTATCGCCGACGATGGTGTCGTAACCGTCTGGTTGCGCCATGATAAAATCGTGGGCAAAAGCGGTGTGGGCGGCGGCTTCGATCTCTTCTTTGGTCGCATCGAGCCGGCCAAACTGGATGTTGCTGTAGATGGTGTCGTGAAACAGAAAGGTGTCCTGCGTGACGAGTCCGATCTGTTCGCGGAGCGATTTCTGGGTGACCGATCGCAAGTCGTTCCCATCGATTTTGACGTCGCCTTTGGTGGGATCGTAAAGGCGCAGGATGAGGGAAAGGATGGTCGATTTGCCGGCGCCACTCGCGCCGACGAGGGCAAAGCTTTTGCCGGCCTCGATCTGCAAGGTCACTCCGGCGAGGGCATCACTGATGCCACCGCTGTAACGGAAGGTGACGTTTTCGAAATCGATCTGGCCGCGCGAAGGCGGCAGCGCCACTGCGTCACTCCGATCGCGCACCGTCGGCTTGGTGTCGATGATGCGGAAAATTTCGGTGGTCGCAGCGATGGAACGTTGCAGGACGATGTGCACGCGGCTCAACATTTTGATGGGATCGTAAAGGAGAAAGATGCCGGCGTTTAAAGCGATGAAACGCGCCGCCGTCAGGTCAGCGAAGTAAACGTAGAACAGCGCCAGGCCTACGCCGGCCGCGGCAATCGTCTCGACCATGGGGCCGGTCAATTCGGTCGCGCGGATGATGCGCATCATGTTTTGGAACTGGAGCATGTTCGTCCGCTGGAATGTTTTTTCCTGGCGCTCCTCGCGCGCGAAGGATTTGACGACGCGGATGCCGGAAAACGTTTCCTGCATGGTGACGACCATCTGGCCCATGTCTTCCTGTTCGCCCTTGACCGCCCGGCGGGCGCGCCGGCCGTAGATGCTTAGCGGAATTAGGCAGGCCGGGAAAAGAATGAGAGTCACCGCCGTGAATTTCCAATCCAGATAAAGGAGAACAAGGATGCCCCCGATGAGGGAGACCGGCTGCTTGAAGACGTCGCTGCTCACGGTGTTGAGGGCGGCTTGCATCAGGCGCGTGTCGTTGGTAATGCGCGACATCAAGCGGCCCGAGTGCATCTGGTTAAAGAAGTCCATCGAGTTGTGAATCATTTTGCTGAAGAGCTGATTACGGATATCGGTCAGCACTTTGCTGCTCACCCACGCCATGCAGATGGAGTTGAGGTAGGAGAAGAGACTGCGCAGCGTCATGACCACCGGGATGGCGAGGCAGATAAAGAGGATAGAATTGACGCGCGGGCCTTGATTGAGCAGTTCGGGATGATCGCGCAGCATGGTCGGAGTCGGCGCGGCTTTGCCGTGGAAAACGAAATTGGTCACCTGGTACATGACCAGCGGGAGGCAGGAGTTGATGAGGCCAGTGGCGAACCCGAAGGCGATGCCGGTGATGAAGCGCCATTTGTAGGGCTTGGCGTAGCTGAAGACACGGCGGTACGGGCGCCAGGCCGTCCGAATGGTCATCCAATAGGAGAGTTTTTGCTTGCCGCCGGCCTTGCCGTTTGGAGTTTTGGGCGCGTCGCTCATGAGACTGCAGCCGTCGGAGCCGACAGCAGCGACTCCATAGCATCGATCACTTGAGCCGTCGAGATTTCGTTCATCGCCTGGCCGCGCTGGTGAGGGCGAAATTCGGTGACTGGCTGGCTTTGTCCGGCGCGTAAAATGACAGCCGGGCTGGTGCGCGGTCGCCAGTGGAAGGGGTTGGTCGGCCCGTAGAGGACGACTTGCGGTGTGCCCATCGCATCGGCCAAATGGGTTGGAACGGAATCGACCGTCACGAGCAAACGCGCGCGCCCGATCAAGGCCGCCAGCGTGAGCAGCGAAATCTTGCCGGAAAGATCGATGACCGGAGTGGCTAGCGCCTTTTTGATTTTGGCAAGGTGCGACTGTTCGAAGGCGGCTATCCCGCTGGTGAGCAAGACGGGAAATCCGCGTTGTTGCAGCGCCGCGATTACTTCCGCCCAGCGCTCCGGTTCCCAAAATTTCTCGAGCCTGGCCGAGCCTGGGTGAACGATCACGAATTCGCCCGTCACTTTCCGTTTCGATAAAACCCGGCTCGCCTTTGCGTCAGCGGCGGCGGGAATTTGCAGTCGCACTGGCCCGGAGACCTGGTGAATCCCGAGCGGCGCGAGGAAGGCGAGATGATGATCGACGGTGTGATGATAACGGACCGACGGCTCGATGAATTCATCGTAAACGAGCGGGCGCCATTTTGATTTCACGAGCGTTCGCTCGAAGGTGATTTTGCGTTTCGCACGCGAGAGAAAAGCGAGCGCGGCCGAGCGATCCGTGCGGGTGAGGTCGATGCAACAATCGTAGCCGCCCGACATGAGCACGGCCCAGTCGAACGCTTCGCGCCAATTGCCTTTCGCGACCAGCACGCGATCCACTTCGGGAATGGCCGGAGCGATCGCCTTGCTTCCGCCCGCGATGGCGAGGTGAATGACGGCTTTAGGGTGTTCGCGGCGCAAGGCCGCAATCATCGGCGCAGTGAGCACGAGGTCGCCGAGGCGTTTGAGCTGGATGATGAGAATCTTCAAGAAAACGAACGGCGCGGCGGTGAGCCTGTAGATGTGGCCGTCGAGTGTTTGGCTCGCTCCGCATCGAGTGAACGGCGCACGCTAACGAGCCATCGACATCGCCAGTTCGTAGCCATCGAGCAAACGTTCACGAAAATGATCCCAGGTGAAATTCTCGACCACGCGCCGGCGGGCCGCGGCGCTCATTTGCTGCACCGTTTTCGGGTGGTCGTAGAGGTGTTTGATAGCCGCGGCGAGCGCATCGACGTCGCCCGGCCGGATGACGATTCCCTCGATGCCATCGCGCACCACGTCGCCCGCTTCGCGCGTGGTGATTTGCGGCAACCCGCAGGCGGCCGCTTCGTAGGTGACCTTGGCGCTGCCTTCGCATTGCGACGGGAACACATGAATGCTGCCCTGGCTGAGATAATTCTCGGGATGCGGCGTAAAGCCGAGCACGCGGATGTTGTCGCGCCAAAATCGTTTCAGAAACGGCTTCGCTTCAGGATGCACCGATCCGACCAGCCAAAGCTCCGCATCCTTGAGCGCGAGCCGATGCCACGCTTCAAGCAAATGATGAATGCCTTTGCGTTCGATGAGCGCCCCGGAAAAAACGGCGCGGAAACGCGGCGGCCGCGTGCCGGGTTGAAAGCGGTCAACGTCGACGCCGCGCGGGAGATAAAATAATTTCTCCTTCGGAAATCCTTGCACGAGGAACGTCTCCTTCGCTTTCTCCGAAAGGACGACGATGAGCGTGGCGAGGTCGTATTCCTCGAGAAAGCGCCGGCGGGCGAGGAGCAGGTCTTCCTTCCATTGGCGATAAGGCGACAGACGCGGGCGGGGCGGGGGACGCAATTGATCGCGATTCGTTTTGCCGCGATCGCGATGCCAGGTGGGAATCTCGATGAGCGAAGGAATGCGCAGACGGTGGGCGACGCGCAGCGTTTTCAGGCAATCGCCCGACCAACTGTGAAACATGTCGAAGCGGCCGCTATCGAGTTCTCGCGCCGCGACCCAATCGAGATAGCGCTTCTTCGCGCCGTAGTAATATGGGCTTTCTAAAAACGAGAGCAGCCGCACTGGATGCCAGCGGAGCGAATGAATGAGCGCATCCGGGATTTCCTTTTGCCGATTATCGTAAGCGACCGCCTCGCCGAGAAAGCCGCCGCGATAGGAAGCCTTCAGCGCTTCGAAAGCGTCGGTGTCCAAACCGGAGCCGCCGATCCGGGCGAAGATCGAGTAGAGCAGGCTGCGCGGCAGGCGGCGGCGCGCCGTCGGCGCAGCGGGCTTGGAAGATGGAGCGTCCAAAGTTTCGCCGGGCATCGGTGCAACTATTATGGCGACGCTCGGCAAGTAAAGCCAGCGAGAGTGGAAAGCGGAGACCGGAAAGATGACGGAGTGGCGAGCGACTCGCAAATTTTGAAGATGCGGCGAATCTTGCGTCAACTGCCGCCAGCGGAAAGATGAACGAGCATAAACTCAAAATCGGTCTGGCCCGCCGCGGATTCTCAGCAAGCGGCGGCGCGGAAGCGTATCTGCGTCGCTTCGCCGAAGGCGCCGTTGCAGGCGGACATTCCGCACAGCTTTTTACGACGGCGGAGTGGCCGGCGGATCATTGGACGGCGGGTCCCCGGACGGCCTTGCGCGCGTCTGGGCCGATCGAATTCGCGGATGCGCTTGCCGCCGCCTTGCCCGCGAGCGGCTGCGACTCGGTGTTGAGCCTGGAACGCGTCTGGCGTTGCGACGTGTTCCGCGCCGGCGACGGCGTCCATCGCGCGTGGTTGGAACGGCGGCGCGAGCAGACGCTTACGCCGCTCGCCCGAGTCGGCGCGAAGTTCAATCGCAAACACGACGAGATCCTGCGCCTGGAGGAATCGCTGCTGGCCAAAGACGGCGCGCGCCGTGTCATCGCCAACTCGCAAATGGTCAAAGCGGAGATCGAACGGATCTATCGTTACCCGTCCGACCGCATCGACGTTGTTTACAATGGCGTGCCTCTCGAATTTTTCGCCGCGGCGTGGAACGACCGCGCGCGCAAACGGGCAGAGCTCAGTTTGCAGCCTAACGACCTGGCGATTCTTTTTGTCGGCTCAGGTTGGGAACGAAAGGGATTGCGGTTCATCGTCGACGCCATGCGCTCGGCGGCGGATCCGCGCTGGCGGTTGCTTGTCGCAGGGCGGGGGAATGAACGGAAGATGCATGCGCCCGGTGTGCAATTTCTGGGCGTGGCAAGCGACCTGCCCGCGCTCTATGCGGCGGCCGACGTGTTTGTGCTGCCGACGCTTTACGATCCGTTTTCCAACGCGTCGCTCGAAGCTCTGGCCAGCGGGCTTCCGGTTATTACGACACGCGCGAACGGTTTCAGTGAAGTGATCGAGGATGGCGAACACGGAAGCGTGCTGGGGGAACCGGGCGACGTTTATGCCATGGTCGCCGCCTTGCAATTCTGGACGCCACCAGAGCGAAGAACGGAAGCTCGTCCAAAAATTCTCGAACGCGCAGCGCGCTTCGACATTTCGCAGAACGTCGCGCGGACTCTCGAAATTCTGCGTCAGACCGCGGCGAGCGCCGCTTCCTGATCGGGGTAAATCCGAAAGACTTGATCGAGCCGTGCGATGTGGAAAATCGGGCGAACGCTTTCCTGTAATCCGACGAGCGAAAACGCGCCGCCGTAATTGCCCACGTTTTGCATTCCTTCGATCAAAACGGCCAGGCCGGAGCTGTCGATGTAAGTGACTTTGGAGAGATCGACGACCAGCTTCTTCGGCTTCTTCGCGACGAGCGCGCGAAGCGACTCGGAGATGGTCGGCGAGACGTGCAGATCAATTTCGCCTTCGAGAGGGAGAACTTCGTGGGATGGATTCTTGGGCATGCTCCGGCTTTGGTTCGGGGAAGATGTCATTCTCCGCTCAATCGTCAATCGCTACCAGTCCAGTTGCGCGATCACTTCATCGACGTCGGCTAGATTTTCGAAGGAGAAATCCGGCGTGTGCCTAACGAGATCGTCGCGCGAAAAGGAACCGGTCGCGACGGCAATGGTGCGCGCGCCGATCGCTTTCCCGCAAGCGATGTCGTGTTCCGTATCGCCGATCACGTCAATGCGATTGGGCGCAAAATCGGTCCCGGTTTTTTCGCGGGCGCGCCGATGAGCGAAAGGGCCGAGCTGGTTGCGATCGTGGTGATCATCGGCAAATGCGCCGAAGGCGAAGTAATGCCAGAGGCCGTAATGCTCCAGCTTCAACTGCGCGCCGCGTGCGATATTGCCGGTGAGCAGAGCGTTGGTCAGGCCAGGGCGTGTCGCGGTTCGCTCGAGGAGTTCGCCGACCCCGGGGAGAACGCTGCCTTTTCGCGCGGGCAGTTCCTCTTGCAGAAAATCGAGGTAGCGGTCGAGGAAGGAAGCGATCGCGGCGTCGGTCATTTCGACGTGGTGTTTTTGAAAAAGCTGGCGAACGATGCCGGAATCGGTGCGGCCGGCGATTTCGATTCCTTCGAGATCTTCGTTACCGCCGAAGCGTTCGGCGCTAGCTCGTCGTAACGCGAAAACGCCGGCGCGCCCGCTATTGAGCAACGTGCCGTCGATGTCCCAAAGTAAAAGGCGAGGCGGTTTTTCCATAGCGGCGTGGCCGCCACTTTCGTTGCGAATGGGAAAATGTCATCGCGCCTCCTTTTGCTTGCGTGATGACGCGGCTTTGCTTCGCTGCGCTCGGGATGAAAAGTTATCGAGGCCGTCTCGCACCATCGCCGACCGGATTTTTGCACGCCGGTCACGCGCTTACTTTTTGGCGCGCGCAGGAACGGGCGCGCGAGCGCGGCGGGACGCTCCTCTTGCGCATCGAGGATTTGGATCGCGCGCGCTGCCGGCCGGAATTTGCCGACGCCATTCGCGAAGACCTGACCTGGTTTGGCCTTTCCTGGGAGGAAGGGCCGGATGTTGGTGGTCCGTACGCGCCGTATCGGCAGAGCGAGCGGCCCGATTTCTATCTGGAAGCCTGGCGTACGTTGCGCGACGCCGGCTTGATTTTTCCCTGCCGTTGTTCGCGGCGCGATGTGGCCGAGGCAGCGGGCGCGCCGCATCACGACAATGACGAGCCGATTTATCCCGGGACTTGCCGGCCGCCGCCCGGGACGATTTTCGATGCGCCGACGCCCGCCGGAATCAACTGGCGTTTCCGAGTTCCCGACGGCGAAACGATCGCCTTCCATGATGGCCGGCTTGGTTCGCAGAACGCGGCGGCGGGCACGGACTTCGGCGATTTTCTGGTTTGGCGAAAAGACGATGTGCCCGCCTATCAACTGGCTGTCGTGGTTGACGACATCGCGATGAAGATCAGTGAAGTGGTGCGCGGCGCGGACTTGCTCACGTCGACCTTTCGGCAGTTGCTGCTGTATTGCGCGCTTGGCGAGGCGGCGCCGGCCTTTTATCATGCGGAGCTCGTCACTGACTCGTTAGGCAAACGATTGGCCAAACGGGACGCGTCGCTCAGTTTACGGGAACTGCGAGCGCGTGGCGTGACGCCGGAGGAAATCCGGCGCGAATGCATGACGCTCTAACCAGGCGGGCGCAGCATGGCCACTGCGACCATCGCGAAAAGAAATGCGAGGAACGCGACAGAAGCGGCCGCGTAGCTGAGCCGGGCGAGGTTGTCCTGCGAGCGGCGTCGCGGGGAAAAAGTTGAAGCAGTTGCCCTCGGCGAAAGCGGCACGGTCGTTTCGACCGGCGCGACCGGAGCTGCAATCGGCTCGCGGGTCACGGTGATTTCGGGAGTTGTTTTTTCCTCTGCTTCGAACCGCGCTTCCACTTTTCCGAAGCACAGCACATTGCCGGCACGCAATATCATTTCCTTCACCGGCTCGCCGTTGACGCGTGTGCCGTTGGTCGAATCGAGATCGACGAGGCGGACTTGATCGCCATCGCCGAGCAATTGCGCGTGTCGCCCGGACACCGAAGCCTCCTCGATCTGAATTGTATTTTCCGGTGCGCGACCAATCGTAATCGTCGTCCCGGAAAGTTCATGCATCCGCGCTTCTTCTCCGCTGCCAATGACGAGACGAGCCATACGCCATGCATAACAACTGGCGACGAATGGCGCAACGTCATCCCGAGGGGCGACGCGATTCTGGCCGGTTCGTTGACCGTGCCTCGGCGCGCCCCCATAGTGCTCCGCTCATGGCCATCGAGTTCACGCGCAATTTCTGCATCATCGCGCACATCGATCACGGCAAGACCACCTTGTCCGATCGTTTGCTCGAGCGGACGGGCACGATTCACGAGCGCGAAAAGCAGGACCAACTCCTCGATTCGATGGATCTCGAACGGGAACGCGGTATCACCATCAAGGCGCATCCGGTGGCCATGCGTTACACCGATAAAGCGGGTCAATCGTACCGGCTCAATCTTCTCGACACGCCCGGCCACGTCGATTTCGCCTACGAAGTTTCGCGTTCGCTCGCCGCGTGTGAAGGGGCGCTTCTCATCGTCGATGCCGCGCAGGGCGTGGAGGCGCAAACGGTCGCCAACGTCCATCTCGCGCACAAACAGGGGCTCACCATCGTCCCGGTGATCAACAAGATCGATTTGCCGAATGCCGACATCCCCGCCGTGCACAAACAGATCGAAGACATTCTCGCCATCCCGGCCGAGGAAGCGATCGAGTGCAGCGCGAAAATGGGAATCGGTATCGAGGAAATTCTCGAAGCGATCGTCCATCGCATTCCGCCGCCGAAACCGCCGCCCGACGAAGTGCTGCGAGGACTCGTCTTCGATTCCGTCTTCGACATCTATCGCGGCGTGGTCGCTTACATCCGCGTGATGTCGGGAAAAATCGAAGCCGATCAGGCGGTGCGCTTGATGAACAACCCGGCGCGCTACGAAGTGAAGGAAGTCGGCGTGTTCACCCCGAAGATGTTTGCCCAACCGGTCCTCCGGGCGGGCGATGTCGGCTACTTCATCGCCAACATCAAAAGCACGGCCGACATCAAAATCGGCGACACCATCACCGACCTGCGCAACCCGGCAAAGGAGCCGCTCCCCGGTTTCCAGGAAATTCATCCGATGGTCTTTAGCGGTATCTATCCGATTAACACCGGCGATTTCGAGCATTTGAAAACCGCCATCGGCAAGCTGCGCCTGAACGACTCCGCCTTCGTCTACATGCCGGAAAGTTCCGTCGCGCTCGGCTTTGGTTTCCGCTGCGGATTTCTCGGGCTGCTGCACATGGAAATCATCCAGGAGCGATTGCGGCGCGAGTACAACATGGACATCATCGCGACCTCTCCGAGCGTCATTTACGAAATCGTGAATACGCGTGGCGAGACGTTGCTCATCGATAATCCGGCGCACCTGCCCGACCCGAGCACGATCGAAGAAATCCGCGAGCCCATCGTGAAAGCCTACGTTCTTTGCCCTAACGAGAACATCGGCGATCTTCTCCAGCTCATTCTCGAAAAGCGCGGCCTGATGGATCACACTGAATCGCTCGATACCCGCCGCGTCATGCTTCATTGCGAGCTGCCGCTCAACGAAATCCTGGTCGATTTTAACGACAAAATTAAGAGCATCACGCGCGGCTACGGCTCGATGGATTACGAGCACGCCGGTTATCGCGCGGCTCGATTGGTGAAGCTGGAATTGCTCGTCAACGGCGAGCCGATGGACGCCTTTTCCACCATCGTGCATCGCGATCGCGCCGAAACGCGCGGCCGGCAATTGGCGGCCAAATTAAAGGAAGTGATCCCGCGTCAGCTCTATCAAGTCGCCATCCAGGCGGCTATCGGCGGGAAGATCGTGGCGCGCGAAAGCGTGGCGGCGTTGCGGAAAAATGTCACTGCAAAATGCTACGGAGGTGATATCTCCCGGAAGCGCAAATTGCTGGAGAAACAGAAAGAAGGAAAGAAGCGCATGAAGAGCATCGGCAAGATCAACATCCCGCAGGAAGCATTCATCGAGGTGCTCAAGACGCAGTAAAGGCGCCTTCCCAATTCCATGTTTTCACCGCGTTACATCAAACAGAGCAAGTTACTGCTTCGTCACGGGCAGAAGTTTCTCCGTTACAAATCCGATGTGCTCCCGCCAGCCGAGCGGGAGACGCTGGTCACCAACATCGACGCGCTCCGGGCCGCGCTCAAAGCGCGCGATCACAAGCGCATTCAAGAAGACGCCGAGCGGCTCGACGGGCAACTCGCCCGGTTGACGCCGGTCACGTGGGAGTCCCATTGGCGGGAAAATTGCGAAGTCGTTCTCGTCGCCATCGTCGTCGCCATCGGCATTCGCTCCTACTTCCTGCAGCCATTTAAAATTCCGACCGGTTCGATGCAGCCCACGCTCAACGGCATCATCGGTCATCCCATGATCAAGCCGTCGCCGAACATTTTTGAGCAGGCCTTCGAGTTCGTCGCCTTCGGCCGCAATTACATCAACGTGGTCGCGAAACAGGAGGACGAGGTCGTGCGGGTGGTGTCACAAAAGTTCGCTTTCTTCTTCACCTTTTCGCGAATCGTCTGCCGCAATCAAAGCTACCTCGTCTACGCGTCCCCCGATACTCTGCGCAACGACTTCCGGGTGGGGCCGGGGAGCGTTTTTCGCGCTGGCGAAATCATCGCGCGCGGCGCGATCGACACCGGTGACCAGGTGTTCGTCGATAAATTCACTTACAACTTCCGCAAACCGCACCGCGGCGCCGTTTTCGTTTTTCGCACGGATCACATCTACGGCATCCGCGAGGATCCGACGGCGGGCGCGCCGTTTTTCATCAAACGGCTGGCCGGATTGCCGGGCGACCATCTGCACATCAATCCGCCCTTTTTGCTGGTCGATGGGAAGAAGGCGCAAGGCATCGGCTTCGAGCGTGTCATGAGTGCGAAAGCGCCATATCAAGGTTACAGTCACGGGCCGGATAACTACGGCCACCCGCTCGATGATTTCGTCGTGCCACCGGACGGCTACTTTGCCATGGGCGACAACAGCTACAGCAGTTACGACAGCCGATTCTGGGGCCCGGTGCCGGAGAAAAATCTGGTCGGGCGCGGCCTGCTCGTTTACTGGCCGTTCACGAAGCACTGGGGCCTCATTCGTTAGGCAAAGTTATGCCACCGACCGGATCGCTCGTGTATCCGTGGATTGGGATCGGTGTCGGTTATCTGCTTGTCCTCCTGGCGAACCCGATCCGGGTTTCCTTGCGCGACGGCTTTCGCTGCATCCTGCGCTTCAAACGCATTTGGCTGACCTTTGTTCTGCTCGGGCTGGCCTACGCGGTCTTTCAAATCGCCACCTTCTCGCCCATCCAGAGCGCGTCCGAGCTCGATTTTCAGCAAATGATTTCGCTGCCCGGCTGGCATTGGCCGCGGCTCATCGATGTCTGGCGCGACATTCCGCTGCCCGCGCTCGAAGGCGTGGCCGGCATTTTCGATAACGCGACGACCATGTATCCGATCTCGGTCATCGCCGCGATCATGTTCGTGCTCAACTGGCGCGGCCTGCATGGCTCGCTTTTGCGCGCTCTTTTCAAACGTTTCCGCTACGCGAGCGTTCCGATTTATCTGGTGCTGCTGCTCGCCACCTTCGCGACGCTGGTGAAGCCGGTTGTTTTCTGGAGGCTACCCTCATGGGGAAACGAAACGCCGATCAGTCTTTTGCAGGTCTCCGCGTTGATCGATTCGATCGCGTTCATTTTCGAATATCTCTTCGGCATTTACATCCAGGTCTATCTCATCACCGTTTGTCTCGCCTGGATCAAAGGGCTGAGCTTTCAGGAGGTCGCGCTCTTTCGTTTCGCCATGCGGCGATTCACCTACGTCTTGAAATGGTCGGGCATTGTTCTTGTCGTTGGGCTGCTCGTTGTGCGGTTGCCGCTCGTGCTCGCCTACTTTATGAAGCTGCCCGGCGTTCTCGATTATCTGCCGCTCGAGCGCGCGCTGATGAGCGGGCTCATTATCCTCTTCAGCACCATGCAAGTTTCGCTCGTCCTGCATAACGAGAGCCTGCGGCAGGCGTTTCGCGCGCATGCTTCCTTCCTGCGCAGGAACGGCGTGCGCTTCGGCTGGTTCCTCCTCATTTGCGCGCTCCATTTCTTTTTGCTCAGCGCGGCCGACGCCGTCATGCGCGGCGCGATCGTCGATCGCGTGGTCGCGCTTCTCCTCTGGCGCTTCATCTACATCGTCGCGCATGGATTTCTTATCGGTTGGCTGCTGGCCAGTTGGGTTTGTCTCTTTCGAAAATGCGAGACGAGCCGGGTGAATCAGGAAACCTGGATTGCTTACTAGCGTGTCCTCCGATCAGGCCGAGAAAATTACGACGGAAAGCCGGTCGAATCTGGCGCTCGCCTTTGTCGCGCTCGGGCCGGAGCGCCGCCGCGACATCACCACCTTCTACGCCTTCTGCCGCGTCATCGACGATATTGCCGACGATCCCGCCTTGCCGGTCGCGGAAAAGGCGGCGCGCCTGGCGGCCTGGCGCGCCAGTTTACAAGCTGGGAAGCCTAACGAGTCAACTCTGGAGCCTGCCATGCGCGCGCTTCTGGCGAAATATGAAATGCCGCCCGCGATGCCGGAGGAAATTATCGCTGGTGTCGAAATGGATTTATCGACTTCGCGCTACGCCACCTTCGAGGAGCTGCGTCTCTATTGTTATCGCGTAGCGAGCGCGGTCGGCCTGGTCAGTATCGAGATTTTTGGCTATCGCGAACCGGCCTGTCGCGAATACGCGGTCGAGCTCGGTCTCGCCTTGCAGATGACCAACATCATTCGTGACGTCGCCAAGGATTTGAAGAACGATCGCATTTACCTGCCTCAGGAAGACATGGCGCGCTTCGGTTACGCGCAAGAGGATCTGCGCAATCGCGTTTACGACGATCGGTTTCGTAGCCTGATGCAGTTCGAAGCGGAACGGGCCGAGCAATATTTTGCGCGCGCGCGCGAACTTCTGCCTAAAGTCGACCGACGCTCGATGGTCGCCGCCGAAATCATGCGCGCGGTTTACTATTCGTTGCTCCAGAAAATGAAGGTGGATGGCTTCCGCGTTTTCGAGAGGAACTACCGCCTAAACAAGCTGGACAAACTGCGGCACGTGGTCTGGCAGTTGCTTAAAAACCGATGAATGGGCGGCGCTTGGACTCCGTCTTAAACTCACGTATATGATTACCACTATGAAAAGTTACCTCGTTATCGCGGTCTCGGCCGCACTGTTAACTACCTTTGGATTTAGCTCGTGCGACACCGCGACCGGTCAGGGTGCCGGTATTGGCGCGGCTACCGGCGCCATCATCGGCGGCGCAACCACCGGCCGTGTGCGTGGTGCGGCCATCGGCGCCGGCATTGGCGCGGCCAGCGGCGCGATTATCGGTTCTTCCATCGACGCGCGGAACGGCTACTACCAAGGCCGTGCGGTCAATGATTATCCTTACGCGCGGCGTGCACGTCGTCCGGGATTTGTCGTTAGTCCGTATCGTCCGCACAACCTCGTGGACGTGCGCGGCATTCCGCACGGCGCGCTCGTGCGCGATCCTTCGACGGGCGGCGTTTTCCGCAAGCCGTAAGCGAATCGTTAGTTAAGTTTCGACGAAGCGGGCTGATCGGTTAAACGATCAGCCCGTTTTCTTTTGCAACGCATCGACGAGACGTTGCGCTTCCTCGTCCATGCGAACGAGCTCCGGCCATTCGCGGTGATAACCTTCGCCTGGAAGTTTACGCGTGGCGTCGAATCCCATGTGTGATCCGATGTTCTGCGCGCTCGGGGCGTGATCGAGCGAATCGCTCGGGTTGCGGATGATGGTGCTGTCGCGCTCCGGATCGGTATTCGCGCAAAGACGAAAGAGGACCTCGCTCGTGTTGTGGACGTCGCAATCCTCATCGAGCACGATGATGTATTTGCTGAACATCATCTGCCCCATGCCCCAGAGCCCGTGCATGATTTTGAAGGCCTGATAGGGATATTGCTTCCTGATGCTGACGAAGACGAGATTGTGAAAAACGCCTTCCGCGGGCAGCGCCATGTCGACGATTTCCGGGAAGTTCATTTTGAAGACGGGCAGGAAAATGCGCACGCTGGCTGAGCCGAGGTAATAATCTTCCATCGGCGGCACGCCCACGATCGTCGTTGGGTAAACGGCCTCCCGCCGATGCGTGATGGCCGTGAGATGGAACACCGGATAATCCTCAATCGCGGTGTAGAAACCGGTGTGATCTCCGAACGGCCCTTCCGGCCGCGACTCGTTAGGCTGAACGTAGCCTTCGAGCACGAAATCGACATCGCTGGGCACTTCCAGATCGATCGTTTTACAGGGAACCATCTCGACCGATTTCTTGCGCAGGAATCCGGCGAACAAAATTTCGTCGAGCCCATCCGGCAACGGCGCGGTCGCGGCCAAAGTGTAAGCGGGATCGCCGCCCAGCGTGACCGCCACCGGCATACGCTCGCCCCGTTCGT
This sequence comes from Chthoniobacterales bacterium, assembly GCA_038258245.1. GTDB lineage: Bacteria > Verrucomicrobiota > Verrucomicrobiia > Chthoniobacterales > UBA10450 > JBBSQB01. The sequence continues at coordinate 14,946 of JBBSQB010000014.1, forward strand.
AATAACGCCGCCCATGCCGCGCCCCGACCTTGTGCACCTGCCAATGCATACCGGTCGTTAGGCTATCGTAAATCTGCATCCGGTACATCCCGAGATTTCGCGCGCCAGTGTCGGGGTCGCGCGTGTGCACATTGGGCAGCGTAATAAAGCGGCCGCCATCCTTCGGCCAGCAATGCAAAACCGGAAGATCGCCTAACGAAAACTCTCCGGTCTCCGGTTTCCCCTTTCCGCTCTCAAAAGCGTGGACCACTTCCTGGCAAGGGCCGGTCTTCGCATGTTTCGGCCGCGAATGGAGCAAACTGATGCCTTGCTTGAGCAGGCTCCATCCTTCGCGCAGATCGGTCGGCGGTTTGGCTTTGAGAATGAGGGAAATCTCCTGCGCGAGATCGTCAATGCTGTCGCGCTGCAACGCCATCGCCATGCGCCGCTCCGATCCCATCGTATTGATGGCCAGCGGAAACTTTGAGGGCTTGCCATCGACGACCGGCTTTTCGAAAAGGAGCGCCTTCCCGCCGCCGGGCGATTTCATTTCCCGATCCGCCCATTCCGCGATGAGCAGATGCGTATCGATCGGCTCGGCGATGCGCGTTAATTCACCCGCGCGTTCGAGCGCTTCGAGAAACTGCGAGAAGGAGCTGTAGGCCATGGCAAATGCGCCGTCGTTTCACGGCGTGAAATCGTCCGGCCGCCAGCTCGATTCGTTTAGCTGCGCGGCGGCGTCAGCCCTTGATAACCGACGACCCGTCCGCGAGCAAACGTGACCGTCTTGTACGGGTAACTGACCGGCCGGAAGCGCGGGTAAAAGAAAGGATCGTAAAACGGATCGTAGTAATAGCCGCCGAAACGATGATGATGCCCTCCGCGGAAGCCGCCCCGGCCGATGAAGCCATAGCCAAATCCGCCGTAAAAGCCGCCGTAGCCGCCATAGGGATACGGATCGTAAGCGGAATAATACGCCCGATAAATCCAGGTCTCGGTCTGCCGGCCCTTCATGCGGCCAAACCCTTTTTGTTCTGGCTGACCCCACGCCAAAAAGACGGCGTCCTGGGTCATCCCCTCGCGAATCTGACCGGCGCGAACCAATTGCTGATCGCGTGGTGAGAGCTGCTGATAGATTTCCGGATTTTGCGATATGCGGTAATCGACCGTCGCACATCCCGATAAAAACATTGCGCTGATGGCGACGATAAACGTCAGCGCCCCGACAGTGATATGACGCTTCATGGAACGAAGATACGATGGGAGTTTTTACCGTCAAATCGGTTAATTATCGGGGCGCCGGTTGCTTCGCTCACTGCTTGCAGATAGTTTTCGTGACCGATGGAAGATCGCTACGGGCATCGCATTTCCTATCTGCGCGTTTCCATCACGGATCGCTGCAACGAACGTTGCGCCTACTGCATGCCGCGTGAGTTGCAGGAATGGCTGCCGCGCGAAGGAATCCTCTCTTTCGAGGAAACGCTGCGCCTCATTCGCATCGCCACGGATCTCGGCGTGAGCAAGGTGCGCGTGACCGGCGGCGAGCCGTTGACGCGCCGCGGCGTGCTCGGCTTCATGCAGGAATTGCCCAGGATTCCCGGGTTGCGCGACATCGGCCTTTCGACCAACGGAACGCTGCTCGCACGAAACGGCGACGATGGCCGATCGGTCGCGGCATCGCTGCGCGAGAGCGGCGTGCGCTCAATCAATTTTTCCCTCGATACGCTCGACCGAGAAGTTTACGCAGCGATCACAGGACGCGATTTTTTGCCGCAGGTTCTCGCGGGAATTTCCGCTGCGAAAGCGGAGGGCTTTGAGTTGATCAAGGTGAACGCTGTCCTCATGCGTGGGCGAAACGAGGATCAGCTCATTCCGCTCACGGAATTCGCGGCGGAGCATGGATTGATTTTGCGCTTCATCGAACTGATGCCGGTGAGCACGAGCGAAGTGTTGAGCGAGGAAAATTTTCTGCCGACCCGCGAAGCGAAGCGCGCTATCGAGGCGGCTTACGGCGAACTCATTCCAGCGCCCGAGTTCAAGACGAACGGGCCGGCGACCTATTATCAGATTCCGGGACGCGATCAGCGCATCGGATTCATCGGCGCGATGACGAATCTGCATTTTTGCGAGAGCTGCAACAAACTACGCCTCACTTGCGACGGGAAATTGCGGCCCTGCCTCGGCAGTTATCTTGAGTTCGATATCATGAAGCCGCTCCGCGCCGGCGCGAGCGACGACGAGCTGCGGCAGTTCTTCCTCGACGTGGTCGAGCGCAAACCGCAGCAGCATGATTTTCGCGACAATTATCAGCCCGGCCGGCAAATGGTCGCGATCGGCGGTTGAGCATGGCGCGTCTTTCGCATATCGCCGCCGACGGCAAGGCGCAGATGGTCGATGTTTCGGCCAAGCCGGAGAGCGTGCGCGTCGCGACGGCGGCGGGTCGCATTCAGCTGCAACGCGAGACGCTGGCGTTGATTTCTGAGAATCAGATCGCGAAAGGGAACGTTCTCGCGACCGCGCGGCTCGCTGGAATTCAAGCGTCCAAGCAAACGTCGCAGCTCATTCCGCTCTGCCACAATTTGAGCCTGAGCCATGTCGAGGTGGACTTCACCGAAATGAGCGATGGCTTGGAAGCAAAATGCACCGCGCGGACGAAGGCGCAGACTGGCGTGGAAATGGAAGCGCTCACCGGCGTCGCGCTCGCATTGCTGACCATTTACGATATGTGCAAAGCCGTCGACAAAGAGATGCAAATCTCGGATGTGCGTCTCCTCGAGAAAACGAAAACGCCGACGGAATAGCGATGCAGATCAACGTCGGCATTATCACCATCTCGGATCGGGCGAGCGCGGGAGACTACGAGGATCTCGGTGGCCCGGCCTTAAAGGACGCGGCGCAAAAAGCGGGCTGGACCGTTTTGAGCGAAGCGATCGTGTCTGACGACGTGACGCGCATTCAGGAAACGTTGCGCGCTTTTTCCGAACAAGGCTGTGGACTTATTTTGACGACGGGCGGAACGGGCATCGCCGCGCGCGATGTCACGCCGGAAGCGATTCGCGGATTGATGCGGGTGGAATTGCCCGGCTTTGGCGAAGCGATGCGCATGGAATCGCTCAAGATCACGCCGAACGCGATTCTTTCGCGCAGCCTGGCCGCGGTGGTGGATCGCTCGTTAGTCATTGCGTTGCCCGGGAAGCCGAGCGGTGCGGTCGAGTGCCTCGGTTTCGTGCAAGGCGCGATCCCACACGCCGTCGCCCTCGCGCAACGCGTGCCGACTTCCTGCTAGAACTATAGGGCGTTTCTGTGAAACGCCGGCTAAGGGTTGGCGTCTGACACAGACGCCCTACAGAGAAATCAGATCGTGACCAGCGTCAGCTCGGGCCGGCAATTGAAACGGATCGGGACGATATAGGTGCCGACGCCCGCCGTGACATACATTGGGCCGGCCGGCGTTTCATAACGCCCAAATTGGTAGCGCCCGACCTGTGGCGGCAAAACGAGCGCGCCAATTCCCGGCAACCGCACCTGTCCGCCGTGCGAATGCCCAGCCAACACCAAGTCATAGCGTTCGCCGCCCATGCGATCGGCCATGATCGGATAATGCATGAGGAGCACGCGTCGTCGCATCGCGCTCCGCTTCGGATCGATACCGGTGATAGACATTCCGACCAGCTCGAGATCGAACTGCGGCAATGGGATGTTGCGCGCGAGCAGCCATTCGCCGCCCGTCGCCGCGAACGCCTTCGCATATTCATCAAACGGCGCGTGACTCGAGTAATCGTGATTCCCCGGCACGCCGTAGACCGGCGCCTTGATCTGCCGGATGAAGCTGAGCGCTTCCTTCGTGTAAACGCGATCCTCCAGAAGATCGCCGACGAAGCAGACGAAATCGGGCGCGAGACCGTTGATCTTCGCCACGATTTCGCCGGCAAAATCCGCGTCGCCTTTGTAATGGAAATCCGCGAAGTGAACGAACCGGCAGCGTCCGTTCGGATTCAATTTCAAATCGGTCACGCGCAGCGAAGTCGGCTCGATCCAGCGCGCATCGATCCCGGCCACCGCCGGCAGCGCCAGCGCGCTCAAACCCAAAAATGTGCGTCGGCTAATCTTCTTCATCGCTCTCTTCAACAGAGCATAAGACATTCGCGCGCGCGCCCGCGCTCAATCCCCAGAGCTGATCAATCGCATCAACCGCATCCCGCTTTCCGAGAGACGCGCCCGTCCGCCGTGTCCGCTCAGTACTCCGCGCGTGAGATAGGAATAGCTGACTGCGCTCGGCTTGAAGTAAATCAATTCCGGCTTGCTCACCGCGCGATCGCTTGGTTTCACCTGCAACGGCAAACCGGATTGCGAGAAGGAAACTTCCCACGATTTCACCTGGGACGGCGCGGTGCCAGTGAGCAACCACGGATACATTTTGATGAGGTCGAGCGGCTTCGGGCCGGGCAGCGCCACTTTGTAGAAAAGCGGCTCGCGCCTAACGAATTCCGGCATCGTGATGGAAGCATCCTTGCGCGAGGCGAGAAAAAAGTTGGCCAGGTTCACGCCCGTCAGATTCATGCCGTTGTAGAGACCGTGCCGGTTTGGATCCTGGCGAAAAAAGGTGCCGTACCAATCGTTGAAGTGACGGCTCAACATCAGGTCCAGCTCCACGTGCACGTGAGAACGCGCGCGATCGATCCCCGCGCCCGTGTGTCCCATCACGCCGAGCTGATCGCCGCGCCGCACCTGCTCTCCATCATGCACCACGATTTTGTTCAGGTGCGCGTAAAGACTGTAATAAGGCGACCCGCCCCAGCGATGCTCCACCACCACGTAGCGGCCGTAGTTCGAATAACCGGCATGCGTGCTGGCGTGGACCACTTTGCCATCGGCGATCGTGCGCACGAGATCGAGCGGTTCGCCGCGCGCATCGCGTCGCATCGGCCGGATGTCGATGCCTTCGTGAAAACGTTTGTAGATAACGCCCGCGGAAGTCTTGACCGGATCGCGCACGAAACCGAATTGCCCGCCCTGCCAGGGCCGCGATTCCACCCCGCGAAAATTGCGTTCAATCACCTGATAGAACTCCGATCCGTCGCCCCGAAAGAGCGCCTCGTTCTCGGTAGGAAGCGCCAGTTGTCGCGGGAGCGATTGGCTCTCGGCCATCACCCACCCGGCGGCGGCGAGTGAAAGAAGCGAAATGAGAACACGAAACATCCGCTACTTTCGGCGCTTGCCGATGAGCGGCCACTTTTTTCGCATGAGCGCAATATCGGCCGCGCTCAATCCACGCGGCAAATAGAGCTGGCCGTCAGCCACGCGCCGGTCGATTTGCAGCTCAGTGAGCGGACGGCCATTGACGAAAACGAAAACCGAGCGCCCGCGCTGCTCGATGCTGAGCGCGTCGAGTGCGATGCGGCCGTGATCGTCGAACTGCAAAAGCGCGCCGAAGGTCCCGTCCCCCGCCGGATAGGCGCGGAAGGCGACGATGTCGCGCTCGGAAAGGACCGGCGTTTTCGCGAGAACGACCTTGCGACCGAAAAACTGGGCGGGCAGCTCGCTGGCAAAGGTGTCGCCATCCTGAATGTTCGTCTCCGTATGCACGCGCACGGTGCACCCGCGTTCCTTCGTTAGGGCGAGAGGCGTGGCGCCCAACAAAAGCAGCGCACAAACGACGGCCGTCCTCATGCGCGACTGATAAAGGGTTTGACAGGATTTGCAACGCTTGGTGATTAAAACTCCCAATGCGATTCCCTGGCGTCATTTTCACTCTCTTCTTCGCGACGGCTCTGACCGTTTGCGCGCAAAATTCGCCCGCGACGCAGCCGACCAAGCGCAGTTGGTTTGGGCGCATTCTGCATCCGTTCAGCTCGACCGAGCTCCCGAAGTACAACGATCGAAAACTGCGCGGGCTCACCCTGGAATTGGAACTTTCTCCGCAGCCCCTGCGCCTTTCCGAAACGCGCCAGCTCGGCGTGCGCCTCACCTTGACCAATCTCTCCAAACGGCCGATCACGCTCGTTTTCCCCACCGAGCAGCGCATCGAAATTTATCTCCTCGGCTCGACCGAGCGCGTCCTGACCAAATGGTCCGATAATCACGCATTCGAGGAGAAGCTTGCGACCGTCATCGTCAATCCGCAGGAGCGCATCGAGTACAACGAAACGATTTCGACGCGCGAGCTCACGCCGAACACCGTCTTCATCGCAGAGGTCTTTTTCCCGCGTTATCCCGACCTGCAGATCAGGAAAAAATTCCTGACCGCGCCTTAACCGTGGCGCGTCTCTTCGCCGATTATCACACCCATCCGCAGGGGCATCGCGTGCAGCCTTACACGCAGGAATTGCTGCAGCCGTGGATTGATCACGCGCGCAAAATCGGATTGAGCGAGATCGCGTTTACCGATCACGATCGCTATCATGTCGGCGTAGATTTCGGTGAGATCGAGCGGCTGCGCGAGAAGAATCCGGATATCGGCATTCGCGCCGGAATCGAATTGGATAACGATCCGGAAACGTCTGCCGCCGGGCGAAAATGGGTGGAAGCGAATTGGGAGAAACTCGATTTTGTGCTCGGCTCCGTGCATTATCTCGATTCGCCTAACGAGATGTTCGATACGGTGCCGCAGGGCGCAGGGCAGTTCGCCGGTCGCGACATCGACGAAGTTTACGCGGATTACTTCCGGCGAGTCCGCGAGATGGCGGCGAGCGGTTTGGTTGATTGCCTGGCGCATCTCGATTTGGTCAAGATTCACGGGCACCGGCCGCGCGCGCCGATCGCGGAGCTGATTGGCGAGACGCTCGATTTGATCAAGGCGCGCGGGCTGGCCATTGAGCTGTCGACGGCCGGCTGGCGCAAGCCGGTCGGCGAACTCTATCCGAGCGACGAAATCATTTTGCTCGCATTGGAGAAGGGGATTCCGTTCACGACCGCATCCGATGCCCATTCGCATGTGCAACCGGGGGAAAATTACGAGCGGTTGGCCGCGAAGATGGATTCGTTAGGCGTGAGAGAAGTCTGCGTGTTCAAGAATCATCAGCGCGAGCTGCATCCGATTTCCCGTTAAGCGTCGACAACAGTCCGGGGAGCGCCCCGAAAGCATTCGGGGCTGGTTTCCGCATTCTGCGGAAACGAACTTGTCGCAAGATGATTGGGCCAACAGAGAACGATCGCGATCTGCAAGGAAGGTCGCGATGACAGAATGTCATCGCCGGCACGCTGCAAGCATGCGCTCCCCGGACGGACGACGAGAACGTCCCTACAAACCCAAACCAGGCGGAAGTCCCATTCCGCCGGTGATCTTCGACATTTCGCCCTGAGCGAGTGCCTTTCCTTGTTCGATGGCCGCCTTCACTCCGCTCAATACCAAATCTTCCAAAATCTCGACATCGTCCGGGTCGACAATCTCCTTCGCGATCTTGATCGAGAGCACGTCACCTGCGCCATTCGCAACCACAGTGACCTGGCCACCGCCCGCGGCGACTTCGACGGTTTTTTCCTCCAGCTCAGCCTGCGTTTTCGCCATCTGCTTTTGCATCTCCTGCGCCTGCTTCATCAACTTGTTTAAATTCATGGGATCGAGCTTATCCGGTTACGATTTGATTTCGCCTTTGAAAATTTCGAGCGCTTCGCGAATGAGCGGATCGTCGCGAAACGTTTCCGCGTCCGGTTTTGCGGCTGCGGCCGCAGACCGCGGCGTTTCTTCCGCCACGACCGAAGCCGGCGGCGCAGCCAATCCTTCCTGCGGCCTAAACTTAATCGACCAATCGTGTCCGCTGATCTCCTGCAGCAGCGATTCAAGGAGGCGCCGGTTGTTTTCGGAAGCGAATGTTTCGATGGACGCTTTTTGTTCGGGCGGATAACCAACCAAAAAATAACGGCCTTCGATGCCGACCGGCCTGGTTGATTCAATGAGCGTGCGCAGAAATTTCTTTTGCGCGGGAACCTTCGCGAAAAGCTTCCGCCAGAGATCTTCGATATCCGGAGCCGCCGTAGTGGTGGCGGGAGGAGTGGGCGGGGCCGGCTCGGCTGTCCGCTTCGCTGGTTTCGCCGCCGCAGTCGGTCCCGCCGCCGTCTGGGCAGAGGGGCGCTCGATGCGGGGTTTGCTTTGCGCGCGGCGCGGTTCCGCTTCGCTCAACACCGGTTTGCCGTCGCGCAAGGCGGCCAGGTTCTCGATCACCTCGTTCAAAGTGACCTGGCCGAGCGTTTGGATCGCTTTGATGATCGCGATCTCGAAATGCAGTTTCTTGTTCGGCGCCCATTTCATGCGGCCTTCGGCGGCGGCGAATTGATCGATCAATTCGAGCAGTCGATCGGAATCGATTAACGCGGCCTGCGCCTCCAATTTTTCCTGGAGCTCCGGATTGCTTTCATCAGCGACGGCTTCCGGTTTCACTTTGCAAACGAGCAAGTCGCGCAGGTAGGAAATCAAATCCGACATGAGCTTCATCATGTCTTTGCCTTCCTCGGCCTGCTGATAGAGATGATCGAGCGCCGCTGGCGTATCGCCGCGCAAAATCTGTTCGGTTAAATCGGTCACCACTTGTTCGCTCGTGAAACCGAAAACGCTGAGCACGTCGGCCTCGGCGATCGCATCGCCGCAAAACGCGACCAGTTGATCGAGCATCGATTCCGCGTCGCGCAATCCGCCATCGGCGCCTTTCGCGATGGCGTGGGCGGCCGCCGGTTCGAGCGTGATCTTCTCTTTCCCGGAAATAAACTGCAGATGTTTCGCGATTAGATTCGCCGGAATGCGGTGGAGATCGAAGCGTTGGCAGCGGCTCAGAATGGTCGGCAAAACCTTCTGCGGCTCGGTCGTCGCAAAGATAAATTTCACATGCGGCGGCGGCTCTTCCAAAGTCTTGAGCAATGCGTTGAACGCGGCGGAGGTGAGCATGTGCACCTCGTCGATTATGTAAATTTTGAACTGACCTTTCGCTGGCGCGTAGCGGACGTTGTCGCGCAGCTCGCGCACGTGTTCGACGCCGTTATTGCTCGCGCCGTCGATCTCGAGCACATCGAGGCTGTTGCCGGCCGTGATCTCTTTGCAACTGTCGCACACGCCGCACGGCGTAACGGTGGGCCCGTTCACGCAATTGAGCGCTTTGGCCAAAATGCGCGCGGTCGAAGTTTTGCCGATTCCGCGCGGACCGACGAAAAGATAGGCGTGCGCGAGCCGGTTTTGTTCGACCGCATTCTTGAGCGTGCGCACGACGTGCGCCTGCCCGACGAGATCGTCGAACGTCTGCGGCCGATATTTGCGCGCGAAAACCTGGTAGCTCACCGGCCGAACTTAATGCGACGCGCTTGGAACGAAAATAGAAAAGCTCGGCACGTGGTGTAAAAGCGCGGTCCTCACTGGCCTGACGAGCCGACGATCGACGCGCCGCACCTCACTCTTGCTCGAAGCGTGCGATCTCGTCGAGCAGAGCTTGGGCGCGCTTGACGGCGCGGCCGGCTGAACTGTTCACAAGACTCCGGGCGAACTTCTCTTTGCCGGGGCGTCGGGACCAAAAGATGATCCCGCCCATGATTCCCAAACAGACCAGGCCACTGAGTAAGAACCAGCCGACAACGTCAGGGCTTCGCGTCCAGACATCAGCGCCCAAGCCATAAAAAATCAGCAGCATGAGCGGGATCCAAATGAAGCAGCCGGCCACGCCGAACCAGAGTCCTGCTTGAACGTGCCAGCGGCGCAGGTCGGCCAGTTGCTTTTGTAGGGTGAGCACAGGCGCACTGTAATCGAGGCGCTGAATCAGAAAGAGATCGCGCGCGGCGAAAAGGATCATCATCAGACCGTAAGCGTGGAAAGAGATGCCGTAGATCATCAGGTGCGGGACGCCGATGTGATGGACCCAGAAACTTCCGCCGATGATGGAAAGGAGTGCACCGCAAATGATCTGGATGATTTGTCCAGTCTTGAGCGAACGAAAGCCCGCGCGGAAGCGGGTGAGCTTCGTCTCGCGGAACTGATGAAGCGCGAGTGTGTTTTGTCTTTCGAGGTTTCGGCTCAGCGTTTGCCAGGCCGACTTAAGATCGTCGAGTTCGGAATTGCTCATAAGGTTATCGAGTAAGTCTCAGCATCTCCTCGCGGACACGCTGTTTGAGGCGGTTCAGTTTCGTCGCCACGTTGGTTTCGGAGATGCCGAGAATCGTGGCGATTTCGCGGTAGCTGTGTTCGTCGAGGTAGAGAAGTAAGAGGGCGCGATCGAGCGGCGGGAGAGAAGTGATGACCTTCTGTAAGAGAGCAACGCGCTCGTCCGTTTCGCCTGGTTGAGCCGATTCATCCGCCGGCTCAAAGGTGCTCTCATCGAGCGGCACAGTCTGCCGGGTCGGATGGGTACTGCGACGGAGGAACGAGATCGCCACGTTCAAGGCGACGCGATACATCCATGTTGAAAAGGGGCGATCAACCGAATAGCGAGGATAGCCTTTCCAAAGTTGCAGCGTGATCTCCTGCATCAGGTCATGCCGGTCGGCGAAGCTGTTGCTGTAGGTGGCCGCGACTTTGCGAATGATCCCGCCGTGCTCGTCGAGCAGGCGCAGAAATATCTCTTTGTCATTCACGGCGATGGGCGCGTTGGCGGCACGATCGATGGTTGAAGCGGCGGCGAAATCATTTGTTACCAGAGTGATTCGCGGCTTTCGCCAAAATATCACAACTCTTCGGGGAGAGATGGGGTCAAGACCCGAGTAGCCCACAGGAAAACGCAGATCAGCAAACCGGCTCGCGAGAAACGAGCGACAAGGGGCTATCGTTTCGCCGCGGAGTAACACGGATGAAACACGGATAGTTTGTCCGCAGATTTCGCAGATGGACGCAGATTCTGCAGCTGGGAAAATCAGCGTGGTTCGGTGAAATTCGCTGCGATGAGGAGGGACGGGCGGGCCGCCCGTCCGCCAAGACAGGCTAGCCGCCTGTCCTCCGGACTGCGAGGACGCGCAAACTGCGGAAGCCTGACTCTCCCGATAAGGGACGTGGTCCGATGGAGGAGCGCCCGACGATGGCAAGACTTGGGGCGCCTAAAAGCAGAGGGTTTCGCTGGACAATCGGCGGCTGATGGCGTCGTTTCTCGGCGTGATGCGCAACCGGTGGCCACGAATCATTGCCATCGCCATTCTTCTTTGCGCGCCGCGGTTTTTGTGGGCGCGCGAGCCGCAGACATCGCCTCCGGAGAAAACATTCGTCCGCGCCCGCGCGCTCGGCGTTCCGTTTGACGGCACGCCTGGAAAATTGAACGCGATCACCGACGTGGCTGGTGTGGAAGTTGGCTACACCACGTTGATCAGCGGCGAAGGGAAACTCGAAGTCGGCAAAGGCCCGGTGCGTACGGGCGTGACGGCGATTTTGCCGCGCGGCCACGGTTCGCTCGACGATCCGGTTTACGCGGGCTCGTTTTCGCTCAACGGCAACGGCGAAATGACTGGCATGGCCTGGCTGAAGGAAGGCGGTTTTCTCGAGGGTCCGGTGGTCATTACCAATACGCACAGTGTCGGCGTGGCGCGTGATGCGGTGATCGCGTGGCGCATCAAACACGGAGACGCCGACAAGACCGGATATTGGTGGAGTCTGCCGGTCGTGGCGGAGACGTGGGACGGCTGGCTGAACGACATCAACGGCTTTCACGTGAAGCCGGAGGATGTTTTTCATGCGCTCGATTCGGCGCACGGCGGTGCGATCGAGGAGGGGAGCGTCGGCGGTGGCACCGGGATGATCTGCTATGAATTCAAGGGCGGGACGGGGACGGCTTCGCGCGTTCTCGAGACAAAAGCGGGCGGTTATACCGTTGGCGTTTTAGTGCAGGCAAATTGCGGGCGTCGTCCGCAGCTCACCATCGCTGGGGTTCCAGTGGGGAAGGAAATTCCGGGATCGGTTTATCCAAAGGAAACCGGCTCGATCATCATCGTGGTCGCGACAGACGCGCCGCTTCTGCCTTACCAAACCGAACGGCTCGCGCGCAGGGCGGCGCTTGGTCTCGCCCGGACCGGAGCGACTTCCGGAAATGGCTCGGGCGATCTCTTCCTCGCGTTCTCCACGGCGAACTCGGGCGCAGCCAATCCCAATGCGCCGACACATTCCGTGCAAACGATTCCGAACGATCGCCTCGATCCGCTATTTCAAGCCACGGTGGAGGCGACCGAGGAAGCGATCGTCAACGCTCTCGTCGCCAATCGCGACATGGTCGGGCGCGACAATCACCGGGTGGAAGCGTTGCCACACGACCGGTTGCGTGATTTGCTACGGAAATACAATAGACTGAGCCCCTGACTTTCTGCCACACTCCCTTGGCGGTGAAAGCCTGTTCTCCTCGGGTCAGTGAAACCTTGAACGCAACGATTTATGTCCGACGAAAACCCAAACGAACCGACCGGCGAAGATAAACCCATCCGCAGCGCTCTCACGCCGGAGCAGCGCCGCTTTCTCGGCACGCCCCGCACACGCCGTCAGAAAGACGATGAACGCAGCTCTCCGGAAACTTCGCCGTCCGCGCGCGAAGAGGCGCCTCAGTCTGCGCCGGCGGAACCGGTAACGCCCGCGCCCGTTTCGCAACCCGCTCCGTCAGCGGAACGTCCGCGGCCCGCGGCCGCGCCGGAAACGGAGCGCGAAGTGCGGAAGCCCGCCCCCCCGATCACGACCGCTTCGGATGCGACCGGTTCGCGCGCGTCCGAAATGCAGAACGTCATCCTCATCATTGGCGTTGTCATTTTGCTCGGCCTCGCGTTTTTCGTGGGGAAGAAATTTGATTACTGGAAATACAAAATCTTCACCAAAAGCAAACCGACGATGGAAGCCGCGGCCGACAAATTCCCGGGGCAGACTTCCGATCAGTTGGTCGAACAGGGGCTCGCCCTTGAGCGCCAAGGTAAATTCGCGGAGGCGGCTGATCACTTTATGGAGGCCAAACGCAAGGATCTCACCTACCGCGGGCTCCTCTTTCACGTCGCCAAAATCGCTTACGATCACCGCGATTTAAAAGCGGCTGACAATATGTTCGAGCGCTCGATCGAGTTCGGCGAGAACGCCGATATGGCCAATTGCTTCCGCGGCCTCATCGCAGTGAGCAAGAAGGATTTTCCCGCGGCCCGTCGCTATTTTGCAGCGGCGGCGGCGGCTGATCCGTTCATGCCTTATTTCCAATTCTGCCTGGGCGATGTCGACCGGCTGGACGCGAAACCGAAGGACGCGATCGCGCATTATCAACAAGCGGAACGGCGCGCGCGAGGCGAGCCGGAAGCGGCTGTTTATCGTTTCAAAACGCGCGTGGCACGCCTCGAAGCGGGCGAGGGCGAGCAATTGAAAGCCGAGCTGGCGAAGGCCGCCCAAGCAGGCAGTCTGTCCGGCGATTGGCTCTTCACCAGGGCCGCCATCCAGGTGCACGACGGAAAAATTCAGGACGCTATCGCGACCCTGGCGGAAGCCCGTTCGATGACCAATCGCATGGTCTTTGGCTCATGCGCGACCGATCTCATCTTCCAGGACGCCGCCTCGAAGAATCCGTCGCTGGCGGAAACGCTCCGGGGAGAAGTCGAAGGTCTCCAGCCGTTCTCGCCTTAGTCCGCATAGCCAGTTTATTGGGGGAACGCCCGGGAGCGAAGCCGCGTGCGCGGCTTTCTGTCCGTGGCGCCCGATGCTAGGTTGCGCGATGTCGTTTGAGCTCGAATCGAACTATCGCCCGCGCGGCGATCAGGAGCAGGCCATCGCCAAGCTGCTCAAATCGGTCGAGGCCGGCAATCGCCACCAGACGCTTCTCGGCGTGACCGGTTCCGGCAAGACCTTCTCCATCGCGAACGTCATTCGCCAGCTCGATCGCCCGGCGCTCATCATCTCGCACAACAAAACGCTCGCCGCCCAGCTTTACTCCGAGTTCAAACAGTTCTTCCCGCGTAACGCCGTCGAATATTTCGTCAGCTACTTCGATTACTACCAGCCGGAAGCTTACATCCCGCGCAGCGACACCTACATCGAGAAGGATTCGTCGATTAACGAAGAGATCGAGCGCCTGCGCCTCTCCGCCACCAGCGCGCTCCTCTCGCGCCGCGACACCATTGTTGTCGCCAGCGTCTCCTGCATCTACGGCGTCACCTCGCCGGAGGATTATTTGCGCATGCTCCTTACGGTGAAACGCGGGCAGCAAGTCTCTCGCGAAACCGTCCTCGGCCGGCTCGTCGACATGCTCTACGAGCGCAACGACATGAACTTCGCGCGCGGCAAATTCCGCGTCCGCGGCGACGTCGTCGAGGTTTATCCTGCGACGGCGGACGAAGAGGCGATCCGGCTCGAATTCTTCGGCGATGAACTCGACGCCATCACGCGCTTCGATCCGCTCACCGGTAACGCCCACGAATCGCTCGGCATAATGACTTTTTTCCCAGCGAAACAATTCGTCACGCCGGCCGATAAACTCAATCGCGCCCTCACCACCATTCGCGCCGAGCTCGACGACCGCATCAAGCTGCTCGAATCGCAGAGCCGATTGCTCGAAGCGCAGCGATTGAAAATGCGCACCGAATACGATCTCGAGATGTTGCAGGAGATGGGCTTCTGCAACGGCATCGAAAATTATTCGCGCCATCTTTCCGGCCGCCCGCCCGGCTCGAAGCCGTTCACCTTGCTCGATTTTTTCCCGAAAGATTACTTGTTAGTCGTCGATGAATCGCACGCCACCATTCCGCAAATCGGCGGCATGTTCGAAGGCGATAAATCGCGCAAGAACGTGCTCGTCGAATTCGGTTTCCGCCTGCCCAGCGCGCTCGACAATCGCCCGCTCAACTTCCCCGAGTTCATGGGCGTGGCCAATCAGATCATCTACGTCAGCGCCACGCCCGCTGAGTTCGAGATCAAAAACAGCATTGTCGGCAACACCGGTTACTTCCCGCACAAGCGCCAGCGCATCGGCGACAACGAAGAGGTTCCCTTCATGCTGCCGGGAATCGCTGGAGGAACGACCGCCGTGTCGTCCCCGCCTTCCCAAAGGGAAGGGACAGCGCCCATCCCTCCAATCTCCCGGACCGACCAGCCTCCGGAAGAATTCGATGTCTCCACGCCCGGCGCGCCGCTCGTTGTCGAGCAAATCATTCGCCCGACCGGCCTGCTCGATCCCCAGGTCACGCTCAAGCCGCTCAAGCATCAGATCGACGACACCATCGAGCTGTGCCGTCAGCGGGTCGAAAAGGGCGAGCGCGTTCTCGTCACCACGCTGACCAAGCGCACCGCCGAAGATCTGGCCGATTACCTGCGCGACGTTGGTTTGAAAGTGCGCTACCTCCACAGCGACATCGACACCATCGAACGCGTCGAAATCTTGCGCGGCCTGCGCGCCGCCGAGTTCGACATTCTTGTCGGCATCAATCTTCTCCGTGAAGGCCTCGATCTGCCCGAAGTCTCGTTAGTCTGCAGTCTCGATGCCGATAAGGAAGGCTTCCTCCGCAGCCAGACCTCGCTCATTCAGACGGCTGGCCGCGCCGCGCGTCACGTCAACGGCGAAGTCGTCCTTTTCGCCGACACCGTTACGCGGAGCATGGAAGCGCTCATCTCCATCTCCGATTACCGCCGCACCAAGCAGATGGAGTACAACGAGAAACACGGCATCACCCCCACCACGGTGAAACGCGCCATCCAGGAAAGTCTGCACACCATTTTGAAAGGGCGTGAGATCGCCGCCTCCGTCATTCAGGAAGCCGGCGGGGACTTCAACCTCACCGAGCTGCTGCGCGAACTCGAAGACGAAATGCAAACAGCCTCTGCGAATTTGGAGTTCGAACGCGCCGCCTTGCTGCGCGATCAGATCATGGAAGTGAAGAGCGGGACAGGTCTGAGCAAGATCGAACCGAAACGCCGTCCCGTGAAATACACGCGCAACTCCGGCCGCCGCCGCTCGCGCGTGTAGCGGTCTGTCTCTCCGCTGGGGAGCGCACGCGACTCGCGTGCTGGTTTCGGCGACTCGCCGAAACGAACTTGTCTCTTCGGCCGGATGGCAGATTTGGAATCAGGAAAGCAGGAACGCAGGAAAAATCCGGGGAGCGTAAGCGCCTCGCTCGCGAACGCATTCGGAGCTCGCGTGCTGGTTTCGGCGCCTCGCCGAAATGAACTTTTCTCTGTCTTCCATCCGTCACTGATGGATTAACCACAGAGATCGCAGAGGACGCAGAGTATTTTCTGTCTCAGAATCTTCGAATGGTGAGATGTTGGGGGGACATCATATGTGATCTGAACATCGCCGAAAGAGGCCTCGTGCTTGAAGCCTTTGGGCGCCTCTGCACAGGAGATACTTAAGTGCTGATCGGTAATCCATCGGACAATCATCCTCGGTTCGCCTTGGACGACAAAGATGTTGCCCGCCTGGTTCGGCAAGGGCTTGCCCGCAGCGAGGAGGGAGACCTGAATGCTGAACCCTGTGGTGGCTCCGCAATCGCGCGGAATGTGACGGCTTTGAGCCGGCCGCTCGGAGAAACCGATTCCGAGAGCTGCTCGTTGCCGCAAAGGCCGTCGCACCCTGCGAAGCCAAATGCGCTTGCGACAAACACTGTGACGACTGCGAGGGCTCTCTTCATCTAACGAGAGGTTTGGGGAAAGCCGGGATCGAGCTGGAGGGCATGCTGGAAATGTTTGTCGGCCAGTCCGGTCATTCCGAGATCCTTGAGCCGGAGGCCAAGCATCCAGTGGTACAGTGGAATCTCGGGCGTTATCCGGTCCGCTTGCGCTTCCAGCGCGGAGGCTTCGGCGAGGCGCCCTTCCGCCTGCCGCGCGCCGGCCAGAAAATTAACGGTGAGGGCGAGGTTGGCGTTGTGTTGCAAGGCATCTGACCAAATCGCCGCGGCTTCCTGCGTTTGCCCCAAATGCCAGAGCGACTCGCCTTTTTCCTGGCGCGCGAGAATCAAATCCGGCCGCGCGGCCAGCGCTTGATCGAGACTCGTTTGCGCCTGCGCGTAACGACCCATCCGATTCAAGATGGACCCGCGGTAGTAGAGACTGAGCGCTTTGGCCTGGCCGGTCTGGTGACGCGCCGCTTGCGCGAGACGCGCGATCGATTCTTCGGAATCACCGAGGAGAAATTCAAACCAAGCAAGTTTGGGAAGCGTGTCGCTGTTGCGAAAGAGTCCGAATTTGGTGGCGCTTTGAAAATGGCGGGCGCCGGCCCTGGCGTTCGCGCGATCGGTGGGACTGAGCCAGGGATCGGGGTTGAGCTGAGCGAGCGCGAGCTCGTCGGGTATCTGGAGTTTTTGGAACGCTTCGTTGCCGGCGTATTCCTGATAACGAATCCAGCCGCTGTGCGCGTTCAGGCCAACCCAGAGGATCGCGATGAGGATGAAGGCCCATCCGCCGGCGCGAATTTGTCCGGCTGATTTCAAAATAAAGCGATGGAAGAAAACATCGCGGCGCACACAGAACTGCCACAGTTTCAGAGCGAGAAAGGTGGTGACCGCGGCGCAGCCGAGCGCCATCAGAAACGGCACCAGGCCGTAGACATTGCGCACAGCGAAGAGGCTGGCGAGGAAGACGAGGGCCCCGAGAATTTCCTCAGGCCAGGTGAGCGAGTAGTTCCGTTTCGGTGCGTCGGCTTTCTTCGCGAGGCCGACTGCCGGTTTGCCAAAGCCGAAGTAGAGCGCGTCGTTCGGGCAGACGCTGATGCAATCCATGCACTTCATGCAGCCGGGATCGACGACCATGCGATGCGTTTTCACTTCCGCATGCACGAGCACGTTCGAGGTGCAGGTGGCGGTGCAATGGCCGCATTGATTGCAGGCATCGGTCACCCGAATGCGCCAGGGCGAAAGCTTGTCGGCCACCGCGAAAAATCCGCCGTAGGGACAGGCGTAAGTGCAAAAGCCTTTTTGGCCGAGGAAATAAACGGTGACGAAGCCGCAGATGAAGAGGAACGGAATGGCGACCGCGACGGACGGAAACGTGGCCCAAAAATGATCGGTGACGAGATGATTGGTGAACGCGGGAATGAGCGGCCCGGGTTCGGTGCGAGTGAAGTATTTATAGACCGTCGGCCAGACGAACATGTAGAGCGCCGCGCCGAGCGGCACGTAAACAAGCAGCCGCGAACGGAATGGTTTTGGCGTGAGCCCGCCCTTTTTCAAAAGCCACGCGCAGAAATCCTGGAGGGCGAGAATGTGGCAGCCCCAGCCGCAAACGAATCGCCCGAAGAGCAACGTCGCCAAAATCGCGAGCGCGAAAAAGATGAAGCCGGCATTGATCGCGCCTTCCTGCAGCGTGTGCATCGATTCCGAAGGCTCGATCGGCGAGACCGTGCGCCCGGTCAGCCACCACTGGATGACGTGGGCGACCATGAAAAGATTGAGCGCGATCAAAGCGCCGGCGCGCCAGCGGCTGATTTTTGATTTGCGGATGCCGTTACTCGTTAGGCGAAAGCGCGCCGCTCCGCCGGCCGGTTGGATCGTTTCACATCCGCTTTTCACAAGCTTCGATTTCTAAAGTTCACGTGGGACGCGGAAAAGATTCACGCGCAAAAAATTCAATTTAAAAAAAATGTTTCAGTGGGCTATAAAACAGGATATGACCTCTGTGCTCGGTCATTCGACCAGTGAAACCAAAGGATAACACAATGTTCAAGACAACCTTACGCCAAACTACCCTCGTCCTGCTGCTTCTCTTGGGAAGCGGCGCAGCCATTCTGATCGCGCAATCGCGCGGGGGGAATCCTCAAGCTGAGACAGGCACTTTGGAGAGGCTGGCGGCGACCAACGGCATCGTCGCCATGAACCTGGACTGGAGCAGAGTTCAAAGCGCGGCGATCAAAGGCGGCCAGGCGGAAGCCTTGCGTTTCGAAGTGGGTCCGAACTCTCTCTTTACCATTCTCGCATTTAACGGCGATCTGAGGGGACCCGAGCAGAGCGCGATGGAACTCGTGCCGAAGAACGCAGCCAGAGCGCGCGGTCCGTTGCAAACATCGATCAATCAGCTCGTCATCGAAAAGGTCGGCCCGGGTGAAGCGAGCGACCTGGTGGTGCGCGACGCGAAAACCGGCGCGATTTACTTTCGGGTGGAGGGAAATGTCTATGCCTACGATGCGCACTCGCACGTGCTCCGCATCGACAATGGGCGGCTCCTGCTTTCGGGAGAGTTTGCCAAAAAACTTGGCTCCCCGGCCGCGGCGCACGTCGCCGTTGGGACGGTGTCAGTCCTCGCCACCATGTCGCCGATGGAGATCACGCACGTGGTCAATGGCGTTGTGCAGTCGGATGTCCTGCCGGCGCGGGCGTTGCGCGGGCCAAATTCGCCCGAAGCTTTCAACCCCGGTCCAGACGTGATCGTGGGAGATTTGCCTGCCTTGCAACAATTTGGAAGCAGCGGCACGCAAGTCGGTCTCGCCGTCGGCACCACCTCGTGCAACATCGGCGATCAGCCACTGGATTGGTTTGCACTGTCCGAAACCGATCACCCGGTCATTCCGCAGAATTTGTATCGCATGAGCGGGGGCACGGGGAACGACGAGCGCTTCGAACAAATCGGTCAATCCTGGCTGAAGCATGCCTTCTATGCGCTGGAGAATAGTGTCTGCTCCGTTTGCACTCCCACGCATTCAAATGGCAGATATTTGGGCGTGGGATGTTCCGATCCCTATTCGGTGAGCTTGAATGCCAGCCAATCCGGTCTTGGCTCGCGCGCTTGGGTAAACCCTTTCACCGGCGCCTTCCCGAGTACGGCCAACGACCACACCGGCCACACGCACACCGGTGTCAGCCATCGCATAGCGGTCGAAAAAAGCGACCTGACCACGTCGGGCGCCAGCTATTACGCCGAGTCGCAATACGTCACGCCGCACGAGTATGCCTGGTGCCAGGCGCACCAAGGGGAGTGCAACATGTATAACAACGCTTCTTATCGCCGCTTCAATGTCACCGGCACGACGAGCTTCACTTTCTCCGCGGTCGGCGCCACGGTCCGCATGAGCCCGGCGATCATGGCCTGGACGGGTGCGACGGTGAATCAATTCGAGCCAGCGCCCGGCGCTGACGGCATTGGGTTTGTCGCCTACAAGGTGACCAATCCGTCGGCCGGTGTCTGGCATTACGAATACGCGGTCCTTAACGAAAACCTCGACCGCAGCGTGCAATCGTTCAGCGTCCCTCTTGATTGCGGCGTGACCGCGACCAATCTGGGCTTCCACGCTCCTTCCAATCCGCCCGCCTTTGCCAACGATGGCACGCCGGGAAGCACCGGCTTCAGCAACGCGGCCTGGACTTCGAGTGCGACCACCTCGGACATCACCTGGAGCAGCGAGACCTTTGCGCAAAACGAGAACGCAAACGCGATTCGCTGGGGAACGATGTACAACTTCCGCTTCGATTCCAGTCGGCCGCCGCAAGCCGCGAACGCGACGATCGGTTTTTTCAAAACCGGCTCGCCCATCACCGTGGCCATCATGGCGCCGTCACCTGATACCTGCAACGCGCTGGCGTTAACCACGGCGGTTTCGCGCAAGACTCACGGCGGGGCGGGCTCCTTCGATATCAACCTGCCCCTGACCGGCGCGCCGGGGATCGAGTGCCGCAGCGGCGGCACCGGAGGCAATTACACGATGGTCTTCACCTTCACGAATGACGTGGCGAGCGGCAATGCCAGCGTAACGACCGGGACCGGTGGCCTGGCGGGCTCGCCCAGTTTCTCCGGTAACACGATGACGGTGAATCTCACTGGTGTCGCCAACAAGCAGACGGTGACGGTGACCTTAACCAACTTGATGGATACCTTTGGTCAGACTTTGGCCAACACTTCGGTCAGCGCGAACATGCTGATCGGGGATACGAGTGCCAGCAACGATGTGAACAACATCGACATCTCGCAGACGAAATCGAGATCCGGCGTGAGCGCGGACAGCAGCAACTTTCGCAGTGACGTGACGCTGGATGGCGAGATTAATGGGATCGACGTCTCCGCGGTGAAAGCGCATTCGGGCGAGAGCTTGTAGCAGAAAATCAAGTCGAGCGGCGGACCGCAGTAGACGTGAACGAATCTCCGTTCGTATCATGCGCCATGAGCTTTTCGCCAAACGAAGATTTTGCCCGGCAATGCGACGCCGAGGACGCGCTGCGCTCCTTTCGTGATCGCTTTCATCTGCCCGTCGGCGCGGATGGAAAACCATTCATCTACTTTGTCGGAAACTCGTTAGGGCTCATGCCGAAGGCGACGCGGCAGATCGTCGATCAGGAATTGGACGATTGGGCGCGCCTCGCGGTGGACGCGCATTTCGACGCCGCGACTCCGTGGTATTCCTACCACGAGACGCTGCGCGAACCCGCCGCGCGGCTGGTCGGCGCGCAGCCTAACGAGGTCGTTTGCATGAACAGCCTGACGGTGAATTTACACCTGCTCATGGCCACGTTTTACCGGCCGACGAAGGCACGTTTCAAAATCGTGATGGAAGATCCGGCGTTTCCTTCCGACACCTACGCGATCAAATCGCAGATCGCACATCATGGCTTCGATCCGGAGGAAGCGCTTCTGCTGGCGCAGCCGAGGGAAGGGGAATTTACCGTCCGGGCCGAAGACATCGAGGCTTTGCTCGAGAAACGGGGCGAAGAAATCGCGCTCGTCCTTTTCGCCGGAGTGAATTTTTTTACCGGCCAGCTTTTCGATATCGCGCACCTCACGGCTGCCGCCCAAAAGCACGGTTGCCTCGTCGGGATCGATCTCGCGCACGCGGCCGGGAACGTGCCGCTGCAGTTGCATGATTGGAACGTCGATTTCGCCGCCTGGTGTTCCTATAAATATTTGAATTCCGGGCCGGGCGCGGTAGCCGGTGCGTTCGTGCATGAGCGCCACGCCACCAACCCGGATTTGCCGCGTCTCGCCGGCTGGTGGGGGAACGATCCGGCCACGCGTTTTCGCATGCAGTTGGAACCCGATTTCATCCCCGTCCTCTCGGCCGATTCCTGGCAAATCAGCAATCCGTCCATCCTGGCGATGGCGCCGTTGCGAACGTCTCTGGCCATTTTCGATGAAGCCGGCGGTATGGAAAAATTGCGCGCCAAATCGGAACGCCTCACCGGCTATTTTCAATATCTGCTCGAGCGCGAGCCTTCGTCAGTCTTCTCCATCATCACGCCGTCTGCGCCTAACGAGCGCGGCTGCCAGCTCTCCGTTCTCGTGCACGAGCATCCGAAAGAGCTTTTCGGGAAACTGGAGGCCGCCGGCGTGAAGTGCGATTTCCGCGAGCCCAACGTAATCCGCGCCGCGCCCACGCCGCTTTACAACACCTTCCACGAAGTCTGGCGTTTCGCGCAGATACTGACCGCCCACCGTTAGTGGATGCTGATCGACGGGCGGGCCGCCTGCCGGCCGACGAGATAGGCGGGCCGCCTGTCCTCCATGCAGTTAGGCGTTCAATGCAGCAATTCCTTCACGCAGCCGATCAAGCCCGCGACCGGAAATGGCTTCACCAAATACTTCACCTCATGCTGGCTGAGAAAAAGTTTGAGCTGCGGATCGGTCGCATACCCGGTGATGAAAATAAAGCGGTCAGCCAGCGCAGGCCGCATTTTGCGAATCATCAGATAGAACTCGTCGCCGCGCAGCCGCGGCATCTTTAAATCGCAGATGACCGCGTCGTATTCGTGCGTCTTCACCTTGAGCACAGCTTCTTCGCCATCGTAGGCGACATCCACCAGATAGCTTTCGTCGGCCAGAATCCATTGCAGAGCGGAGGCGAGTTGCTGGTCATCGTCGACCACGAGAATCGCTTTCAACTCAAAGGTGCGCATCGGGCGCAAATCGTCGCTTGGTTGTTGTTTGGAACTCATCGGGCGGCATCAAGTTTAGCAGGCTGGGTGCCACGGATGGGCTTCTACTGTATGGCATTTCTGCGAAACGCCGGGTTTTGCATGATGCGAACCGGAAGGCGCCTGATACAGACGCCCTACAGCCTGACGCGAAAGCGAGCCCGCGTCCTGTGCCGGCACAAATAACCGATCAAACAAAGCGCAATCGGCAATTCAATCCGCGTCCGATAATCATGGCGGACGAGGGCGTTGCCGAGATCGCCCAGCAGGTTCAGGCTCAAAATGGCAATGGCCAGCCTTCGTCCCCACTCCGTTCGGTGAGCGAGTCCAAAAGCGGCCAACGCGCACGCTGCTCCGACCGCCAGCATCAGGGCGATCGCCCAGCAGCCTAACGCGCTGAGATGGATCTTCGCTTCCGGATTTACGCCCAGATCGGATCGAGTAACCCGTCCGGGAAAGCGAGCAGGAAAATAGTCAACGCGCAGAACGCGGCGAGCAATTTCACGCCTAACGAAGGCGGGGGCGGCGAAGATCGTTCCGCGAAGCTCACCGGTCGAGCCTGCCATCTCCGCCACCGCGGGGCGAGCCGATTGCAGCGCCTCGCTGTTTTCCGCTTTTCTGAAATCCGAATTGATGGATTCTGCGGGATGGCGAAATTTACTCTTATCGGCAGCGGCCTGGCCGGTGGATTGCTCGCCGGATTTCTCGGGCACCGCGGCGACGAGGTGGAACTCTGCGAACGCCGGCCCGATCCTCGCGCCGGCAGCACTGTGGGCGGCCGCTCCATTAATCTCGCGCTTTCCACGCGCGGCATTCACGCGCTGCGCGAGATGGGAATCGCCGACGAAGTTTTGGCCCACGCCATTCCCATGCGCGGTCGCATGATTCACGAGAAATCTGGTGCGCTTCATTTTTCGCCCTACGATCGCGACCCGGCCAAGTGCATCAATTCGATCGGACGCGGCGCGCTCAACACCGCGGTCATCGAAGCGGCCCAGCGCTATCCGAACGTGCGCGTGCGATTTAATGAGCGCTGTGTCGGCGTCGATTTGGAAACGCCGGTCGCGCATTTGATCAATACGGAAACGGAACAGGCGAGCGAAGCGCGCGGCGATGCGGTCATCGGCGTGGACGGCGCCTTCTCGGCGGTGCGCGGTGCGATGGAGCGCCTGCCGCGTTTCGAATACAGCCAGAGTTACCTTGCTCACGGCTACAAGGAATTGACCATCCCGCCGGCGAACGACGGTGGCTGGCGCATGGAAAAAAACGCCCTCCACATCTGGCCGCGCCGCAGCTTTATGATGATCGCGCTGCCTAATCCCGACGGCTCATTCACCTGCACGCTCTTTTGGGAATTCGAGGGACCGCGCAGTTTTGCGACGACGAAGAGTGACGATGACGTCCGCCGCTTTTTCGATGAAGAATTTCCCGACGCGGTTCCGCTCATGCCGACCTTGCTTGAAGATTTTCGCGAGAACCCGACCGGTTCGCTCGTCACCATTCGCTGCGGGCCGTGGGTCTATGAAGACAAGGTCGCGCTCCTGGGGGACGCCTCGCATGCCGTCGTGCCTTTTTACGGCCAGGGCATGAACGCTGCCTTCGAAGATTGCGTCATCTTCGACCAGTGCCTGGCCGCATTCCCTAACGACCGCCGCCGCGCTTTCGCTGAGTTTTTTCACCGCCGCAAAGCCGACGCCGACGCGCTCGCTGATTTGGCGGTCTCGAATTTTATCGAGATGCGCGACAAGACAGCGTCGAAAAGCTTTCGCGCGAAGCAGAAACTCGATCATCTGCTCGAAGGCTGGCTCCCCGGTCTTTACCTACCGCTTTACACGATGGTCTCTTTTACTCGCATTCCCTACGCCGAAGCCGAGCGTCGCGCCCGCCGGCAGGATGGCATCGTCTACGGTCTTCTGGCAGCGCTCGGGGGAATATTCGTCGCCATCGCGGGCCATTTGCTGTTTCGTCGGTGGAGTAATGACTGACGCGTCCAGGCCGCGGCGGCGTGTTTGTTTTTGTTAATGGGAAAATTTTCCGAGAAGTTTGAGAACATTCAGGGCAAGTCACGGCCCGTCGTCAGCACCTGCCTGTATGGATTGGTCGCCAGCCTCGCGGCCGTCGCCTTCCAATTGGTCATCAACTGGATTTACCGGTTCCTCTACGTCAGCCCGAGCGTCGGGAACTTCTGGCATTTTGCCTGGGTCACGCTCGCAGCCATGGTCGTCGGGTCGCTCATCGTTGGCTGGCTTCTCAATTCCTTTTGTCCGGAAGCGGCTGGCAGCGGCATTCCGCAAGTGAAGCTCGCTTACTGGAAGGAATTCGGATTCGCGCCGCGCCGGATCGCGGCCGTCAAATTTGTCGCCGGCGTCGTGAACATCGGGATTGGGCAAAGCCTCGGCCGCGAGGGGCCGACCGTGCAGATCGGGAGCAATCTCGCCGCCACGCTCGCCGGCTGGCTCGGCGTGTCGAAGCAGGGCCGGCGCGGAGCGAGCGCGGCGGGTGCCGCTGCGGGACTCGCCGCCGCGTTCAACGCGCCGCTCGCCTCCGTCGCCTTCGTCCTCGAGGAAATTATCGGCGATCTCAATAGTCGCGCGCTCGGCAGCGTGCTCCTCGCGTCGGTCATCGGCGCGTTTGTCGTGCACGCCTTCATCGGCGCGCAGCCGGCGTTCGAATTGCCTCCCGTCCACGAACCGACCTGGCGCGCCTATTTGATGATGCCCATTGTCGCCGCGCTCGCCGCGCTCATCGGCGTATTTTTCCAGCGCGCCTCTCTTTCCTTGCGTGCGAAATCCCGCAGCTTCAAGCCCGTCCCGCGCTGGCTGCATCCGCTCATCGGCGGCCTCATCACCTGGGCGGCCGGCATTAGCATCTTCGCCTACACCGGGCGGCTCGGCGTCTTCGCGCTCGGGTACGAAGACCTCACCGACGCGCTCGCCCAGGGGATGGCCTGGCGGCTGGCCGTGCTTCTTCTCGTCGGCAAACTCATCGCCACCATCGCCAGTTACGGTCTCGGCGGATGCGGCGGCATTTTTTCGCCCAACCTTTTCTTTGGCGGCATGTGCGGAGCGGTCGTGGCCGGGCTCAGCTCCCATTTCCTCGCCCTCAACCATGCCGACGAACTCCTTCTCTGCATCGGCGGGATGAGCGCCTGTCTCGGCGCCGTCGTCCAGGCGCCCGTCACCGCCGTGCTCATCATTTTCGAAATGACCCACCAATTCGCCGTCGTCCCCGGCCTCATGATCGCCGCCCTCGTCAGCCAGGTGATCGCCCGCACACTCGTTAGGCACAATTTTTACGAAGAAGTGCTCGTCCAGGACGGGCATCAAATGGAACACGTCGTCCCGCCGCGCGACCTGCGGAGCTGGCATAATCTTCCCATCTCGGCCATCGCCAATTTTACCCCAATCGTTCTCGAAGAGGTGAGCGAACCGGTTCTGAAGGGAACGCTCGCCCACCATCCTTACCGCTGTTTTCCCGTGGTCGAAGATGGCGATGTAAAAGGGATCGCACTCCGCACCGAAATCGAAAGTGCTTTGGCCGAGCAGCGGCCTTTGCGCTTGCTCGAAGCGCGCGCCTGCCGGCCCTCCGATTCCATTCGCGCCTCGCAAACCTTCCTCGTCGAGTCGCCTACCAACACCCTTCTCCTGACCGATCCGACGAGTGGCAAAGTCCTCGCCATCGTCACCCTGCACGACATCCTCCGCGCCCAGGTCTCGATCAGCGAACGCTGAGCATCCGCGTCATCGCGACACCGCGCGCTCGCTCGGTCGCCGCGTTTATATCGTTAGGACCGAGGGAGAACCGTGGTAACGTCTCCTGTCCAACGGTGCGACGCCCGACGCTCTTTAGTCGATCGAAGAGGTCGTATCGCACCCAAGGAAATTGTGTATGGCTCAAAAAGCACCCACCCTTATCTTTATCTGCGATACGTGCGGCGTCCGGGCATCGCTTGATCGCACCAAGCGGCATTGGTGCGAAGCCTGCCGCGATTCACCCGTCGAGATGCGGTGCGTGAAAGATCGCAAGGCGCTCCCGCTGGAAGTCCGCGAGAAGCAATCGCTCTCGTTCGGTTAGGAGCCTCTTTGAGCAGCGCGGTCCAGAAAGATCAGCCGCTCGAAAAATCTAGGCTGTAGGCCGGCTCGTCGTCGGCTGCATTTTCAGCCTGGATGCTATTTGATGCGAGTCCATCCTGCCATCCAACAATACAGCGGCATCGCCCCGGTCACCGAGAAGAGCGGCAAGAACCAACACTGGGTCCATCGGCGCTACAGCCGCCCCCACTTCGTCCATCAAAGCTTCTTTGAGTATGCCAGCCAATCGGCCCTCCATTGTGCGTGGGCCAAACTCTTCCTCCAGGCGCAAATCGCCAAAGGTAAAACCCATTCAACCGCCGTCCGCGCCCTCGCCTTCAAGTGGCAGCGCATCATGTATATCTGCTGGCGCGATCGCGTCCCTTATGACGAAGCCACCTATCTCGCCGCACTCACTCACCGCGGCTCGCCGCTCGCCTCCAAGCTCCAGGAATCACTCCAAAAAGCCGCCTAACCTCTATCTGAATAAAACCTCAAAAAACCCTTGTTAGATGACCTCAGATGTATGGTTAGGTGACAGCTTTCCATCGCTGGTGGGCCTTCGCGATATATTCTTTCTGGGACTCGTCGCTCTGAGGCTCAAGAAACGCAAGGAAGTCGAGAATCGCTTGCTTCTGCGCAACCGTGTAGCCTCCGCTGGGAGAGTAGCGGAAGTCGCCGCTGAGAGAATAAAGGACGAACTGGGTAACAGTAGATTCTGCATCGAGCGCGGCGACTCGCAGAAATGCAGGAATATAGTAACGCTTCGCCTCGTCGGACATGAAAACCAGCTGATCAAAGCTCCGCTCAACCCACGCGTCGGACAGCTCGGCTGCCGTGCGACCGCGGAGATCATCCCGCAGCGCGTCACACTCGTCGCAATGGTGGGGAACGGTGGCGGTGTCGGGAGGACGCGGGACGCTGGCGAACGCTTCGGAAATCTGCTGCATGAGTTGGTCATGTGTCACGGGGCGCTGCTGTCA
Organism: Chthoniobacterales bacterium; assembly: GCA_038258245.1. Classification (GTDB taxonomy): domain Bacteria; phylum Verrucomicrobiota; class Verrucomicrobiia; order Chthoniobacterales; family UBA10450; genus JBBSQB01. The sequence continues at coordinate 42,709 of JBBSQB010000014.1, forward strand.
CCTAACAGAGATTATACGAAAGATTGCTTCGTCTATTTCGGAAGAAGGGGCGGGGAGGGGAATAAAGGGAAAACACTCGGTGGAGTTTGGCAAGCGTCGGGCTGGCGGTAAAGGAATTTCCTAGGTGGCGACTCCGAAAGTCGTCGTGGGCGAAGCGAGAGCGAAGAAAGGGGCGTTTCGGCGAGGCGCCGCAACGGCGCGCCAGTCGGATTGGTTTCTGCATCCGTAAAAATCCGTGTTCATCCGTGGCTGTTCCCATTCTTTTCCTGCTTTCGTGAGTTCCTGATTCATTCTTGCCATTCGGTGGCGCTTGAATTGAAATCGCCGTTACATGCCGGAGGACGCTCGCAAGATCGAAATTTTCAAACCGTTTGGCGAGGCCTACGAGTTGATGAAGAAGATTCTCTTCCGCCCGTTCGATCTCGGGAAGTGGTGCGTAATCGGGTTCGCGGCGTTTCTGGCCAGCTTGGCGGGCGGCTTTCACTTCAACTTCAATACGGGCCGCGGTGACTTCAAGACGTCAATCCACACGATGCGCAATGACGTGTCGAACAGTGCAATTGGCGATTGGCTGCTCCCGATCATCATTGTGGCGGTGGTCCTGGGTCTGCTGCTCGGAGTGCTCTTTCTCTGGCTCGGGTCGCGTGGGCGTTTCATTTTTACGGACTGCATCGTGCGCAACCGGGCGGCGATCGGGGAGTCGTGGAAGGAGTTTCGCGCGGAGGGGAATCGTTTCTTTGTTCTCAATCTGCTTTTCGGGCTGGTGCTTCTGCTCTGCCTGGCCCCGTTTTTCCTGACGCTGTTTTGGCCAGCGCTCTGGCGCGGTGAGGATCCGCAGTTCGGAGTGGGGCAGATCGTGGCGATGGTCTTCGGGGGCCTGCTTGTTTTGTTTGTCACCTGTCTTTGGGGTTTGCTCAGGACGTTCATGGTTCCGCTGATGTATCGGCAGCGTTGCCAGGCGGCGACGGCGCTGCGGGAGGCGATCGGTCTGGTGAGAGGCCGGCCAGGCGTGTGCGTCCTTTACTTTTTGTTTTACTTGGTGATCGCGGTGGCGACCGGGATCGGGATGTTCCTCCTGATGTGCGCGACGTGCTGCATCACGGCGATCCCTTATGTGAGCAGCGTGGTTTTTCTCCCGGTGTCAGTGACGTTAACGGCCTTAGGGCTGCTGTTTGTGCGGCAGTTTGGTCCAGACGCGGATGTTTGGCTGTCGCCGCGTGCGTTGCCGCCGGTACCGCCGCGATTGCCCAGTGAGGGATTGCCGCCGCCAGCGGACGAGGGGACGCCACCGCCGGACGTCCCGCCGGTGCAGAGCTAGGGGCGTGGCGTGAATTTTTGCGCTGGGGTTCTGGGGAGCGCACGCGTCTCGCGTGCGGGCGCTGGCGCCCCCGCCAGCGCGAACTTTTCTGTTTTTGCGGCAGCGATTCGGCTCGCCATGCCAACCAAGTTCGTTTCGGCGAGACGCCGAAACCAGCACGCGAGACGCGCGCGCTCCCCGGAGCTGCAGGCCACGCTTCAGGGCGAAGGCGGGATGATTACTCGTTAGGCAGCACTTCCATCCGCACGCGGGTGACGCCTTTGCTCACCATGCCGAGCTGCTCGGCGGCGGGACGGCAAAGATCGAGCCGCGGTTTGGCGTGCGGGATGCCGCGATCGGTGATGCGGACGATGACGCTGTGGCCGTTTTCCAAATCGGTCACCCGAATCCGCGTGCCGAGCGGAAGGTGATCGTGAGCGGCAGTCATCTCGCCGGGCGCGCGGCGTTGCGCGATGGAATGGGGCGGGACGTCATACCAGGCGGCGGTGACGATTCTGGTTTCGGTGGGAGAAGCAGAGGAGGCGGGGGAGGAAGAGTCTTTGCTCGTCTCGGGAGAGCTGGCGGCTTTGCTCTTATGATCGTGGCAGCTGACGAACAGAAGGAGAAAGGAAACGGCGAGAAACGCGCGAAGTCGCTTTGGCCAGGGTGAAGGAGAAGAATTCAGCGCGCGGCGTCGAATCACTTTTCGCTTACTCTCGTTGTCGTTTGGGCGCCGATCACTTCGCGGACCTTACGCGCGAGAGCCTCTGGGGTGAAAGGCTTTTCCAAAAGCTCGATCTGGGAATCGAGTACGCCGTGGTGGCTGATGTCGTTATCGGAATAACCGGAGACGAAGAGGACTTTGAGACCGGGCCGCACGGCGCAGAGTTGCTGGGCGAGAACGTGGCCGTTCATCTCGGGCATGATAACGTCGGTGACGAGCAGGTCGATGGGATCGGCGAAATCCGCGACCATGCGCAACGCTTCCGGTCCGTGCATCGCGCAAAGGATGCGGTAACCCTGGCCGGCGAGCGCATCGCACATCAGCTCGCGCACGATCTCTTCGTCTTCGACGACGAGGATCGTTTCGGAGTTATCGACGCCGGCCGCGCTGGTCGGGGCCGGGCGCGATTCATCGATGGGCGCTGTCTCCAGCGGAAGGTAGATGAAGAAACGGCTGCCGCGGCCCGGTTCGCTTTCGACGGAGATGCCGCCGCCGCTCTGGCGGACGATGCCGTAAACGGTGGCGAGGCCGAGGCCCGTTCCCTGGCCGGGCCCTTTGGTGGTGAAGAACGGCTCGAAAATGCGCGACTGCGTTTCTGCGTTCATGCCGCCGCCGGAATCAGTCACACAAAGCAAAACGTAATCGCCGGGCGGAAGTGCGTCGTCCATTTGCGCGGCCGCGCGGTGGTCGAGTTGAACATTGCTGGTGGCAATTTCGATGCGACCGCCGCTGGGCATGGCGTCGCGCGCGTTCACGCCGAGATTGAGGATGACTTGCTCGAGCTGGTTTGGATCGGCTTTGACCCGTCCGTCCTGCGCGTCCGGCCGCGTCACGATATCGTATTGCTCGCCGATGATGCGGCGCAGCAGCTCTTCCATCTCGCCAAGGAGGGAGTTGAGATCGAGCACGCGCGGCTGGAGCAGTTGTTTGCGGCTGAAGGCGAGCAACTGGCGGGTAAGGCCGGCGGCTTGTTTGCCGGCTTTGTGAATGAGCTCCGCCTGGTGCCTAACGAGTTCGGCGTTGCCGCCGCGGTGCATGATCAATTCGGCGTAGCCAATAATGGCGGTGAGCAGGTTATTGAAATCGTGCGCGACGCCGCCAGCGAGCCGCCCGACGGCTTCCATTTTGTGGGCGTGGCGCAATCGATCCTCGCTCTCGCGCAAGGCTTCCTCGGTCGCGCGCCGCTCCTCCATTTCGCTTATCAAATTACCGCGCTGGGCGAAGATTTGCTGAAGGGTGCGCGCAATTTCGCCAAACTCGGAGCGGCGGGAACCAATCGCCGGGGCCGGGCCCGCACCGCCGCGATTCAGGCTGCGGGTGATCGCCTGCAGGGGCCGGCGTACCCAGATGGTGAGGGCGGTGAAAATGAGCAGAACGATGAGGAAGGCAAAGACGAGGAAGGCGGCAAAGAGCATGTCGCTGGAGCGGGTCAGCGACGCCACCACTTTGGATTCGTTGCGCACGATGAGCGAGGCGATCGGCTGATTGGTCGGGCCGGGCAAGGTGCGGGTAAACACGACTTCGCTATGGCCGTCCCTTTGGCCGAGGGAGGGAAGCGATTCGTGAGGCCGGCCAAAACGGATTTCGTTGCCGGTCAGAAAGGCCATGTCGGTCAAAGCCGCGTTGTTCCAGCGCCGGGCGGCGAGGAAATATCCTTGCGACGAAGTTTGCCGGGCGAAATCCTTGGAGGGATGCACGGTGCCACCGGCGATCTCAAGGATTTCTCCGCGCGGCGCGCGGATGAAAAAATGGCGGAGCGGGGCGCGGGCAAAAAGGGGTGCCAGTTGCGCTTTGGGAAAGGGAAGCTCCTGCAGCTCGGGCAGGTGCAGATTATTGAAGGCGTAGAGAACGCTGCCATCGGGCCGGCAAATCCAGATCGCGTTCGCCTGAAATCCGGTCAGCGTGCCGTCGTTAAAATTTTCGCCCAACCACTGGTAATCCTCCGTGTTAATCGCATTCGTCATGCGATCCAAACAGGTGTCTTCCTCGACCTTCGCTCGCATCAACTCGGATTGGCGCCGGAGAAAACCTTCGAACGATTTTTGCAGTTCGAAGCTTCGCTCGCGCGCGATGTGGCGGAATTTCCGCTTTTCGTAGGTGCGGAAAGCGAAGAGCGCGCCGAGAAAAATCGCCATCACCATGAGGAGGAGCAGGGTGATCTTGGTTTGCACCTTCATGCGCGTGGCGAGGCCCCCAAATCCTCTCGATCCCGTTTCCGCTCGCTCACCGGGAATGTGGTTCGCGAATGCGTTCTTCCCGAATTGAAGTGATCTTCAATCGGTCGCCGATCTTTTTGACGGTCCAATAATTCATGGTTTTCCCGTGAGCATGGAGGCGTGGGCTTTTGACGTGGAACTGGATCGGGAATTCAATCCGCGTCTCATCCTCCTGGGCGGTCGCGTAGAAGGCCAGCGGTTGCTCCAGCTTATATTTTCGCTGCGGCCAGCGCTTTACGTAGTTTCGCGTGTCGCGGGTGACAAACCGCCGGTCGACTGTGCCGTGGTCGAAATACTTGACCGGGAACTCGAAATATTGCACCTGCTTCGCGACATCCTGCGTCTCGCCGTCACGCAGGTAATCCTCGACAAATTTATGCACCTCGGCCGGAGTCAGGTCCTGTCCGGCGGTGGGTGAATCGGCCGGGGTGGGCACGTTCTCTTCTTCGTCCGGAGACAACTCCACTTTCTCCTGCAGGGTGCGCAGCTCCGCGGCGGAAAGCCGGCGGGCCAGATCGCTGCGCAGGACGGGTACATCCGGTAATGGCTCGTTAGGCGGAGCGGGCGGGAAAACGCCGGCCACGTTGAGCGAGCTGGCCGTTTCGTCGTCGATCGTCCCGGTGACGGCAAAACCTTTTCGGTCCTGATAGCGGCGGAGCGCCTGCGTCAGCTCCCCATTTGTTTGCCCGTCCACTTCGCCGAAATAAAAATTGCGCCGGCGCAGCGCTTCCTCCACCTGGCGCGTTTCCTCGTCCGCGCGCAGCGAGAGCACACCGCTCAACGAAACGAGCAGGCCCACGCAGAGCGCTCGGCGCACGCAGAAAGATCTCATGCCTTCCATGGTAAAACTATCCGGCCGTAATCGCCCAGAACTTTGCAAAGGCGTTCGGCCAACTGCGATCCGTCACCTTGGCCCGACCGCGCCGTCCCATCTCCGCGCGCAAGGCCGGATCATCGACCAATCGACGAATGGCGGCGACCAACTGGGTAAGATCGTTTCCGCGCACGATTATTCCATCGGCGCCGTCTTCGACCAGTTCCCGCGGCCCGCCTTCGTCCGAAACGATCACCGGCAGGCCGCTCGCTTGCGCTTCGATGACGACGTTGCCGAAAGTGTCGGTCGTGCTCGGGAAAACAAAGATGTCGCCGGAAGCGTAGGCCGCCGCCAGTTCCTCGCCGGAAAGCGAGCCAGGAAAAATCGCGTCCGGCAATTCTTCAGCCAGCGTCGCGGAGTACGGCCCGTGGCCGACGATGGAAAGCGAAACGGGCACGCCTTCATTGCGCAGTTGCCGATAAGCCGCGGCGAGGAGGTCGAGATTTTTCTCGCGCGAAATACGGCCGATGTAGAGCAGCCGTACGCCTTCGTTAGGCGTTTTGGCATAACGACTCCAAAAATTGGGATCGCGCCGCGAGGGCTGGAAGAGATCGATGTCGAGGCCGCGCGGCAAAAGCTTGAGCTTGTCGGGTTCGAATCCGCGGTCGATCCAACTACGCCGATACTGTTCCGAATTCACAAAGACGGTGTCGAGTTGCCCATAAAACCAATGCATAAACGTCCAGGCGAGGCTCTCTAGAAATCTGTCTTCGGTCAGGATGCGGATGTATTGCGGGAAGTCGGTGTGATAGATGCCGCTCGTTTGCAAGTTGAGCATTTTCGCGGCGAGCAATCCGCTTAACCCGACCGGGCCCGGGGTGCTCAGGATGATCTCGGTGAATTGCTCGCGCTGGATGTAATCGAGGATTTGCAGGAAGGGCGGGAAGCTGAGCGTTTGCAGTTCGTACTCCGGCAATTCGAATTCGCCGATCGGCCGGAAGTTCTTGATCGCGATGTCGTCGATCTGGATTTCCTTCCGCGACGTGACCACGATAAGTTCCTCGCCAGCCTCGCGCGCAGCGGCGCTCATTTTGCGAATGGTGGTGGCGACGCCGTTGACGTCGTCCAGCGTGTCGGTGAACCAGGCGCGCTTCCGGTTTTGCAAGACGGGCGGGATTTCGCCGGTCAGCTTTTCGCAAACATCGCGCAGCCAGCGGCGCGACGGCGCCTGGCTGGAGAAGCCGTAAATGTAGGGCGCGAGCACGATCAAAATCGGCGCGATGCTGCTGATCGCTTGCAGACTTTCGACCAAATTGCCGTCGCGAATTTGCTGAATGAATTTTTCGAAGAGTCGAAACGCGAATTTTTCGCTGACCAGATTCGCCATCAAAAAGGTGCGTCGCTCCGCTTCGGGGACGTTTTCCATTTCGCGGGCGAGCAGCGCCTTTACTTCCGGGTTGGTGAACGAGCCGGAGAGTTCCTTCCACAGGGAAACGTTGGCCGGCTTCGCCATCTCGAAAATCTTTCCCGACATCACGCCTTGGGCGAGGAACCCAGCCTTCTCGCGCAGCGTGAACTCAGTCGGGTTTTGCCCTTCCATGAAGCGGGAAAACATTTGGCTAACGAGTCCGGCGCTCGGCCCCAGTTTTTCGGTGAAGCGATCTTCGACGAAACGCGAGAGCGTGTTGTAGAAACCGTGCGAGAGGGCGAGCGGCGTGCCGCCTTTGCCCGCGATTGTGCAGCGTCCTTCGCGAACGTGTTGTAAAAACTCGGCGACGCTTGTCGCCGGCGGCGTTTCGGTATTCGCGGAAGCGAGAAAAACGCCACCGTGATCGTCCGAGCCAGCGGTGAAGATTTTTCGCCACGGCTCGGAATGGGTCGGGGCCAGGTTATGGCGATTGGCCAGGTCCTCGATTTTTTCCGGCGTGAGACTTCCGAGAATGTGCTGCGCGAGATCGCTCAGGAGCGCGTCGCGCAAACCGTTCAAGCCTTCGAAATGTTTGAAGAGCAGGATGAGCTTCTCGAGATGCTCCGCGGTCAATTTGCCGTTGATGCTGTAAAGCGGGTGGGCAACGGCATGGAGGATTTTCTCCTGTTGCAAGTAGCTCTGCAGATCAAAAATATTTTCGCGCAACCGCGTGATCTCGTCGTGTTGCGCTTCGCTAATTCCCCAGGCGAGCAGATTGATCTTGCAGGGATCGTGCGGGAAAAACGTGGTGATCTGTTCGCTCAGAAACGTGTCCGGCAAATCGGCGATCTGGAGACAACCATCGATCGTGTCGTGATCGGTGATGGTCACGAAATGCATGCCGGCGGCTTTCAGTTCGTGATGCAGTTCGCGCGGCTCCGAGTAGCTGTCGGGGAAATCGAAGCGGCGGAAGAGCCATTCCTCCGAGCGATCGCTGCAGCGGGAATGAAGGTGAAGATCGCAACGGCTCATCGGCTAGGAGTTCTCGCTTTGCAATCGTTGCTCGGCCACCCACGCGCCGTAGGTCGTGACTGTTCGTTCCTGGGAGAGGCGTTCGGCGAAGCGGAGAATCTGCCGCCAAATTTCGGGATGCTCAAAATCGGGCGGATGAATGCTGAGGCGCACGAGCGGCCGCTGATTGACGATGGGAAAGAGAATTGAATTCCAGGCCAGGCTGGCCGCGCGCCGCCACGCGCTGCTCGTGCTGTAAACGAGCGATTGGCTGGCGAAAGTTTTTTGGCAGCGGAGATCGCGCACGCTTCCGAGGCGGGTGGTGTATTCCATTTCGGCATCGGTGGCGGCCGATTCGCCATCGGTGTTCAGCAGCCAGGCCGGCGCGATGAAACCATTCGGCTTCAATCCCGCGGCCGCGAATTCCTCTTTCGCGCGGCCAATGCGGGAGAGCGCTTCATCGTAGGCAAGGTCGTAGAACTCGCCTTCGTCGCGCGTGTAAAAGCGGGTCACGAATTTCTGGCGCGCGTCTTCATCTTCGCGGCGGGGTCGTTGATGAAAATATCCGTGAATGACAATTTCGTGGCCGTGTCCTTCCCATTCGCGCAAGCAGATGCCGCATTCGCGATCTTCCGTGGCCGAGCCGGCGTGATGATAATTCGGCACGACCAACAGCGAACAGGTCGCCACGCCACAGTGCGCCAGTTCGGCCAGAATCTTTTCCGTCGTCTCACGCGTCGACGGCGCGACATCGTGGATCGAGATGACGAGCGCACCTTTGTTCACCTCCATGGTCGCGGCCTGGATGGGCGAGAGCGTGGTGGCGGCGGAAGTCATGTCGGGCAGCGAAACAAGGTCCTAACGACTTTCGCTCATTTTCACGATCTCGCGAAATTGCGCCGCGGTCAGCGGTTGCACCGATAAACGCGAGAGCCGCACCAGCGCGATCCCTTCCAGCTTCTTGTTCTCCTTGATTTCGGCCAGCGGGACGGGCCGCTTGAGCGCCCGCTCTGGAACGAGATCGACCGCGCTCCAGTCGCCTTCCTTCGCCGTCTTGTCCGGATAGGCTTCGCGTTTCACTTGGCAAAGGCCGACCACGGCTTTCTCGCTCACGCTGTGATAAAAAAGCACTTCGTCGCCTTTGTGCATGGCGCGGAGATTATTGCGAGCGGTGTAGTTGCGCACGCCCGACCAGGCGGTCGAGCCGTCCTTGACCAGATCGCTCCACGAATAGGCTTCCGGTTCCTGCTTCACGAGCCAGAAATTTTTCATCGCTCTTAGATACTTGCTTCGCGCGGATTCGACAATCGCCTCCGCCTGTCTCAATATCGGCAGCATGCCGCAATTGCCCTTCATCACTTTCGAAGGCTCGGAGGGCTGCGGGAAGTCGACGCAGGTCCAGCGGCTCGTCGCGCACCTCGAGTCGTTAGGCGTGCCGATCGTCGTCACGCGCGAACCGGGCGGCACGTTTATCGGCGAACAAATTCGCCAGCTCCTGCAATACACGCCCGAAGCCGGCAACATGGCGCCGGAAGCTGAGCTGCTTCTCTTCGAAGCGAGCCGCGCGCAGTTGGTGCGCGAAGTGATCGAGCCCGCGCGCCGCGAAGGGCGCTGCGTGATCTCCGATCGCTTTTACGATTCGACAACGGTTTACCAAGGTGTCGCGCGGCGTCTCGAAGTCGACATCGTCGGCCATCTCAATCGCTTCGCGGTTGGCGCTTGCGTGCCGGACCTGACCTTCGTTCTCGACATCGATGTCGAGACGGCGCGCGCGCGCATGTTGCGCCGCGTGCGCCCGGCCGTGCCTGATCGAATGGAACAGGAGCCGTTGCCGTTCTACGAAAAAGTTTGCCAAGCTTATCGGGCGCTGGCCGCAACCGAAGCGCGCTTCCGGCTGTTGAAGGCCGCGCGCTCGATCGAAGAAATTGCGCGCGATGTGTGGGAACAGGCCGCGCCTTTTTTCGAGAAACTGGAGAACACGGCGCGACCGTCGCCCGTTGCGTAAACGATGGCCTTTTCCCGCGAAACCGCGCTCCAATATTTGCGCAACGCTCACCAACAAAAGCGGCTGGCACACGCATATCTTTTTTCGGGCGTGCCCGGCAGCGGCAAGCGCGCTCTCGCCGCCGATCTGACGAATCTCATCAACGGCACGAAGACGTCCGACGTTTTTGCGCCGAACACGACTGGCGTTTTCCTGGCCGAACCGGAGTCGAAGTCGCGCCGCATCGTCATCGAGCAGGTGCGCGAACTCGAACACGCTTTGCAAATGCGCGCGAGCGATGGTCTCCGAAAAGTCGGCATCATCGTCGATGCCGATCGTTTGCAACCGCAGGCCGCGAACGCCTTTCTCAAAACGCTCGAAGAACCGCCGAAGGATTCCCTCCTTCTGCTCCTGAGTGCGCTGCCGGAAGCATTGTCGGATACGATTCGTTCGCGTTGCCTGCACCTGGCGCTGGTTCCGGCGGAACCTCGCGAGTTTAGCGAGGAAGAAGCGGAGCTGGTCGAACGCCTGCGCGGGGCCGCGCGCGAGAAAAGCGGAAGCGTCGCGTCCGCCTATCGACTCGGGCAGGCTTTCCAAAGTTTGCTCGCGCGAATCCGGGAAGAGATCCAGACCGAAAACGCGGCCGCCTTGAAGGCCGAAGAAGTCCGCTACAAAAACACCACTGACGGTGCCTGGCTCGACGAGCGCGCAGATTATTACAAAGCCATGAGCGAAAGCCGCTATCTCCAACGTCGCGCCCGTCTTCTCGAAGTCCTCTTTCTTTGGTGGTCCGACGTTTTGCGCGCCCGCACCGAAGTCGCCTCGCGAAACTTGCCCACGGCGACCGTCGAGACCAGCTCCCAATCCGAACGCCTAACGATTCCTGAAGTTTTAAGAAATCTCCGGCGTCTCGAAGAACTCCGCGATCACCTCGGCCGCAACATCCAGGAAATGCTAGCGATCGAATCCGCCTTTCTGCAAATCTACGCCTCGTAACGGCGAAGGTGAGGTTGTTCGCTGTCGGCGAATGATTCTGGATGGAATCTCTGCCGCGAGCTAAGCTCCGAGCGATGAAGCAGCCGCTCGAAACTGATCCTGTCATTGCCGCTTATCGGGCGCAGGTTGATCGTTCGCTCCTGCGCGTAAATCTCCGGCTCACGCCGGCGGAGCGATTGGCCAAGTTGCAGAGCGCACTCGCTTTCATGGCCGAGCTGCGGCAGGCGCGCCCAACGATCCGGGAAGCGCCGTCGACCGAGCGCTAACGACCGATGGACCCCGATTTCGGCAAACTGCTTCCCGCGCTGGTTCATGCTGGAGTGGAATTCGTCGTTGTCGGCGGAGTCGCCGCCGTGATCCATGGCGCGGCGCGGGTGACGTATGATATCGACCTGGTCTACGCGCGTTCCTCGGAAAACTGCGAGCGTCTGGTGGAGGCTCTGCGGCCGTTTCATCCTTACCTCCGGGATGCTCCCGCCGGCTTGCCGTTCCGTTGGGACGCTCGCACTCTCAGCCACGGACTCAATTTTACGCTTACGAGCACCGCGGGCGATATTGACTTGTTAGGAGAAATTATCGGCGGCAGGAGTTATGAGGAACTCCTGCCGCAGACCGCGGAGTTCGAAGCTTACGGGGTCAGATTTCGCTGCGTGACTTTGTCCAGGCTCATTCAGCTCAAGCGGGCTGCAGGACGCCCAAAAGACTTTGAAGCGATTGCGGAGCTGGAAGCGTTGCGCGACGAGGATATTCGGAGTGACGAGTGACAAGTGTAATTAACCGAAGTGGCTGACACAGCCTCTCGCGAGTCGCGACTGCTCAGTACGGGCGTGGCCAACATGCTGGTGGCGACGCTGGCCTTCGCCACGATGAACGTTTTCGTGAAGCAACTCGATCGCATTCCGGCGATGGAGATCGTCTTCTTTCGCTGTCTCGTCTCGGGATTGATCTGCGGCGGCGAGATCGCGCGGCGGCGGTTCGATTGGAAAGGGAACAATCACAGGCTGCTGATCGCGCGAGGCACCTTCGGCACGCTCGCGCTTTTCACCTTCTTCCTCACGCTGCAACACATGCACCTCGCCACGGCGGTCACGATTCAATATTTGTCGCCCATCTTCACCGCGCTCATTGGCGTCTTCGTCCTGCGCGAGATGGTGCCGGCGCGGCAATGGCTTTTCTACGGGATCGCTTTCGCAGGCGTGTTCGTGCTGAAGGGTTTCGACTCGCGCGTCTCCCTGTTCTATCTGCTCATCGGCATCGTCTCGGCCATCTGTTCCGGCATGGCTTACAACCTGGTGCGCCGGCTCCGCGAACGCGAAGAGCCGATCGTGGTCGTGCTCCATTTCCAGCTCGTCGGCATTGCCGCGGGGCTCGTCTTCATCTGCTTCGACTGGCGAACGCCGTTGCCTTGGGAATGGTTTTGCCTCCTCATGTGCGGCGTCCTCACGCAAGTCGGTCAGGTTTGCCTAACGAAGGCTTTGCAATCCGAGCGGATCGCAAAGGTGGCGGTGTTGAACTACATCGGGTTGATCTACGCGCTCATCTTCGGCGTCGCCATTTTCGGCGAACGCTACAACGCGCAGACCGTGCTCGGCCTTTCCCTGGTCGTGGCGGGCGTCCTGCTCGCGGTCCTCTATGGAAAACCCAAACCGCCTGAAGTGATCGAGGAAACGGAAACGGCCGTCGTTTAAGTAAGGGGCGTCTACAAAGCCTGGTCATCCCGAGCGCAGCCGAGGGATCCCGTCGCGAAAGCTTTAGGTGACGCTCCGGTCCTCGACTCGGCCTGCCGGCTCAAGCTCGGGGATGACTGCGGAGCACTGTTTTCCTCTCGCGCTCGGGATTCATCTTCTAGATGAACCGCTCAATCCTTTTGCGGCTCATTTCGCTCCTCCCGACGACAACCGCTTTTGCTGCCGCACCGGTGGGGCTGCGTTTTGCTTCGAGTTCCCGCCAATGCTGAACCCGGACAGCTCCGTAGGATCTCGCACTCGGTTCATCGAACCGAGACGATCGAAAGTAGAAATGCGGGACGCCCGGCAACCGCCGCGCCGCCCGTCAGCCGATGAGTTTGGTTAGATCGAGGCCTTGCGGCGACTCTGAACAAGCACTCCCAGAAATCCGAATCCAGCGACCGCCAAGAGCGAAATCGCGGCAGGTTCTGGAATAGGAGATCCCATGATGGTGACGTCGTCAATATACCAGCCGTCGCGTTGGACGACGGTGGTAGCGAAGAAGTTAAAATTGAGATCCACGCTGGAGAGACCGGCAAAGGCGCTCAGATCGACGACTGCAGAGTCGAACGTCACCGTATCCGTAGCAGCATCGTAGCTTCCCGCCGTGCCACTGAAGAGGGCGACCTGCATTCCGTTGGCCATGATAGACGCCATGTCGAACGTATTACCGCCCGACTGGAGGTAGTGTTGGAAAGAAAGCGTAATCGAAGAAAATCCCGAGAAATTAAAGTTTTGCGTGAGCGTGCTGCTCGCCGAGGGATTTTGATTGTTATGCGCACCATTTAAGATCGTGGCCCACAACTCGCTGCCCGTAGCGGCGTTGGGTATACCACCAGCGCCGTTCGTTCCGGTAGGATCATAGTCCGATGGCATCCCGCGCTGCCAGTCGCCCGCTCCCCCCGAGACGAATCCGCCGTTCGTCCCTTCGAAGCTGCTCGAATAAATGGTGACCTGTGCCCTGGCCGAGACGGCCATCAAAGTTGTCGCGAGTGCGGCTCCGACGAAGTATTTTAGATTCATAAATAGTCTCTCCTGGTCAATTTTCCTTCTTCTTCTGTTGGTATCGCACCTCCCCAAACTTCAAGTCAATACTTTATTGCCAAAGCTTTTCCGACCGATTCGTTAACGTGAAAGAACACCGGCGAGAAAATTGGCAGTGGAGGAGCATGAGGTCATCAGTAGAGGAACATGGCGTTCGTGTCGACCAATTGCATAAATGTCGTCCAGCGGGACGACAATCTTCCTGATTGCCGCTCCGCTTTCGATCCGTTACGAATGGCTTTCGTTCGCCCTGTTCTCACTATGAGATTGCAACTTCTTACCATCCTGGCCGCGGCGGTCGCCTTGAGCGGCCTTTTGTCGCCTACGGCTTCCGCCGAACCGGATGTGATTCCGCCGGAATGGCTGCCCGCGTTGCATCCGTCGATCGAGAACGCGCTCAAGCAAATGAAGGAGGCGACATCGCAAAGTGAAATCAATCGGCTCAGCCGCGAGGTGGCCGAGATGCGGGACGCGCAACTTTATATCGCTTACGTGCGCCTTTACCAGCGCCTCGGCCCGAAAGCCCGCGCCACGCTCGTGACCGAACAGGCGAAGTGGCTGAAGGCACGCGCGAAGGCAGCGAAAGAAGCCGTGGAATCGAAAGGCAGTTCGCTCGCCGTTTTGGAAGCGAACGACGCCGAAGTGACCTTGACGGAAGACCGCCTCAACGAATTGCGCCGGCGTTACAAAGCCGCTGGCGGGGAGGATTAAGTCATGCTCGCACTCATCTTTTTCATCGCCTTCCCGTATCTCATTTGGAACCTGTGGAAGACGCTAAAAACCGCGAGAGCGAGCACCAGTTGGCCCACCGTCTCCGGCACGATCACGAAGGTGGAGCGCTTCAAGCGATTGTTCCGCTCGCTGCCGCGCGTCAATTACACTTATTCGGTGGACGGAAAATCGTATAATGCCGAGCGCATTTCCTTCGCTCCTGGTTACCGGTCCAAAGAAGTCGATGAGATCATGAATCGCTATAGGGTCGGGCAGGCGGTGCCCGTTTCCTATCCGCCCGAGAAACCGGCCGAAGGCGTCCTGCAACCGGGGCCGCATCCGCAAATCATCGCGAGCATCCGTATGTTCACGATCTGCTTCGTCATTCTGCTCATTCTCAACGTGGTGCGGTATTTTCTGCCGACCTGAGAAACGTCCGCGCGATAGAAGACCTCCATCACAAAGTCTGCGGCTCGAAAATAAGGCGGCGAAAAGCTCTCTGCCCGACTGATTCCAGATTGGCTGTCCCAAACGAATCTTGTGTGTAAAGCGTGCTTGACAGATGTAAAGCATGCTTTACCATGGCTCTCATGAACATCGCACCTACGAACTCGGATCCGGAACCATCCCGCGCACGCTTTTCGACGTGTCATCGCACCGTTGCCGGAATTCTTTGGCTGGCGGCGGCGACACTTACTTATCTCCTCTCGCTCTGGCTGCTGAAACATCATGCCGATTGGCCGCCCGCGGCGCGCGTCGCCATCACGCTGGCGCCGTTGCTGCCGGGCATCCTCTATCTGCGCGTTTTGCTCAAATCATTCTGGCAGATGGACGAACTGCAGCGCCGCATTCAAATCGAAGGGATCGGTTTTGCCCTGGTCGGGACGCTCGTCGTGATGACGGCCGTGAACATATTAACGGCGGAGGGTATCCGGGTGGTGAATTATCCGCAGGGGCTTGGCATCGGCGGAGTTTACATCACCATGTTCATCCTCTGGAGCATCGGCGTTTCCATCTCGACCTTTCGCTACCGGTGAGAAATCAGCTCCGTGAACTTCGCGCTACGCGGGAATGGTCGCAAAACGATCTCGCCGATAAACTCCGCGTCTCTCGTCAGACCATCAATGCGCTCGAGACCGGGAAATACGATCCCAGTTTGCCGCTGGCGTTCAAGCTCGCCCGGCTCTTTAAAATCCCAATCGAGGAAATCTTTTCCGACAAATGATTCCGGTGACTGCCTCCAGCGCAAGTCCGCGGCTCGACAATAAGGCGGCGAAAAGCTACGCTGCGAAACACCAAATGAGCACAGCAGAGTTAAAGCAGTTGATCGATGCGCGAACCACAGAAGAGCGCAAATGGATAGCGGCCTACCTGCTGGATGAAATGTTCGCGGTGGCTGAGTTGACGCAAACCGCTGAGGAATTCGCCGAGCTGCAACGGCGGCGTGGCGATTCGCTCGCCGGTCGTCAGCGAGTGATACAAGCCGAGGCCGAAGTGCACTGGAAGGTCGCCGAAGAGCCAGGGGAATGAGCCGGTGGCAGTTTGTTCTCCACCAGCGCGCGTTAAAATAGGCATTGTGGCCGCCGGCGATGGCATCTCGCCACGGCGAAATTTTCGTGATAGAAATTGATCCGACAGATGAGCACGATCACCGAGATTCAGGAAGCTATCGGCCGCTTGCCGGCCGCCGAGAAATCGGCGCTTGCGACATGGCTCCAGTCTCAAGAAGAGCCGCTCATGTCCGAAGCGGAAGAGGCTGCTCTCCTCGCCTCGCTCGATAAAGCGGCAGCCCAGCTTGACGCCGGCGAAGGCATTCCCATCGCGCGCGTCCGCGAGGATATCCGCCGATGGGCCACAGAATAGTCTTCGCGCCGTAAGCGCATGCGCGGCTTGAAGAGCTCGTTCGCTTCATCGCAAAAAATGACCCGCAAGCAGCCATTCGATTCGGCGATTACCTGGTCGAGCGGGCCGAGTCGCCAGATCCTTATCGGGCGTCCGCAGCGTTGCCAGATTCACGACCCGACCCCGTTTCTCCCGCGCAGTGGCTGCGGGCGTCGTTCCGCGACTGCCGGAACGTAGCGGGATCCAGCGCGCGGACATGCTTGCACTTTTCCGGCTCTCTGATGAGATGGGGCCGCAGTCTCTTGAACCCAAACGGGAGGAATAGCTTATATGATCGGACGATTTGTTGGTTTACTGGCCGGCGTGGCCTTTGCACCGGCGATGACGCTGCTGGCCCAAGGCGGCGCAAGCGATATTGCCGCGGGCACTTTTCTGCTGCAAAAAAACAGCTACCCGCTGAAGCATGCGGCTGCCTATGAAATGTCGTTCGACGACGAGGATGGGATCGTGGTGGTCTTGAGCGGGCAAAAGATCTCGGGCGAAAATTTAAAGGAGGTGCACGCGGCCGAGAAGGAAGGCTATGAGGGCAGCTTTAAGCGTCCATTTCTGAAGCTGCTCTTCAAGAAGACGGGCGAACTCAAATACTGGAGCGCGGGTGCGGGCGAGACCACGCTGGGGCAGCGCGGCGTCACTCACGCGACTGGGGAATTCAAGCTGGAGGGCGGTCGGATCCGCGGCAAAGCCAGCCAGCCACTGGATACTGAGGGAATGTTCCCGGCTGGTTTCGATGTGCACTTCGACGTTCCGTTGCTCAAGGCCGGCGAGTCTCCGGCGGCGAAAAAGCAGAGCCCCGCGGCCAACATCAAGCCCTCGGTGACCGGCACTTTCAAGGGCAACGGCAAAGAGGCAAAACTCAACTACGTGTCGGCGAGATGGGGCGAACCATTCGACGGCAAAGCGGGAATCGTGTTGGTGTTCACCGAGAGAGATCATGCCAAAGCGAAAAAGCCAGACTTCGACGCTTCCTTTGGCAAGTTCGGCAGTGCGCTGATTCTTTCGGTCTTCGAGGATGGGCAGATCTATGGTTGTCAGGTAGTGCACAGCGCCCACAAAAAGCAGGGCTTCAGCTCGACCGGCAATATCGACACGAACGATTTCACCTATCAGGATGGCAAACTGGAGGGCGAGGTCACCACGCACGGGCAGGTGGAGACGTTCGGCGAAACATGGGAGGTGAACTTGAAGTTCATCGCGCCGTTGGGCGAGACCCCGAAAGAATTGCGGCCGGCCGAAGCCGACAAACCCAAGGAGGAAGAAAAGCCCGCGACGACGAAGACGGACGATGACCGTGCCGGTCAGGCGGCCACCCAACCGGCCGCGAGCGGGCCCAAGGCCAAAGACCTCGCGCTCACCAAGGACGCAAGCAATGTGGAGTATAAGTCGTTAGTCGGGCAAATTTCTTTTCAAAGTAAAACGGGCGTGAAGAGCGTGTGCAAAGAACTCGCGGCGAACTTGAAAGCTCAGGGCTGGACCACCGAAGGCTCGGATATGATTCAAGCCACTTCCTCCATCCTGCGACGTAAACAGGGCGAGGCGACGCTGACGATTTTCGTGAAACCAGCGGACGGCGGCAGCGAGGTGAAAATGATGACCGAAGGTCTTTCCTGGGATGGGGAGTAGCATCGCACCCTGATTGCTGATATGGCACGGCACCCTGCAGCGCCGCGGCGACGTTCAGGGTCCGGCGGCTTTTTCGGTTTCGATCTCCTTGCGCGATAATTGCCGGGGTCCGACGACCTCCCATTTTCCGTTGGCTAAGAATTTCAAAGTGAAGACGAAAGCTGCCACCGAGCTGGCGGAACGCGGACCCTCCGCCGCAGAATAGAGATAGAGTTCGGCGGTGTGGTCATCCTTCCACCGACGGACCTTCAGGACAAAACGGGGATCGGAGTTCCAATGGCGGGAACTGTGCGCGGCCTTGGGTAAACGTTTGGCTCGTTGCGCGAGCGGATTGGGCGCCGAGGGATCGATCGGCGAGGCGAGGGGAACCCACTTCTCGCTACGCAACTCATAGAAAACCGTCATGACATAAGTCGTGTGAGGGATGTGCGGAGGGCTGTAGTTCAAGGCAAAGCGTTTCGAATCCGGCGCCCAGACCATCGCCGCGCTCTCGCAGTAGGGAATTTCGATCTCGTTCGAAAGGTCCAACGCTCGTTCGCCCGTCCTCACCAGGACGATCGACGACCAAAACCCGTCGTCACATCGGTAAGCCCATCGCTGGTCGGGGGAGAGGGTGGAATGGCTGCGTGCGGGCGCGGTTTCATCAGCGGCCAAAGTTCGCCACGCGCACGCGTGCACGACGGCGGTGGCCAGAGCGAATGGAACAGCGCGAGTTTGAGGGACATGAGTTTTCGAGACCAAGCCCGCGGGCAGTCCGGAAAGCGTGACGCGATGTGCTGACCGATCCGTTTCTCAATTCGCAGCCCTGCTGCGCGATCGCTCCTAGGGCTTATCGTAAACGGCTTTGTAGTGCATTTTCTTCCCGTGCGCGTCGGTCATATTGACCTTGACCACGCGGCTCTTCCCATCTTTCGCAACCGTGATCGAGCCGTTCCACATCATCTTGCCGTCCTTCATTGCGCTGATGTCGTTGGTGCGCTCGTTGACGGATTTGTACATGACCTGGTTGTAAGGCAGATTTCCTTTCGCCGGATAGACTTTCCCATCGAACTTTCCGACCCAGACGCTATGAGTCGGCTTGCCGTCCTTATCAACGCCTTCCACGGTCACCTTGACCATGTCGTGTTTGGCGGCCGAGTAGATCACCGTGTTATTCTTGCCCATGCCGGCCGGGATTTTCGATTTGGCCTCGTTCAATTTCCACGTGCCCATCTGGGGGCTAGCCGCGAAACCAACGGCGGCTATGGCCAGCAGGAACACCAGAGTGACGAACGTTGTTTTTGTCTTCATGGGCGGAGACTGCGCCGGTCAATTCGTTAGCGTCAATTACTTTTCCTCGGTGAAATCCATCTGTGTATGATCGATAATTTTCTCGAAGATCAGTTGGAAGTGAGCGACGAGTTCGCCGCGCGCATCGATCGCGGGAAAAAGGATATTGCCGCTGGCCATGTCCGGGTCCGAGAAGCGGACGAGGAGTAAGCCGCACGACTTAGGTTTTCGCACGCGAGTTTGATGCCTTTTCGCAGCGGGCGAGTAGCTGCGGCGCTTCCATTTTCTTTGTCCACGCGGCGAAGGCCGGCGTTGGGCCGCGCCAGCGGAGCGTCTCGACCTTCTTGAAGAGCGGGGCATCGGTGCGCAGGGTCGCGAGGTTTTTGCCGCGTAAAAGGCTTCGCCTCACGCGGCTCTAATCATGATGCGACGACGATCACTAGTCGACCGAGTGAGCCGAGCCGTCCTGCGCGGCTCGCGCGGGAGATCGCTTGAGGTAGTGACGTAATTGACCGCGCAAGAAACGCCGCCCGGCCCCGCTCTTCAGAAATTTCTCGCGGCCCTCGGCGTCTTCGCGCTCTGTGTAAGCCTCATAATAAATCAGCTTCCACGGACCGCGTGATTTCGTAGCGAACGAGGCGCCTCGTCTATGCTCCGACAACCGCCTCTTCAAGTCCGTCGAAAAACCGATATAGAACCCGTTGTCCTTCGCGGAATGCAGTACGTAAACGTAGAACACGCTGCGAGCGTAGAATGATCAGACCGCGTGAAGCGAAGCTTTTTACGCGGTAGTCCGCCCAAAGCCACGTAAAAGCGTTCGCTCACGTGGCTGGCCCACGTAAAAGCGTTCGCTCACGTGGCTGGATCGGCGGGTCATCGAAAACATATCTGAACGCAGCCGCGTGAGGCGGAGCCTTTTACGCGGAACCGGCGCAAGCCGTATAAGTGGCGGAAGAGTTCGTAAGTGCCGTCGACGAGGTGAACGATCATTTTGGATCAATCCCAGATCGAGCGGCGGCGCGAGAAAAGCCTGGCGACGCGGTCAAATGTCAGATGTATAGACGCGAACCCGACTCGCCGACTCACGCGTTGAAGCCTGGGACCAGTCGGGTTACCTTCCGTCGTGAGCGCTGCGCAGATCATCGAAGCCATCAAGAAGTTGCCTCCGGAAGAGCGCGTCGAGGTAATAAAGTTTGCGCGCGAATACGAGACGGTGCCGCGGCTGAGTCCGGAGCAGCTTGGCGAGTTGGGCGAACGGCTGGCGAAGGCGAGCGATGCGACAGAAATCGCGGAGCTGGAGAAAGCTCTGATGAACGGTTTCTACGGGATGAAGATCGATGCCTAAAGTTTCGCCGCGAGGGTCTCCCCTTCGCGCTGCGACATCTGCGGCAGTCAAGGTTTGCGCGTGCGTCCGATTCCCCTGAGGCAAGCGCGATCTGTCAAGATTTGCACACTGACCCCAATTCCCACACACACGGTCAAATGTCAGATGTATTAGCGCTGACCCCTGTGCCTTCGTGACGAGGTGTCGCTACAAGTTTTTCCATTTCTCGGCAATGTTTCGGATCCTCCGCCCTTAGTAATTCAATCAGGTCTTTCAAGATCTCGGGCGTCTCAGCCAGAATTGATAAGTCGTGCTCAGGCTCCGAGATTTTCCCGTCGTGTGAATACGTATGCACGAAGCGCAATATCCTTCCCTTCTTCGCGGCATCGAACGTCACACGTTCAAGCTGCTGTTCCAGCTTTCCGGCAAGTGCTGGATAACGGAACGATAAGAACGATTCGAGGACCCTCCGAGCAATGTTCGGCATAGCGTAAAAATCCTCCAAAGATCCCTCTTGCCCCGTGATTCCAGCTTTCTCGTGAACACGATTGAACAAGTAGTGATACTCCGATTCGTATTCGTGAAGCAGGCGATCAAGCAGTTTGATCGCTGCCCTTCGTTTTCCGCCGCTGCTCCGCGCCTCGACCATGTAGAAGCGAGCGGGACGTTTCGTGACATCTTTGCTTCTTTGATGCGGCAAGTGGTTAAACCAGTTTTTGATTTGCCGGAACAAGGCAAAGTTATGTGTCAGCAGAAAAAGTTGCGCTGCGTCTCTAGTTTTTTCCTTTAGGTAACCGAAAGCGCAGAAAAGGGAGTTAGCATCCAAGCTCGAGACAGGATCATCAATTACGACGACATCTGTGTTCAAGTTGAAACCTTTGTCTCTAAGCGACTTCAAGAAATACAGAAGTGCAATCGCCGTACGTTCACCCTCGCTCAGGTTGTCGGCGACGACTCCATTCCGAGTTATTCGATACGCATTTCCGATAGATTCAAATTTCAATTCGTCACGACCGAGGTAGTTGCGTAGCTCGGCGGTTAGCTCCTCAGCCGGCCTGACGTGTTCGATAATCTCGCTTTCCAGCGCCGCAACCTGTCTTCCTATTTCTTCGACGCTAGCAGAAAGTTTCCCTATATCCTTTTCCAAGTCTTCGATTGCTTGCGTTTTAGTTTTGAACTCAGGTAATGTTTCGAGAACTAGGCCGTCCTCAAGGCCACTTCTTGCGTCGCGTATCATCTCCGCGAAATTTGTCGTCTCCGCATTATGGCGATCGATGATATCGGCGATCGTTTTAAGCGCGTTGGGCCCCGATTCAAGAAAGAGGGTCTCCTCCATCGGAGGCGTTAACGCGATACTCTCGAATGGTTTGCTTTTCTTTGCTGCCAGCGCGTCCGAAAGCTTCGCGAGAAATGCGTCTGCTGACTTAACGAACACTGAGAATTCATCGGCTGCTTTTACATACTCGGCATACAGGTGCTCATAAAATGCAGTCTTCGCGGGTAATCGTAGCGTTGCAAAGCTTTCTTTTGCCAGTGCAACCTCGGTACTTGTCGATTGGATTTCACTTAAGAAATGATTGAATTCGTTGTTGAAATGACCTTGCAGCTTGGCGATTCGACCTGCCGGCAGTGGCGAGGCGCAGAATCTGCAGTTATCAGTGTGCCTTTCGCCGGTGTGGAGTATCAGTCCTTCGCGGACCCAGTCGCCGAGAGAAGAGTCGTTGGAAAGTTCTTCGATCACTTGGGACATAACTGTCCGCCGCAGAAGCCTCTGAAGTTTCTCGCGAAGCGCAGTGAAATCCACTTCAGTAAAGGTAATCGGCTTGATTGCATCCTTGGGGGTCTCCAAGATTTGCTTTTTCAGGAGCTCCTTTTTTCCTTGCGCTAAACCTTCAGGCATCGGAGTGAGTTTTCCGATCCGAATGCAGGCTTTCTTGAAGTACGCTTTGTCGTAGTTATTATACCAATTGTCTCCGCTTGAACTCAGCAGTTCACGGATTGTTTTCCCCTCGGAAATACAAACTTCATTTAGCGCTTTGATGGCCTTATGTTTGGCGGTGGTTTTTGCGTCGAGTGTTTTCTGCTCTTCGGCTTTCGCTTCGTTTAGACCCTCAATCTGTTTTTGCTTTTTAACGCTATCGCGACCCAAATAAAAGATCGGCTTCAATTCTTGAGTCGCCGCGAATACACTGTCTTCGCGGTAGTCTTGGTTAAACACGCGAACTTGGGGAACGTTGTGGGATGTTGCGAGAGTCGTTCCTGAGCAAGCGGTTCCGTCGATCTGGAATTCGACTTTCCCTTCGGTAAGCGGCTGCTTTTTCTCCAAAGAACGAAATAGATTCGAGAGCGTTGTTTTGCCGGACCCATTCCAGCCATAAATTAAATTGAACCGGCCGAATTCAACAAGTTCGTCCGGCCAAGAAAACCCATCAAATATTCTATGCTCGATTTTGTTGATTCGCGTGATCATTGCTAAGGAGATTGCCTGTAGATAGGGTTATAGCATGATCGCGGCCATTGGGTTACCGCGGTCAGAGGGAGTAGAAATGATCACGGTTACTATCGACATTCTCGGGCGCCCAGCTCGTTAGATTAGACGCATTCACGTGCTCTTGCGAAGGCCTTTGTTCGCCAAAGGCAGTCCTGAGAACAACTCACCGATGGCTTTGAATCTCAATTTTCATCGGGTGAGGTGGAGACGGTTGGACGATCGACAGGGAAAGCGGAGGAGGCGGTGGCGGTGAAAAGTAAAAATTAAGAAGGATGAATTAAGAGAGCTGCGACAAATTCTCCTGCTTTCCTGATTCGTTTGTGTTCCTGGCCTTCTGGTTTCCAAAGTCAATTCGATCCTAAAGCGTTCGGCGCGCTCGGTGAACGCGCCCTACCGCGAGTTTCCATCGAGTGACGGACTCGGGCGTCGCTCTTAAGAAATCGCGGCGCTGATTGCCGGCGTTGAATCCAAACGTGCCGCTGGCTGCATCTCACTGAATATGCTTCAGGATTTCAGGTTTGCGTTTCGGCAGCTCTTTAAGGCGCGGGGTTTTACGGCGGCGGCAGTTGTCGTCCTCGCGCTCGGGATCGGGGCGAATACCGCCATTTTTTCGCTCGTGAATACGATGCTTTTCCAGCCGCCGCATTACGCGAAGGCGGATGAAGTGGTGCAAGTCTTCTCGCAGGATAAGAAGAACCCGAAGACGTATCGCGGTTTTTCCTATCCGACCTATCTCGATATCCGCGAGCGGAACAGCGTGTTCTCCGGGGTGATGGCGCACAATCTGGCCATGGTCGGATTGGGCGAGGAGGGGAGCACGCGGCGCGCGTTCACGGACGTGGTGAGCGCGAATTATTTCACGGTGATGGGCGTGCGGCCGATGCAAGGGCGCGCTTTCCGGCCGGAGGAGGAAACGCCGGGGCGCGACGCGCAGGTTGCGATCGTGAGCTACAACTATTGGAAGAAGAACGGGCTCAACCCCGCGATGCTCGGCTCGACGATCACGATCGACAGCCGGCCTTTTACCGTGATCGGGATCATGCCGCTGGGTTACACGGGCACGACGCAGATCTTCGCGCCGGAGATCTGGTTGCCGCTCGGGGTTTACGATCAGGTTGCGAACGATTTCGAGACGCAGAACAAGGACAAGCTCGATAGTCGCAACGGACGCCAACTGATGGTGATCGGCCGATTGAAACCGGGAATGACGGCGGCCAGTGCGGCACCGGCTTTGCGGGCTTTGGCGGCGAATCTGGAGCGCGCCTATCCGGTGGAGCAAAAGGATCAGACGTTCACGCTCGAGCGGCTTTCGCGATTTAGCATGAGCACGAGCCCGAGCGGCAACAACAACATCAAGAAGTTGGCGCCGCTGCTCTTCGGGATGTCGGCGGTCGTGTTGCTGGTGGCCTGTCTCAACCTGGCTAACATGCTGCTGGCGCGTGGCACGGCGCGGCGGAAGGAGATCGCGATCCGGCTCGCGCTGGGGGCGGGCCGCGGGCGAATCGTGCGGCAATTGCTCATCGAAGGATTGGTCCTGGCGCTGCTCGGCGGCGCCGGCGGAATGATGCTCGGGCTTTGGTCGTCGGATTTTCTGGTGGCGTCGTTAGGCAAAGCGCTCCCGATCGACATGGCCTGGTCGATCGGGCTGAGCGTGCCGGTGCTGGTGGCGACTTTCGCCTTCTGCCTCGTGGGCACGATGATTTTCGCGCTCGGACCGGCGTTGAAGCTGACGAAGGCGTCGGTCATTGACGATCTGAAGGAACAGGCGGGCGAAGATCGAGTCGTTAGGCGTTGGAAATTTTTGCCGCGCCATCCGCTCGTCGTCGTGCAGATCGCGTTTTCGCTCGCGCTCCTGACGGCGGCCGCGCTTTTCATTCGCGGCGCGGGGACGGCGGCGAACGTCGACACCGGTTTGCAGACGCAATCGAATTACCTTTTGGAAGTCGATGCGAGTCTGGCGAGCTACGACCAGACGCGGTCGCTCAATCTTTATCGCACGCTGGAGGAGCGGCTGGCCGCTTTGCCGGGCGTGGAGAGCGCGAGCATTTCTTCGACGGTGCCCTTTGGCATGGTGAAACTGGATAAGAAGGTGCAGCGGGCCGGGGTGAATCCGGCGCCGGACGCGAAGCCGGCGAATGCGGCGGAAGGTCTCGCGTTCACCACGAGTTGGAACAGCGTGGGCGCGAATTTTTTCAAAGCCGTGGGTCTGACTTTGCTGCGCGGGCGGACGTTCACGGTGAGCGAAGCGATGCATCAAACCACTCCGACGGTCGCCATCATCGATGAGGTGCTGGCGAAGAAGCTTTGGCCTGACGGCGACGCGCTCGGCCAGCGGATCCAATTTGCCGAACAGGATTCCGCGAAGGGCGCCGGCGCAACGAAGACGTCAATCGAGGTCGTTGGCATCGTGCCTTACACGCGGCAGGAATTATTTGAGAGAACTCCGGACGGCACGCTCTATCTCCCGTTTGCCGAGGGTTTCCAGAGCAATGTTTTCTTCCATCTCAAGTTTGCGCCCAACGCCAGTCGCGATGCGGTGGCGACGGCTGATCGCATTCGCCGGACCGTGCAGGAAGTCGATTCCACGCTCCCAATCCTGAGCCTGAAAACCTTCGCGCAACATCTCGACGGCAACATTGAGCTTTGGATTGTGCGCGCGGGCGCCGCGCTCTTCAGCGTCTTCGGCGGGCTGGCCCTGGCGCTCGCTACTGTCGGCATCTATGGCGTGAAGGCTTACTCGGTGGCGCGGCGGACGCGCGAGATCGGGATTCGGATGGCGCTGGGCGCGCAACGCAGCATGGTTTTGCGCATGTTCATGTGGGAAGGCGCGGCCATGCTGGTGAGCGGGTTGCTTCTCGGCGTGCTCCTTGCGGCCGGCGTCGGCAAGTTGATCAGTGGAATGCTTTACGAAGTCGGCGCGCTCGATCCGCTCGCTTTTGTGACCGCGCCGCTCGTCCTCGCGTTCGCAGTTTTTATCGCGACCTGGCTGCCGGCGCGACGAGCGACGCGGATCAGTCCGATGGCCGCGTTGCGTACGGAATAGCGCGCTCGATCAAGAGATACGGAGGGCTGGTTAGGCTGATGTGTCGAGGGAGGCGGGCTCGGGAGGTCGTCGCTCCGATGGCAACCGGGAGCGGTTGCCCTACAGGGATTTTTCCTGCTTCCTGGCGGTCCAAATTAATTCTTTTCCTGCTTTCCTTTTTTCCTGATTCAAAATGGCTCCTTCCTGGTTTCCAAATTCAATCTGATCCAGAAGGCGTTGGCGAGCAGGCGGAGGTCGTCGCTCCGATGGCAACCGGGAGCGGTTGCCCTATAGGGATTTTTCCTGCTTCCTGGCGGTCCAAATCAATTCTTTTCCTGCTTTCCTTATTTCCTGATTCAAAATGGCTCCTTCCTGGTTTCCAAATTCAATCCGATCCAAAAGGCGTTCGGTGCGCGGAGTGGAAGTTAAGAATTAAGAAAGGGAGGCGGGCTCGCTGGTGTAGAGCTCGGGGTCCTGGCGGAAGAAGCGCTGCATCTCGCCATATAAATGCGGGCGGGCTTGCCGGAGGGCGTGCGGGCGTTCGAAGAAGGCTTCAGTGGCGACGGCGAAAAACTCCGCGGGATTGGTGGCGCCGTAACCGTCGAGCAACGTGGGAATGCCGGTCTGATCAGCGGCCTGCAAGGCGGCGAATTCCACGCGCATGACGCTGGACCAGGAAAGTTTGTCGTTCCGCGAAGCGAGGAGCGGGGCGCCGTCGGCGGTGAAGTCTTCGAAATCGAGTTGATGGGCGAACTCGTGGAGGACGAGATTTTTTCCATCGGAGGGATCGAGCGCGCCGCCTTTCGCGGCATCCCAGGCAAGAACGAGCGAGCCCATCTGGCGGCCGGTCTCGCCGAGCCGCCCCTCTTTACCTTCC
Organism: Chthoniobacterales bacterium; assembly: GCA_038258245.1. Classification (GTDB taxonomy): domain Bacteria; phylum Verrucomicrobiota; class Verrucomicrobiia; order Chthoniobacterales; family UBA10450; genus JBBSQB01. The sequence goes on from JBBSQB010000014.1 coordinate 69,146, forward strand.
TGCCAGATGTCGCTCCCGATGTGGCGGGCCTGGTCGACGATGAAACCGGAGGGATAAACGAGGATGGTGATGAGAAGCGGGTAGTAGTCGGTCTTGCGATGAAGAAGGAGAAGGCAGGCTTGGGTGGCGATGGTGAGCCGGATTTCGTCGGTTAACTCGAGGCCGGCGCAGCCTTCGAAGCGTTTCTCGGCGAGGAAGACTTGCACGTGGCCGAGGAGCTCGCGTTGATCGTCGGCGGAGAGGCGGGCGAAGAAGGGGAGATTGCGCGTGATGATGGCGCGCCACTCATGTGGCACGGGGCGCGCGCGGAGGCGACGGCGCCGCCGATTTTTAAAGAGCTGGAACATGCGAGGCGAAGTTTAAGGCCGGCGCTGCGGCGGCCCAAAACAATTCGGGTCAATTACTCGACGACGACGCCTTTCCAGAAGGCGATGTGGTCTTTGATGTTGGAGGCTTCGGGTTTGGGGTTTGGGTAATACCAGGCGGCGTCGGGGTTGGTGTCGCCATTGACCTGGACGTCGCAGTCACTGGGGAAGGTTTCGATCCGGAAAGGCCGGGTCGTCCGGCCACGCTTCGCCATCTAAATTGAGATAGGCTCCATGCACCAGCGGTCGCTTCCAAGGTGAAATTGTCCCACGGTCGCTCATCGATCGTCAGTCTGCTCGAGGCTCTTTCGTAACTGATTTTGGACTGACGGCCATCTGTTTGTGTATCCGGGAAACGTTAGTCTCTTCCAGCGCGAGGAGGCGATGGATCGAAGCATTGTCTGGCTCGGCTCTCGACCACGCGGAAAGGATAGACCGCGCCTCTTGATAGTTATGCAAGGCGCCCCCGACGTCCCCGGTTCTTCCGAGGATCTCCGCGACTGCTTCCAAACCCGAAATAAGGTTCCCGCGAACCTCTGTGTTGGCCGGTTCGGCCAGGCTTAACTCCTGATTGAGCGCGACGGTCTTAAGTTCCACTTTGAGGGCGGCGCTTAAATCACCGAGTTGGACCAGGGCTTGACCAGTCACGAGACAAGCGTTGGCCAGATCGCGGCGCGCTTCGACGTTACTCGGATCGGATACCATGATCGATTCAAAAATCGCCACCGTATGGCGAAAGTTTTCGAGGGCTTCAGCTGGCCTCTTTAGCTTTAACTGTGAATTCCCAAGCTCGGCGTAAACGTCGGCGAGGATTCGGCGATAGGTTCCATTCGCCGGATCGGAAGCCGCCAAAGCTTCATTGATCTTGAGTTCTGCGCCATGATTTTCCAAAGCGATACGATAATTCTCCGGATCGCCGGTCAGGTCGCCGAGAAGGTTGAAAGCTATCCCCAGGTATTCATAGTCCACGCCTGCGGCGTAGCGATATGCGGCATGGGCTGGCTCAAGCGCGATCAATGCTGTGTGAATCGCCAGTGCCTTGCGAAAAGAGGCGATCGCCTCCCGGTAGTCTGCATTGGTCGCGCCGCGCTTTGGCTGGTAAAGGGCCTCTCCCAAGTGAAGATAGTTATCCGCAAGAAGACTGCGATAGGATGACTTCTCCGGATGGGCCGAGACCAGGGCGTCACTAAGAGCCACCGCCTTTCGCTGGCTCTTCAGCGCCGCGGCCCAGTCGCCAACGCGCTCCTGCACGCGACCAACGCTTTGCCAGGCGAGACTCAAAGACTGGCGTGCTTCCAGGTTATCTGGACTCGCCGCCGTCAGTGACTGCAAAATCTCTTGGGCCTTGCGATAGCTCGCCAACGCCGCTGCGGTATCGCCGAGGTTCGGGCGGTAGGGTTTCCCTTGCACGTCGCCGACTTTGAGATAGCCGGCGGCCAGTTCAAGTTGAAGTCCAACATCGTTGCCCGCCTCCTCTGCCAGGCTGTCGAGATAACTGAGCGCTTGCCTAACGATCATAGCTCTGGCCTGGGTCGGTCCTTTCTGGATCGCGTCGTCCGCTTCGGACATGAACGAATTAGCCATCTGGCGCACGTCGTTGAAGCGGCGATCGGCTTTGCGCTTCTCCCGCACGGTCATGACGATGCCGCTGAGCAGGGTCACGAGAATGATCGCAGCCGCCGCGACCGCGAGACGATTGCGACTGACGAACCTGCTCGCGCGATAGGCGAAAGTATCTTTGCGCGCAGTGACCGGCAGACCCTCGAGGTGCCGCTGAATGTCCTCCGAAAATTGCGCCACAGATGGATAGCGCCGTTCTGGTTCTTTGCGAATCGCCTCCAGCAGAATGTTATCGAGATCGCCGCGGAGGGAGCGTTGTTGGCTGATAGTTGATGTTTGATGGTCTGATGCAGATCTTGCGACGGCCGCGCTGGGACGCATGGGTTCCTGTTCGATGATGAGTCGGGCGATCTCATCCGGCCTGCGACTCGTGATTCGATAGGGCCGGGCGCCGGTCAGGAGTTCGTAGAGAACGACTCCAAGACTATAAACGTCGCTCGCCGTTGTCATCGCTGCGCCGCGGACCTGTTCCGGACTTGCATAGTTAGGCGTCATCACTGCTTGGAGAGTCATCGTCGCTTCACCGACGGTCGATGTTTCCGGATCAAGCAACTTGGCGATTCCGAAATCGAGTAATTTCGGTTCACCCTCGGGCGTGACGCGAATGTTGGCGGGCTTGAGGTCGCGATGAATGATCAGGTGACGATGGGCATAGGTGACGGCCGCGCAAACTTTGCGGAAGAGTTCCAAGCGCTCGCGGAGCGGCATCTTTTGGTCACGGCAATAATCATCGATGCGCAAACCCTCCACGTATTCCATGACGAAGTAGGGCAGACCATCGGCGGTAATCGCGCCGCCGTAGAGCCGCGCGATGTTTGGGTGATTTAAGCCGGCCAGGATTCTTTCTTCGTTCCGAAAGTGACGAACGATGTTCGCCGTTCCCAATCCACGCTTGATTAGCTTAATCGCGACGTTGCGCCCTCGCGCTGTGTCTTCTCCGAGGTAAACCTCTCCCATTCCGCCTTCGCCTAACAAGGATAGGATCTTGTAATCACCAAGGATCTGCCCAGTTCGCAGTCCGGGCGCGGCATCAACGACTAACGGCGCCACGCATTCGTATGCGGGCGCTTCCATGAAGTCGCGCGCTTTTTTCTGGTAGTTAAGAAGTGACTCCACTTCGACGCGAAGTTCGGTCTCTTCTCCGCAAAGCTTGGCAATCAACTGCGTACGTTCGCCACCTCCCACTTCGAGAGAGCGCCCCACGATTTCGGCGACGCGCGCGGCGCGCTCAGGCTGCATTTGCGGTCAACTCACGGCAAAGCCAGAGCTTGGCGAAGTTCCAGTCGCGCCGTACCGTTTTCTCCGACACTTGCAGCGCTTCGGAAATCTCCCTGGTGTCGAGTCCGCCGAAGAACTTCAATTCCACCACCTCGCTGTTGCGTGGATAAGTCTGCGCGAGACTTTCCAAAGCCTCGTCGAGCGCCACGAGTCCCACTACCCCATCGAGCGGCAGATCGCGCGCTTCGTCGAGCGAGAGCTTTTGCTCGAGTCCACCGCGCTTGGCTGCGTTGTGCGCGCGCGCGTGATCGACCAGAATCCGCCGCATCAGCCGCGCCGCAATTCCGTAGAAATGGGCGCGATCTTTCCAGGTCATGCCCTTGTCGTCCACCATGCGCAAATACGCTTCATGCACGAGCGCGGTCGCTTGCAAAGTGTGATCGGCGCGTTCGCGTTGCAGATAGTTCCGCGCGAGGCGGCGCAGCTCTTCATAAACCAGCGGCATCAATTGCTCCGGTGCACCCTCCTCGCCCGCGCTCCAATCCTGAAGAATTTTAGTGGCGTCAAGGTCGGTCTCGTTCTTCATCGGCCTTCGTTCGTCTCTGATCTCCATTTTTCCGAGTGCAACAGAAAATAGTTGCAAAAGCAATGTCCGTTTTCGTGTCCGCATTGCGCATTGGCTTCGTGAACTAAAATTAACAGACACGAAACACCTGCAGCTTTGGCTGCGAAAAACAAAATGAAAACAAACATCCGATTCAATCGCGGGGCGCTCTCTCGCGTCTTCGCCACACTCATCGTCGGCATGGCCGCCTTCTGCGCGCTCGCGTCTGGCGCTCTCGGGCAAGTCTATGTCAGCAGCCAGGGTGACAACTCGGTAGGCACTTACAACGCCACCACCGGCGCTACGATTAACGCCAGCTTCATCACCGGGTTGAACGCCCCGCAAGGCCTTCTCCTCTCGGGCAACAGCCTCTTCCTCACCAATTTTTTCAATAACGGTAGCGTGGGCAATGTGGGCAATTACAACGCCACCACCGGCGCGGCGAACAACGCCAGCCTCGTCACCGGGTTGGACGGCACGGACAGCCTCGCGCTCTTCGGCAACAGCCTTTTCGTGTCGAACGTCGGGGGCACCATCGGCGAATATAACGCCACCACCGGCGCGGCGATCAACGCCAACTTCATTACCGGAATTGGTAACCCGCAAGGCATCGCTCTCTTCGGCAGTAACCTCCTTATCGCTGATTCCAATGGTAACAGGGTGCTCGAGTACGATGCCCTCACCGGTGCCTTGATCAACGCCAGCTTCATCACTGGCCTAAACGGTCCGTCCATGCTCGCGGTCATGGGCAACAACCTTTTCGTGTCGAATTTCGGCTCCGGCACAGACGGCACCGTGGGCAAGTATGACGCCATTACCGGGGCGGCGATCGACGCCGCCTTCATCCCGAGCGGGCTCAATGCCCCGGATGGCCTCGCGGTCTCGGGCAATAGCCTCTACGTGGTGAACTTCGGCGGCGGTACCGTGGGCGAATATGACGCTACTACTGGCGCAGCGATCAATGCCAGCCTCATCACGGGGCTCAACCAGCCAATCGGAATCGCCATCGCGGTCCCCGAGCCCGCGACTTGGACGATAATGCTCGGCGGGATCGGTCTCCTGCTGTCGGCGCAATGGCGGCGGGTGCGTTCGCAGCGCTAATTTTTAAGACGCCATGAATCAACTCTCCACGAGGCGGCGTGGGTTTTCCGGGGAGCGCATCCAGCCGTTCCGTAGAACTCCCAGCATCTCCTTGGAAAGTCCACGGAGACCCGTGCCCATTCCAGCGACAGCCTCGGACTTCCCAGCGAGCTCCTGCGAATGACCCCGGGTTTCTTGCGGGTTGCCACGGAGTTCAGTGGACAATGTCCAATCGGCGATTCACTCGCCTAACGAACGCCTTCTCGAAGAAATTGGAGAATCACGAACACTCGATTGTGCTCCACTTCATGTATTGCAATTTTTGCCGAATCAACCAGCCGCTTCGCATTACTCCGACAATGGAAGCAGGCTTCTCCGATCACGTTTGGTCAGTGGAAAGAAATCGCCGGGCTGCATTCAGAATTATACCCTACCGGGTTCATCAAGGGCGAAAGCTTCGCCGCTTCCTCCACATTGACCGGGCGCGCCGCCTTCTCCTGGTCGCGATATCGGCGAAGAGAAATCGAAAGCGGTGCAGTTCGACGTTTGCGAAGAGGATTTGGAGCTGGAGTTATAGGAATTTGCAGAAAACTTTTTTCGCAAAGGCGCCGCGTTGCTGCGGCGCCTTTTTCTTTGGGCAGGCGATCTGTGGTTCAAGGGCCTCGCTTCGGCGCGCCCGGCGGTCGCGCCCTACCGGCTGTTGGCAGCCGAGCAATATCGTGAGCGGACTGGATGGAGGCGTTCGATTTATGGGTCTTCCTGGTAGGGACGGACCGCCGGGCCGTCCGATTCCGCGCCAAGGATGAAGAGGCTGGCATTTCAGGGATTGGCGTTTTCGCGTTCCGGCGGGATGGTGTTCGCTCATTGAGCCGGGACTTTGAGATTTTGGACGATCGCGACACGCCGCTCGGCGAGTTGGTGCTGAGGCGTCGACGCATCCTCTCGTTAGGCGGAACGGAAGTCCATGAAGTGAAGCTGGGCGACGCGTTCCTGATGTCGAGCTTGTTCCATGAGGTGGAAGTGGCGCTGGCCCATTTCGGGTTGGCGGAATTGAGAGATGGCCGATGGGACGTGGTGGTGGGTGGACTCGGGCTGGGTTACACGGCCGCTGCGGCGTTGGAACATACCGAAGTCGCGTCACTTCTGGTGGTCGAAGCATTGCCGCCCGTGATCGAATGGCACCAGAAAGGGATGGTGCCGCTGGGTGACGGCCTAACGAGCGATCCGCGTTGCCGTCTCGTCCAGGCCGATTTCTTCGCGGCGGCGAAATCGGCGGAAGGTTTCGATCCCGAGCAGCCGCGGCGTTTGTTCCATGCGGTGCTGCTGGATATCGATCATTCGCCGCGCGCTCTCTTGCACGCGAGCAACGCGACCTTTTACGAAACGGACGGTCTGCGCGCGCTGGCGGCGCATTTGCACCCAGGCGGAGTCTTCGGGCTTTGGTCGGACGACCCGCCGGACGACGATTTCCTGCGTGCGCTTGATACCGCCTTCGCGACGGTGCGGGTGCACGAAGTGACCTTTCCGAATCCGCTGCTCGAAGCCAAGTCGGAGAGCACGGTGTATGTGGCGACGAAGGCCGCGGATGAGGGTTCCACCGCTTTCCTATAACGCGCCGGAATCGTAGGCGCGTTCGCCGTGAAGCGAAGCGTCGAGTCCCACATCTTCGTCGGCTTCGGAAACCTTCACGGTGGTTGGCCTCCGGGTGTAGAGAGGTTCGGGCCGGTTGCCAAGGAAGCCATTCGTTCGAAAGCGAACTTTCCCGGGCGGCTTGTGCAATCGAGGTTGCGTTCGGCAGAGTTTTCGGCGAACGGCTCGGGCGATGTCGGTTATCGGAATCACCGGAGGCATTGCCACGGGGAAGAGCACGTTTTGCGAATGCCTGCTCGCCTTGCGGCCGGACGCGCTTTTCTTTAATGCCGATACGGCCGCGCGCGCGCTGACCGATGAGGATGCGGAAACGAAAGCGGCGCTGCGGCGCGATTTCGGCGACGAGATTTTTTCGGAAGCGGGTGACTTGAACCGTGCGGCCCTCCGCGCCATAGTCTTCGGCAACGCGGAGAGGAAAACGGCCCTCGAGCAGATTCTCCATCCGCGCATCCGCCAGCAGTGGAGTCTTCAGGCGGATGAAGCCCGGCGGTCGGGCGATCTCTTTCTGGCTGACATACCTCTTCTCTATGAAACCGGCGGCGAAAGCATATGCGATCGGGTAGTGGTGGTGGCCGCTGGGCGCGAGCGACAGCGCGCGCGCTTAATGGCGCGCTCCCGTCTTTCCTCCCCGGAAGCGGAGCAGATGATCGAGGCGCAGATGCCGCTCGATGAAAAAATGAAACGCGCCGATCACGTGGTTTGGAACAATGGCCCGCGCGCGGTTCTCGAGGAGCAGGCCAATATTTTGGCGAGACTTTTTTGATTAACGACTAATGGACGAAATTACGATGACGCCGGAGACGGCGGAAGGGCAAGCTCCCGAGCCCGCGCCGGAAGCAGTTCCGGAAAAGCTGAGCCTGAACGAGCTGCAGACGAAGACGCCGGAGGAGTTCAGCGCTTTTTGCGAGGAATGGAATTTCCGGCGCGCGCCAGGCCGTTCGCGTCATCATCAGATTCTCGACGTGCTCCGCCATATGCTGACACGCGGAACGCTGGTGACGGCGGAAGGTTTCCTCGAGCCGACGCAGGATTCGTCCGGCATGTTGCGTTGTCCGGAGTTGAATTTCCTGCCGGTGCCGGAGGATGTGGCGTTGCCCAAGGGCGCGGTGCAACATTTCAAGCTGCGGCCCGGTCAAAAGGTGGCCGGCGCAGTCCGGCTGCCGCGCGAGCGCGAACGCTGGCTGATGATCGATCAAATCACGGAGATCGAAGGGCAGCCGGCGGAGGATTGGAACGAGCCGGAAGCGTTCGACACCCTGACTCCGCTCTATCCCGAAGGCCGAATTTTTCTCGAGAACGACACGACGAATTCGCTGAGCGCGCGGGCTATCGATTTGCTCACGCCGCTGGGACGGGGTCAGCGTGGGTTGATCGTGGCGGCGCCGCGGGTGGGCAAAACGATTTTGCTCAAGGAAATCGCGCGGGCGGTGCGGGTAAATCATCCCGAGATGAATTTAATCATCCTGCTGGTGGATGAGCGCCCCGAAGAAGTGACCGATCTGCAGCGCGATGTCGATTGCCAGATTTATCATTCGACGTTCGACGAAAATTCGCAGCGTCACGTGCAAGTGGCGGAGCTGGTGCTCGAGCGGGCCAAGCGGCTCGTCGAGTTGGGCGAAGACGTGATCATTCTTCTCGACAGCATCACGCGCCTGGCGCGCGGTTATAATTCGCTGCGACCGGGGAAAGGCCGGACGATGTCGGGCGGTGTGGATTCGAAGGCGTTGCTCAAACCGAAACGATTTTTCGGCGCGGCGCGCAACGTTGAGGATGGAGGCAGCCTCACTATTCTCGCCACCGCGCTGGTCGATACCGGCAGCAAGATGGACCAGGTCATTTTCGAGGAATTCAAGGGAACGGGAAACATGGAGCTGCATCTCGATCGCGGTTTGGTCGAGAAGCGGCTTTACCCTGCGATCCATGTCGCGCAATCGGCCACGCGGCGCGAGGAACTGCTCTATCACCCGGAGGAATGGGAAATGGTGAAGCAGTTGCGCAAGGCGATGTCGGCTCTGCCGCCGATCGAGGCGATGGAGAAATTGATTTACAATATGCAGGCGACTAAAACCAACGCGGAGCTGCTGCTAAGCGGATTGCGGTGAGGTCCTTCGGAAATGACGAAACCCGAAAACCGAAACAATGACGAATGACGAATATCAACGGCTCCGTGCGCAGAAAGCGGCCGGGAACGGAGCTTCGCCTGTTTCTGCGGGCGTCGGATCTCGGGCTTCGGCATTACCCGACGGTGGGTTGATCGCGACGACCGAACAATTGGCTGAATTTCTCCCCCGCCTTCAACCTTTCGATCGCATCGCCATCGATACGGAGGCGGACAGTCTGCATTCCTATTTCGAAAAGCTCTGCCTGCTCCAACTGAGCATTCCGGGTGAAGATTTTCTCATCGACACTTTGGCCGGATTCGATCTTGTCCCACTGGCCCAGGCGTTGAACGGGAAGGAAATCGTGCTGCAAGGCGCGGACTTCGATTTGCGCTTGATGCGGCGGAGCTTCGGCTTCGTGGCGTCGCGCGTTTTCGATACGGTGGTGGCGGCGCGCATGCTCGGGATTCGCGCTTTCAGCCTGCAGGCGCTGGTCGAGCAATTCTTCGGCGTGAAACTGACGAAGGGTTCGCAGAAAGCGAATTGGGCGCAACGGCCGTTGCCGCGTCACATGGCGGAATATGCGGTGAACGACACGCGTTACCTGCTCCCATTGGCCGAGAAAATGGAGAACGATTTGCGCGCGAAAGGCCGGCTGGAATGGTTCTGGCAATCTTGCCAGCGCGGGCTCGAGGTGGCGAACATCGAGCGCGAGCGTGACGAAGAGGAGGCCTGGCGCATCACCGGTTCCGGTCTTTTGCGCGGACAGGCGGCGGCGATCCTGCGCAGTCTTTGGCGCTGGCGGGATGGCGAAGCGCGCGCGGCCGATCGACCGCCCTTTCACATTTTGCAGAACCACCAATTGCTCTCCGCGACCGAGCGCGTGCTCGCGGGAGAACAGCCGGAATTTCGGCATCTCTCGCCGCGGCGGCAGCGCGGTTTGCACGAGAGTGCGGCGGCCGCGTTGCAATTGCCGGAGAGCGAATGGCCGGTGAAACAGCGCCGCGTGGGAGCGCGTCCCACGCGGGAGATGGAGCGCCGGGCGATTGCCTTACGGCGCACGCGCGACAAGGCCGCAGCGGAGTTGGGAATCGAGGAAGCGTTCATCGCCTCGCGCGCGACGCTGGAAGCGATCGCCATGGACGAAGCGCGCAGCCTGGAGCTGCTCGTGCCCTGGCAGCGCGCGCTGCTCGATTTGTCGGCTGAATTGGTCGGTTCTCCCAGCGCCGAGCAGGTCGTTTAGGCTTGACGGAAAATTCCTGGCAGGCCAAGACTTCCCTTTCATCTGAAGGGATCTTTTATTGCAATGATGACAGGATTCAGCCGTTTTGTATTTGTGGGAGCCGGCTTCGCGCTTTTGCTGGCCGCTCGTTCGGCCTTCGCGCAGGGAGCGGATCAGAGTCAGAACCGCCTCGACCTGCTGCGCACGCCGGTGAATCCGACCTACTCGCAGGGTGTCGCGCCGAGCGGTGAAGACCAAGGCTACGCCGCCTCCAGCCCGAACGATGAGGATCTGGGGCAGCAGGCGATCTTGAAACGGCGGGAGCAATACAAACCGTTTACGATTCTGGTCGGCGCGCCGTTTTACTATACGTCGAACGTCGCGCTCACTCGCAGTGGCGAGCAAGACGACGTGATTTTCGCGCCGGTCCTGAACGTCATTTATCAACCGCGCTTTACGAAAACGTTCTACGGCGAGTTCGCGCTGCAACACCAGGTTTTCCTCTACGACCGCTTTGACGAATTTAACTTCAACAGCTTCGATGCGATCGCCGGTCTGGTTTATTATTTGCCGCAGGCGCACAACCTCACCCTGCGGGCTCGCTACGATTACAACCGGCTCACTGATACCAATCATTACGATGAGTTCTTTGTCGATCACTCCATTTTCCTGAGTGCGGAATTGCCCTTTCGGTTCGGGCGCGCGCAGCAGCTCAGCGTGGGCCTCGATACGAACCTGACGTTTTACGCGCACCCGGACGGTCCGCAGCGGAACGACTTCGAAGCCTACGTCGGCTATTCCGTAAACCTGAGCCGCTCCTTCTCGATTGACACCGTTGGCCGGCTGGCCGTGCGCGATTATTACGTCGGCGACCGCACCGACGTAAGCGAGATTTTGGCGCTGAGCGCCAGCTACCGGTTTCGCGACTGGCTGACGGCCAGCTTCATCAGCACTTTCGCCTGGAACCAATCAAACCAAGACGTCTTCGATTACAGCGTCGCCAACGTTGGCGGAGCACTTTCGTTGTCCGTCAAATTTTAGGAAGCCATCAATTCGCTCGCTCGATCCCTTCCGAATTTCGCGCTCGGACTTTGCCTGGTCACTTTGTCTCTGGGCCCGCACGCTCTTTTCGCCACGCAGTTAAAACAAGCTCGCGTCACCCAGGTGGTGAACGATGTGAAATTGCTCCCGGGCCAGGCCGCTCCGCGGCCCGCGTCGGTGAGCGACGAGGTGATCGAGAACACCGCGGTCCGCACCGGCAGCGGGTCGCGCAGCGAGTTGACTTTCGTCGATCAAACCATCGCTCGCCTCGGGGCGAACACGATTTTCAGTTTCAAACAAGGAACCCGCAATCTCGATTTGGGCGGCGGCGCGATGCTCTTGCGCGTGCCGAAAAATGCGGGCGGCGCCAAGATCACGACCGCGGCGATCACGGCCGCCATCACCGGCACGACCGTCATGCTGGAATATCATCCGGACGCTTACATCAAGTTCATTATTCTTGAAGGCACGGGGCGCATTTTCCGCAATGACCGCGTGGGCGACTCAGTTCTCCTTCACGCCGGGCAGATGCTCATTGTTAATCCCAAAGGCAAAGGTCTCCCCGATCCAGTAGACGTCGATCTGGACCGGCTGATGAAAACCTCGCAGCTCATCACCGGCTTCGGGCCGCTCCCGAGCACCGGCTTGATCTCAAGTGAAATACAGAGCCAGCGCCAGGAAAAGAGCGCCGGCGCGCTCGTCCAGACCAACCTCGTCATCTACGGGGGCGGAACAGCTGTTTCGCTCGTCGATCCTACCGATTCCTCGGTCGCCGATCAAGCCAATGCGAATATGGATCGTGATGTAGCCGCCCAAGCTCACCAGGCTGCGGAGGGGAATCCGCCCTCATCTCCTTCGCCCACGGCGAGCGTCTCACCAACTCCCAGCGTTACGCCGTCGCCGACTGCAACCCCTACTCCGACTCCCTGTGTTACTCCGACACCGACACCAACACCAACACGAACACCAACACCAACTCCAACTCCAACTCCAACTCCAACTCCAACTCCAACTCCAACCCCAACCCCAACCCCAACCCCAACCCCAACACCAACTCCAACCCCAACCCCAACCCCAACCCCAACCCCAACCCCAACCCCAACCCC